>JBCCEC010000006.1:0-111313 GCA_039030475.1 Bacteroidota bacterium
AAAGTACTTCTATATTTAATTTTGCCAGAAATTAAACATAAAATCAAATGAATATAGGACTATGGATAAGCCAATCTTTACTAGCACTGTTATTTACAGTTATAGGTATTATGAAAGTAATTATGCCCATAAATAGACTATCTGAAAATATGAAGTGGGTAGAAACATTTCCCGTTAATGGTGTTAGAGCTATTGGCGTGTTTGAGATAGTATTAGGATTGTTTATACTACTTCCACGTTTTTTTAAAACCTTACCGAATATCACAATTAGCCTAGCATCTTATGGAATAATAGTAATAATGCTTGGTGCAGTATATACGCACTTCAAAAGACAGGAATATAGTTTTATTGCAATGAATGTCTTTTTATTGTTATTAGCTGTATTTGTTGTTTATGCTGGTAAGAGACTTCAAGTTTTTTAATATGTACAACAGCTTATTGGTCATACATTCTATATTACGCTGGTTGGTGGTTTTAAGTCTTCTACTTTCAATTGGCATAGCGCTAAGAGGTTATTTGACGAATCGTACTTTTTCGCCTACAGATAATAAAATAAGACATTGGTCGGCTACTATTGGCCATATACAATTAATCGTAGGCATGTTGTTGTATCTCAAGAGTCCTATTGCACAATACCTCTATACAGATTTTAATGATGCTATTGCGAATTGGCAAATACTATTCTTTAGTGTTATCCATTCCCTATTAATGCTCATTGCCATTGTTGTATTGACACTAGGTTCTGCTTTTGCCAAACGAAAAGCTACCGATAAATTAAAATACAAAACAATACTTGTTTGGTATACTGTAGCATTTTTAATCATTTTTATTGCCATACCGTGGCCATTTTCACCATTGGCCGAACGTCCAATAATCAGAAATTTTTAATATTGAAATTATTTAACTCCCATATTGGCCGACTTCGTGTCATAGCTATTTTAGAAGGTATTTCGTTATTGATTCTAGTATTTGTATCGGTACCTATTAAGCGTATTTACGGTATCACTGAACTATCAAATGTTTTGGGACCCGTACACGGAGTTCTATTTTTACTTTTTGTCTTTAATACCATAACCACTGGAATTGAATATAAATGGCAATTTAAAAGGACAACTTGGAAAGTGCTGCTTGCCTGCATTATTCCATTTGGAACTTTTTACATTGACCATAAAATACTGAAACCTATTTATGAGCTCGAACCCAAGTAGCTTTTACCTTTTTAAAACTAGTGTGCAAAATGTATTTGATATTCTGGAGTTAATACCGTTTTTGAATGGGATCGTTATCTCTGGAAGTTGGTCTTTTGGCCTTGAGGATCGTGATAATCTATTATGTCTTACCTGCAATAAAAACGATAAGCCAAAAGTTGAGCGACTGCTTCGGATAAAGGGATTTAGTGTGGAAGAATTACATTATCTGCCGAGTGAAATATCAGATATTCTTTAATAGCTATGTTTTTATTTACAATAAATAAATCTTATTAGTGCCTATTACAACCATGAGGTTTTTAAAACTTCGTTTATCCCAGCCCTTAAGCACTTGTTTTCAACCACGCCATACGAATAGGAGTTTCAAATTCGCCCCCATCTTTAAACATCTTTTTCTCCTGTTTGCCTTCGTTAACGAACCCAAGACTTTTATAAAATTTCACGTTCAAGGATTAAAAATATATTTTTAATCGGATTTAGAATATTTGTCTCGCTTGGTTTATTGTATCAGATTTATTTGACTTTAGGCTTTAGAACCGCCACTAAATAATAAATCCATGGTTCCTAAAGGTTTTATGTGCACTTAGCTTCCAGATAATTTTTTTCCTTTTGAGGAGAGTGTCACAATTCTTTCAATTCGATTTGTTCGAGTTTTATCCGTTTTTGAAAGTTTTAACCAACGCAGTACAAAACGTTTACTACTGTCATTGATAGCATCAAAAAACCCAAAGGCTCGTTTCTTACTTTTTAAGGCCTTGAACAGGTCATTGGGAATGATTAAATCATCAACATCATCCATAAAGTTCCATAGCCCGCTTTCTTTGGAAATGGTAATGGATTTTAAACCCGATTCATGCATTAAACCCTCTTCAATTAAGCGAGCAGCTCTATTTTTATAGCTACGGCTCCAGTATTGGACCTGTCTGGGCAATATCAACTGCATCGTACGTTTTTCATCCAGTTTCTTGCGGACACCATCTATCCAACCAAAGCATAATAGCTCATCTAAAACCTGCCCAGTAGAAATGTACTTTACGGGGACACTTTTTTTGTAGGTGACCAACCATACACTATCTTCTTGTTTATAATTGTCTAAAAGCCAATCCCGCAGTTCTTCTTGTGATTCGACAGTGATTTTTTCAAATTTTTCTGGATTCATTGGTTTTCAGCTTTTAAAGATGATGTGCTAAAACACATCTTCATTAACTACACGCCAGCCTTTATTTGTTAAAATAAGTGTTTGCGCAACTACGGTTTTCACTCTAATGGTCTTTGTATTTGCCAGTTTCAACCCGGCGACCAAATCAAAAAGTACAAGCGCATAATTACCTATGATATTCGTATTAAAGTTTGATATCTTAATAATATTCGTGTCCAAAATGGAGTCGCGACCCAAACGAGCAACTTCTAAAAATTCGTTCAAGGTTTGTGCCTTGGTGGGGATTGACTTTTTTATCATATGAAGACCAGGTGCCATTTCTGGATATTCATTAGGGTCAAAATATACACAGTCATCCTTGGATTTGTTCTGGCTGCCTCTAAAGTTGTTTGACCACAAACTTGCGTAATCATTTTGGATAAACTCTTTAATAGTTGGCTCAGCTGTTTCAATTTTAAACTTTTTAAACATCATCTCTATATTTTTTATCAAGAAACATGTTCATAAGCAATACGCCAACCTGATTCTGTATTTTTCAATAGTTGGGTAACGTTTCTCAATAAATCCAAAGTTTCATTGTTAGTGAAGCGCATTTTACCTCTGGCATCAAAACTGACAAAAGCGGTGTCATCCATTACTTTGATGTCTATATTAAAAATTTCATTTATCCCACCTTCAGATATCATTTCCCAAGGTGCTGCCAATTGAGGCATTACCTTTTGATAACCGGTCACCTTTGTAGGTGCGTCTTTATCAATCATTTTAAAATCTGGGTCTATGATGGTTAAACCGTCATCTTTAAGATATACACCACTTGCTTCTTCTATGTTAAAAGGTGATGCTTCCTTTTTGTTCCACAAGTTTTTGTAATCCTGATTAATCAATTGGATAATTTGTTTTTGATGCTCTTTTTTCATAATTTTTATATTTAATTTTCATTTTACTAATTGTATTTTAAACTGTTTAGCCAGTTGTTCAATGCGAGCTAAATCATTCTGTGGCTTAAGATGCTCTAAACCTATAGTTTCAAAAAAAATATCCATCCCACCTGGTGAATGAACACAAATTGTAATGCCTTCTTTACTACCTATATTTTTGTAATTATGTGGTATTCCTAGCGGAATACATATACTTTCTCCTGCATTTAGGATTTGTGATTTACCATTTATTGTAAATCGAAATTTTCCTTGAATTACATAAACACTATCATAGCTATCTATATGTTTATGACTCGGTGCCTCATAACCTACCGGTGTTTTAACCAAACATTTACAAAAGCGTTCATTGGTTTCTTTTGAGGAAATAAGGATGGTAATTTTTTCTCCAAATACATTTAAAACATCATTCACATCGCTATTGATTAATTTTAGTAATTCCTTTAAGCGTATCTATCGTGATATAAGATTGCATCAAATCGGCTTGAAGCTCGGCAATCACAATCTCCGCATTTAATAAAGCAGTTTGGGCGTCCCTTAAATCCAGATTCGTCACAGTGCCATTTCTAAATCGTTCTTCGGTCCTTTCGTAGGCCTCCTGAAAGGTGCGCAGGTTTTCCTTTTCACGAAGCAATTGCGATTTTAAAATCTCAATGCGATTGACTTCTGTAATGGCATCGGTGATAAGGCGGTCCGCTAGTTGCGTTTCTTGAAGTTCATTAACTTCTTTGTTCAACCGTGCTGTCTTGATGGCAATCTTGGTCTGTCCCCCATTAAAAATATTGAAGGTGATGCGACCGCCGACAGTATAGCCCAAGTTCGTGATTTCAGCCAACTGCTGCACGTCATTTTCTTGATTGAAGTAGCCATAGTTGGCGAACACACCCAGTCTGGGAAAGTTTTGTGATTTGGACAGCCCAATTTCATTTTCGGCAATATTTATACCTTCCTTCACCAAGAGAAGATTTGGGTTGTTGGCAATGATTTCGGCTTTTAGACTTTCAGGTGATTGTAATTCATCAATGGTATATGTCGCAGTGACCCAATACCTGCGTTCCGGTTCGTAACCAATCAAGAAATTGAGGTTTCGCTTTAGATTGTTCTTCGCAAGGAGTACTTGGTCCAGTTGTGTTTTGTCGCGATTTACATTACTTTCCACATTAAGTACATCCAATCCTGTGGCCTGGCCAAACTGCTTTTTGTCCACAAAGCGTTTTTTTCGGTCCTCTGTTATTTGGATATTCTTTTCCAATAGCTCTTGACGTTGTTGCAACTTTGCGATTTCGAGAAACAGCGTGCTTACTTCCAAAACGGTGTTGTTAATGATAGCTTGCTGCCGGTATTGTGCAATGTTGTTCTGGTTCTTCAATAATTTATAGCGATATTTTCCGCTAAAACCTGAAAAGACCGTGTAATCTGCCTGTACCACACCTGAAATTGTGGTCGATGCCACACCGCTTTCATCAAAACTGACCACTGCGGGATTCGGCGGCAGTTGAAAGGTGCGAATCGTGAGGTCCGTTTCGTTGTTGGTGTAATTGGCCTCACCTATCAGATTTAAAGTGGGTAAGAGCCCGGCATTGCCGATACTTACTTGTTCCTCAGCTATAGTGACCCGCTTTTGCTCAATTTGTATGGATTGATTGTTTTCAAGCGCTAACGAAATAGCTTGTTCCAAGGATAGTGTTTCCTGTGGTCGCTCCTGTGCCGGGAGGGTTACCGCTTTTGCAAAAGCGCAAATGACCAACATCCATTTATATATATGATTCTTCATTGTTTTCATGAATTATGATAATACGTTCTGTTTTTCCCTAAGTTCAATGTCCAGTTCGGTCACCGTAATATGTTTTTTGCCCCTCAAACGTTTGTGATAAAACAGTTTAAGACCGTTCACAAGGGTGAGCACAGAGGGCAAAAAGATGAGTGTTAGCACGGTTCCGAAAATGAGCCCGTATGCAATGGCAATGGCAGTAGGTTTTAAGAACTGGGCACTTACTGAATTGTTCAGCAGTAATGGTGCCAGTCCGAAAACCGTTGTAATAGTGGTAAGGACTATGGGTCGAAAGCGGGATATTGCCGCTTCATTAAGTGCCTCTTTGAAATTCCGGTCTGTTTTTAACAGGTCGTTATAAGTTGAAATAAGCACAAGACCGTTGTTGATGAGAATACCCCATAGTGCTATCATCCCCAATATTGAAAAGATGCTTACAGGAACCCCATGAACGAAAGATCCCCAAGCTACACCGATGAAGGCAAAAGGCAACATGGCCAGAATGGTAATTGCCTTGCTGAACGAACGGTAACTAAACAGGATAATGGCTATCAATAGGATGAAGACAATGGTGGATGGCCCTTGACTGCTTGATTGGGTCTCACCACTTAAACGAGCCTCACCTTCCAAGGTATAGCGCAGATTAGGATATTTTTCTTGAATGGCCTTCAGAATGGTAGCTTCGGCCTCTGCGAGAACGGCTGGCACCGAAGTCATAAGACTTGCGACATCCGCCTCTACCCGAACCTCGCGAATGCCATTTTGATGGTTGATTTCACGAACACCCTCTTTCTGCTTGAATGTTGCTATCTCTCCAATAGGGTATGAAGCCCCTGTGGGAGTTATAAAACGTGCGTTTTCCAGTTGGTCAAGACGTTTGCGGTCCGCCTCGTCATATCGAAGCCATACTTTGACCTCTTCATCACCACGTTGCAGACTTTGTGCTTCAAGTCCAAAGAACCCTTTACGTATTTGGTTGAATACCTGTCCTTCTGAAAGTCCCAGGAAACGGGCCTTTGGCGTCAATTCCATCTCCAGTTCGGGCATTCCCACTTTATCGGTATCGGTAACATCCTTAAGGTCATTTCTGTTGCTCAAATACTCTCGGAGCATTTTTTTTGCGTCACGAACTTCGTCAAAATTTGTTCCCAACAATGCGATGGAAACCGGTTTACCAAAAACCGCGATACTTCCATAGGAAAGATTCGTGGCTTCTGGTATGTCACCAACTTCCTGTCGGATGGCATCCGCAATTTCAAAACTAAGGATACCGCGTTTATCACCTTCCATCATATAGATGTTCACCAAACCTTCATCAGAATTTGGGCCTACCACGCGCTCAGCATATTTTATGACATCTTCACCATCCCCACGTTTGCTGGTATAGGCTTCGTTTACTTTCCAGATGGCATCCTCTATTCGCTGCAGCTTCAGATTTGTTATCGATTCATCGGTTCCCAATGGGAGTTCAATTTTCGCGGTAATCACATCTTGGTCAATGGTAGGGAAGAAGGTTCCTTTAATAAGACCTGAACCCATTGCGCCAACGGTAAGAACCATCAAGAGGATTACCAAAACTATACCGACAACCGGAATACGGACAAAAAACCTGATGACTTTGGTATAGATTTTATCCCTGAACCATAATAATGAATTGTTGGTTTTTTGGGTCAGTTTCCAAGGTCTGTCCTCTTTGGTCAATGCCTTTGAACGGGCAATGTGAACGGGAAGAATAAAAACCGTTTCCATCAAAGCTATGAGCAGGGTGGCACAGACCACAAATGAAATATCACTGAAATAGTCACCAAGTTGACCGTCAAGGAAAAAGAAAAGGGAAAAGGCCAGTGCCGTGGTTGCCAGCGAGGCAATAATAGCAGGAACAACCTCTAAGGTTCCCTTAATGGCGGCATTGAGCGCGCTCTCGCCATCGGTATATTTCTGATAGATGTTTTCAGCTACCACAACCCCGTCATCGACTATAACGCCCAATACGACTATCATTCCAAAGAGGGAAACCTGATTGATGGTCAAATCGTAGAAGTTGGACAAAATGAACATCCCCAGTAATGCAACAGGAATTTTAAAGGCCACCCAAAATGCTACCCGTGGATTGAGAAAAAGTCCTAATACGATAAGAACCAATAAAATTCCTTGCCAGGCGTTGTTCCGTAACGTGCCAATGGCATCGTTAAGGGATATACTCTTATCCTCAATAATCTCGGCCTTTATACCTTCATGGGTCCCATTGAAGGTGTTGAGATAGTTGATTACATATTCCGAGTTTTCTAGAATGTCTTCCTCTGCTCGAGAGAATACCTTCAGTATAACGGCATCTTTACCGTTGATGTAGGAACGGTCCGGTTTGTCTGCAAAACGGTCGTTTACATCGGCCACATCTTCAAGACGGATTACCTTTCCATCCACGGTAGTTTTTACAATTATGTCCCGTAACCCTTTGGCATTATAAGCTCGATTATCGAGGCGAAGTAGGATGTTTTCATCCCCAGTCTTCAATTTCCCGCCTGAGGCCTTGATATTCTCTCGTTGTATGGCGGCATTTACCTCGTCAAAAGTAATGTTATAGGTTCTGAGGTCACTTTCCCGAAAGCTGACCTCTATTTCCTCCTCAGGGAAACCTGAAAGAAAAATTTGGGACAATTGCGGGGAGTATAACAACTCGTCTTTGATGTTCTTGGCATAGTCCTTAAGCTCGTTTAAACTTTTACTTCCGGAAATCGCTACGGTCATCGTGTAGTTCAAAATCTCTTCTTTGACTATGGTGGGGCTTTCAACTTCTGGTGGAAATGTGGTAATACGGTCAACAGCATTGGTCACATCCTGCAAGACCTCATTTGGGTCGGCGTCGTCGAGAATTTCCACACGTACATTGGCGAAACTTTCTTTAGAAGTAGAAGTCACCCTGCGAACCCCTTTGAGGCCGTCAAGATTATCCTCGATTTTATTAACAACATCGGTCTCCAATTCCTGGGGCGAGGCACCTCTATATACCACATTTACACCAATGAAACTCACAGGTTCCCCGGGTAAGAAATTAGACCTCATACTAATCACCGTCAGAAGACCAAGAACTATTATCAGACCAACAAAGAGATCCGTAAGACGCGGTTTCTGGATTAAATACGTAATTAATTTTTTCATCTTATTCTGTAAGTTTTAATCCTGAAATAGGGTTTTCAAATGTGGTCAGTATGAGTTGGGAATTATCGGCCAGACCGCGCACGGTTACTGTATCGGTGCCTGTGCTCATTATGGCCACTTCCTGTTTTTTGATTACCCCATCCTCTAAAATGTGCACCGTATTGTCCCGCTCTAGAATGGCAATGGGAATGGATATGGCATTTTCATAGGTTTCAGACGATACCCGGCCCTCTAGGTACATGCCGCTGCGCAATACTTTGTCTTTTACGCTTAGGAATACGGGGATGTTTTGCGTGCTTGGGTCTACAATATCATTGACCCGAGCTATGGTCGCGGTAAAGGTTTTGTTCAGTTCCCTACTGGTAAAGGCTATTTTTTGTCCAACTTTTAAGGTGCTGGCCAATTTTAGGCTCACCGCGGACTCTATCTCATAGGATTGATTGCTGATAAAAGTTCCCAAAGGCTGGCCGGGGGAGACCAGACCACCATTGTCCACCAAAGCAACGGACAAGGAACCGCTATAGGGTGCGCTTAAAATGAACTTGTTCAATCGCTCTTCTTGCGCTTTGATGGAGTAGTAGGTATTATACACTTGCCTCGACGTCACAAAATACTTTTCTGAATCTGAGGTGGTTTGGGGCAATACGGGCAGAGCACCACCAGTTTCATAGTTGGAGACATACTTGAGCCAATTTTGATAATTATCTGGGTAATCCGCTTTTAAATCGGGCATCATACCCGTGAGAATATTTAGGAAAGCATTCTTCTGTGACTCCAAGTTCAAGGCAAATTCACGACCGTCAATTCGCAGTATTGTTTGTCCCTTATAAAACGAAGTACCAGCTTTAAATGGCTTTGTTCCAGGAAGAATCCGTCCTTGCACTTCGGCTACCAACTGTGTTGTATTTTTTGGGATAACCCTTCCTGTAATAGGTAAATATGTGGTAACGGTTTCATTTTTGACCGTACGCAGTTCCAGATCGGATTTTCTGATTACCTGAACGGTACTTTGGGAGTTACTGGCTATTTCCTTTTCTTGCAGGTCCGGGGATTTTTCTCCCTCATTACTGCCACAGGCAACGCTCATTAGACCAATGCCAATGAGTATTAGGAACGGCTTGATAGTGTTTTGCTTTTTCATTTTACTTTTTATTAATTTCTGGATGTGATTCACTTCTACGATTATTTGAATACTACTTTCTGGTCATTAAAAATGGAGTGACTGACAGTCACTTTAGGAGCTAAAAAAAACGTGATAGTATCGCTCGTGTTTTCTTCACCTTTTGTTCTCTTGGTCGTGACAACAAATGCCTCAATGCTATTTTGCTTTCCTTTAAGATTATTGCATACCATGGGACTCAAGTGATATTTTTCCGTTACTATGTTGAGACCGGACACCGTGTCCTTGGAAATAATGACGTCCGTATTGTAATGATGGCATTGTGATAACAACCTGGAAGTGGTGTTGAGCACATCACCATGATATACCAAGTGCTTGATCTCTTTGCCTATTTCACTTTGCACAACTTCACCACAATGAATAGCGCATTTGAACTTGGGCTCAGTGTTATATTCTTTCGTAAACGCGTTCTTATTTTCTTTCAGATACGCCTTAAAATCCGAGAAAAGATGAAGGGCTTTCAGGTCGGCGTTGGGGGTGTCCGCTTCCCAAGTAATGACGGCCTCATCTCCCACGTATTGATAAATCTCAAAAGGTGAAACATCAACGAGCTCGTTTAGCAGTAGAAAACAGTCCCTTAGAAGGTTCGCATAGTCCTTACTGGTAAGTGTTTCGGCTAGGCTTGTAGCGTTATTTAGGTCGATAAACATGAAACCACGTTCTACAAGTTTAGGTCTTAAGGAGTTTCCCATAGACTGCGACATCAGTCGAAGTACATTGCCTGAACGACGCTCTAAGTTTGAAATAAAGAACATCATTAAACTAACGAAAGAGAAGAATACAGTAAGCGATAAAAAATACGAGTTGCTAATGCTCTGAAAAGCGCCGAGTAAAACATCTGTATTGGTTTGCAGTTCAAAATGAACGATAAACAATAAAAAACAGGCAACGACAAAAATAAGAACGGATAGCACCACCAACAATACGGCGCGTATGCCATTGGAATAGCCCCAAACCAAAATACGATCCCCAAGGTTTTTATAGGTAATACTAAAAACAGAAATTATTATCAGTGCACCATTGGTTATCCCTAAAAAATGGTAAAAGGATAAACCATCTATAATTTTAGTTTCTGTCGCTGCCGTGTCAATAAGTATCCAAGTGATAAAAAACACATTTGTGGCAAATAGGGCCATGAGCGAGAGGACAATATGGTTGGCTATAGTTCTCATTTATTCAACCGAAATGGCTTTTTCCAAAAAGTCGTTTAACGGCTTAAGAGTTAAAAATGCTTCTTCTACATAATCCACAAAACCATCACTTATCACCATTTCTTGTGTTAGTTTGACATTGGCAGTTAGATTATTGTACCTTAAGAGCTCAACATGTTTATGGTCATTTGAATAACCTCTTGGTGATGTCTTTAGTTTGCCACTATCTTCTGCAAGTCCACCAAAGAAGTTTTTGAATTTTTTATGGTTGATGATATCAAGTAGTTCATCGCCATTGTAGTCAATGGCGTCCCTAACTTGCTTCAGCACTTTTTTTTCAGGCTTCCAAAGACCGCTTCCCAAAAAGGACCAACTGATACCTGTTGAAATATGAATACGCGAGAACTTATCATTTTTTCGTGTAGGGGAACAGGAAAAATAGTCTTTATAAATAGGTTTATCCGGATGGTACATACTATTGTTGTTGATGCGCATTAAGGTATCCTTCGGTTTGAATTGTTCAAAATAGGAGTCATGTTTGGACAACCTTTTTAGAATGAGGTCGACCTCTGTAATCCAACGTTCTTTAGCAGTGTTATAACGGTCCTTGTTTTCATCCATCCACTCCTTTGAATTGTTGTCGCCCAAATCCCGTAAAAACTGAAATATGTATTCCTTGTTAATCATGTATCACATATTAATGACTATCAGTCACATTTATTCAAAAAAATTATTTTGTCATTCCATTTACAAAAACTTCGGCGAAGGAAATCATAAGTTCCTCCTGTGAGACGTTATGTTCATTTTCTAGAAATTCCTTTTTTGAATCTAGGAATTGCATCACGCCCATACTGCTTCCCCAACATAGATAATTCATCATCATTGGGTTGATATCTTTTTTGAAATAGCCCAGTTCTTTTTGACGTTCAATATGGCTGACAAAAAACTCCTGTATTCTTGTGCTTGCTTTTTTGTGTGATTCGGCAGAAGTGCTGAACTCTGGTCTTTCTAAATAGACTATCAGTTCAAAATACTTTGCGCAGTCCTTACTATAATGATATGATGACATTATTACCGATTTGGTTCGTTCTGGACCTTCAGGACTGTTGCGTTCACTTAACTTAAAATAGTTAAGTAACTGGTTAAGTGCCTTTGTACTTACCTCAGCTAAAACATCGTCCTTGCTCTCAAAATACTTGTAAACGGTACCCTTGGCAATCCCTAGATATTCCACGACCTTGTCGATTGTAAAATCGTTGACACCCACATCCAACAGCACAGCGTCTGCAGCATTGATAATCTGTTCTCTTCTGGAGACTGATTTAAAAAGTTTTCTGTTGGAAACCATTTGTATGACTATTGGTCATTTATTGGAAAATATATATTAATATTTCATATTGTTTAGTGTTTTTTAAAAAAAATTAAACAACACGATTAATTTGTGTAAATCAAATAAGTTTTTAGTCCCTTATTTGACCCAATGGGATTATGCCTATAATTCTTAAATACAAAGTGTCTAAATATGGATAGCGGTTCCCTAAACTCCTTCGAATACTTACTTATGTTAGGAATTTATAGAACTGTTCTTGAACGTTATTATTTTGAGGTTGTCTATTACTAACAAATTGGACTTGTTGATAGTTCACTGAACTAGAAAACGTTAGTTTAATGATACTCTTAAAAATATATTTTAGTTTGACATGGGTACCTCCATGAGTAGAATTTTAGTAAATGAGGTAAACTCAAAACTAATAGATGAAGCATTTCTTATTCCCAATCCGTCCCTACTACCAAGAATAGTACCTTCAACACTACATTTTCCTTCTAATACAAAAACATAGAGCCCATTCGATACATCTCTTAGTTCATATACGGCAGAATGGCCCTCTACGAAGTGTCCCAAATGAAACCAAGCGTTTTGATGAATCCATACACCATCGTCACCCCTATTGGGAGACAGGATTTGCTTGAACGTATTTTCCATTTCGGTTACATCCAAAGTAATCTGGTCATATCTTGGTTCAACATTGACCTTGTTAGGGATGACCCATATCTGTAGGAACTTAACCTTTCGGTCCGTATTTTTGTTCTTCTCGCTATGTTGTACCCCGGTACCCGCGCTCATTACTTGAATGTCGCCTGAACGTATAACGGTCTTGTTACCCATATTGTCTTCGTGCTCCAAATCACCATCAAGAGGAATTGAGATAATCTCCATATTACTATGCCCATGTTTTCCGAAGCCCATCCCAGCAGACACTTCATCGTCATTCAAGACCCTCAATACACCGAAACTTTCTCGCTTTGGGTCATAATAATTTGCGAAACTGAAGGTGTGGTAACTATTTAACCAGCCATGGTTGGCATGGCCTCTTGTATCTGCTTTGTGCAAAATAACTTCCATAAAGTTCTATACTATAATTGTTAATCATATTTATTTAATACACTTGTCAATACCTTTTCGGCAAAATCATCTTGCTATTTAAATTTCATCAACCCTTAAATTGCCAATGTCCCATTCTGCAAGTTTTGCTCCGGCTTGATATGTACTTTCCAGAAAATCGAGCAAGGCTTTTTTTGGGTTTTCCAACTTTCTCCATTCTTCGTAATCCAAAAATGCCATTGGGCTTCCATTAGCATCTATCCAATGTGCACTTGATGGTGCAATCTCTTCCTTGTCAATTCCTTCGGGCGATGGATAGGTATAAGAATAAAAAGCAGGGTTTGGCACGTCCTTATCACCAAACCAAAACCCAAAACTTATGACTTCATGCGAATAGGCATCTCTATCGGCCGGCCCGGCATCTGGCATTGGAGGTCCTTTTTTTCCTGAAAAGCGAGTGACCGCTAAATCCATATGGTGCCAATAGAGATGTACCGGACAGGTCTTGCTATAGGAACGACCGCTAAATTCTTTAAAAATCTGGTCGATACCGACCAACAGCTGCCATGCTTGGTTCACTTTTTTGTTATCATAACTATTATGCATGGTACACTTATCAAAGGGTACTTCGTCAGAAAGGTCATAGGGTTTGGCCACAATTTTGGTTTCTATACCCAACGCTCCTAATTCTTGTATTATCCGAGCATAAAAATCGGCAACCGAAAGGCCATTTTTAAGCTCAAAAAAACCGCTTTCTCCCTTACTGGTATGTATACGAAGCTGATGATCCACAAAATCGAACTGAATGTCAAAAGTAAAGTCGTTATAGGAAATCGAATCGGTATAAAGTCCTCTGCTATTAACATAAAGCGTAATGAACCACCAATGGTTCTTTCGTGGCATATTGGCCAAGCGAATCTTCCCTACAATTTGAATATATCGATGTAATGTTTCTTTTGTGGGTTCCCATTCTTTTAAAGGGAAAAATGGATATTGATAATTGCCCATTGTTTTTTATTAAAAATACTTGTCTTCTATACTTTCTGCAATTGTAACAGATTAAATAAATATTATTAATGAAATTTTTAACAAGCTTAGCTAGCTGCATAAATTATGTTAAAGAGTAGCTATTTAAAATAGAATTTTATAACTATATGCTGATAGCAGCTGGACGCCTTTATTTTAGTTGAAAAAAATAGATTATAAATTGAAAGTGGTTTATTTATTTGTTTTCCCCCGTGAAATCTTTAACGATTTCACCCAGTAGTTTTTCACATTCTTGGCTCTTCATAAGCGGATTGTTCATGGTGATTGAAAAAAAACCATGGGCGATTGACCACCAGTGGTAGAAACGATATTTCAGTAATTCCCCATCAATCTGTAGTAAAAGATTCCTTACAGGGGTACCGGTATTCTTCAATAATTCTGTGTCTGGAAATGAAGAAACAGCTCCGTTCAAACTAAACATAAGCTCATACAACTGTGGGTTGTTACGGGCAAATCTGTAATGCCCGATAGTCAATTTGATCAATTGGTCAGCTGCATCCGTCCCCTTATCGATGGAAGTGAGGTAGACTTCTTTTAGCCCTTTAAACCCCTTTCTTTGGATTTCTTTTAGCAGACCATCCTTTCCACCAAAGTCAGAATAAATCTTAATTGTGGAATACCCTATTTCTTTGGAAATTTCACGAACAGAAGTTTTTTCCCATCCCTTTTTTTGGGCAAGGTGTATGGTCTGCTCAATAATCTTGTTTTTATCCATGAGTCAAAGGTAAGTTTCTTCTTAGTGCCCGTTTGGAAAATGAGAGATAGGTGTCCTTACATCATTGTACTTTTTTCATTTGATTAAATCTATTTTGGTGTTAATTATGTTATTTAATCGATTTTCCGTTGACAACATTACTGTATTTTGATTCTGAACATTTGAGACCACCTTGGAGACTTTCGCCTTGCGTCCTTTAGGTGAAATGAGGACATTGGTATTTGCTACTTTATTTTGACCTTTTAAAATGGCAAAAGGTATCTCCGCGTACTCGTGGGGTTTCGTTTCCATAAAAGGGCGCATCAAGGAAAAAATGGGCATCAACCATTTCATCATAGCGGGTAATTCCCCGTTTCTTCTTATATCCGTATCCACTATCCCCGGATTAAGGATATTCATATTGATCTTATTCGCCAATGCCCTTTGCAGGTACAGGCCATACAAATCATTGGCAACTTGACCGACCATATGTCCCTTAGATGAACTCACTTCAGGAGCCAAAGGGAAGTCGTTCATAAATGTTTTTTGGCCAAAAGGTGCCCCAGCCAAGGCAATATGCATTATCCTGGAAGGTGTGATATGAAACTTGGTCAACAACAAATGATTTAAAAGTACCCTAGCATAGAAGTTTATGGCAATTGATATTTCAAGACCTTCCTCAGTTTCTACCCTTTTATCTAAAAGCACATCGGCAGTATGTACAAAATAATCGATTTTTTGATGGTCGGTCCCAATGGTCTCAGCAAGCTCCACCACATTTTTCATCTCTGAAAGGTCGGTTGGGTAGAAGTACCAATTAGGGTATTCTTTAAGGAGTTTATTTCCCTTATCCCTACTTCTGCCTACAATGATGACGGTATTGTCACTTCCGGCTTTTAGTGCGATCTCTTTTCCAATACCGTCAGTGCCACCTACTACCAAAATAGTTTTGTTTTTCATGGTTGAGTTTTTAGCAAAGCACAAATATAACACTGTTATATTACATGTACAATAAGCTTTGACTTAAGTCCTACTAATCAATCGCGAATCATAGCTTTATAGATGGTGGGGATGGTTTACTACCACATTTGAAGCTGTGATTAAATACCTTAAGGACGTTACTTTTTCAATCATAACATCTAAGACGAAACAAAACTTGGAGAAATGTATGGAGTCAAGAAATGTCAACAAGCTAATGAAAAGGGTTTGTTAATAAATCAGATTCTGTGTTATTGGAGCGATACCGTAATCAGTAACATTCTATATAAAATTGCTACTTCGCCAAACCGACAACTTTCCGGTTGACAAAAAGTAACTAAACAAAATGTATTTATGCTCATAGTACCACTTTTGATAGTCCGTACCATTGAATAATTATCTTAAGCTTTCTAAGGTTCTGGCGCCCCATTCATTCATTTTAAGTAAAATAGGCAATAAGCCATTCCCGAAAGGGGTCAATTTGTACTCCACTCTTAGTGGAACTTCTTTGTATATCGCTTTCTCCATTATACCGTCTGCTTCCAATTCACTTAGGGTTGAAGACAACATTTTATCACTTATATAGGGTAAGGCTTTTTTCAATTCTTTGAACCTTACGCAACCTTCGTTGACCTTCCAAATGACTGCTGGCTTCCAACGTTTACCAATAAATCGAAGCGTTGTCATAAAAGGACAATCATATTCAAGGAATTTTTCATTTGCAAAGTTAGATGATGACTTTTTTCTCATACTTACTAAATTGTTAGTAACATACGGTTTGGTAATAAGGCTGTAAACCTACAAATTTGTACGGAATCAATACCAATGAATTATGAATATCGGTTTTGTAGGAGCGGGAAATGTTGCCAAAAGCCTTGGCGCACTATTTTCAAGGTCAGGAAATGAAGTCAGATATGGTACACCAAATCCAAAGGAAGGTCAATTACAGATTGCCGAAGTATGTGAATTTAGCGAGGTGGTCTGTTTTGCCATTCCCTTTCAGGCAATGGACGAGGTACTAACTGCCCAAAGTGATAACCTCAGGGGTAAGATCGTGGTCGATATCACAAATGCAATAAATCTTGAAGATTGGTCACCTATATTCCTTGGGGAAGAAAGTGGAGCAGAACGTGCAGCACGCTTATTGCCTGAATCAAAAGTGGTAAAGGCCTTTAATACCATTTTTGCTGATGTGATGACCAATGAAAAACAACAATTTAACGGTGAAAAGTTGACTGCGTTTATAGCTTCCGAAGATAAGGAAGCCGCTTTGGTCATCAAAGAATTGGCTGACAATGCCGGTTTTAGAGGTTTGGTTGTAGAAGGATTGAAAAATGCAAGACACTTGGAGGCGATGGCGCATTTAAATATTGCTATTGCTTTGGCAGGTGGTGGTACGAATGCTGGATTTATATATTTTCAGGAAAAAGCATAGAATGAGATTTTTTTTAATTATTGGTTTTTTGTTTTTAAAAAGTATCGTTATGGGACAGGAAAAACCTACAATGGAAGTATGGACAAATGCGTGGCATAATTCTGATGCCAAGGCTTTGACAAAGTTGTATGCAAGTAATGCAGCTGTTTTCCCACCTAAAAAGCTTACCCTTATCGGCAATGAAACCATTGTCAACTATTTCAAAGGTGGCTTTGGTAAGGTAGATGTATACTTCAAATCTGATTTTTTTGAAATCGGGGATAAAGTAGCTTACGAGTTTGGTGAGTTCCGAGACGTGAAGTGGGGAACGCAAGAATTAACAGAAAAGGGTAAGTACTCCATCACCTGGATTAAAATAGATAAGGGCTGGAAAATACTTTGCCATACCTTTTCGATTGGCGACCCTCAATAAAGTTTGTTTGCATCGTTGTAATCTCTCTAAATTCACAGAGGGGCTTATTTGTGAAAATAAATTTGTCTCAAAAAATGGTCATTGAAAAGAATAGATAAAGTAAGTTGAATTCCGAAATCTATTGGTTTTATGGTGCAGGAAAATATGAAGACTACGACCCTGTTTATGAGCAGTAGCGAATTAACCAATACTACTTTTCGGATTACAATATATTTTAATTAAACAAATATGCGGTTTGAGTGCCAACTCAAACCGATATTGCTCGATATCTTGTTAGGCACAGTATTTATTTGGCAAATGCTTTTTGCGCCCATTCTTCAAAAGATGGTAGACTGACATCAAGTAAATTCTGGATTTCTTCGGTATTGGGGTTTAACAATGAAGCACCGGTCGTATCTTGCCACTGATAGAATTCTGCATAATCCTTTGCTACTTCAGCTCCCATAATGGGCGTTAAAATTCCTTGTAACTGTTCATGGGTAACGGGAACATAATTCAAGTCTTTCCCTAAGACTTTCCCTAACCTTTCTGCTATGTCAAGTCCAGTTAGTCCCTCATTTCCGCCAATAGGGTAAATTTCCCCACTTAAATTATCCGACTCTAAGGCCGCCAAGACATAAGAAGCTAGATCATTCCAAGAAAGGTAATTGACTGGAGAAGTAGGAGGAATGGTTTGTGGAATTACACCGTTTTCCATAATTGGTTGTCGATATGCCGTAGAAAAGTTTTCTAAATATTCCGTTGAACTCAAGATGGGTGTATCTGGCATCTTTTCCATGGCCATTTCAACCATTTTCTTTCGAGCATCAACACTTCTGATACCAACGTATTTATCGGTAATGGTGCTGCTTATTACAAAAACGGTTTTTGGATTCCCAACTTCTTTGATGGCTTCCATGGCTTTTTCGGCTATTTCGGTCATCGTATCCGGAACTACGGCGGCCGGTATCTGTAAAACTACCTTTTCCGCCTTTTCAATAATTGGAAGTAAAGAAGCAGTAGAGAAATCGGTTAAGAATGCTTTGATGCCTCGTTCCCCTAAAATTTCAATGTTTTTTTTCGACCGCACAGGTGCTAAGATCGTATTGCCTTTTTCCAATAGTCTTTGTGAAATAGTAGCACCTTGAGCCCCAGTAGCATTAAACAGCAAAATAGTATTCATAATTATCCGTTTTGTGATTTATTTACAACAAACATATGTATATTAGATATCAAAAGTATAACAGTATACTTTTTGATACTAGTATCCAAGAGTATACCATTTAATTTGAGAATATGGTGGAAAAGACGGAGATAGGTAAAAAGCTTTTGCCCGTTATGGATACAATGGAATTATTGAGTGGAAGATGGAAAATCATAATAATGACCACTTTATACTTAGGTGGTACCATGCGATTTAATGAAATTAAAAACAGCATTCCAAGAATTACTGGAAGGGTACTTTCAAAGGATTTAAAGTTTTTGGAAAGTCATAAGATTGTTTCGCGGACTATCAAAGATACTTCTCCAATCACAGTGGAATATGAGTTGACCGATTATGGAAGAACACTTGACGATGTTTTCAAGGCATTGACCGACTGGGGCATTAATCATCGGAAAAAGATTATCGGGTAGAGATGAAAGGGGGCTTATATATTTTGGCTAACAAGTGTATATCATTATATGAATATCATCGTAAAGTAGGATGTACGATTCATTGAGATGATTTTCGAGTCTTATCAAGCGGCCGATTTAAAGAACAACGTTTTAGAACTTTTCAAAAATGGAATATGTCTTTTAAAATGTTCTTTTTAAAGTACTTCCCCAATCCCTTCTTTTGAAATTGGGGAAATTGAATTACTTGTATTGATTAAAATCTGAAACCCACACCAACTTGTATACTGCCCAGACTGTCATCATTGAACGAAATGGTGCGGTAGCCTGCAAAAATGGGAATGCTACCATTAATCATGTACGTCAGTCTTGGTGAAGCGTAAAAACCACCATCATTATCCTCATTAACCCCAAAGGCATAACCAATATCTGCACCTGCCAAGAAATTTTTAAAAGGCGAAAAGCGTACACTTCCCGCTAATGGAATGAATTGAGCGTCATCCAGTTCTACTGCACCCAAGCCCGTGAAATTTACCTCTTCACCAAAATAATTGGCAAAACCCGTGGCACCACCTACAAAGAATTTTTCGGAAACACTGTAGAGGTAAAAAAGGTCAATACCAATGTTTGTCGAATATAAGTCCTCGTAATCACCTACTGTGACTCCTGCGTTAAGTCCAACACCAAAATTGTGTCTGCCCTTTTCTACATTTTGCACTTGCGCAAATGATATACTTGTTACGCCCATGAAGGCTACTGCTAAAATTGCTGTTTTCTTTTTCATTTTTTTGCTTTAATTGTTATTGTTTTTTTTTGATGGGCAAAAAAGGTCTGTTTGATTTTATCATAATTACCCATTATAAAAGGACAGGTCGAAATGCACTTACTACAATTTTTTGAAAATTCAGGCGCACATTTTTCACGGTCTATGAACTGGGGGTAACCATCGTCCAAAATTTTGGTCTCTCTATAGATCGCTTTACCTGGACATTGATCTACACAATGGTTACAGGTATCGCAGAAATCACGTACCCAAAGATGCTCATTGTCTTGCAGGGTCTTTAATGGAAGATTTTCAATATCCAAGAAGATGGCCGCAAGCCGCATTGAAGGCCCAAACTCTGGTGCAATCACAATACCGTTTTTCCCTACGGCACCTATACCTGCATCTTGTGCCACAGGTACGGTCATAATATCGCCACCTATGGCCGGTGATGGGTGGCAGTTATAGCCCATATTCCTTATAAACTCTGCCATAAGATTTACCGTTTGTCCCAGCTCTGAATAGGTGCGCCATATCTCTTTGGTAGCCTCTTTTGAAGGATTGGTCTTTATGGCTTTTCTGTCCATTTCCATGGCGAGTACCATAACGTTGTCATACATAATTTCAAAATCCCGATAAATGAAATCCGGATTCACTTTTGTGTACCCAATCTTGGATATGCCCAATTCTTGCGCATAGTCTTCAATTTCTTTCAACCGCGCTTCTGAGATCAGTTTTTTGCCGGTTTTAGGGTTCCTGTCAAGTTGAGATGCACTGAAGTACATCTCACGAAGTGATATCCAAAGCGACCTGCCAACGGTTCTAAAACCGTTAATTTTGCTCGCTAAGCTTCCATATTGAATCAATAGCGTAGGTATGATAACCGGAAGACGCGCATTCGGGCTTGCCTTGACCGGTTTTTCGCCTTTGGGCATCCAAAACGAAGAACGCAGGAAAAAGGGCGGACGTCGTATAATTCTATATAGCTTCAATTTTTTCATGTGTAAAGATGTTTAGATGTTACGATTGGCAATATTTGGTTTCAAACGTTTTAGCGAAGGTCACAGCACAAATGTGAGCGTCATTTCCTTGCTTTCAGAGTTTAGTTGAAACTTGCATTTCTTGAAGGATGGCCTGCCCAAACTGGTCATGTTGGAAGCGCCTACAGGTTCTTTTGGAATACCGATGAAATTGTTATCCAACGTTCCGTTACCGTTTTCATCCTGAAAAAATGCGATGGCATACGTACCAAAAGGAATATCTTCGAAAGTGAAGGACGCCTTTGTTTTATAATTTGATACTTTTCCGGTTTTATAGGCCTTTTCCTTTTCTTTTGGAAAGCCATCATCTTTTTTATAGATAAGAAAGTAGATATCACCTTCTACCTTTTCGATGTCCGATACGTTTACCGTTATGTTTCCTGTTTGCGCTTTGCCATAAGCAAAACTTAAAATCAACAGTGCTGTCATTAAAATTGTCTTTTCCATGCTTCTTGCTGTTATAATTAAAATTTTCGTTGTTTTCCGATTTTGAAAAATTCCGGTTGCTCAAAGCGCATTCCGACCCACATTACTATTTGGATGACCATACCCGGAACGACGGACATACCGGCAACCCATTGTGCACAGATGATACCACCTGTATATGCGACCGTAAGTAAAAATCCAATGTTTCGTGTTTTTGGTATTAGAAAAAACAATACGCAGGATAGCTCTATGATACCGACCCAAAAAGTCATATGTGCCATACCTGCATCTTTCATATTGTTGACCATAAATTCCATTCCGACTATTTTAGGTACAGCGGTAATGATTAGGATTAAAATGGGCAGTACCCATATAAATCGCCATTTACTTCTTTTGTTGTTCATTGCATTTAGTGTTCTGTTCATTGTTCTTGATTTTTACTTTTTTCTTTAAAGAGTTCTTCACCGACATCTTTGTTTGCTTCGTCCATATCTTCGGCGGTTTTGTGAATTGCAGCGTACCGATGTTCTTGAAATGCGCTGACAAAATTTAGGATGACCCCAAGTCCGGCCAGTACATATACCGTTGTAAATATTTTTGTGAAAGGTGTTGTTGGGTTAAAATCGCCGTAACCTACCGTTGAAAGGGTCATTACCGAAAAGTAGTATGAATCTAGCCAAGACCACCCTTCACCATACCGATATACCACTGTGCCCACTATTATAAAACTGCTTACCATCAAGGTAAGTCCGCCAAAATTTTCTAGCTTGAAAAAAGTGCCGATATGTAATAAATAATTAAACATCATCAAGACTGATCAAGCATCCGTGCAACAAGAAAACAAGCTCGTCCACATACTGGTTAGGGGTGTCATTTTTTATGTCATCCACCGACCTGTAGAAGTAATTGTACTCTAGGCTGCTGACAATAAATTGTATGATGGTCTGTAATGATTTTTGGTAATGGTTTAAGTGGTCATTATAGGGCAACAATCCTATCTTGAGATACACTTCATAGATTTCAATCCGTATTTCAAAATACTTTTCCTTTAACCGTACGTATTGTTTTGCTTGTTGATACCATCTTGACAGCCGAATTTCCCGAAGGGAACCATCTATCCGGTAAATGTATTTTATGAGTTTATCTATTTCGCTTTCGTCACTTTTGGCAATCTCATTAAACTGTTTTAAAAGATGAGCTTGGTGTGTCGTAATAACCTCTTTTATAAGTTCACTTTTAGAACCAAAGACTTTGTATATCGTTTTTTTGCTGCGTTTCATATCCTTGGCCAAACTGTCCACTGTATAGCCATTGTCCTTTTCTTGCATTAGGAGGTAATGTGAATCTGAAATAATATGGTTTCGAAGATTTGTTTCCATAATTCTTTTGATTAAAAGCGTTGTGCAAAACTTAAAGAGGCGTACCTATTGACTTCTGAACTTTTCAGTTCGCCAGTTGCCAAATGATATTTAAACTCAATACTCGTCCTGTTCCGTAGAAAGCACAGTCCAAAATATCCGTTGAAAACCAGATTGTTGATTTCGTCCTGTGTTATCAGAGAATCGTTATCGAACAGGTTCCCTTGTATCGTTGCATTAAAAACAGAGAGCTTCGCGCCAAATCCCGTATCGAAATAGAACTCTTTTTGATTTTTATTGCCCAATAACTGATTGTCCTGTCCCACGGAATATTGAACAGGTTGAAAATTGCCTATTCTAAAATGTACCATCGGACGGCCGTAGATATAGATATTACCAATAGATGTGTCCATGGTGCTATAGATATCAAACCATTGGCCTTCCTTTATTTCAAATCCGTACTTACCCCTCAGGTTAATACCGAATTGGTTGGGCAGCTGATTTTCCCAGCCCTGCAATTCTACGTCCCCAGAAATCTCTCTATGAAACCAGTTTTGAATCCCGCCCGCCTGTGAGTCCGGGCCTAATATCCCAATATCGACCCCTAACCGTACAAACGAATGCTCAAATGCCATTGCTATTGCGTAATTGGCATAGGCCCAACCAGCGTAAGGTCTATCTTCATTTGGGTCCATGCTGCCATCGGAAAGATATTCCGGTGTGTAAGCTTCAACATTGATATTGATTTCAGAATAGGATTGTTGGGCTTTCTTAAAGCGTTTGGCAACGAAGTGGTTTTCCTTATTTCGCCATCTAAAGGCACCATTGATACCATAAGTGTAGTAGCGGTCCGTGCCCGTATAAATGATTAGGAAATCATTGTCTGTGCCCAATTCAATTTCATGATCATATTGATCGGTTTCCTGCGCAATGACCAGATGCGTAAACAGCCCCAATGCTATGTAAACCATCAACTTCATAAGGCTACATTTATATTGAATACGGGTGTACTATAGATAAGACTGCTATTGTTCTTACCCCGAAGTTTCAGTTCAGTTAGTAAGTTGATTTCAAAAGGTATAGGGGTTTTAAGGGACTTCAAATAAAAGTCCGTACACAGAAAAGCCGTTTTCAATTTTTTGCAATGGCCCAACAGACGCGCTGCCGTGTTGAGTACATCGCCGTGATAAGCCACTGTTTTCTTCTTGCTACCGACCAAGGTGGCAGAGACTTCGCCACAGCTTACACCGGCCTTGAACGTTGGCACAAGACCAAACTGGGTGCAGTATTCCTCACTTTTTCTGGTAAGCCTATCGCGTACTGCCTGAAACATCGTAATGGCCTTGCCGGAGCCATCATCTTTTGTTTTCCAAGTAAAAACTACTTCGTCGCCTACAAACTGGTACACTTCATATCGATAGGGCTGCAAAGCACTCAAGATATCATTGAAGCACTTGTTTAAAAACCTACTGTATTTTAGATGCCCAAGTGTCTCGGCAATGTGCGTGCTATTATTTAAATCAAGGAACATGAAGGTTCTATGCTCTACCAGGGGTTTGGCATATTTCCCTTTTAGATAGTACAGGAAGACAGTTTCACCAAACGTAATCCGTAGTTGGCGAATGAAACTCATTGCCAAGCTCAGGAAAAAGCAGTGCACGGTAAAGGATATAAATATACCCGAGCCCATAAAATCAAAAGCATTGCCCAATGCCGTTGAAAAGGTGTAGTCCCTTAACAAGCACAAATATGCAATATTGGCAACAATGCCTATGGTAAAAATGGCCATCAAAATACCCACTACCCAAAGTATTCGGCGTTGCCATAACACTACATATTTAGAAAGCCAAGGCTGCACTTTGGTTTCAAGGAAAAGCACTAAAAAACCATAAAGCAGACCACCCAAAGTGGCTTTGGTATGTGCCTCTTTAAGTTGAAAGGGACGAAAGTCATTGTCCAGAAAAATAGCTTCCGACCCAGCTGTTTTAAAATAGACAAAGAGGTTGCACCCTGCAATAAAGAACAACAGGATCAAAGCGTATTCCGATACTATTGCTATGTTTTTATTTGTCTTCATTTTTTAGTTGTTGTGGCAGTCCACTGGCTTTTCATTGATTTGAAAAGCCAGGGCTGCACTTTAGGGGTGAACAAAAACTCAACTACTGACCAACCATCACTATGAAAAAAACAGCTTTGGTTCACCCTTTGGGATGGACCTACGGAATTGTTCAAAATAGGGGATACTACCGCAGGTCCCGCCGATTTTACTATTGATCATCTCGGCATATTTCCTTTTTTACTTTATACTTAACATTGCCCCTGATAGCTGAAGCAATTCTGCTTCCTTTTGTTTTACCGTATATGTTGCCGTAATAATTCTAAATTTTGCCGATGACAAGTCGAGTTGTGCTTCTCTAAGTTGCGTATTGGTGATTTGCCCGTTTTTATAGTCAATACTACTTCGCTCAAAATTTTGCTGAAACGTGCTAAGGTTTGAGCGTTCTATTTCCAAATCTTTTAGGGCTTGGTCATATTCGGTATAACTGTTTTCAAAATCCCTTATGACCTGAAGTTTGGTTTGGTCTACCCTTAAGGTTTCCTGTTCAATGGCAATTTTTGTATTTTGAATGGTTCTGTTTACGCGGTTGCCATCAAATATGTTCAAACGAAGTCCAACACCCACATTCCAACCATCCAACTGTTGTGCAAGCAACTGTCCTGCTTCATTGGTCTGGTCCAGATAGCTATACCCACCATTGAGGAATAGTTTCGGGTAACGCGCTGCTTTGCTTACCGCTAGTTCATTTTCGGATACCTCCAGTCCTCGCTGAACCAGTTTTAATCTGGTGTTACTTTCCAGTATTTCGGTTTCAAGTCTTTGTTTGTCCATCAATGGAAAGAAGGTTACTTCCCCATCTACAGAAAATGTCATTTTGGGGTCACGCCCCATAAAGGCATTGAGGTCCGCTTGGGCGGTCTTATACCGCAACTGATTTTGGCGCAATGCCACACTGTCATTTTTTACGGCTACCTGCGCATTGAGCACTGATGTACGATTGCCTGCACCAAAACCGAATTGGCTTTCAGCTCTCTTTAGGCGCTCGTTACTGATATCCAATTGTTCTTGTGAAATGGCAAGGTTTGCCTGTTGGGTAGCTGCGTTTAGGTAGAATAAGACCGTGTTCAAAACCGTGTTTTCAATAAGAAATTGCGTTTGCAGTCGTGTGGCTTCATCAAGGTTTTTGAACAATTTAAGCCTATGATAACCGCCCAAACCATCAAATAAGGTGTATTCTACATTGACCGATGCTGTTAAAGCTTCCGTTTCGGCATTTTCTATACTGATGGGGATGATATCTTGACCCCCATCGTTATTGAACATCGCTATGTCAATGGCTGTGTTGTTTTGACTGTAATTGTAATTGCCATTGGCATATACCTTGGGCAATAATCCTGCATTACCTGCGGTAGCATTGTTTGCCGATGCCACTGTGTCCAAGGAGGCGATCTGTATATCGTAATTTTTCCCTACGGTTATGCCAATGGCTTCGCTAAGGGTAAGTCTTTCCTGTGCTTGCAAAACGCCGAAAGAGAGCAACAGAAATGATACTTTTAATATGTTTTTCATTTTAATTTTTATTTAAATAGTTCTTTAGAGAACTTTTAGATTAAGCCACAATATTTCCCAAGACCTAAAATGTTCATTCTTGATTTCCGTTCATTACCAATCGTACAGCGGGTTCTAACTCTTCGGGTGAAACCTCCTTTTTCCCTTTAAGCTTTTTTGCATAAAACTGTCTTAGCTTGTTTAGATTGATAAGGAAAATCGGCATTAGGAACAGAACATTGAACAGTCCGAACAATAGTCCGTAGGCTATGGCAATAGCAGGCCCCTTTAAAAACTGGGCACTCAAACTTGTTGAGAAAATCAATGGCCCCAATCCTGCAACCGTGGTAATCGTAGTTAGCACGATGGGCCTAAAACGACTGTAGGCTGCATCCTTGATCGCTTTTGTGAACGGCACTCCTTCCTGCAACATATCATTAAGTGTGGATATGTAAACCAGTGTATTGTTCACGAATACACCTATCAAAGCTATAGTACCTATCAAACTGAAAATATTGAGGGCGGTGCTATGTATAAAATGACCTGTGATTACACCGATAAGCGCAAAGGGAAATAGTAAAAATATCATCCCTGCCTGGGCAAATGAATTACAGTTGAAAACAATAAGGGCAAATATGAGCAACAGGATAATGGGGCCAACAACTTTCATTGCGCCCAATAGTTTAAACGCTTGACGACTCTGGCCTTCAACCGAATAAGTTACCGAAGGGTGGTTTTCAAGGATTGTCGGCAGGATATCACTTTCAATTTGGCCAATGACCTGTGGGGCGGAAACATCCTTACTGGCCACATTGGCCTCGACCCTGATCTCGCGTTGTCCGTCAAGGTGGTCAATAGTGAGATTGCCCTCAGCTTCTTCGATATAAGCGATTTCGCTAAGCGCATAACTGCTTCCGTTTTTACCGTTAATGCGCATATCCAATAGTTGCTCCTTGCTCTGGCGACCTTCTTCTGGATAGCGCAACCAGACTTCTACTTCTTCATCGCCCCGTTGTAAACTTTGTGCTTCGACCCCGAAAAAGGCAGAACGTATCTGTGACATGACACCTGAGAGGCTAAGCCCCAATAATTCGGCATTGGGTTTTAATCGAACTTGATATTCGGTAATACCCTTTAAATCGGTATCCGAGACATCACGCAGCCCTTCAATCCCTCGCATTGCTATCTTCAATTCCTCTTTGGCAGCACGGACTTCATCCAGTTCATAACTCTTTAAGGCAAATGAAACGGGAAGCCCAAAGAGGGCAGAGGTTGCTCCAAGGCCATAAATCAGTCGTGTTGCCTCTGGAATGGCAGGGGCTTCCTTGGCTATGGCGTTGGTAATATCAAAAGAACTTATTCCGCGTTCCTCACCGTTGAGAAATGTGATTTTCAACTCACCCTGATTGTCCAACGGCCCTGTAATGACCTCGACAAAACGAATAATTTCCTTACCATCTGCACGCCCTTCGGAATAATCTTGATTTACCCGCCAAACAGCTTCTTCAATGGTCATTAGTTTTTTCTTGGTTTCTTCCACGGGTGTCCCTGGGGGCAGCTCCATTTCAACAAAAATGGCGTCATCATCAATGTTTGGAAAAAAGGTGAAGCCCAGGCTCAGGGGAATCAAGGCTACCGAACCTACAAGCAAAAGCAAAAAGACAAGGATGGTCATGGTTCTGGTAGTCCTGCTTTTAAGGACATTGAAATTAAACGCGGGCATAAATGCCGTATCGCGCAGCCAGTTCATTGCATTGGTAAACCAGCGTTCTATTTTTGTCAACTTGATGTTTTCCTTGATTCTCTTTGCATGGCCTACGTGCCCCGGTAAGATGAAAAAGGTTTCAATGATGGCGATGGCCAAGACGGCAATGACCACAAAGGCTACTTCCTGAAAAAACTCCCCTACCTGTTGTGGCAAAAAGAAGAACATGGCGAAGGCCGTTGCGGTAGTAGAAAGTGAAATGATTACCGGTGAGAGCATTTCCATTGTACCATCCAAAGCTGCCTTTAAGGGTGGTTTTTTTAATTCTTTGGCGTGCCTGTAAATGTTTTCTCCAACAACCACGGCATCGTCGACCAGAATTCCGAGTACCAGAATAAACCCAAACAGCGATACCACATTGATGGTCATATCCTGTATATCGGTCAGCAGGAACATCCCCAGTAGTACGATAGGTATTTTGACCGCCAACCAAAAGGCCAAATAACGGTCTAAAAAAAGTGCCAATACGAGCAGTACCAGAATGACCCCCGTAATGCCGTTTTCTATCATGGTGCCGATGCGACTTTTAAGGTTAACGGTGCCATCCTCAAGAATCATCAATTCAACACCACTGTGTGTATCATTGAATTTGTTGATATAGCCTTTTACAAATTCCGCGTTCGCCAGGATATCTTCAGAGTTCAGGGTATAGGTACTTATCGTAACAATTGGTCTATCCTTGAAGTATCTTCCCGTGGCACTGTCCTTAAACTGGTCCTGTACATCTGCTATATCTTTTAAGTAGACCGTCTGACCATTATCTTTTGCGACGACAATGATGTTTTTTAAATCTGATGCATAATAGCCTTTGTTATCAGTTTTAATGTTAATGACCTGTTCAGCGTTTTCTATGGTACCGCCAAAGGTTTCAAGATTGGCACTTTTCACGGCATTGCCGACCTGTTGAAAGGTTAAATTGTAACGGCGCAGATCATTTTCACGTAGGCGTATTTCTATTTCCTCACCTGGGACACCCTCGATGAATACTTGTGAAAGCCCGGGTTGTGCTAGAAAATCATCTTCAATGTTCTTTGCAATGTCCTTGATGGCCGCAAGTGGCAAATCCTCTGCCATAACCCCGAAGCTTACCGTAATGTCCTTGGGGTCCCTTTTTTCAACTGATGCGGGTTCAACTCCTGCTGGAAAATTGGTGATTTTGTCAACGGCGTTTTTTACTTCGACCAGCATTTTGTCCGCATCGGCCTTTTCGGTCAGTTCTACGGAAATGGTTGCCCTGTTATCTTGTGACGTTGAGGATACGCGGTCTATGCCCTCGACCCCTTCCAGATTATCCTCGATTTTTATGGCTATGCCTTCCTCCACCTCTGCAGGGCTTGCCCCAGGGTAGGCCACGGCAACATCGATGAAGCGTGTTTTCTGTTTTGGAAAATTGGTATTTTGGGTCTGTGTCAATTTTAACGCCCCTAAACCCAAGAACAGGAACATCATGAGGTTGACCAGCGTAGGTCGATTTATAAAGAATTTTATTAGGCCTCTCATTGTATTATGCTTTTGGGATTGCTCTTGCACCAATGGCAGGTGCGTTCACTTCTTCTGTAATAAGCACATCACCGGGTTTTAGACCAGTGACTATACTTTGTTTTTCCTTTGCGTTAAGTACCTTGATTGTTTTTGCGACCACCGTAGAGTCTTCAATGATGTGCACCTGTTGTTTTCTGGTAATAAGATTGTTGTCAATGCTAACAGCTTCCTTAAACACACCAATAGGAAAATTGGCTTCAACATACATTCCCTCTTTTAAGTCTTTCCCCGGGACCTCAAAATAAACATTGACCGACTGGGTGTTGGCATCCAAGGTTTTTCCGATACGTTTGACCGTGCCTTGAACTGTTTGGTCTATATTGCTTAGGTAAAATGCCACTTCTTGACCAACTTTGAACCGATTGATATCCCTTGCTGTTACCGCCGACTTGACCTCATAGGTATCGGTACGGATGAACTCGCCCAGTTTTACACCTGGTCGTATCAAATCCCCTGCATTAATGGATGACATGGTCACACTTCCTGAAAAAGGGGCATAAATTCTGTAATCGCGTAATGTCTCCTCTTGGCTTTTTATATTGTAGTATAGGTTGTACAAGTTCCTGCCGTTGAGGAAATACTTTAATTGCTGATTACTTGCTTCTGGAAGCTCGGGAAGATTCTTTGATACGTCAATTTGATGCAAAAAATCATTCCAAATAGGAAACTCCTCAGGATAGTCCAATTGCACATCTGAAATGACGTTGACCATTGTACTCAAAAACTTACTGCGCTGTGCATTAAGGTTGTAACGGAACTTGTTGTCCTCCAGACTGAGCAACAACTCTCCCTTTTTAAAACTTGCTCCTTCTTTAAATACCTTTCTGGTCAGTCTGGCAGTACCCTGTACTTCTGCAATGATATCCACTTTCTGAAGAGGCACGATTCTTCCCGTTAGGTTGATACTATTGGTAATGTTTTGAGGTATGACCGTAGTGGTCCGAAAGGCTTTAAAATCAGCAACCTTATTATCTGTTGTACTTTTTTCTTTACCACAACCAATAATCAGTACAGCAGTAAGAATGAGTAATTGGATTTTTGTTTTCATAGTTCAATTTTCTTTTTTGTTTTACATGATATCTGAGTGCTCCGACAACATAAGAGCTACTTGTTCCACCGAAATTTGGTCTGAGATACAACGTATGGATTGGTGCTTATCGATCAACACCAATAACGGATGGTCACCCACGCTGAACACCTCATACAACGTACCGTCCAGATCCAATACGATTTCTCTATCCTTCAGACGCATTGGGACGAGATCGGTAACTATGGTGGTCTTGACCATGGTTCGATAATCCGTTAGCATACTATCGTATAAGTCATAGGTGGACTGCGCCATTTCTATCGAAGGTCGTTTACCCGTAAACAATAAGAGGTAAGGGAAACCTTTGGTCATTTCCCTGAGCCCTGTTGCATCGTTGTTACAGGCAATCCTGGCATTCGGCACCCGCTTTCCTATTAAACTGTCCATACCGTTTGAGCTTGTCAAATTCATTTTATTATTTAGTTCTATAGAGAACTATTAAAATTTTGTAAATTTTTTTAGAGCATTTTGTTCGTAAGTTCCTGCATTATCTTTATCATCATCTCGAGCTTTTCCCTGTCCTGTCCCTCCAATACTTTTTTGCCTTCCGCGATAAGAATGGACTTGCCCTGCTCAGCCAGCATTTTACCTTTATCGGTCAAATACACCTTTTTGTTTCTGGCATCCTTCTCGTCGGCAATCCTGGCTACCAGACCAGCTTTGCCCATTTTGGTCAAAAGCGCGGTAATTGCCGATTTCACCTTCAATGTTTCATCTGCTAAAAACTGTTGGTCGGTCCCTTCATTAAAACTGATCAACATCAGTAAGCGCCATTGTTCTATTGTAAGGCCAAAGGGTTTTAACAGGGTGTTGGACTTGTTCTGAAGACTCCAAAAAAAACGGGTGCTGGTTCTTCCTATTTCTATTTCCAATGGCAGTTTCATAGCGTACATACAAATGTTTGCAATACAAATATATATTAATAGTTCACTATAAAACTATTTGTTTGATAATTTTAACAGTATCTTGGGTTTGAGCTTAAAATTATTTTTAACAAAAGTCCTGTCGACTTCCATGAATCAAATTATTGGCAATATGACTCTGTTCCGATTAATAGTTGGGTACCCATCTTTGAAGTATTCAAGTAATACTATTTAACATGTTTTTTTTAAGGAAAATTTATTAGTCATTAATATGCGAAGTAGAACAATCATTGGACGAATGCCTAGTGACAACGCCATAAATTACGCAACAATCCAAATAATTATTAAGGAGTTCTATAAAGGGAGCTTTGTACAGCCGGTATGAAAAATGGTGAGAGTCTCAAAATAGGTTCGTTTTATCATACAAGCAATATTTATATAAAATCAATAGGTTTATAGGGGAGATTTGATTCTATAGATCCTACTTTTTTTATACTTTTTAATTAAATTTAGTTTGATTTTAATGGCCAATCATAAAAGAATTTAAATTGGAAAAGGCCACGTACTTTAATTAAGACAGGCAACTTATGGTCACGAACTATCAGTATTCCTTTCCGAAATCAAACCTGAGACCATATATCAGATTCTTTTGGGTTGCTGAGGGGCTTGCAACTGAAAACAAGCCATATATACATAGTCGTTTCCCAGGAGGTTTTTGCGATTTACTATTTGTCTACAAAGGCAGTTTTATTGACATAGAAACTGGTGTAGAATTTAAGGAAGGGGATATAATTGTAGGTGGTCCAAAAGATGTTTTAACGAGATACCTTGTAAAAGAAAACTTTGGAACTTTTGCAATTTGCCTATACCCCTATGTCCTGCCAATACTGACTTCATTTTCTGGAGAATCTTTGTTAAATCAGGTTTTAGAGAGTTCATACTTTAATAATTTACACGTTTTAGAAGATAGGTTACGATTAACTAAAACCAATCAAGAGCGTATTCAAGTATCCTCCGAAACATTAAATCAAATACTTATTAAAAGAGATACGCACGATGACTGGTTTTTATCCATGGTCAGAAGCTTTTACAAACAAGTGAATTTAGGATTTAACGAATTGCTAGAAAATTCAAATGTGTCCCTGCGTCATTTTCAGAGAAAATTTAAAGACTATACTGGGTTTACCCCGAAAAAACTTCAAAGAATAATTAGACTGCATTCAGCTGTTCGAGGGGTTGCTCCTCAAAACCTTACCAAACTAGCTTTGGATTCTGGGTTTTATGATCAGGCCCACTTCATTAACGACTTCAAAAAGGTTTCTGGGGGTCTAACCCCTCGTGATTATTTTAAAAGACAAGATGAGCTGAGGTGGAGACGACTGGGAGCAAATGTCGCTTTTTTCCAATTTGACAAATAAGTTTAGACTTATCTTAGATTTTAAGTCTATGTTATTTGGAATTTCGTGAAGCTATTTGTACAGACCCTATTGATATAGTTTCCATGCTACCAATACCAAATGGATTGAAATTTTATTGTTCAGTATCATGAATTTAGCCAAGATTGGAAAATGGAGTACTTCATTACTATTTTTAGTTTTAATAGTTTTAGTTTCTTCTTGTGCTGAAGAAATGCCTCAGCAAACCTTTAAGGAGTTTCTAGCTTTGCATTCTTATAATGTTGGTCAGATACAATTGGAATATAAAGACCACTCAAGAGATAGGCTCCTCAAAACAGAAGTTTGGTATCCGACCAAGGATACTATGGGATACAACATTTCAAAAGACTATCCATTTCACTTACCACCAACATCAAAAAATGCCCGCATGGAAGATGGTAGGTTTCCACTTATTTTACTTTCTCATGGAACAGGGGGCAATAGGATTAGTCAAATGTGGCTAGCATGTGAACTCGCTGGCAAAGGATACATTGTTGTGGCTGTTGACCATTTTGGTAATACGCTTGATAACCAAATTCCTGAGTACTTTGTAAAGATTTGGCACCGTCCGATGGACATAAGTTTTATACTCGATAAAGTTTTGGAAAATCGAGAATTAATTAAGAGCATTGATACTACCAAAATAGGAGTAGCTGGCTTTTCATTGGGAGGATATACCACACTCGCTTTGGCTGGTGGTCACGTCAGTTATAGCAAGCTACAATCATTTTCCAGGACAAAGCGGGGAAGAAGAGAATTTACAACTCCCGAGATAGGGGATGTGTCCAATCTAATCACCCCGGAAATAGTGAAAGAGGGTCCTAAATATAATTTAGAGTTGAAAGATGAAAGGATTAAGGCTTTTGTGGCTATGGCACCTGCTCTTGGACAGGGTTTTGAGAATATGTATTCTTTTTTTAACATTGATAAACCAGTTTTAATTATTGGTGCGGAAAACGATAAGATTGCCCCAGTGCATACTAATGCGAGATATTATCATGAAATGATTCAAAACGCAACGTATATTGAACTAGAGGGAGAAGTGGGGCACTACGTTTTTATGAACGAAGCCAAATCTGGTCTAAAAAGGTCTGCACCAAGAATTTTTAAAGATAGAGAAAGTGTGAATCGAGAAAAGATTCACAAAGAGGTTGGAGAAATCGTAGTTTCTTTTTTTAGGAAAAGCTTTGAGTAAGATGTAATAGCCTGTGGTTTACAAAAAATGAATTTTATCAAACCCATGCCAAATCCGAACATAGTTAAACTGGGCTATCTCTTGTTCAATAGAGCCAATTCAAACTTCAAAATCTGTCCCGTACTTCCTTCCCACTTTTTTTAGGTTGCTTATATCATGGTCAAGTTCGATGAACATATGTTCGATTCCGGCCGGGGCAAAAGTTACTATCAATTCAGCATCCTGATTTGTTTCATTTCGCCAACTATGTTTTTCTCCCTTTTCAATATTTAAGAATTCACCTTGATTCAATTTGATTTCTTTGTCATTTACTGTAAATGTCAATTGCCCTTTCTTTATGTAGAAACCTTCGTCTTCAATTGAATGTGAATGGAATGGCGGTCCCAAATCTCCAGCGGGAATTGTGGTTTCGCACATAAAATACTTTCCATTGGTATCACTTCCGGTTGCGATAAACTTGAGTCCGAAATAATATTGAGTGGCAGTTGTTTTTTTCATAAAAAAATGGTCAAGAACCTTATGCAGGTATGCTTTAAAGTTTTTTAAACATCACAAACCTTCTTTTACCTACTTGGTGGCTGTGTTTGTATTCTAGGTTTTCAAAGGTTGTTGTGAATCCCATAAATCTATAGCTCGGAGAATCTTTTAAAACGGGATACGCTTCAATATACTTTGCGCCATTTTTGAATGCGTATTGCTCTGCTGCTAGTAGAAGTCTTTCTTGAATTCCTTGTCTACGGAAGCCCTTTTTTATGAAGAAACAGACTAAAGACCAAACGTTTTCTAGTTTGGTATCCCCGCCCAGTTCTCGATAACTATGTCTAGGTGCTATTGAGCACCAGGCAATGGGCGATGAATCATGATAACAAAGAATCCCGATAGGAGATTTATCTTCAACATATTTTTTTAAAGAGTCTTTTTTATCTTGCTTTTTTGAACGATTTGATTGTGGTTTCATGTTGCGCCATACCATGCACCAACAACTGTGAGGACCACCTTTACTTTCAAATAGTTGCTCTAAATCCGGCCAATTGTTTTTCCCAACGGCCTCAAAGGTTAAGGCTATCTTGCTCATGGCTATAGTTTTAATTCTAGTAAGTTTTGGGGTTCCTTGTCCATTACTGTTAAAGCTTCAAATCCAAATTGCTTGTAAAAAGTGATAGCATTCACGTCTGACTCAACTTCAATCTTAGCATACCCCTTGTTTTCTATTCTACTCAAAAAATTCTCCATCATTAGTCTACCTAGTCCTTTACCTATGTAATTGACGTTCACAAAAAAGAAATCTAGCAAAATAGCATTGTCTTTTTTTATACAATATGAATAGAATGCTTTAATACAATTTCTGTCGACAAGTTTTAAAACGTGGTTCCGTTCAATATATGCCTCTGTTATGGTAAGTTCATTTCTCCATTCCTCAATTTTAGCCCCTCCATAACCCCAATGATTTTTCGAATTGAGAGCTAGTTTCGTCAATACTTTAGTATCTGAAATACTAGCTTTCCTAATTTCCACGATAAATATAGCTTTTCCTCAAGCTAGAGAAATTGTCTTCATATATAAAAGAAGGGATTCTATCAATTCAGATTATTGCCGCAGGTTCTTCAGGTATTGAGCAGTCCCCAAAAACTTCCCATTTTTCATTGAATTCTTCTTGTGCTACTCTATACTCTTCTAGTAATGTAAGAAATCTATTTGTATCAATATTGTTGGGATAAGCGATATACTCTACAGGACCACCACATGCATTGCTGCCATAAGGGGCGTAACTCCAATTTTCGTGATTTATGCAATCAACACTCGAAGCTAGGGTTTGTATCTCTGAAAATTGAACTTGTAATAGTTGTGCTTCTTCTTCCTGACTTAATAGTTCATTGTTGTCATCGTCATTATTACAAGCAGTTAAAATGGTGCACAATAATAACATCTTAATAATCTTTTTCATCATATAAATTTTTAATTTTTAACTCCGAAAATCAATTTACTTTTCACCTCTCTTAAAACGCTTTTATGAAGCTTTGACTCGTAATCTGAGATGAACTGTTGAACCATTTCCTCATCAGTTTTAATGAACTCCCTAAGCGCCCAGGATAGTGCCTTGACAATCATTCCTTGATGGTCATCCACATATAATTTGAACAATTTTTTTGTCGTGTCAATGTCATTTTGGGATAGATTGTTTTTATTATTCAGGCAGGTGGTTGCCACGAGGACAACCCTTCTTTGCCATGGGTCTTTAGATTTCGAATAAGTGAATAGGTTGTCAAGTGCAATTACTTCAGCTAATAGTGCTTTTCCAACTACCATGGTCGCAAAAGTATCGACTGAAAGCCAGTTGTCCAGGTTTTTGCCCAGTGCATCCATTTGGCTAAAAGATACCGTTTTGGTCAGCTCATTATCAGTCTTAAAATATTCAAAGGCAAGTAATTGCAATTCTAAAATATTCATTTCTATGAGTTCTCTCAAGAGACTATAAATCTCATTTTTTGAATAGGTTTGTGTTTGCCTTCGAAACTCTTTTAATACCAATCTCAAATTTGGAGTGGTTACACCAATGACATCCATTTTAGTTGGATAGGACTCCTCGGCATACTTTTTTCTTTTAACATCTGCTAAGTCTTGAAGTGCGAGGAGTGTGTCTGCGATTGTTTGTTTCAATTTTTTAAATTTTAAATCCACATCATTTTTTCTTTAGCTTATAGGTGTCACCTATCTTTTCTAGCCGCCAAGAGTCTTTTAGTTCAAGTCTCCAACCCGTCCCGCTAACCATACTATCATTTACTTTATTGGGTTCGGTCACTAAAACATATTTCCAATCTGAGCTTAAAAACGCATCATTGTCTACAGTGAGAACTCCCCAATTGTCAGTAATTCTGAGTGTTGGGTATACAGTTCCGATATTATCAACGGGAACAATGTTTCTTGGGTCAAACGAAATCTTCATGTTTTCAAAAACAAGCTTTAGCGTCGGTTTGTTCAAGAAAATGTTTTTATAGTTGGTAATAACTTCAAGCCGTTTTTGCTCCCTGAGCTTTTCTTCTTCCTTAATCTTTTCAAAATCATACTGATGTATTTTGGCAATAGACTCAAATGATACTATTGTATCATTTTTAACTGAAAAGGCATCTTCGAAGTAGTCGGTTAAATTGGTACTTTTTGTAATGTCGAGATGCCATTTCTCTTTGCTTTTTGAAAGCAAGTGACCATACATTGGTACAGTCTCATAAGCAAATGACCTTACAAAAGTTCCATTTTTATAAAATTGATTGATTCTGTTCCTGAAATGTATTTTCAAATCTTCTGAACTTCTATCACTTAACATCACACCCGTATATTCTGCAAGCCCCTCATTTAACTCTAAGGAATTCTCTGCCTCCTCAAGCTCGCCCGAAATGTGACGTGTTTTTCTAAATTTCAAAGCATTTTTAATATGCTTTTTTCTATGTTCCCCTTCAGCATTAATAGCCTGAATCAAGGCTTCCAATTCTAATTTTAAAAGCAACCTTCCGTGATAACCATCTAAATGTTGGTTAGACTTTTCTTTTAAACCATTGAATCCTATTTTAGGCTGGATTCCATGAAACAACTCATGAGTAATTAGATTAATTCTTGCTTTCTCCTCTTTTGGTAAGGGCAGCATCACCATGGTCCATCTTATGCCATCCCAATCAAAGGCCGTATTTGCCATATTTACCTGCTTGGGCAAAGTATCCGTGTATACATTGCCCACCTTTTTAAAACTACTTTCCAAATTGTTTTGGTTGGCAAACAATCTTCTAGATTCAATATCAACAAAAAAAAGAGGCCCTTTAAGAGAGTACTCCCAAAGCTTGCCATTGTCTTTTTTTAAGACACTATCGATTTCATTAAAAACCTGAGCGTAGTATTCAAGGCTCTTATCTTTTTTGTTGACTTGCTTTATTTTAGTGTCACAAGCTACCAACGATAAGTTCGCCATTAAAACTGGAAAGATTTTGAAGTAATACTTTTTAAACATCGTTCTGATGATTTTGGTAAAACTCTATAACGTTTTGTTCAGAATCTTTTAGTTGAAACAATTCATAACCATTTACATTGTGTAGTTCAAGAACAATCTCTATGTCTTTTTGCTTAAGCCCTTTATAAAATGATTTTACATCATCTACTTCAATCGTGGGAATACAATTGTTGCCAATCTTATGGGTCTCATTGATAGATTTAGGACTAAACAAGCAAAATAGAAAACCATCTATTTTAAAGACCGAGAATCTATCCGTTTTACTTTGAACTTTCTGTCTGAAAATATTTTTTTCATAAAATGAAACCGCCCGGTCCATATCAAAAACGGCGACATACAACGAGTTAATTTTCACTGGTTTTCAAATTTAATGTTGGTAGAGGTTTACATTCGTCTATCAAGCATGTCAACGTAAAAATAGAAGTGCTCCTGAATTTATAATTGTATAAAAGCGACAACCTCAAAAAACTATGTTCTTTATTGCCGAAATATATGTTCGACTGACCTTAATCTTGTTATCATTTAATAGTAAAACAAAATAATTTTTTAGGTGCTTGTGTACTTCTTTTACTTTATTAAGATTGATGATTGATGAACGGTGCACTCTTAGGAACAGTGATGGGTCAAGCCTCGTTTCCAATTCAGCAATACCGTAATTACTCAAATAAAAGTGGTTTTTTAGATGAAGCTTAGCATAGTTCCCGTAAGCCTCAATCCAATAAATATCCTCAACCGATAGTGATACTAGTTTCGAATTTTTTTGAACCAATATTTTTGACGGGAACTGGTTTTTTTCAGCGTACATACTATTTGCCATCAAACCCAGTTTTTGTAAATCAAAGTCCAAACGTTCTATCGCCAGCTTAAAACGTTCTTTGCTATACGGCTTTAATAAATAATCAACGGCATGTACCTCAAAAGCTTTTATCGCATACTCATCATAAGCAGTGGAGAATATAATATTAGGTAGCTCTTCGAGATGTGTTAGAACTTCAAAGCCATCCAATCCAGGCATTTGAATATCCAAAAAAACTAAATCCGGATTGTAGGTTTTTATTGCGCTTATTGCGTCTACGCCGTTATTGGCTTCCGCGACCAATCTAAAATTTGGAAAGTCTTGCAGGAATTCCTTTATCAAAGTTCTACCATCCTCCTCATCATCCACAATAACTACCTTTTTCATATACTAAATTTAACTTTAAGTCCGCTCGGATGGTTATCCGTGATTTCTAACGTACTGTTGTACATTTTTTCTAGTCTAAGTCTTGTATTACTGAGACCAATTCCCTTTTTGAATAAAAGTGATTTGTCTTTAACCCCCGCCCCGGTATCAGAAATTTCGAAACTTAGTCCCTTTTCTTTTTTTTTCACTGAGATTGTTACATTGCCACCCTTTATAGATTTAGAGATTCCGTGCTTTATGGCATTTTCGACCAAAGGTTGCAGAAGCATGGGCGGTACTTTTTCTTGAAAAAGTTCTTCGTTGACATTTATACTCGAATCCATCCGTTCCTTGAACCTCACTTTCTCTAAGCTCAGATACTTGGAAACAAAGTCAAGTTCTGCTTTTAGCGGAACTAATTCTTTTTTCGAGGCCATTAACTGATATCTGAACATATCGGACAACTCCACAATCATTTTCCTTGTTTTTTCCTGGGCAGGGGGTATTGAGGCGTTGATACTATTAAATACATTATATAGAAAATGGGGATTAAGTTGAGCTTTAATAGCCGCCAACTCACTTTTTAAAGCTGTTTGACGTAGCTCTCCCTCAAGCTTTAGTTTTCTCTGAACTTCCTTGTAATGTTCGTACCCAAAGAACACACCAAATTGAACAGAAAAAAAGAGGGCCGGAATATAAAGATCCCAGACTGCTTCCGCTCCATCCAGGCGATTCCAACCTAAACTATCATCAACACCATATTGTATTAGTCTTAAGACATAAATAGTTACGGCAGAAACTACTACCAATACTGGAATACGATAATATAACGGGGATTTGCGCATAATTTTAAACACTATGCTCCACGGAATTATTGAACCTAAAAAGAAAAGCAGATACTGCATTCCAGATGATCGCCAGTATCCAGAAATACTAAACAACCCTAAAATACCTCTTTCTTCAATAAGCCCAAGACTGGTGTATACCGCAATATAATATAACCAAGAATACAATAAGTAAAAAAACAAAAGCAACAACAAAGCCTTTGTACTAAAGGTCCCTTCTTTCGAATTCATATCATTCATTTACAATTGTTTAAAGTTAGGGAGTGTCATAATGATTTAACAGTAAAAATTGACCAGTTACACTATAGCCTGACGAAACGTTCTCCTCGTTCAAAACTGTATAAAGCAGTTCGTCATTAATGCTTTTGTGGCTGTAATCCAATATGGGACATTAGCTTCATTAAAAATATCTTATGAAGAAAATCATATTGTTTTCCGCATTCTTTAGTTGCATCTGCAACTTTGGTCAGTCCATAAATGGAAGGCTGATAGATAGCAATGGTCAAGCAGTATCTTTTGCTACCGTAGTATTAAACAAATCTTTGGACTCCAGTTTGGTTAAGGCCACAATTAGTGGAAACGACGGAAAGTTCAATCTAGAGGATATCTTGACCGACGATTATGTGCTACTGATAACCAATGTGGGGTATAGTGATTACAGGAAAAGAATACGCTTTGAAGGAGGTAATTTGGCTTTGGGTATGATTGAGCTTATTGAGAAGACTGAAAACCTAGATGAAGTCGTGATTGTGGCAAAAAAGCCAATAATACAGGTTTTGCCCGATAAAACAGTATTTAATGTTGAAAGTACAATTAGCGCCTCCGGGGCCAATGCTTTTGATTTGTTACGAAAAGCACCTGGTGTCCGTATAGACAATAATGGAGGCATTATCGTTGAAGGTAAAAGCGGAGTGCAGTTTTACGTTGACGGTAAATTATCGGTTTTACAAGGCCAGGACTTGAGCAACTATTTGGAGAGTCTTCAATCTACAGATATTGAATCTATTGAAATCATAACCCAACCATCTTCAAAATATGATGCGGCCGGAAACGCGGGAATTATCAACTTAAAACTGAAAAAGAGCAAAGGACTCGGTACCAACGGATCTCTAACGAATGGACTGATAAGTGGAGACTTTGTTCGTTATAACTCAAGTGTAAACTTCAATGTTAGAGAGAAAAAGGGGAACCTTTATGCCACATATAGCAATAGTTTTGGAAAGACCACAAGTTTTATAAACCTCTTTAGAACCCAATCGAATACTCAATTTGACCAGAGTGCCCAAACAGTAAGTGATAGAAACATTAATAATGTGAAATTGGGCTATGATTATTATTTAAATTCAAAACATACACTAGGAGTAATGGTCAATGGTAATTTTAATAACTCTTTTATTACGGATAATACCAGAACACCGATAAGAGCTGTTAATACCATTCAAAATGATAGTGTCTTGATTGCCCTTAATCAAGTTGATAATACCACTTACAATATCACCTCTAATGTAAATTATAGCTATGCCGATACTCTGGGGTATAGCTTCAATATAGATTTAGATTACGGGAAATACGAAAGCGATAGAAATGCCTTCCAACCGAATACGTATTTTGACGGTCAAGAGGAAAACATTATTGCTCAGCGAACTTCATTGCAAGAAACCCCAATTGAAATAGATATTGCCACAATAAAAGCAGATTATGAGCAATATTTTTTAAATGGCATATTGGGTGTTGGCATGAAGTTTTCATTTATTGACACAGATAATATTTTTGATTTTTTTAATCAAGTAAATGACCTACCTGTTTTAGACGAAACAAGAAGTAATCGTTTCCGGTATAAAGAGCAGATTAATGCCGGATACATCAATTATAGTAGAAAATGGGAAAAGTGGAATCTACAAATAGGTCTTCGTACGGAAAATACAATTTCTGATGGAAACCTTGAAAGTATTCAAGCTACGGATGATTCCAGAGTAAAACGAAGATATACTGACTTCTTTCCCTCCGCTGGATTGACCTTTCAACCTAATCAGAACAATCAATTTTCGTTAAACTATAGTAGACGAATTCAACGTCCAAATTATGAATCCTTGAATCCTTTTGAAGATAAGTTGAATGAACTTTCATTCCAAAAGGGTAATCCCTTCTTACAGCCGCAATATGCTAATAATTTAAAGCTTGCCCATACGTTTAAATATAAGCTTACGACATCTGTTAGCTACACTAGGGTCACCGATTTCTTTGCACAGGTCACCGTTGCTGAAGGAGATGCAATTAGTTTTTTGACCACTCTCAATGTGGCCAATCAAAATGTATATAATCTAGGTATTTCTTATCCCGAGGATATTCTGGATTGGTGGCAAGTTTATGTAAGTATTAATGCAAGTTTAAATGATTTCGAAGCGACTAGTCCGGAATTTCTGGCTATAAGCCAAGAATCATTGGACTTTTATGGTCAAAGTACTTTTTCCATCCCTGAAAACTGGCAATTTGAAGTATCAGGATGGTACAGTTCTCCGTCCATATGGGGTGGAACATATCAAACTAGGTCCCAGGGGGCAGTTGATGTTGCGGTTCAAAAACGTTTTTTGAACGAAAAACTATCCGCTCGGTTAGCGGTTACTGATATCTTTTTCACGTCACCTTGGAGAGGGACTACCCAATTTGGGGATTTGTTCATTGATGGTAATGGAGGTTATGATGCTCGAAGGCTCGTTTTTAGCTTAACCTATGATTTTGGAAGAAACGAGGTCAAGAAGGCTAGAAAGAGAAAAACCGGAATCGATGAGGAAAACGAAAGAATCGGAAATTAGAAGCAAAACTAAGTTGTTTCAATAAATACCATGGTATTAAACCGTACTTCGAATTTCCCTTGATGACCAAATTAAAGGCATTTTGCATGATTTTGAGCAAATACGTAAGTGGTGTTACCAACTTTCCATTTTCCCGATAACAGATTATTTATGTTTATCGGATAGTAGTTTACCCCTCCGGATTGATCTTTGGCTGCCAAATAAAACGCATTCATGTTCATTATAATATCCCAAGTTCCAGAGCTAGCCGAGGTTCCCGCGCCGTAACCTCTGTTATCGCGATTAGAGGTATTTTGGGTTCCCCTTACAGTATAAGAGCCTTCGTAGTTCAAGTAGTAGTTTCCGTCTGGGCAAAAGTCTACATAGGTTATTGAACTGGAATTTGAGTCAAGTAGGATTGATGATTCTGAATAAACAACGAGTTGTCCGTTTTTAATGTATTCTTTCAGCTGAGCAATTTTGTCCGATTCTTGAGCTGTTCCCATGAATGGTAAAGTCAAAATGAATAATGCTTTGTAAATGATTGTCCGGAATTCTTTTAACATGGATTGACGTCTTTTATGGGTGAAAGGCTTGCAAAGACCTGATTAGAAAGTTAAAACTATGAATAGGAGTTGGTTTACGATTGTAAAAAAGCGACCGAGACTAGTTGTAAGACAAATAGACCACTGTATTATGTAGTGCTCTTGGTCGTTTTTTTCCAATTATTCCTATGCGAAACGAGATAGATTTGAACTGATATCGTAGTTAGAATTTAACCGAATCAAACAGAGTTAAAAAATGAAAAAAGTAAAAAAAATTGTAAAGGGAGTATTGTCTCTAGTCGTTGTTTGTATGAATTACAGCTGTTTTACGTACGATTCAATTCATGGGGAAACCTCCTTGAATCTTAGTAATCAAGTTGTTAACAGTTCGTACAGCCCACCATCCGGTAGTGTGGTTCCAGACAATTTGGAAAATATGCAAAGTGTTTCATTAAAAAGTCAAATGGGACTGGAAAGCTCTTCATTGACCGCCTCTGGTTTATTTGGTGGGGGAGATGCCCAAGATGCCATATTTGGATTTCATGTAGGTCTCGGAGCTGAAGGAGCCTTCAATTCAAAATGGCGAGGCAGAACCGGTATAAGGTACTCTACAAAAGGTAGCAAGGTCGATTTATCGGAGCAAACAACAAACAAAACGCGATTGACATACCTTGATATTCCGTTGAGCACTCAATATATTATTAAACCTAATTTTTATGTAAGCGCAGGATTGCAACCATCTTTTTTGCTTAATGCCAATCTTGAATCTAACTTCCGTGGTGAAGAGATACGTGACATAGACATCTCGGACAACTACAATGGTTTTGATATGGCCGTTACCTTAGGTTTGGGTTATGAAGTATTTGAACATACTAAAATTGAGCTTTTATACAATCATGGCTTCTTGAACATTCAAAAAGATGCCGATTTTGGTGAAATAAGAAATAGAGTATTTAGTCTGGGACTGGTTTATCAATTTAAGTCTTGGTAACCATGTAGCCAATGAATTTGAACATTTGTTAGTTTTATCATAGTAGTTTTGTTAGTAGTAAAGAGCGGTTGATGTTTCAATCGCTTTTTTTAACATCACCTCTTGTTAAAATTGAACAATTCTTTTTTGTTTTTGGTTACTTTATTACCATAATTGAATAAGGAAGTATACTCAAAAAGCTTATGTTAGGTTTAATTAAAAAGAGGTCCAAGTATTATCCAGATGTAGGTCTTTTTTTGGTTTTAATACCGGTAATTAGCGCAATCAATTATTATCTGACGTATAACAACATTAGGTTCAATTGGTATTTAATCTACAGATATTTAATTGATACTGGTCAGGGCTTTCTGGCTTGGATTTTAGTAAGACAACTAATTTTGTATCTCGACATAAGACTTCCCTATGAAAAAGGTTTTTGGCGTAGAGTATTAATACAGGGATTAACAACCACTGTTTTGGGTTTGGGCGTTATTGCCGCAACTACCGAAATCTTAAGCGAAATCATTTTTAAAAAACCTGCCCCACTAGATTTTTATAGTGTTGACATGGTCATTATAGGTATTTGGTTTTTTTTTATTAACGCTATTTACGTGGGGCTTTATTACTACAATAAATTTATGAGGGTGGAAGCCCAGATAAAAGAGGTGGAAGGACTGAAATCAGCTGGTTATCGGGTCAAAGAAGGTAAAAGGGATTTTATAATAGGTTTTGATTGTTTAATGGGGTTTTATGTTGACTCTGAACACTCGGTTGCCGTTGATAACAACAACAAAATCTATTATATTAAGGATTCGTTGGAAACAATAAGGAAACAAATCCCAAAAGACATCTTCTTTCGATTAAACCGCAAGTTTATCTTAAACAAAGCTTACATAAAAGGTTATGAACGAATAGAAAATGGAAAACTATTCGTTCTATTAAAAAACAATCGGTCATTTCCTCCAAAAATCACAGTAAGTAGAGACAAGGCTTCACAATTTAAAAAATGGTTTAACTAGATTCCTTCTTCGGTTCGCGGTCATTTTTAATACGATTGACGGATAAACTTGATTTAAGTCCCAGTAATTAGTTCTCGCTTTTCTAATTTTCCTATTAAATCATCATCAATAAATGAATCGAACAGTAATAATGCTTCTCTGGAGCATGATTATGTTTAATCATGTCATGGGGCAAGAGAAGCTTAAAGATTTCCGAAACTATCCTATTGTATTAACACTTCATTTTCATTCTTTATCAATGCCTTTTAAAGATTGGAAGTCAGTTTTTTCAAATGTAGGTATAGGTTTGGGTACTGAGGTCAGTCATAATGGAAACAATAATTGGGTGCAACAACTTAACCTTGTATGGCTTAAGAATAGGGGCACTGGTAGCCGACTATCTTTAAATACCCAAACTTCATGGAGACCCAGCTTGAGAAGTGATTTTTATTCTGAAGTGAAAATTGGAGTGGGTTATATGTTGGCATTAAGAGCTACGAAGTCTTTTCAAAAAAGAGGGAATGATTGGATTCAAGTTGATAAAAGGGGTAAATCCCTACTTGTGATTCCTGTCGGGATAGGCTTTGGTCAAAATAATTTTTCCAACGACACTTACTTTTCTCCGTTTGTAGGTTATGAATTTGCACTGTTAAAGGGATATAATAAAAGTATTCCAGTAATGCCGCAATCATCTATACAGATAGGTTCAAGAGTTCATTTCGATTAGGATTTTATGGTAAAGAAATGATATGAAAACTACTATTATAAATATCAAGCTATTTACACTATGCCTTTTTAGTTTTTTACATACTTTTTGTGTAGCGCAGAATGGTGATTCTGAATATGGTTATAAAAGGGTTTCAATAGTTCTAGGGTTACAGTTTCATAGTTTTGCTATGCCTTTTAATAACTTTGAAAGCAACTTCGAACATCCGGGAATATTTGTTAGTCCTGAAATATCCTACAACAAAAAGGGAACCCTCTTCCAACAAGCTACTTTGGGAACTTATTTGAATCGTGAAATTGGTAATGGCATCTATTTCGGTAGCCAGCTTGGATATCGACAAAATATATTCGGAAGCATTTATGGAGAGTTCAAGGCTGGCTTGAGTTACCTAAGGGTTTTTCATCCAACACGAGCATTTAGATACCTCGATGGAAGTTGGAATGAGACCAAAGGTGGGAAATCCCAACTTGGAATCCCAATAGATTTTGGATTCGGATATTCATTTTCTACAAGGTTTGGTCAACTCGCTCCACATATTATCTATCAGGTTACACCAGCACTTTTTTACAACGAAAGCATACCAGTTAATTTCTACACAAATGTCATTTTCGGTTTGAGGATTAAATTTTTAAAGAATAAGCAATGAAAACATTAAAATATGTAAGGGCAGTGATTGGCCTAATTACCTTTTCGTCATTGGGCTGTTCTTCTCTAGAAATGGAACTTCCCCTTGAAACATGTGTCAATACTGAAGTTATCAATCAAAATCATCCCAAATCCGAAAGTTTACAGCAAAAGATTGATCAAATGGTGGATTTAGGAGTTCCAGGAGTTGTATTTGCCATAAAAGATTCAAATGGTATCTGGGCGGGTACATCGGGTCTCGCTAAAATTGAGACGGAAACTGCTTTGGAGATTTGCCACCTTCAGTTTGGTCAAAGTGTTGCAAAAACATACATGGCCACAGCAATTTTAATGCTTTATGAAGACGGTAGAATTGAACTCGAAGAGCCAATCTCATCATACCTGTCCGAGTCAATAATTTCCGATATCTCAAACGCTAAGGAGGTTACCGTACGAATGCTTTTGAACCATACTTCTGGAATCGCAGAATATAACGACAAACCTAGCTATGTTTCGTACCTTCTTCAAAACCCTTTGCATGAGTTTTCGGTTCATGACTATCTTAATTATATAAGGGGTTCGAAACCTAAATTTTTGCCTGGGGAAAGATATAGTTATACAAATACAAATTATGTGCTACTAGCATTGATTGCTGATAGTGTAACTGGAAATCATAAAAGATTTATTCAAGAAGAGATTTTAATCACTCATGATTTGAACGATTCCTATTACCATACCGAGGGGTTTATGGAATCAACTAGGTTGGTAAACACCTATTGGGATCGTTATAGTAATGGCATAATCGAGAATTGCTCAGATATGCATCGTACAAATGTTGGTTCTTTGATTGGGGACGATGGCATTATTGCAACACCGTTGGATTATATTTCATTCTTGGAAAAACTTTTGACCAATCAGATTCTCTCTGAAACTACTATGGACCAAATGCTCGATTTTGTGGAAACGAATGAGGACGGACCAATAGGTTATGGCCTTGGGGTTCATCAAGAGTTTTATAAGGGCCGTGAGGATTTGGGACATACTGGTGGAGGAATAGGGGCTGGATGTATTTTGGGTCACTTCACTCAAAATGACACCTATTATTTCATAGGAATCAACCTGGGAGTGTCCATCACTCCAAAAGTTTCAGATGATTTTGAAAGAATTATGGATGAAATAAACGACAGTTTGATTGAATAATGGAGCCTAAAAAGTATTACGGAAACTAGGTTAAATTTTCAATAAAAATGGTTAACTCGAATATATTGAGCAATCTGTCCATTTTCTAAGAATAATATCCTGAAACTCTCCGCAGCTCGGTTTGACTCAAAATAATTCTAAACTCTTATTGTATTTGGCTAATACTGATTAATTGACCAATCAAGAAAGGTATTCTCACTGTTCTTTAACACCAATGATTTTATTTCACCGGTTCCAGCAAAGCGGTATATAAGACCATAAAGTTTATTTACTTTTCTTTTTAAAGGTAATTCCAAAGCCTTCTTGTCATTTATGTAAACAAACAGTCGATCATTTTTGGTAGATATGCCCAGTTTGACCCATTTATCAAAATTGACCCCCAATTTTGAAAAATCGTTGTTTTTACCACTTAACGCTTCATCGAAATTCCAAACTGTGAGCTCAGAGATACAACCTATGGTGGACAACGGAATTTTGACGGCTTCCCCCTCTAATAATAATATGATGTCTGTATTTTGACAACCGTTCAAACTGGTATCCACTGTATTTCTCAGCTCGGTTTCAATAGAAAGATCATCAACATGGAGGTCCCTGAATTCATCCACATAGAAAAAACTAGTTTTAAGTGATGAGCTGTTAAGGTCGATACCACGCTCTTTCAATAGCTGAGGTTCGATCCAAATCTTTCCGTTGCTTTTTGAAACCGTAGAATCCTTTAGATATATTTTAGTTTCTTGGGCCTCTACTTCTGCGTTCCAACCTTGGGAAGGTATAAATACGCCATGCTCTTTTAAGGTTTGGCCATCAACTACCAATCGAGCCTTGAAATATCCAGGTTCATAATAAATAGCCGTAGCCAAAGAGTCTTCCCTGGAGACAGTTTGACGGTTATTGACATCCCAGCTTTGTTGAATCTCAACTTTTGCATCTTCTGGAGCATTTTTTGCCTGGTACTCGAAAACAACGGAATTGGGAACACCCATGGTAACTTTTCGACTATTGAAATAGAAGTCATCTGGGTTCAATTTGGTGTCGGCCGATGTATAGGACAAAACAATTAGGGTAATTAGCATAAATATAGCACCGGAAACAAAAATGATAGAGGGTTTTGACTTGAAAGGCGGCCACTGCAACCAAGAAGGTTTAATAGGGCTTTTCTCGACCCAATTTAAGTTTGATTTTCCTTTACCTAGATAATCACGAAAATCGGTATATCCAAGAAATTGTGCTAAGGTGTTGAGTGTAGTATCACTAGGATTTGATTCATACTTAATACGCCCCCATAACCTCTTTAGTGTATTAACACTAATTATAACTCTTGTTTTTTCATGAATTAGATTTGCGAGTTTTTCGAAGTCATACGTGGACCATTTGGAAGATGCTCCCCATTGCAGTGAATCTTCTATTGATTTTAAGAGTGCTTCAATATGTGGCTTCGTCTCGTCTTCCAAAACTATCTATTCTATTGTATGGAAATGTAACGTACTTGTAAGGCTTTTGTACAGGTCTTTGGACATCCCAATTCTAGCTTAGGATAAAAATAATTAAAAGAATTTCCATTGCCACGTAAGAATTTGAATTTGATTAAAAGTTTTAGAACGATAGTACTCGTTTTTTCGTTGATGATCACTTCCAATACCTTCAGTCAGTATGAGATTAGAGGAGTGCTTCAGAATCAATACGAGCTTCCAGTACCTTTCGCCAATATCATTGATAGTGAATTTGAAAACCAAAATATAGTAACTGGAGGAATATCAAAAGATGATGTTTTTTTCGATTATAGTTAATCAAGCAGGACAGTTTGTTTTAAGGGTATCAGGTTAATGCTGGATTTGTTAGGGCAGAAATAGGAAACGCAAGTCTTAATTTCAATTACAGGAAGAATCGGGTCAATCTTTTTGGAAGCGATAGTTATATGGATAAGGCAAAGACCAGACCATAGCACTTGAAAGAAAAACTGGCGCAAACTAAGACTTTACAGAAACTCTTTTTAGTAGTGACGGAGACCCAATTCAAAATAACCACAATTCCCGATTGGGATTAGATGTTCAAACAAGTGATAGAAAAACCGGTGCGGAAGAAGAAAAGAATAGAGTGAATTAAAAACACAATATTAAAAGTAGTATGAAAGCAATCAGAAAAAACAAGCTTCTCATTTTTTGTGTAATGTTATTTCTAGGTCAACTAAGTGCTCAAGTTTCGAGACCGGAAAAGGATATTGAAGAATTTGAGAGGATTGGGAAAGTAAAAGAACCTTATGAATTAGGTCAAGACTCCAAGGCAAAAAAGGATGTGCCGAAGGGAACTTTAGAGACGTACGTTTGGGAAAGTGAAAAGATTTATCCTGGTACAACAAGAGACTATTGGGTATATGTACCGCAACAATATGATTCCTCAAAACCAGCTTGTTTGGCAATTTTTCAGGATGGTGATGTTTATTTAGACTATTCAAACTGGTCAAAGGGTATTGCGCCGACTACGGTGTTTGACAACTTAATCTATCAAGAGGAAATACCGGTGACCATTGCTGTATTTCTTAAACCGGGAGACAAAGGCCCTGGCGCCCCTTATGCTGGAGGAATGGGCAACAGAAGCTTTGAGTACGATTCAGTAACCGACCTTTATGCTAGATTTTTGCTCGAAGAAATTATTCCAGAGTTAAAGAAAAAATACAATATAACTGACAACCCAAAAGGTAGGATTTTGGTTGGTTTTAGTTCAGGGGCTATTTGTGCATTTAATGCTGCCTGGCACCGACCTGATGAGTTTGGAAATGTAATCAGTCACTGTGGAAGCTATACAGACATCAGAGGTGGACATATCTATCCTCCATTGGTAAGACGTACTCCAAAAAAGCCGATTCGTGTATTTCTTCAATCTGGAAAAGAGGATTTCAATTCGATATGGGGAAATTGGCCACTTGCAAATCAGGCAATAGCTAGCGCGCTGGAATATGCAGAGTACGATTTTCGATTTGAGTTTGGAGAAGGAACACATTCTTTAAATCATGGAGGGCAAGTGTTTCCTGAAACCCTGAGATGGATTTGGAGAGATTATGCTAAACAATAAATTAATCCATTTCGTTTAGTCACCAATATTTTAATCATGCAAAACACATTTCAGAAAAAAACCTTTATATCCTATATAATGGGTACCGTACTCTTTTTGACCCTTATTACTGTTTGGGAAATGCATTGGAAGGCAAAACCTGTCTATAATGCCCACCTAGATGATGACCGTGACCTTTGGGCTACCCAAAGAAAAGAATTGGAAAACGCTACTTCTGAAGACATTGTGATATTGGGTTCCTCTAGGACTGCCTTTAATTTTAGAACTTATGTATGGGAAGAAATGACAGGGAGGAAGCCCATTAATCTTTCTGGTGATGGTAGGTCACCAATTCCTGTACTTACAGACATTTTGAAGAATACTGACTATGATGGAACCCTGGTTGTAGGGGTAACCCCAGCAATTTTTTTTGCACCTAAAGGATCGGATAGATATGTAAGTGCACAGCAATGGGTGGATTATTATTATAACCAGACCTATGCACAGAAATTAAGCTTTTGGGTTTCCAAACCCCTTCAAAGAAATTTGGTAATGCTCACTGCCACAGAACTCGACTTCAAGAATGACCTTGATTTAAGGTCAGTGATAGACAATTTGCCCATCAAAGGAAGGCTACCTTATAATCCTGGATTACCAAAGTTTGGCCACAATGACGAGGACAGAAATATCTATATGTATGAAGCCATGGTCACGGATACAACGTTTAGAAACCAAGTACGGAATATGTGGATGTCCTTCTTGCCCAAGTTACCGACCTATGAGGCGATTGAAGTGGTTTATGACCCTTGGATACCCCAAATAGGAGAGCTTCTTCAAGAATTTGAGAATCGGGGTGGCAAAGTGATTCTAATCCATCACGAAGCTGAAGGTCCTTGGCTAAAGAACTTTGAACGCTTTTTACCGAAAGCTCGTGTTTGGGATAAGTTGGTGGAGTCCTGCAAGTGTACGGCATATCATTTCTCAGATTATGATTTTATGTCGCAATATAACTTACCTGATTGGTCCCATTTAAGTGCACATGATGCTCCGGAGTATACAAAACTAATGGTTCAACAGCTTATAGATGATGGCCATTTAAAACCTAATAACTGATGCTTTTTAATTCTTTAGGCTTTGCCTTATTTCTGTTTATAACACTTGGTCTTTATTACGCTCCGAATTTTCATTGGAAAGGAAAAAAAGGAATGCTGCTTGCAGCAAGCTATATTTTTTATGGACTTTGGAATCCACCACTGGTTATTTTGCTTTGGATTTCTACAGTTGTGGATTGGTTTGTGGGGAATAAATTGCATCAATTCAGCAATAAAAGAAGAAGAAAACTACTCCTCCTACTGAGCATAATAGTGAATCTTGGCTTTCTCACCTTTTTCAAGTATGGTGGTTTCCTGGTTGAAAATTTTCTATTGCTGGGTGATTTGATAGGTATTGACATTGAGTTGGCTAAGCCTGACATTATTTTACCCATGGGAATTTCGTTCTACACATTTCAGACGATGTCTTATTCCATTGATTTATACAGAAGACAAACAGTTCCAGCGAAAAGCTTTCTCGATTTCGCCTTATACGTTACTTTCTTTCCTCAATTGGTTGCAGGCCCGATAGTTCGATCGGCCGATTTGATACCACAATTTTACAAGCGTATAAAAGTTACCAAAGAGCAAGTGTTTTGGGGTTTGAGCCTATTGACACTTGGTTTGTTTGAAAAAGTGGTTCTTGCCGATGCGCTATTGGCCAGTACAGCTGACGCAGTTTTTGGCACTCCAGATTTACTTCATCCCCTAGATTCTTGGTTAGGTGTATTGGCATTTTCGGGTCAAATCTTTTTTGATTTTGCAGGGTATAGTACATGTGCTATTGGTATAGCCTTAATGTTGGGCATCACTCTTCCAGACAATTTTAAGTATCCCTATGCCGCCATTGGTTTCTCTGATTTTTGGAGGAGATGGCATATCTCACTCTCAACATGGCTCAGGGACTATCTCTACATTCCCTTAGGTGGCAATAGAAAGGGTTTGACAAGAACAAATATAAACTTAATGGTTACGATGCTTTTGGGTGGCCTTTGGCACGGGGCTTCATGGAATTTTGTTTTTTGGGGTTTTCTGCACGGTCTTTACCTAGGGATAGAAAGAAATCTTAGAAAATATGTACATATAAAAAGCAATCCTTTTACGAATGTACTCCTTGCATTTGCAACCTTTGCTTGTGTAAATATAACTTGGGTATTTTTCAGGTCCCAAAGCTTCGAGAAATCTTTAGTTCTTTTAAAAGGAATGTTCTTTTTGGATAAAAGTGGAGCGATGATACTTGAATATATACATCCCATTAAGGTCTTTGCAATTATCGGTGGAACTTTTGTTGTCCATTACTTAATGAGGAATACCTCAGTAAAGCAAGTGGCTAGCAAATGTCCGATTTGGTTGTTGGCCACTTGTGTTGCCTTAATGTTATTTTTGATTTCTATTTCCCAAGGTACAGGGGACCAATTTATCTATTTCCAGTTCTAAACTGAGTTGTATACGTAATTGGAAATACATTAAAACCTCAATTAAAAACTTTGTTTCAATGTTGTTTAAGATTGAGCAAAACGGATTTTTCTAACTGATGATACGTCCTTATGTATAAAACAAAATTATGGGATTTAGTTCAATGAATTTCCAATAGAATTGAGTATTCGGAATACTGCCGATTTTTAAGACGCTTTTATCTAAACATAATAACTATACTTAAGAGTGTCCTTTTTTTGGTCTTTTTTAATATTCTCGTTAATTAACCTTTTTTAGGACATTTACTTTCTACTTAATACTGTGAATTTCTTTACTCAAATATCCGTTTATAGGTGAGTCTATATTTTCATAATCGAACCTTATTCTAAGTTTTTTCATATCCTCTGAAAGTTTAGTATCTAAAATTTTTGCATAATGCTGTGTGGTTTTCAATGATTTATGACCTAGCATCTTGCTAACTGACTCTAGTGGAACTCCATTAGATAATGTTACGGTTGTTGCAAAAGTATGTCTAGCCATATGGAAAGTCAGCTTTTTCTTTATCCCCGTTAAGTTTGCTATTTCCTTGAGATAACCATTTGTTCTTTGGTTGCTATATACTGGAAGAAGTTTACCATTAGACTTAGTTTGACCCGAATACTTACTAATAATTTGCTCAGCAATAGGTAAAATTGGAATACTACTCAAAGTCTTGGTCTTGGTTCTATTCACTTTTATCCAGCGCTCACCATCAATCCCGATTACAATATCATCTTCCTTAAGTTTTTCAATATCAACGTAAGCAAGCCCCGTATGACAGCTAAAAACAAAAACATCTCTAACATGCTCTAGTCTCTTAATAGAAAAATCACTTTGTATGAGTTTCGCAAGCTCATCGTTACTCAAAAATTCCTTGTCAATAATATTTGGTCGAAGTTTAAAATTGTAAAATGGGTCCTTATCCAACCATCCATTTGCATAAGCAACTCTAATAATTTTTTTGAAATAGGCAACGTATTTCAACGCTGAATTATGTGAAAGGTTCTGCTCGGCTTTTAAGTAATAGATAAACCCGTTGACAAAAGAGACATCTATCTTATTCACCGTATAGTCATTTAAACCATAGTTAGTCTCAATGAACTTAGTCAGATGTTTTTTAGTTGTTTTATAGCGTTGAAGGGTCCTGTAAGAGAAACCTTTGCCCACTAACCTTTCCATTCTTAAATTATGCTCAATAAATAACTCTAAAATCAGTTTCTGTTTTTTATTTGCCCCAATGTATTCATCACGTATTATTTTAGCAGAGATTATATTCCTATCGTCCTTGGACAGATTCTGATAAATTTCATATACCCTGTTTTTGATAATATCTAGCTGTCTATTGTTTTGTCTTGCTTCTATGCTATAACCGATTACCTTATTCGCCTTAGCATTCCATTTAGATATCGGTACTTTGAGCATAGTACTCACTTCCACTCTTTTCCCGTTGACTGTTATTCTAAGATAAATAGTGGCCATTGTCGGATCGCTAGTTCCCTTTTTTCTGATATAAAATAATATGGATAACAAATCTTGCACGATTATTTAAGTTTAAAACACTTAAATGTAGAAAATAAATCTTAAAGAGTATGCTTATAAATAACTGAATATAAGATAATTAAAATCAATTCGGTTGCACTAAATTAAATATTACTAGTGCCACCGAATTAGACACCTTTTGGTTGAATTTAAACACTATGAAATGATATCACTGAAAATAAAAAACCCTATAAACATTGAAGTTTATAGGGTTTTGATTTAATTTGATGACTAATTAGTACTCGAGGTGGGAATCGAACCCACACTCCCGAAAGAACTGGATTTTGAATCCAGCGCGTCTACCAGTTCCGCCACTCGAGCATTTTCGTAAAGGACTGCAAAGCTAAAAAATAATTTCATTTACAACCAAAAATACCTGCATTAATCCTTTAGCAACCCGAATTAATTTATAAATTTGCACCTCTTTTAAAAATACATGTTTTAAAAAGCTAGCTAACAAGAGTTTGTAATGCCGTATCAAGTTCCAGAACCGAAAATTTTTGCATGTACCCAAAGTACTATTTTAGGAGAGAAAATTGCTGCTTCTTACGGTGCAGATTTAGGCAAGGTTCACTTTTCCAGATATAGTGATGGAGAATTTCAGCCTTCCTTTGAAGAATCGATACGGGGAGCACGTATTTTTATCATAGGTTCTACCAATCCAGGACCAGAGAACTTAATGGAAATGTTGTTGATGCTGGATGCAGCCAAAAGAGCTTCTGCGAGACATATCACTGCTGTAATGCCCTATTTTGGATGGGCAAGACAGGACAGAAAGGATAAGCCTCGTGTACCTATTGCGGCAAAACTCGTAGCCAAGATGTTGGAGACAGCTGGTGCTACACGCATCATTACCATGGATTTGCACGCAGACCAAATTCAGGGGTTTTTTGAAAAACCTGTAGACCATCTTTTTGCATCTACACTGTTTTTACCCTACTTAAAAGAGTTGAATTTGGATAATCTTTGTATAGCTTCTCCGGATATGGGAGGTTCTAAAAGAGCTTATGCATATTCTAGGGCTTTGGAAAGTGATGTGGTCATCTGTTACAAACAAAGGGCTAAGGCCAACGTGATTTCCCACATGGAACTCATAGGAGAGGTTAAGGGAAAAAATGTGGTCTTGGTGGATGATATGGTGGATACTGCCGGTACGTTGACAAAGGCGGCAGATTTGATGATGGAACGAGGCGCTATAAGCGTACGTGCCATTACCACCCATGGTCTCTTATCTGGAAACGCATATGAAAAAATAGAAAACTCAGCGCTTTCAGAATTAATTATAACAGATTCTATTCCTACTGAACACAATAGAAAAAAAATAAAGGTATTGGGCTGTTCCAACTTGTTTGCAGATGTTATGCATCGAGTACATCACAATACATCCATATCGTCAAAATTTTTAATGTAGCTTTCGACTACGCTAAGGTTAATACACCTAGCAACTCGATATTGAATTTTAAATTTTAAATTTTTATTTATAATGAAGTCAATTACTATCAAAGGATCCCAAAGAGAAAGCGTGGGCAAGGCATCTACCAAAGCCTTACGTAATGCTGGAAAGGTCCCTTGCGTACTGTACGGAGGGGAAAAACCATTACACTTTTCAGCTGAAGAATTAGCGTTCAGACACTTAGTGTACACACCCAACGCACACACAGCTGTGATTGAGTTGGAAGATGGTCAAAAATTTGATGCTGTATTACAGGACATTCAATTTCACCCTGTTACAGATAAAATTTTACATATCGATTTTTACCAGTTGTTCAAGGACAAAGAGGTTACCATGAACATTCCAATACGTTTAGAAGGCAACTCACCCGGTGTTAGAAACGGTGGACGCTTACTTTTTAGAAAAAGAAAGCTTTCTATTAAAGCATTACCAGATTTACTGCCAGATTTTATCACAATAGATATTTCCAAGTTAAAGATTGGAGGTACTATAGCGGTAGAAACACTGTTAAACGACGATTACACCATTCTTCACCCAGACAGTACTGCAGTTGTGCAAGTAAAAGCTTCGAGAACTTCTGTTGATGATGAGGAAGAGGAAGAAGAGGAAGAAGGAGCTGAGGCAGCGGATGGCGCAGAAGCACCAGAAGCAGACGCTCAAGCCACAGAATAGTTTTACTATAACTTTAAAAGCATCCCTATTTTACTACCGTGTAAAATTTTGGGATGCTTTTGTATTTTTGAGCAAATGGAAATTCCTACATGTTCAAATTTTTTAAAGCACTTTTTGGCACTACAGAACAAGTTCTCAAAGAGACCGATACCATGAAAAAATTCCTTATCGTAGGCCTTGGAAATATTGGCCCCGAATATGAAAAGACCCGACATAACATTGGTTTTAAAGTATTGGATTTTCTAGCAGAACAAGAAAGTTTTGTATTTGAAAGTCAAAAACTAGGAAGTATAGGAACCTTTAAACATAAAGGTAAAAGTGTCTTGTGCCTGAAGCCATCAACTTATATGAACTTAAGTGGAAAAGCGGTGAAATATTGGATGGACAAGGAAAAAATAGCCTTGGAAAATATTCTTGTTGTTACAGATGACATCAATCTTCCATTCGGTTCTATTCGCCTTAAAATGAAAGGAAGTGATGGAGGTCACAACGGATTAAAAGATATTCAAAACACCTTACAAACTTCAAAATATAACCGTTTTAGATTCGGTGTTGGTTCCGATTTTGGCAAGGGCAAACAGGTTGATTATGTCTTGGGTGAATGGAGTGTAGAAGAAACAAAACTATTAACGGAACGATTGCATAAATCCACTGATTTAATACGTTCTTTTATTTTTTCTGGCACAGAAAATACCATGAACCAATTTAACGGTACTTGATTAAAATACTCTAAATTCAAAAACTCCTGAGTCTGAAGTATTCCCTTCGGAGTCCGTAGTGACGACTTTCCAAAAGTAAATGGTGTTGGATTCCACACTGGTATCGAGTTCCATCGTATTTGCCGTAGTAGTTCCCAAAATGTCAATCGGCGGGTTCTCTTCGGAAAAGAAAACTTGAAAAGCGGCTATATCGTTATCCACATCAGCACCCCGCCATGTTAAGGTAATTTCATTAGAAAGGTTTTTTACAGCAGTCGAACCCGAGACCGGACTGACCACTTGGGCTGGAAATGGCGCATAGGTAGTCTGCGAACCTGCATTATAAAACAACCATGTTTCACTGGCAGTAGTTTGATCCGATCTAGAACTAATAGAGGTTACGGACCAAGAAAAAGGCGTGCCTTTCGCAATGGAAAGACTTGCCGATGTAGCAGCGGTAGTTATCACCTGTGGAACGTTGGATTCAAGATTGATCACATTTAACCTGTAGGTATCCGTATTATTTGAAGCTTGCCACTCAAAGGTTACTTGGCTCAAAGCTTCATTGACACTCACACCCGTAGTGCATTCTGAATTTTCTTCGGGAAACACCAAATTTGCACCTTCGGGAATTGGTGGGCCGTCATCATTGCCTCCACATGAAGAAATCAAAACAAGAACCATCAAGCTTAGAAAAATCTGTTTCATTCCTTAATTATTTTAATTGTTTCTCGAATCCCCGAACCTGCAACACTCAAATAATAAACTCCTGTAGCTAAGGACGAAAAGTCGATTTCCAGTTCGTTTCCTTCTACTCTTTGTTGATCACTCAACACTAATCGACCATTATCGGAAAAAACCTGAATATCGATTTCCCCTGTTAGATCATCTAAAAATACCTTGGTACGCTCATCAACTGGATTGGGATAAACAACAGGTCTTGAGGAAAAGAAAAAAGTTTGCTCATAACTTCCTTGACAAGGTAAATTACTAAAGACCTTCAATGTGTTCAACCCGTTTTTTAAGTTCAATTGAATCTGTGAATTCTCGGTTTGTGTTACCAATCCGTTCAACTCAATATTATAGAGACTCGCGCCATTTAAGGTAAGTGCAAGCAGTCCAGAATCTGCAATTGCCGAAACACTTAATAGCTCTGGTTCTGAAACGATTACATTAAAACAGGTTTCATCATAAGTGATAGCACCATCGGTTGCGGTTATACATAAAGAATAATTTCCGGCAGTAAGATTCTCGAATATTTGTTCGTTCGTAAAGTCAATTGTAGTTGTGTTCCCACCTCCAATTAATATCGCTGAATATGTCAAAGAAGTATTTGCGGCCGTCAACACTATTGAGCCATCATTGCTACTTCTACAGGCTTCACTTTGTATTTGGACCGTATAGTTATCGGAGGGTAATTTATTTATTGGACAACCCGTAGTATCAACCTCAACGCCCTCAGGTGTACCCAAACATAAATCGTCACCATCATCAAAAACCCCATCCTCATCTTCATCTGGTCTAAATTCGCCTTCGGCACAGACTTCCATAGAAAATGATGTTAGCGTACCTCCATCACCATTGGCTTGATCCTTGATTTCCAAAATCCATTCCCCTAAAATAGATTCCCCGTTAAAAGCTGCCAAGGAACCTGATGGATTTACAGTTCCTGAAATTGCAGGATTTCCAGAGCAAACAATACTAGCTCCATCATCATCAAAGGTTGCATTGACATTATTCAAATCTCCACATAAGCTAGAAATCAATGCGACTCTAGTACCAGCCGGTGAAATAAGTGTTATAATCAAATCTTGTAAAAATGTATGCGACAGCTCTAGGTTGATATTGATATCGGTAATGATCAAATCTTCTGTAAATTGAAGTGAAGTCGTTTCAGTTGGAGTACCCACCGCAGCTATTGTCAACGGTAGGCTTCTAGAAGTAAGGTTTTTACAATCGATTGCGGTGGTTGTAAAACTAAACGGAGTTCCAAAATTTCCAACACCACAATCATTTTTAGGTCTCACCCTCCAAAAATAAGATGTTTCAGGGTCTAAACCTGTTGATTGAAAAAAGTTAAAAGGTACTGTTGTAGCGGTTATAATATTTGCAAAGCCAATATCGGTCGCGATTTCAATATCATATTCTTTATAAAGCTCATTCGTCTCCCATTCCAACCTTGGGTTAACTGAGCTTTCCACTTCAGCATCTGCGGGTGCAAGCAAAGCTACGTCAGCAAAAGTTGTATTGCCAACAGCAAGTGAAAGCGGTATGTTTTGAACCTCCGAAGCAGCGGTGGAGGTAATTGTAATAGGATATACCGCAGAAGCGACACTATTGGTATTCGATATGGTCAATTGTACATCAGTATTATTGGCAGTAGCTTGAGCAGGAACAAAGGAAGCGGTTAGACCAGCAGGTAAGTCTGCAGAAAACGTAGAGGTTTCGTTAAATCCTGAAAACGTTTGATACGTAAAGGGAATGACAATATCATCTGGTTGACAACCATCAAACGATAAACTTTGTAAATCCAAGGTTACATTGGACGCTTGAATGGTAAAGTTGGATGAATTGACCGCAAAAAAGACATTCTCACTGGCTTTGACCATAATGCGTGCGGTAGTTGTACTGTTTCCAGGAATGAGAATCTCTGTACTTCCATCATTCAATACATCTTCCAAAAGAGTGATAGGAAAACTACTGCCTCCGTCTACAGATAGGAAAATGTCCACTGTTTGAGCATCAATTGGCGAGCTATTCGTATTGGCTACATCCCACGTCACCTCTTGAATGGAACCTGCTTCATAAACTTCGTTCGAGATCTGTGAGGTAACCACAAAAGGACCAGCTGCGTTTATTACTTCAACATCGAGCAAATCTGAAACCACTTGCCCGCCACCCGCTGCATTGTCCCTGGCTGTAAAAGCAAAGCTAAGTGTACGTTCTACTGTAGGTACTGTTTCCCATGCACTATTTAAGGTCGGATTCGTTTGGGTCAAATCTCCTTGGACCACCCTTGACAATCGTGGAAAAAAGCGTGATGGATCCGTAGTTGGAGGGACTGATCTAAAATTTGCTCCACTTGGATTTTCAGGTCCAAAATTACCTACCGTAACGATTCCATTATCAATTTGTTCCCAAGTATAGGTCAAGACATCACCAACATCGCTATCGGTAGCCATACCCTCTAAAACAAAAGCGGTTCCTTTTGGAATAACATAATCTCCCATTGGAGTCAGCACAGGTGGCGTATTGCCCAAATTGATAGTTTGTCCACAGGAAACCGTTTGTAAATATTCGGTGATTTGAAAGATACTGTTGTAATGAAAATAATCATCCCCATTGGGAGCTACGTTGTTTGCTCCTGCTATTCCCGCATACCCCATGATTGTCGTTCCACTTCCCGGTTCTGCTTGTACTCCTGTTCCTTCTCCTTCAAAAGACCAAGTGTGATTGGCTCCAAACTGATGCCCTAATTCATGGGAAACAAAATCCAAATCAAACACATCGCCCTGCGGTATGGAAGTAGCAGAGAAAGCACTGCCTTTCCTGTTATCGGAACAAACGGAACCAATGAACCCTGCATTTCCATTATTTTGTGAAGCTAATTCCACTTTAGTGAACAAATGACCAACATCGTAATTGGCTTCACCAATGGTACTGGTCAAGGTACTTTGAACTTGGGCATTTAAATTTCCAGAATAAGGATCGCTAGCCTCATCCGTAAAAATAATGAGGTCATTATTTGGAACCAATTCCAAGGAAACGCCGAAATCTGTTTCAAAGACCTCGTTTATGCGGGTTAACGTAGCGTTAATTGCAGCAAGGGCACCAGCTACCGTACCCCCATGAAAATCGGTATATTCTCCAGAAGCCGAAATAGCAATTCTAAATCTCCTCAATTCCTGATCGGTCACTAATGGACTAATTGTTTTACCAACAAGCGAGCTTGACTTTTCGGTGCTGCAAACAAAACCATCTTTACTAACGGCACTTTCACCTTTTTTATAGACAACGTACATGTCACTTTCATTGGTGAGTTGCTCCATGAACGCAGTCTCATGATTGTCCACATCAACAATCATACTCTGTAGTCCTTCAGGTGAACTGCTTAGCCTCACCCTATATTTTCCATCTAAACTTAAACCTGAAAACGATTTTATATTTGGATATTTTTTTGCCAGATCTGGATGAAAAACCGAGGTTTCCTTTACCGCGAATGACAATAGTTTTCCATCATGGTTTGGAAGGTCAATAACCTGACTTTGGTTTTTAAACGCAGAAACAGATTTGATTTTTTGAGAAAAGCTCTGTGTATCCAGTGTGAATACTGCTTCGGTTTTTCTCATATTTTTAATTGAAGGACTTTTGAAACTGGATCTTGCCGTTACGGATTTCCAGTAACCTTGTTGTGCGTAAGTGTAAAAGCAGTTAAAAAATATGGTTATTGCGAAAACAAGATGTAATTTAGCTTTCATAGATAAGGGCATAGTCAATTTCAAAAATAGCCTTTTTTATTTTCTTGGTTTAGTGGAAACATTTAAGGGTATCTCTCACTTTATAGATAACACATTTCAAACAGCTGTGACCATCGGCACCTTTGATGGAGTGCATCTTGGTCATAGCAAGATATTGGAACGCCTCATAAATAATGCCAAAACCTCTGGCCTAAAGGCTACAGTACTTACATTTTTCCCACATCCCAGAATGGTCTTGCAAAAAGATACGGACATCAAGTTATTGAATACGCTGGATGAAAAAATGGAAAAAATGGAATCTCTAGGGCTTGATTACCTTATAGTACATCCTTTCACCAAAGACTTTTCCAGACTTTCCGCTACTGAATTCGTTAGGGATGTTTTGGTCAACCAGCTAAAAACAAAAAAAATCATTATCGGGTATGACCACAGGTTTGGTCGGAATCGTAATGCCAACATTCAAGATTTAATGGCTTTTGGAGCTACGTTGGATTTTGAAGTGGAAGAAATCCCCGCACAAGAAATCGATGACGTTTCCGTTAGCTCAACAAAAATCAGGAATGCACTTTTAGAGGGGAATATAGAAACAGCCAACAGTTATCTAAATTATTCCTATATGCTTACGGGGACCATAAAAAAAGGAAAAGGGCTAGGTAAACAATTTGGTTTTCCTACAGCGAACCTCCATATAGCAGAAACCTATAAGCTTATTCCAAAAAATGGTGTTTATGTTGTAGAGAGTACGCTAAATGACAAAGAATACTTTGGAATGATGAACATTGGGTTCAACCCAACGGTATCCGGTACGGAAAAAAGTATTGAGGTCAATTTTTTTGATTTTGAAGGCAGCCTTTACGATACAAAGGTTCAAGTCAACATTCTACATCGCATTAGGGATGAGCATAAATTCGATTCCGTTGAGGAACTAAGAGAACAACTTAAGAAGGACAGAGAAACTTCATTAACCTTAATTTCCAAGTAAAGTGCTCAATCAATTTCTTTTTAAAAAAATCGACAATGCGCAACTTGTCGTTTTTAGGGTTTTTTATGGATTATTGGTAAGTGCGGAATGTTACGGTGCCATTATTACAGGTTGGGTAAGAAGAACCATGATAGAGCCCAAATTTACTTTTTCATTTATTGGATTTGAATGGCTACAACCCCTACCGGGCAATTGGATGTATATCTATTTTGCGGTAATGGGCACTTTAGGGTTATTGATTGCCATCGGATACAAACACCGCTTTAGTGCTTTTGCTTTTGCCGTACTATGGACGGGGGTCTATCTCATGCAAAAAACATCGTACAACAATCATTACTATTTGTTGATGCTCCTAGGCTTTATCATGGCCTTTCTTCCCGCTAACCGCGACTTTTCTTTGGATGCCAAACAAAACCCAGAGTTCAAGTCGCCTGTCATGTTCAATTGGATTCGATGGATGATTATTTTGCAGCTCTTCATCGTGTATACCTACGCATCCGTTGCAAAGCTATATGGGGATTGGTTGGATTTCAGCATTATTGAAATCTTAATGAAATCCAAGCAGAACTATTTTTTGATTGGAGATTTGCTACAGGAAAAATGGGTGCATAAAATTATAGCTGCATTCGGAATTTTATTCGATTTGCTCATTATTCCTGCATTGCTTTGGAAACCAACCCGAAAGATTGCCTTTATATGTTCAATATTTTTCCACTTGTTCAATAGCATTGTTTTTCAAATAGGCATCTTCCCTTATTTGTCGCTGGCGTTTAATCTGTTCTTTTTTCCGCCACAAACAATACGTAACATTTTTTTAAAGCAGAAAACTATCATCATCGATAATGCAGTTCATGTCCCAAAAGGTGGAAAATGGATTTTGGTAAGCTTGGGCATCTATTTTATAATACAGCTACTGCTACCGTTACGGCACCACACTATCCCTGATGACGTACTCTGGACCGAAGAAGGACACCGTCTCAGCTGGCGAATGATGTTGCGCAGTCGTTCTGGCATCGCCAGATTTAAAGTGGTCAATAAAGAAACGGGCAAAGAAACCTATATAAAACAAGATGACCATCTCACCAAAAAACAGAAAAGAAAAGTAGCCTGTTATCCAGATTTTTCATGGCAATTTGCCCAATACCTAAAAAAGGAATATGCTGAAAAAGGTGAGGACATTCAGGTATTTCTCTTGGGCAAGGTCAAAATAAACAATGGAAAGTACCAAGAACTTATAGATCCAAAAGTAGATTTAGCCAACGTACCGTGGAAGCATTTATCGCACAATGAATGGATACTGCCTTCACAAAAGGAAGAATAATTGGTCAACTTGCATAGATTGACTTAAATTTGCCGCTCAAAACAAGGCGATGCTTCAATTACACAAAATTAGAGAGGACAAAGACACTATAATCAACGCTTTAAAAAAGCGAAATATTGATGCAGAACCCGTATTGTCGGCCATTATCGATTTAGACGAAAAAAGACGTGCCATCCAGACCGAATTGGACAATACGTTGGCAAAATCCAATAAACTTTCAAAAGAAATCGGCATGCTTTTCAAATCAGGAAAGGCAAAAGAAGCCACTGCGTTGAAAGAACAAACTGCCGATTTTAAGGAAGCTTCAAAACAATTGGGAGAAGAACTTACTGCGACTTCTTCTGAGTTACAGGAATTACTGTATCAAATTCCCAACGTCCCGCATGATTCTGTCCCGGCAGGAAATTCTGATGAGGATAACGAAGAAATTTTTAAAGAAGGAGAGATTCCTAAACTAGAGGAAGGTGCCTTACCGCATTGGGAGTTGGCCAAAAAATACGATATCATCGACTTTGAGCTCGGTGTAAAAGTGACTGGAGCCGGATTCCCCATATACAAGGGCAAGGGCGCTCGTTTACAACGTGCGCTCATTACGTATTTTTTAGATAAAAATACGGAGGCAGGGTATACCGAACTTCAATTACCACTTATGGTCAACGAGGCTTCGGGTTACGGAACAGGACAGTTGCCCGACAAAGAAGGACAAATGTACCATGTACAGAACGATGAACTCTACCTGATCCCAACAGCAGAGGTACCCATTACCAACATTCATAGAAACGATATTGTCCCCCAGGAAAACTTCCCTATAAAGTATACGGGATATACTCCTTGTTTTAGAAGAGAAGCTGGGAGTTACGGAGCACATGTACGCGGACTTAACAGGCTACATCAATTTGATAAGGTAGAATTGGTGAGAATTGAAAAACCTAATCATTCGTACAAGGCATTGGATGAAATGACAGATCACGTCAAGGATATCCTTAGGGAACTCAAATTGCCTTACCGTATTCTTCGTCTTTGCGGAGGTGATTTAGGCTTTACAGCTGCCCTAACCTTTGATTTTGAGGTTTTTTCAACAGCGCAGGACCGATGGTTGGAAATAAGTTCCGTATCCAATTTTGAAACCTTTCAGGCAAATCGGTTAAAACTTCGATTTAAGGATGAAAACGGCAAAAGTCAATTGGCCCATACCTTGAATGGCAGTTCTTTGGCATTGCCACGTGTTTTAGCGGGAATTTTAGAAAACTATCAAACAAAAGACGGCATCAAAATACCGGAAGTTTTGGTTCCTTATTGTGGTTTTGATATAATCAACTAAGCCTGTAAAACATTTATTTGGATTCACTTAACAGGATTCAGCGTTTTTCTACGTTATATTTGAAATAAAAGATTGCATTGCGATACGTCCTATTTCTTATAACATATTTTGTATTCCAAACTTTGGTATGTGCCCAAGAGGATTTTTTGGCCAAACAGTATTTTACTGATGGGGATTACGAAAAAGCCGTAGTCTTTTATGAAAAATTGGTCGCTCAACATCCTCGCCGAACCGACTATGGAGAAGGTCTTGTAGCTTGCTATCAACAACTGGAACGCTACGAAGACGCCGAACGTTTTTTGTTGAATAAAATCGAGGATTCCAATGCCTTCCCTACTTTTTTCATAGAATTGGGCTATAACTATACATTGCAAGACCAACCTGAAAAAGCCACGACCTATTATGAAAATGCTATTAAAAAAATAGATGAAAATCCAAATTTTGGGTACAGTGTTGGGTATCGGTTCCAAAAATATGCGCTCTTGGACCAAGCCGTAATGGCATATAATCGAGCTATGGAGCTCAATCCCGATTTAAACTATGATTACCAATTGGCAAGAATTTATGGGGAGAAGGGCAACATTGAACAAATGTACCAAGCATATTTAAATTTGATTTATGAGGGAAGAACCTCTCGCTCCAATGTTCTAAGAAATATTGATGATTTTATTTCTGAAGACCCAGAGGACACCAATAATGTGCTATTAAGAAAAGTACTGCTCAAGAATGCCCAAAAAAATCCAGATACGCTCTGGAACGAGTTATTGAGTTGGCTCTTTATTCAACAAAAACAATATTCCAGTGCTCTTGCGCAAGAAAAAGCAATTTATAAACGTACTGGAGAAGGTTCTTTGGATAGACTAGAGAATTTAGGACAGATTGCCTTAGAAGACAAGCAACAAGAAATTGCAGCTTCTATTTTTGAGTATATCGTTAATAACAGTAACAGTGGCCAAGCTAAATTGAACGCCCAACTGCACCTAATAGACATTGAACTTGAAGGTAGCGGCAGGAAAAAGTTGGAAACCGTAGAAAAGAAGTTTCAGGCCTTGGTCGAGGAATATGGCATACAAAGTCGCACCCTACAGTTGCAGATTGCCTACGCAAACTTTCTAACTTTTAAAAAAGAAACTCCAGCACCGGCCATTGCAATGCTAAAAGAAAGCTTGGAACTCCCAATGGGAAGAACCGGAGTGGCCTATGTGAAGCTGGCACTAGGGGATATTTTGGTGTATGATCAAAAATTCAATCAGGCACTTATTTATTTTACTCAAATTCAAAAAAGTTTAAAAAACGATGTGTTGGGACAGGACGCCCGTTTTAAAGTGGCACAGACAAGTTTCTATAAAGGTGATTTTGATTGGGCATTGACGCAGTTAAAAGTACTCAGGGGATCCACTTCCCAGTTGATTGCCAATGATGCCATGCAATTGAGTCTACTTATTTCCGATAACTCACTCGAAGATTCAACCCAGACCGCACTCAAAAAATATGCTAGAGCAGATCTTTTGGCCTATCAAAATAAAAATAAAGAGGCTATTGAAGCATTGGAGGATATTCTACAGAACCATAAGGGCGAAAAAATAGAGGACGAAGCACTGTTGAGGCAGGGACAGCTTTTAGAAGTCCAAAAATCTTATGAAACAGCCGAATTCAACTATAAAAAGATTGTGGAATTCTATGCGGATGGCATTTTAGCGGATGATGCACATTTTGCATTGGGCGAACTGTACAGAAACATATTGGACGAGCCTGAGAAAGCAAAAACCCATTACGAAAAGATTATTTACAACTACCAGGACAGCTATTATTTTCCCAAGGCCCGAAAAAACTTTAGAAGGCTTAGGGGAGACATCGTTAACTAATTCTTGTTTACTTTTACCCCTCAAAATAAGGTGATGCTTATATACAATGTTACCATAAATATTGAAGAAAGTGTTCATGACAGATGGTTGTTATGGATGCAGGAAACACACATCCCAGAGATGTTGGCAACGGGAAAATTCTCCCATGCCAAAATGACCAAGGTCTTGGTTGAGGAAGAAATGGGCGGAGTCACCTATTCCATCCAATATACCACAAAGGATAGGATTACTTTAGAAGCGTACTACAAAGAAGATTCTGAAAGATTACGGGCAGATGCGCAAAAATATTTTCCAAATAAATTTGTTGCCTTTAGAACGGAATTGGAAGTAATTAGCCAACAAATACCTTGACTTTTCGAGTTTTCATTTATCTAAATATTTCATTGCGCTAATAGATACCAGTTCAATTCAAGCAAATAGCCATAAATGTTCTTTAGATAGTTAAAAAATGTCAAGTCGAGCGCAGTAGAGACTTAATTGATGAAACGTATTTTTAGAATTTCTCGACTGCACTCGAAGTGACAGTAATCCTACTTTTACTTATTTATCTCCCTGCTTAAAAATCGCAAGGCATAAGAAATCACGTTTGCTGAACAAGTAGAAAAAGTGGAACATTAGAATTTTGACAGCAAAAGCATATATCGAATTTTCATGCTACCTTGCAAAAAAACAGCTGTGTCCAAAAAGAATAAAAAAAAGTTCGGCAATGGCAAACCCAAAAAAGCCAGGAACGGACACAAAGAGGGTGAGATAAAAGCAAAAAAGCACCTAGGTCAACATTTCCTTAAAGATGAAAATATCGCCAAGCAAATCGCCGATACCCTCTCACTGAATGGATACACCAATGTTCTGGAAATTGGCCCGGGCATGGGCGTACTCACTAAATATCTGTTATTAAAAGATTTGGATTTGGTCGCCTTGGATTTGGACGAAGAATCCATAGTCTATCTTAATCACAGTTTTAGATTGGAACATCCAAAAGTATTTGAGAAAAATGACCGGCTCAACATTATTGAGGCAGACTTCCTAAGGTTCGATTTAAAACAACTATATGGAAATGAACAGTTTGCCATAACTGGAAACTTTCCCTATAACATCTCTAGTCAAATCGTCTTCAAAATGTTAGAGATGCGACAGCAAATACCTGAATTTTCTGGAATGTTTCAAAAAGAGGTGGCACAGCGCATTTGCGAAAAACCTGGCAGTAAAACCTACGGTATCCTATCCGTGCTGGTACAGGCTTTTTATGAAGCAGAATATTTGTTTACCGTACATCCACAGGTATTCGACCCACCTCCAAAAGTACAATCCGGTGTGTTGCGATTAACCCGACGAGCTTCCGTAAAACTACCTTGTGACGAACACCTATTTTTTAAGGTCGTAAAACTGGCTTTCAATCAAAGAAGAAAGACCATTCGTAACAGTCTTAAAACGTTCAATTTATCTGATAATCTAAAAGAAGATACTATCTTTGACCAACGTCCAGAACAGCTAAGTGTAGCAGATTTTATAGCGTTAACACAGAAGATAGCCAATGACTCCGTTTAAACTCACCGACGAGCTTATAGCCGATATTCAGTTAATGGTATCGGAAAAAAGGAATACCGATCTCCAATCGATGATGGGCGAATTCCACTATGCGGATATTGCCGAAATTGCCGAAGAGCTTACTGTAGAGGAAGCGACCTACATTATCAAGCTTTTGGATAGTGAGAAAACATCGGACATTCTTGCCGAAATGGACGAGGATATCAGAGAGTCCGTGTTGGACAATCTTTCGGCCAAGGAGATTGCTGGTGAGCTCGAAGAACTGGATACCGATGATGCGGCAGATATCGTAGGTGAACTTCCAAAAGAGATAGTTCAAGAAGTAATCTCCAAAATTGAAGATAGGGAGCATGCCAAGGACATTGTTGACCTCCTGCGTTATGATGAAGATTCTGCAGGTGGGCTTATGGCAAAGGAGTTGGTAAAAGTCAATGAAAACTGGAACGTGCTCACCTGCGTAAAGGAAATGCGAGCACAGGCAGAAAATGTAACCCGCGTCCATTCTATTTATGTGGTCGATGATGAAGAAAAATTAAAGGGCAGGCTCTCTTTGAAGGATTTGCTTACGACTTCAACAAAGACCCACATCAAGGACATCTATATTCCAAAAGTAGACTCGGTAGGCGTTAACGAAAAGTCCGAAGAAGTTGCTAAAATAATGTCCAAATATGATTTGGAAGCTATCCCCGTAGTTGACGAGATTGGTCGATTGGTAGGTCGTATCACCATAGATGATATCGTAGATGTTATTCGCGAAGAGGCCGACAAGGATTATCAAATGGCCGCAGGTATTTCTCAAGATGTTGAGGCAGATGACAGTATCTGGGAACTAACGCGCGCCCGTCTGCCTTGGTTAATTTTAGGTCTTTTTGGTGGGGCAGCTGCAGCGTATATCATGGGTGGATTTGAAGAAATGTTCCGAAAATACACCGTTCTGTTTCTTTTTACGCCTTTAATAGCCGCCATGGCAGGAAATGTAGGGGTGCAATCGAGTGCCATTATTGTTCAAGGTTTAGCAAATGATGATTTAAAGGGCAGCGTAAGCAATAGATTGGTAAAAGAAATCGTATTAGCGCTTTTAAATGGGGTGATATTGGCGATAATCCTATTGCTTTTTACCTGGGGATGGAAAGGAAACTTTATGACAGCACTTGCTATTTCCATCTCGTTGATTGCCGTAATCGTAGTAGCCGGGTTCGTAGGAACGTTCACCCCGCTATTTTTGCACAAACGCGGTGTTGACCCTGCAATTGCCACAGGCCCTTTCATAACGACCAGTAATGATATTTTTGGAATCCTGATTTATTTTTTGATTGCCAAGATGATTTTAGGAATTTAAATTCTTCTACCATGAAACCCATCAACCTTAAGCAAAAACATGCTCAATTTACGAAACAGTGGCACCCACATCAAATTGCCGTTGTCGACGACATGCAAGTTATCCTAGCAAAAATAAAAGGAGAATTTGTATGGCATTCCCATGAAGACGAAGATGAGCTTTTTCAAGTATTAAAAGGCACTTTGTACATGAAATTCCGTGATAGAACCGAGGTTGTAAAAGAAGGAGAGATAATTGTAGTACCTAAAGGTGTAGAGCATTGCCCCACCACAAAAAATGAGGAAGAAGTACATCTATTACTTTTTGAAAAACAAAATACGGCCCATACCGGTACCGTGCAGCACGAAATGACCCAAACCGAATATCCCAAAATTTAGGGAATTGCATATATTAGTTTATGAGAATACTTCACCTAGATACCAACCACCCATTACTTATTGAACAATTTACAGCCCTTGGATTTGAAAACGATGAAGATTACAAGTCATCAAAACAGGAAGTAGAAAAGAAAATTCATCTGTACGACGGCATCGTCATAAGAAGTAGGTTTACCATTGACCAACAATTTCTGGACAAAGCAGCGAACCTAAAGTTTATAGGACGTGTTGGTGCTGGCTTGGAAAATATAGATACCAGATATGCCAAACAACAAGATATATTCTTGGCTTCGGCCCCAGAGGGAAATCGCAATGCTGTTGGTGAACATACCCTTGGCTTGTTGTTATCCTTACTGAACAAAATAACCAAGGCCAACAAAGAGGTAAAAAAAGGAAAATGGGATCGCGAAGGAAATCGCGGTACCGAACTGGAAGGCAAAACCGTGGGTATTATTGGTTACGGAAACATGGGCAAAGCGTTTGCCAAGAAACTTCAGGGTTTTGACGTAGAAATTATATGTTTTGATATTATTGGTGGTGTAGGCGATGAAAATGCAAGACAGGTGGGTATTATGGAACTACAGCAAAAATCCGATATCATAAGCCTTCACACCCCTGAAACTGAATCGACCATTGGCATGGTCAATTCAGAATTCATAGCGGCATTTCACAAACCGTTTTGGTTATTAAATACGGCTCGGGGTAAATGCGTGGTCACCAAAGATTTGGTTCAAGGATTAAAGTCAGAGAAAATTCTGGGTGCCGGATTGGACGTGTTGGAGTACGAGAAAAAATCGTTCGAGAATATGTTCGTTCAAAAACCAAAAGCCTTCAAATATTTACGAAAGGCAAAAAATGTAGTCTTGACCCCCCACGTAGCTGGTTGGACTACGCAGAGCAAAGAAAAATTGGCACAGACCATTGTAGACAAAATCCAAGCTAGATTTTGCTAAATTTAACAGGTGAAAAGGACTGTATTCGTTTTTTCTGCCCTTATCGTTTCCTTACTTATCCTATTTCAATTAAGTAAGTATGCCTATGTTTCAAACGATATTTCCATAGAAATCATCATTTCTGTTATAGCTATAGTCTTTTTAGTTATCGGTCTTTATATCAACAGGAAGTCATCAAAAAACCAAAAACACCTTTCCATTGCCATAGATCATAAAAAGGTTAAACAGCTTGGCATCAGCAAACGGGAGTATGAAGTATTGGTTCAAATTTCCAGAGGGTTATCTAATAAAGAAATAGCGGATACGCTTTTTGTTTCGGAAAGTACCATTAAAACACATGTTTCCAATTTGCTGCTGAAATTGGATGCCAAACGCCGAACACAAGCAATTCAGAAAGCAAAAGATTTACAAATTCTGCCTGTTTAACATAAGTTCAATATAAAACTTATCGAGCTTAGAGGCTAAAGTCAATAATAGTAATGAATGTCGCTTCGAGCGCAGTCGAGAAGTCCTTTAAAATCATAAAATTAAATTAGATCTCGACTGCGCTCGACCTGACAATTTCTATAATTTTCAAAAAATAAATCAAATAACGATTTTTTATATCAAACTCATGCTAATTAATTTAGTTTCCAACCAAAGTACCATCGTTTTGGCACTTTGGTATGAGTCCCACTAACCCTTTTCCAACTACTTTTGAATTAACCAGTTAAATAATTCAAACATGAAAAAGACGGTAATTAAATTCGGGATTTATGGGTCAATTGCAATCTGCATTCTCTTCTTAACAAGTTGGTTTGCACTCAGTGATCTATCATTTTCCACACAAGAGGTATTAGGCTATATTTCTATTATACTATCGCTATCTTTTGTCTACTTTGGCATTAAGCATTACAGGGACAAAGAAAATGACGGAACAGTGGGTTTTAAAAAGGCTTTGATTATTGGAGTGCTCATAAGTCTTATTGTGTCCATAGTCTTTGGAGTTCTTGATGTATTTTACATTAAAGTAATTAACCCCGATTTCACAGTAGAGTATTATGAAAATTCTATTGAAACTATGAGGGCTTCGCTTCCTAAAACTGAGTTTGAAACAAAACTGGCCGAGATGGAGTCCCAGAAAGCATTGTTTGCCAATCCGTTTCTCTCTTTTTCAATAATGGCCATGACTGTTTTTGTGATTGGATTTATCATTTCGTTAATTTCGGCTTTGACACTTCAACGTAAATGATCGCACTATGACTATTAATGCCAAAACACCTGATGAATATATAAGTAAACTCCCAGAAGAACGGAAAGAAGCATTTTCTAAACTGCGGGAAACAATCAAGACAAACCTATCAACTGGATTTGAGGAGTGTATAAACTATAAAATGATTGGGTACGTGGTGCCACACTCCGTCTATCCCAAAGGATATCACTGTGATCCAAAGTTACCTTTGCCATTTATCAATATAGCTTCGCAAAAAAATTATGTGGCGTTGTACCATTCGGGCATTTATGCCAACAAGGACTTGTATGATTGGTTCGTAGAGGAATACCCCAAATATGTTTCGACCAAATTGGACATGGGCAAAAGCTGTATTCGATTCAAAAAAATGGAAAACATTCCTTTTGGGCTCATTGCCAAACTATGTCAAAAAATGACCGTAAAGGATTGGATATTACTTTATGAGAGAACTATAAAACGCTAAATGTGTTTAAACCGGTAAACTTTCAAAAATTTTATTTTTCGCTGTAAAAACCAGAAAATCAAGGGTTGTTCCACACAACAGATTCTGTTTGTAAACCAACTTGACTATTTTCAATCTAGCTGTATACAATTTATGACAAACTTTGGAGTTTAAGACGTAGTGGAATTTTAAAAGCACCAAAAGAAAAAGGCGTAACCATAGTAGGGGAAACTGAAGATACGACTACGGTGATTTGGTTAGATTCTAGTGCCTAAAGCCAATAAAATTTGACTTTAGGACCCTGTTGATAAAGCTTTTCTTTAGCTAATAAAATATTCCTTAATTTTAACCATGTTCAACCAACAAATTTAAAATTATAATGTCCGAAGAAAACAAAGACACCGATAAAACCGAAGGAGGTTTTGAAAAAACTAAAGAAGAAGCCAAAGAAGCGGCAAAAGATTTTGAAAAGGATGTAAAAGATACTTTTGATCCAGCTAATCCGGAAAGTGGAAAAACAGTGGCATTGATTGCACACTTAACCTTTATCGGTTGGATTATTGCTATTATCATGAATAATAACAATAAAACTGAGATAGGTTCTTTTTACGTAAGACAGGTACTTGGAATTTTTCTAGTGGGACTTGTATTAGGTATAATACCAATTATAAATCTAATTGGATGGATATTTCCTTTGGTATTATGGATTATGAGCCTTATTGGTGCCATAAACGGAACTCAAAAACCTGTGTTTTTGGTAGGAGAACATTTCCAAAAATGGTTTAAAGGATTATAATACAAAAAGCCAGAGAATTACCTTCTGGCTTTTTTATCTACTATTATTATCGTAATATTGCAATATAATATTTTATACTAAATCATTATACGAATTGGGAGCTTCTAAAACACATATGTTTTCTTTAACTCAAAACGAGTTAGCGCAAGTGGCCAAAGTCTTGGCACACCCAGCTCGTATAGCCATCTTGGAATACATAAGTAGACAGGAAAATTGCATCTGCAATGATTTGGTAGATGTTATTGGACTCTCCCAACCAACCATATCCCAACATTTGAACGAAATAAAAAAGATTGGGCTTCTTAAGGGTACTTTTGAAGGTAAAAATCTTTGCTATTGCATCAATGAGAAACGATGGGAAGAACTACAACATTCATTTCATACATTTTTTACCAATATTAATTATAACTGTTGTTGATTATGAACACTGCTGATTTTTTATCATTATTAAGGCAACACCAAGACAAGAGTTTGCTTTTTGAATATACCAAGGGCAAATTTGTTGGTGCCAATTACCACATTACGGAAATAAAAAACATCATTGTAGATGCTGTAGATTGTGGTGCTGGAACAGATTATTGGAAAGAAACCATTATTCAACTTTGGGAAAGTCCTCAAGAAAAAGAGAAACAAGAATTCATGTCAGCTTACAAAGCTTTGGGTATTTTAAACAAGGTAGACCGAATTAAGCCTATGGTGAGAGACGCAGAAGTCAAGTTTGAATATAGCAATGAATCTTTTCATACAGCACAACTTTTTGTTGACGATTATAATATGGATGAGCATTCGTTGGTTTTGAAATTATCCATTCAAAAAACGGATTGTAAGGCAAAAGAAACCTGTGGTATAGTTGAAACGGAGCCAGAAACTATAGCATCGTCTCAAAATAGCTGTGCTCCCGGAAGTGGCTGCTGTTAATCATTACTTATGCAGATTCGTGAGATGAAACCTTCTGATTGGTCCCAAGTTGCCCAGATTTATATGCAAGGTATTGCTACTGGTTTTGCAACTTTTGAGCAAAAAGTTCCTGACTATGCCATTTGGGATAAAGCTCACGTAAAAGAATGCCGTCTTGTGGCAGAAAACACGAATTCCATTTTGGGATGGGCTGCTTTATCTCCTGTTTCAAGTAGGTGTGTATACGGAGGTGTTGGCGAAGTGAGTGTTTATGTTTCAGAAAATGGCAGAGGAAAGGGTATTGGAAAATTATTGTTGGAACACCTCATCATTGAAAGTGAAAAAGAAGGGTTTTGGACGTTACAATCAGGTATTTTTCCCGAGAATGAAGCAAGCATAACACTCCATAAAAAAGTTGGTTTTCGATACATTGGCAATCGCGAACGTGTGGGTAAAATCAAGGGTATTTGGAAAGATAACCTATTGTTTGAAAAAAGAAGTAAAATTGTTGGAATAAGTTAATCATCAAATCAAAAAAAATGAAAAACGTATTGGTCCTTTGTACCGGAAACTCATGTAGAAGTCAAATGGCACATGGGTATTTAGAATATTTTCAAGACGCTTTGGCGAATATTTACAGTGCAGGAATAGAAACACACGGATTAAATCCTGGTGCAGTCGCAATAATGAACGAAGATGGCATAGATATTTCATCGCACACCTCTAACCATGTGGACGAGTACAATGGAATAGCATGGGACTACATTATTACCGTTTGTGATCATGCAAAGGAAAACTGCCCTTTTATTCCTGCCGAGAATGCCCAAAGAATACATCATAATTTCTTTGACCCTTCAAAAGTAACTGGAACAGAAGGCAAAAAACATGAAGCATTTCTAAAGGCCAGAAACGAGATAAAAGAATTTTGTCAGGATTTTGTAAAAGAAGAATTGTTGAACTAGAATCTGGTAAGTCTGGTTTAATATGTGGCAGTTGGGTTATTCCCTTCTGCCATTTTTTGCTCCAGCTCGGCTTGAAATTCTTCCATAACCGGCTTCACTGTGCTCTCTGGTAAATCGGCAATTTTGATATACATTAATCCATCCACCGAATTGTTGAACAACGGATCAACATTAAAAGCAACCACCTTCGCATTTTGTTTGATATACTTCTTGATGAGGACGGGCAGACGAAGACTTCCGGGTTCCACCTCGTTGATGAGCTTATCGAACTTGTTCAAATCGGCTTGGGTATCGTCAAATATGAATTCCTTATCGGCATCCTTCAATTTGACCTTAAATTCCTTTTTGGGGTGAACATATTGGGCCACGTAAGGATCCCAATAGTTTGATTTCATAAACTCGATCATCAAGGATTTTGAAAAATTGGAGAATTGATTGCTGATGCTTACCCCTCCTATCAAGTATTTATGCTCGGGATGCCGTAAGGTCGTGTGTACAATACCTTTCCATAATAAAAACAAGGGCATTGGTTTTTGCTGATATTCTTTTACAATGTAAGCCCTGCCCATTTCAATGGATTTTTCCATCATTCCATACAACTCTGGTTCAAAACGGAACAAGTCCTGAAGGTAAAATCCGTCGATTCCATACTGCTTAAAAATCTGCGATCCAAGGCCCATACGGTATGCACCTACTATCGCCTTGTCCTTGTCGTCCCAAAGAAAGAGATGATGGTAATAGGAATCAAAGTCATCCAAATCTATTGCATTGTTGGTACCCTCCCCAACTTCCCTAAATGTTACTTCCCGTTGCCTCCCAATTTCGTTTAAAATAAAGGGCATGTCCTTTTGTTGGGCAAGATATACTTCATAGTTCTTGCTCTGCAACATTCTACAGCCCTTTTCACGTAATTTTTCTATTTCACCTTCCAACACGGCTGCACTTACTGCAGTCGCTATTTTTTTTGGTGTCTTTGGAATCTTTAATGTCGTCGGAACCTTGTCTATCAATCGTTCTTTTTCGAACGCGTTTGCCAACAGATATGTTTTTTTCCGTAGCAATTCTGTAAACGACTCCAAGGTATTTTCCTCTTTTTGTGTACTTACAGCTATGGGCTGTCCAATCCTTACCTTGATGGGGCGTGTACTCTGTGAAGTAAGCTCCGATGGAAGTTTTGCGGTTCTAAAAACATCGTTCAGTTTAGATAGCCTATAAAAAAGTCGACTGTTTCGCGCATGAAAATAAATAGGCACAACAGGAACTTCTGCTTTTCGTATCAATTTAAGCGCAGCCTCTTCCCAAGGTTTATCAACGACCAACTTTCCGTCTTTATAAGTCGATACTTCACCAGCTGGGAAAATACCCAGTGGATGCCCTTCCCGCAAGTGTAACAATGCGTTCTTAAAACCCATAATACTGCTCTTTGCATCCTTGTGGTTTTCAAATGGATTCACCGGCATTATATAAGGCTTGAGCGGCTCAATACGGTGCAACAAAAAGTTAGCGATAATTTTAAAGTCCTCGCGCTCTTGGAGCATTAGCTTTAACAACAATACACCATCTATTCCTCCCAAAGGGTGATTGCTAATGGTAATATAAGGCCCTGATTTTGGAAGACGCTTTAAGTCCTCTTCTGGAATATCAAAATCAATCTCGTAATGGTCTAAGATAGAATCCAGGAATTCTTTACCCGGCAATGACTTATTCTTACTGTAAAAGTGGTTTATGGAAGTAATCTTGGTGGCAACCATTAAAAGCCAACCCACAAAGGTTCCCAAAAATCCGTATTTGTCCAGATGAATGACTTTTGCTACCTCTTTCGCAGAAACCAACCCCATAAATTATTAATTAGGTAACTGTAAAGATAGAAAAATACCCTAATTGGGCTTTCGGACGAAAATGATTTTAGATTTTATTTTACAACTAGCTGTACAGTTTCCCTACCACGTTGTTCCACCAGTACGGCCCTTCCGTTTTGGAGTGATTTTACTGCCTTATCATTAAAATGTCTAATCGTATAAAGTGAAACATCCTCATGACATACAACTTTGAATTTCCGTTTTAACTCGTTCAACATAGCCTGTAAACCATTGAATTTGTTGTCCAAGCAAACAGAAAAACTTATGGCGGAGTTCTGGATTAAGTCCACCTTCATTCTGTGGTGATGGAACAGTTTGAATATTTCGCTGATGTTATCCTCCATGATGAACGAAAAATCCAAAGAAGATAGTTTTATGAGCACTTGGTTCTTTTTAACAATGAAGCAAGGCACTTCGGGAGATATTCCTTTTCCCTTTGCTACCCTTGTTCCATCTTGTGTAGGATTAAGAAAGGATTTTACATGTAATGGAATCTCTTTTCTTTGCAAGGGTTGTAATGTTTTTGGATGTATTACCGAAGCTCCATAAAAAGCCAATTCTATAGCTTCTCGGTACGAAATTTCATTAAGAAGTTGGGTTTCTTTAAAATTTCTAGGGTCCGCATTCAAGACACCGGGCACATCCTTCCAGATCGTAACAGAATCGGCATTGAGACAATACGCTAAAATAGCAGCGGTATAATCCGAACCCTCTCTACCCAAAGTTGTAGTGAAATTGTTATCATCACTTCCCAAAAAACCTTGTGTAATGTTCAACTGGGACACATTTATTCTAGTAGAAATCTCTTTTTGAGTACGTTCCCAGTTCACTGAGGCATCTCTGTAGTTGTTGTCCGTTTTAATCAGATCACGAACATCTTGCCATGTGTTTTGTATGCCCACTTCTTTGAAATACTCGCTGACAATCGTTGTGGATATTAGTTCCCCATAGCCCACCACCTGGTCATAGACAAAAGCATACTTGGGTGATTTATTCCAGGTCAAAAAACCCTTTACCTCTTCAAAAAGCAACTTCACTTTTCCATAAACAAGGTGGTTTTTGTTATCAAATAAGTCGACCAAGATGCCCTCATGATAATCAATGACCTCCTGCAGCGATGAGGATATCGTTTTTTTATCCTCAAAATAGGAAGCGACCACTTTTTCCATGGCATTCGTCGTTTTTCCCATTGCCGAGATTACAACCAATGTGTTTTCATGACCTACTTTCTGTAAAACATTTACAATATTCTTTACCCCATCGGCATCCTTTACAGATGCTCCACCAAACTTAAAAACTCTCATGTATCCAGTTCTATATCCTTTTAGATAACCTATTGAATGTTATCTAAGTATTTTTTGATTCCTCTCTCGTCCATTTGCACAACATCCCAATCCCGCATAACATGTGCCCCCTGCTTTTCATAAAATTGTATTGCCGGTTCGTTCCAATCCAACACTTCCCAAGAAATACGTTTTACGCCTAGGCCGTGTCCATATTTTACTACCTCATCCAACAATGCCGTTCCTAGCCCACTTCCTCGCATTGCTTCGGATACGATTAAATCTTCTAAATGAATCACTGGCCCTTTCCATGTTGAATATCTGGGATACACCAACGCAATACCTACAATTTTGTTATTTTTTTCGGCAACAAAACAATGAAAAAGCTTTTTATCCCCAAACCCATCTTTTATTAAATCCGCTTTGGTGACTTCAACAGCATCGGATTCTTTTTCAAAATCGGCCAATTCTTGAACAAGTGCCAATACTTGTCCCATATCTTCTTCTTGTGCTTCTCTAATTAAATGATTCATATTGTTACAAATAAAACTCAAAGTTATAAATTTAAAATACTTTACCTTATCGAAATCGATGTAGTATCACAAAATACCCGATATTTGTCAGCAAATAAAACACCTGCCCATATGGACAAAAAAACCATGACCCTTGGAGAGTTCATAATCGAAAACCAAGACTCCTTTCAATATACTTCAGGCGAACTATCAAGACTTTTAAATGGTCTACGATTAGCTGCAAAAGTCGTTAATCACGAAGTAAACAAAGCAGGTCTGGTAGACATCATTGGTGCCGCTGGCGACACTAATATCCAAGGAGAAAACCAGCAGAAGCTGGATGTCATGGCAAACGAAAAATTCATACAAACGTTATCCAAACGTGAGATTGTCTGTGGTATCGCCTCAGAAGAAGAAGATGATTTTATAAGCATCAATAGTTTTGACAAGCAACATCAGAATAAATATATCGTATTGATAGACCCTTTGGATGGCTCTTCGAACATCGATGTCAACGTGTCCGTAGGGACCATTTTCTCAATATATAGGAGAGTTACACCTGTTGGAACACCCGTCACCCTTGAGGATTTTCTTCAACCTGGCAGAAATCAGGTTGCTGCAGGTTATATTGTTTATGGAACTTCAACCATGCTCGTATACACGACCGGAGATGGAGTTAACGGCTTTACATTGAATCCCGCCCTGGGAACTTTTTACCTGTCACATCCAGATATGGAATTTCCAGAGACAGGAAAAATCTATTCGGTAAACGAAGGCAACTATGTCCATTTCCCAAAAGGTGTAAAGGAATATATTAAATATTGCCAAGAAGAGGAAGGTGATCGACCCTATACTTCAAGGTATATAGGTTCACTGGTATCAGATTTTCATAGAAATATGATAAAGGGCGGTATCTATTTATATCCCAAAAGTAGTCAAGCCGAAGAAGGCAAGCTGCGGCTACTTTATGAGTGCAACCCCATGGCGTTTTTGGCCGAACAGGCGAATGGCAAGGCAAGTGATGGATTCAATCCCATCATGGATATAAAACCAAAAGAATTGCACCAACGTGTACCTTTCTTCTGCGGAAGTAAAAAAATGGTAGAGAAGGCAGAAGAATTTATGGCGGCCAAGAGCTAGTGCTCTAGAACGTATTGGTAAGCTTCAAAAGATATCTTCCCTTCAAAAATGTCAAACGATTTTTTTATGATCCGTTCCGCATCTTTGGAAGGATACCCCAAGGCAACGGCATATTTCTCGATCAATCTTACCTGATCTTCGTCAATAGTGTGATCTGCAAATGCCATTTGGAAAAACTCAAAAAGTCGCTTTAGTCTTTTCTCGCCGCTATGCGGTGTTTCTATAGGATACCTGTTCTCCTTTTTCATTACCTCCTTGTATTCGGCATCGGTAATGTTCAACTTAAAGGCGAACCTATCAAGAACAGCCTTTTCCTTTGGATTAACTTCCCCGTCAACGGCAGCTAAAGAAGCTAAAGTTGCAAAATGTGCAAGATTTTTTCGCTTTTCCCCGTGCTCGTAGAGATCAATAATTGGCATATGTTAAAATTTTCTGCGCAAATATAATTCTTTTTAAAAGCATAGATTACTAAGGCCAATCATTATTTTGGCGTTTCCCAAAACCAATGTTTTGGGAAACGCTATCCGTTACAAAGCCTTGTCCATTTTCAATGCCCTTCGTGTTTTTCACTACTATCGCTAACGCAAGCTACTATTAAAATTTGTAAATTCACACAGCTATGAAAACTCCTCTTTTACAATTCACTGACCGCGGAATTTACTGTGACGCGGCCAATGTTTATATTGACCCATGGAAACCTGTGGACAAGGCCATTATTTCCCATGGTCATGCAGACCATAGCCGTTGGGGGCACAAAAAATATATTACCCACCATCGTAACGTACCGATCATAAGACATCGCCTAGGAGAAATCAATGTCACAGGAAAAGAGTGGGGCGAAACGTTTGCCATACAAGGGGTCAAATTCAGTTTGCATCCTGCTGGGCATATTGTAGGTTCGTCTCAAATAAGGGTTGAACACAAAGGCGAAGTTTGGGTTTTTACGGGAGACTATAAAATTGAGGATGATGGGTTGACCACTCCTTACGAATCCATAAAATGCCATACGTTCATTACCGAATGTACTTTTGGACTGCCCGCTTTTCTATGGACTCCCCAAAAGGAAGTCTTTGAAAACATTAATTCTTGGTGGAGTCAGAACAAAGCTGACGGCAACACCTCTATCCTATTTGGATATTCATTGGGAAAAGCACAACGATTGTTGAAACACCTTGACCCATCCATAGGAAAAATCTACACACATGGAGCGGTTGAAAACATGACCCAAGTAGTACGCCCTTTAGTGGATTTTCCCAAAACAGAACTGATAACACGTGATACCAAAAAAGAGGATATAAAGGGAACCATTGTAATCGCTCCACCTTCTGCCCATGGCAGCACCTGGATTCGTAAAATGGTACCGTATGTCACAGCCTCCGCCAGTGGTTGGATGGCATTCAGAGGTGCACGCCGCAGGCGCGCCATTGACAAAGGTTTTGTCTTGAGCGACCATTGCGATTGGCCCGGATTGTTAAAGGCCATAAAAGATACTGGAGCCGAAAAGATTATTTGCACCCATGGTTACACCGAGATTTTTTCAAAATATTTACGTGAACTAGGATACGATGCCCGTACGGAGACCACACAATACGAAGGTGAAAGCCCTTCCGCTACGCCCACAGTAGAAGAGGAAGTTATTGAAAACACAAAATACTGATGGCGACAAATATTCAAATCAATACTGAGCAAAAGCCCACTTCTGGGGGGATGGGGGGCTTCGCAGACCTCATCAAAACATTGGACAGCACCAATAAGACCAATGCAAAAGTCCAAGCGTTGGCAGATTATTTTCAAAAGGCTAGTGCCAAGGACAAAGTTTGGACCATAGCCATACTCTCGCATCGCAGACCTCCCAGACCGGTCAACACTACTTTATTACGCGAATGGGCCGCCGAATTGGCAAACATCCCCCTATGGCTTTTCGAGGAAAGCTATCATATTGTTGGTGACTTGGCGGAAACTATAGCGCTGGTCATTCCAACAGGGGAATCATCGACCAAAAAAAGCCTGACCAATTTTTTGGAAGAAATGATTGCACTAAAACCCAAAACCGAAGAAGAAAAAAAGGCCTATCTCTTCAAGAATTGGAGTCAGCTCGATTATTATGAACGCTTTGTGTTTACAAAATTGATAACGGGCGGGTTTCGAATTGGGGTCAGTCAAAAATTGATGACCAAAGCACTATCAAAAGCTACCAAAATCGACGAAGATGTTTTAGCCTATAAGCTTATGGGCAATTGGGACCCGAACACCATCACTTTTGAAGATTTGGTACTACAGGAAAATGAGAGCGACTATCTCTCCAAACCATATCCCTTTTATCTGGCCTATGCGATTGAAGATAAAGTTTCGGATTTAGGCAATGTAAAAGACTGGTCCATCGAACATAAATGGGACGGTATTCGTTGTCAAGTCATTATTAGAAAAGATGAGCTTTTTGTATGGAGCCGTGGTGAAGAATTGGTGACGGATAAATATCCAGAATTTCAAAATTTTATTGGGATGATTCCAAATGGAACAGTTTTAGACGGAGAATTACTCCCCTACCCCAATAGCGAAATTGGCACTTTTAATGATTTACAGACCCGTATCGGTCGAAAAACAGTTTCCAAAGCACTTTTAAAGAAAACCCCAGTAGTCCTAAAAGTGTATGATTTGCTGGAATGGGAAGGAGAAGATGTTAGAACTTGGAAATTTCTAGAAAGAAGAAAAACCTTGGAAAAACTTTATAGTTCGGTAGTTTCGACTCCGCTCAACCACCAAAAAGATGAAAATTCGGTTACTGAGCGAAGTCGAAGTGACCTACCACTACTTTTGTCCGAACGCTTAGACTTCAATTCTTGGGACAAAGTAGCCCAAGAACGACAAAAGTCCAGAGAAATGCGAAGCGAAGGATTGATGCTAAAAAGAAAGGAGTCTATCTACCAAGTCGGACGAAAAAAAGGAGATTGGTGGAAATGGAAAGTCGACCCCTTGACCATTGATGCGGTGCTTACCTATGCCATGCGTGGTCATGGACGACGAAGCAATCTCTTTACCGACTATACATTTGCATTATGGCAAGAAAAAGAAAATGGGAAGAAAGAACTGGTAACCTTTGCGAAGGCCTATTCAGGATTGACCGATGCCGAGTTTCGGCAAGTGGACGCATGGATAAAGAAAAACACTCTGGAACGCTTTGGTCCAGTGCGCAGTGTGACTCCACATCATGTTTTTGAAATTGCGTTTGAAGGGATCGCTTTATCAAAACGACATAAAAGTGGTGTGGCCACACGTTTTCCCAGAATATTAAGATGGAGAAAAGATAAAAAGATTGAGGACGCAAATGCGCTAGAGGACTTGAAGGCGATGATTCCGAGCACAGCGAAGGAATCCCTTAATAAATAAACCTGAAACGAAAATTATTGAAACAAGCCATTCAAATAGAAAGTGACCTAAAACCTTCCATTCTCTTCATAGAGATTACTTCGTTTAACTCGTAATTCCATGACAAAAGGGTATTGCTACATTCTAACCAATAAAAATAAAACCGTACTCTATGTTGGAGCGACAAATGACTTACAAAGACGCACTGGTGAACATAAGAATGGTAAATATTCAACTTCGTTCACAAAAAGATACAATTGTAATCTATTGGTATATTTTGAAGAATTTGATACGGCAAAAGATGCATTTGCCAGAGAAAAACAGTTAAAAGCTGGCAATAGAAAAAGAAAAGAAGATTTGATAAACTCCATAAATCCAGATTGGAAGGATTTATCTTTGGAATGGTAAGCAGATTAAATAAACAGATTCCTTCGCTACGCTCGGAATATGAACAGAAAACAACTTTTTGAGATTGCAGAAAATTGGTTCCAACAGCAGGATTGGAAACCGTTCGCATTTCAAAAAGAAACTTGGACCGCCTTTTTACAAGGCAAACATGGCTTGCTCAATGCACCAACGGGAAGCGGAAAAACCTATGCCCTGTGGTTTCCCATCGTACTCAACTACATCAAAAAACATCCTGATTATAAAAGCAAGCACAAAAAAGGGCTGAAAGCAATATGGATTACACCGCTCCGCGCCCTATCCCAAGAAATTAAACAATCCGCAGAACGAATAACACAAGATTTGGATACCCAGATGACGGTTGGTATTCGCACAGGAGATACTTCTACAAAAGAACGTTCCCGACAGAAAACCAATATGCCCGACCTATTGATTACGACTCCCGAAAGCCTTCAATTATTGCTTTCGTCAAAAGGTTATGAAAAGGTATTCAAAGATTGCTCGGCAATTGTTGTTGACGAATGGCACGAATTGCTTGGCACCAAACGTGGAGTTCAAATGGAGTTGGGTCTGTCTCGGTTAAAAGCTATTTGTAGCGATTTACGGATTTGGGGTATTTCCGCTACTATTGGGAATCTGGAACAAGCCAGAGAAGTACTATTGGGACCAACTTCGGAGGCATTTCAAAACTCCATTTTGGTCAAAGCTAAGCTTAACAAAAAGATTACGGTTAAGAGCATCATTCCTGAAAAAATGGAAACTTTTCCTTGGAGAGGGCATTTGGGCCTTCATCTTTTGGAAGACGTAGTACCGATTATCAACGGTAGTAAAACAACTTTACTCTTTACAAATACCCGAAGTCAATGCGAAATCTGGTTTCAAAAAATACTGGAAAAGCATCCCGAATATGCAGGTGAAATGGCCATGCACCACGGGAGTGTCAATAAAGAGACCCGTATTTGGGTGGAACAGGCCATCCGTAATGAAAGTTTAAAGGCAGTAGTTTGCACATCGAGCCTTGATTTGGGGGTTGATTTTGCTCCTGTGGAAACCGTTGTCCAAATCGGTGGACCCAAAGGTGTTGCCCGTTTTTTACAACGTGCTGGGCGAAGCGGGCATCGACCTGGTGAAGAAAGTGTCATTCACTTTTTACCCACCCATGCCATGGAACTTATAGAGGCTTCCGCCATGCAACAGGCTGTTAAACATGAGGCTGTGGAAGATAGAATTCCCTATTTGAACAGTTACGATGTGCTATTGCAATACCTTACTACATTGGCAGTATCCGATGGGTTTTATCCTGAAGAAATCTATCAAGAAATCAAACAGACGTTCTGCTACCAAGCGCTTTCTGAAGATGAATGGCAATGGTTGTTGAATTTTTTGGTCATGGGCAGTCAAAGTCTAAAAACCTATGATGAATATCAAAAGGTGGAAGTCGAAGCTGGTGGTAAATTCAAAGTAAATAATCGAGGTATTGCCATGCGACACCGTTTTCAAATAGGTACTATTGTTGGCGATGCCGCTATTTCTGTCCGCTATCAAAGAGGGGGTTACATTGGTTCTATCGAGGAATATTTTATTTCTAAACTCACTCCTGGCGATGTTTTCACATTTGCGGGAAGAAATTTAGAATTTATTCGGATCAAGGGAATGCAGGCCCATGTTCGCAATTCAACCAAGCGGACGAACAAAGTTCCAAGTTGGATGGGGGGACGGCTAAGCTTTTCAGCCCAGATGTCAGAACTGTTACGACAGGAATTGTATAAAGTCCCACCCCCTGGCTCCCTCCCAAAGGGAGAGGGGAAATCTATTTCCAATGAACTAAAAGCCCTATCTCCTATGTTCACAAAGCAAAGGGAAGAGAGCATTGTACCAAAACCACATGAATTCTTAATTGAAACTTTTAAGACCAGGGATGGCTATCATCATATTTTTTATCCCTTTGAGGGCAGAGGGGTGCATGAGGCGATGAGCAGTTTACTATCCTATCGTATCAGCTTGCTTTCCCCGATTACATGCTCATTGGCTTTTAATGACTATGGATTCGAAATGCTTTCCGATAAGCCCATTGACATACAAAACGTATTGGACAACGACCTTTTTAGCACTGAATATATGCTAAACGACCTTCAAAAGAGCTTGAACAGTAATGAAATGGCCAGACGCAAGTTTCGTGATATTGCGGTAATCAGCGGTATGGTCTTTACGGGATATCCAGAAAAAGGCATCAAAATGAAGCACCTACAAAGCAGTTCCCAACTATTGTTCGATGTGTTCAAGGATTTTGAAGCGGATAACTTATTATATCAACAGGCATTCACAGAAACCTTTGAACACCAGCTTGAGGAAGGGCGTCTACGTTTGGCACTGGAAAGAATCGCAGCGCAAGAGATAGTTTGGAAACAATGTAGAAACCCCACCCCTTTTTCATTTCCAATAATTACAGATCGACTTCGAGAAAAATTATCCAATGAAAAATTGGCCGATCGCATTAAACGAATGACGAAGATTCTAATGAAATGAACCTTGTAAAATTATTTAACTTTACAAAAAGCTTCACCATGAGTGTTTCAGAACTACAAAATGAAATTATAAAAGATCTACTTTCGATAGAAGATGAGGAAACCTTAATTCTTTTTAAACAATTGTTGAACAGTCATGCAAATACTGCTGCATATCAACTCAGCAAAACTGAGAAAAACTTGATTTCAGAAAGTATCGCCGATTACAATTCGAACAGGGTTTTGACCAATGAATCTGTTTTTAAAAAGAACGATGAATGGCTAAACGAATAGTTTGGACATCAAAAGCAGATGCTGTTTTTACTAAGATCTTAGAATTTTACAGCGAGAGAAACGGTTCAAAAACATACAGTCGCAAGCTAAATAAAGAAATCCATGCGAACATAAAGCTTCTATCCAAATATCCTTTACTGGGGATAAAAACAAATCAATCAAGTATTTATGTTCTTATTAAAGGACATTACAAAATATTCTACGAGCTAAAGCTTGATGAAATCATAATTCATCTGATTTGGGATACTAGGCAAAATCCATCTAGTTTGAAACTATAACATGACTCAATCTATCCAAATAATAAATCAAGAATTTGTACTTCACCCTTTAGGGGGAATTTTTTGGGTGGAAAAATCGATGCTATTGATCAGTGATGTACACTTAGGAAAAGTTGCCCATTTTAGAAAGTTTGGAGCGGCCGTACCGCAAAAAGCAATCCATAAAAACTTTATGCTTCTGGATGAAATCGCCAGTGAATTTCAACCCTTTCAAATTTGTTTTCTTGGGGATTTATTCCATTCATCCCTAAACAAGGAGTGGCAACTTTTTGAAAATTGGGTTGAAAAGACCCCGTCAGAGATTATTCTTGTAGCGGGGAATCATGACATCATCGCACCAGAAAAATTTGAAACTCTAGGCATCAGCATATTTAAAGAATTAGAACTCGATGGTTTTTTATTGACCCATCATCCAGAAGAAAAAAAAGGATTCTTCAATTTTTGTGGACACATTCATCCAGCTATACGATTGAAAGGTTTTGGTAGACAACGCTTAAAACTCTCATGTTTTTTCAAAAAGCAACAGCAATTAATTTTACCTGCTTTTGGTGAATTCACAGGAACTTTTGTATTAGAGCCAACCAAGGAAGACGAGGTTTATGCCATTGTGGAAGATGAAATCATAAAAGTGTAGCGAATGCATTGCCTATAATTTTTCTTCAATCTATATTTGCAGCAAAGTTTTTAGGTTGACCAAAACCTCCATTTCAGAACTTTTTGAACAGTCTTCCCAACTTGGAAAACTGCAAGTTGCTATTGCCCATTTCTCACTCACTTCGACTACGCTCAGTGACCATTCATTGGAGTCTGAGCGTAGTCGAAGACACCATATAAACCTCTCTGGTCTTACGGGCTCGGCTCTGTCTTTTGCAATTTCTGGGGTTTTTAAGAAAAGTGAATCTCCTTTTTTGGTTTTATTGAACGACAAAGAGGAAGCAGCTTACTATCTGAACGACTTAGAGCAGTTGATTGGGGAAAACGAAGTGCTTTTTTATCCTGGAAGCTATCGTAGGCCGTATCAGATTGAAGAAACCGATAACGCCAACGTGCTGTTAAGAGCTGAAGTTTTGAACCGCATCAATTCGAGAAAGAAGCCCGCAGTCATTGTAACCTATCCTGATGCACTTTTTGAAAAGGTGGTCACTCGCAAAGAATTGGATAAAAACACCTTGAAAATTAAATTAGACGACACGCTTTCACTTGATTTTCTAAACGAAGTACTTTTTGAATATCAGTTTAAAAGAGTGGATTTTGTATCGGAACCAGGTGAATTTTCCGTTCGGGGCGGTATTGTAGATGTCTTTTCGTTTTCACATGATGAGCCCTACCGCATAGAATTCTTTGGGGATGAGGTTGAGAGCATCAGAACTTTTGATGTGGAAACACAACTATCTACCGAAAGAGTAAAGCGCATTACGATTATCCCTAACGTGGAAAATAAGTTTTTACAAGAATCAAGGGAGAGTTTTTTAAAATATATCTCACCGCAAACCATCATATTTTCAAAGCAATTGGATTTGGTCTATGCCCGAATCGATTCTTTTTTTGAGAAAGCCGAAGATAGTTTCAAAAAACTCAGTAAAGAGATAAAGCATTCAAGACCAGAAGAATTATTCCTTAATTCAGCCTTGTTGAAATCCCAATTACAGAAGTTTTGTTTGGTGGAGATTGGGGCTTCGGCTACGCTCAGCCCCCTAAAGACAGAAATTATATCGGTCACTGAGCGTAGTCGAAGTGACGAAATTGTATTTAATACCAAACCCCAACCCTCCTTCAATAAAAAGTTTGATTTGCTCATTGAAAATCTCAATGAGAATCATGAAGCTGGTTTTACCAATTATATTTTTTGTTCAACGGATCAGCAGGCAAAGCGTTTTCATGACATCTTTGATGATGTGGCTTCGACAATGCCTGTCTTGAGCGGAGCCGAAAGACTCAGCCAACCAATAAATGAGGTATCGGACGCTGAGCATAGTCGAAGTGTTCATTATAAGACCATAGTTTTCCCGCTTTATCAAGGATTTATTGACCATGATTTAAAATTGGTCTGTTATACCGACCATCAAATATTTGAACGTTATCATAAGTTCCACCTAAAAAACGGTTACGCCAAAAAACAGGCGATTACCTTAAAAGAGCTTAACAAGTTAGAGATTGGTGACTATGTTACCCATATTGATCATGGCATAGGCAAGTTTGGTGGACTGCAAAAAATAGATGTTGAAGGCAAAAAGCAAGAAGCCATCAAATTGATGTACGGTGAACGGGATATTCTGTATGTGAGCATTCACTCGCTGCACAAAATTTCAAAGTTTAATGGAAAGGATGGTGCGCCGCCCAAAATTTACAAACTGGGTTCTGGAGCATGGAAAAAGATAAAGGACAAGACTAAAAGTCGCGTTAAAAAAATTGCTTTTGACCTCATCAAAATCTACGCAAAGCGCCGATTGGAAAAAGGGTTCCAATATGCTCCCGACAGTTATTTGCAGCATGAACTGGAAGCTTCATTCATTTATGAAGATACGCCGGACCAAGAAAAATCCACGCAAGATGTAAAAAAGGATATGGAAAGTGAGCGTCCCATGGACCGCTTAATCTGCGGAGATGTGGGGTTTGGAAAAACAGAGGTTGCCATTCGTGCTGCTTTTAAAGCTGTGGACAATGGCAAACAGGTGGCTGTTTTGGTACCTACCACCATTCTGGCGTTTCAGCATTCTAGAACATTCAAGGAACGTTTAAAAGAAATGCCCGTTACGGTCGATTACCTCAACCGATTTAGAACCGCGAAAGAAAAACGTGATATTCACGAACGTTTGTCAGAAGGCAAAATCGATATTATCATCGGTACCCACCAGCTGGTGAACAAGAGTGTACAGTTCAAAGATTTGGGACTGCTCATCGTTGATGAAGAACAAAAATTTGGAGTTGCAGTAAAGGACAAGTTAAAATCCATCAAAGAAAATGTTGATGTGTTGACCTTAACGGCAACACCAATTCCCCGTACGTTACAGTTTAGTTTGATGGCCGCCCGTGACCTTTCTGTAATTACGACCCCTCCACCTAACCGATATCCTATTGAGAGTAGGGTGATTCGCTTTAATGAAGAAATTATTCGTGATGCCGTTTCCTACGAAATACAAAGAGGCGGACAGGTATTCTTTATCCATAATCGAATTGAAAACATTAAAGAGGTGGCCGGGATGCTACAGCGATTGGTACCAGATGCCAAAATTGGAATCGGACACGGTCAAATGGAAGGTAAAAAATTGGAGACCTTGATGCTCGCGTTCATGAATGGGGAATTTGACGTTCTGGTATCAACCACAATTGTTGAAAGTGGTTTGGATGTTACGAATGCCAATACCATTTTCATTCACAATGCCAATAATTTTGGTCTAAGCGACTTGCACCAAATGCGCGGTAGGGTCGGAAGAAGCAATAAAAAAGCGTTCTGCTATTTTATTACTCCCCCTCACGAAGTGATGACTACCGATGCTCGAAAACGTATTGAAGCACTAGAACAGTTTACTGAACTTGGCAGTGGCTTTAATATTGCCATGAAAGATTTGGAGATTAGAGGTGCGGGAGACTTATTGGGTGGGGAACAAAGTGGATTTATCAACGAAATTGGTTTTGAAACTTACCAAAAGATTTTGGCCGAAGCGATCGAAGAACTCAAAGAGAATGAGTTTAAAGAGTTATACGAAGAAGTCGAAGGTGAGAAACCAAAGGTATTTGTGAAAGAAACCCAATTGGACACTGATTTTGAACTGCTCTTTCCTGATGAATATGTGAACAATATTACAGAACGATTAAATCTATACACCCAACTGAACGCTATCGAAGACGAAGTTGGTTTGGACAAATTTGAAGCAGAACTGGTAGACCGTTTTGGCGAACTGCCTACACAAGCTGTAGATTTGTTCAACTCTGTACGTATTAAATGGCTAGCGAACAGCGTAGGATTGGAAAAGGTAATTTTGAAGAAGAACAAGTTTATTGGCTATTTTCTATCCGACCAACAATCCCCATTTTATCAAACTACAGCATTCACTAAGGTATTACAGTATGTACAAAGTCATCCACAACAATGCCAACTTAAAGAGAAGCAAACTCGAAATGGATTGCGTTTGCTATTGGTTTTTGAAGGAATTACTAGCGTAGAAAAAGCTTTATCGGCTTTAACTCCACTCAGTGAAAAGAGCGAAGTAGTCCCTTAGTAGATTATCTTGAGTTCAAAAGTGTTGGTTATTCTGCCATCAAGCTATCTTTTACATTCGTGGTCGTTGAAGTTGTATCTCTGGTTCCATAGAAAGGTAATAACAGGTTTTTATTGGCAAAGCGACCTCCTAAATCTTCATCGAAAGGGGTTTTGACCAAAATCGTATTCCACTTTCCTTCAATTGCGATATAAGTCTCTTTAATCAAATCATTACGATCCATGGCATACAAGCAATCTTCGATAACATCAATGAGTTCTTTTCTATATTTTGTCTCTATTTTTTTGATATCAGGGACCTTCATCAATATCAAAAGCTTGTCCTTTTTTAACTTCGTAAAATATTCAAAGTTTCCTGTATCCAGACCATCAACAATATCATAATCCACACAGGCTTTTAAGGCAAAGGTCAACGTATCCTTTTGTTGTACAGCATTCGTCATTTTGGTCATATCGGCATCCAAAAGTTGTCTTCTGGCATCAGCTTTTTCCATTGCTGCTTGTGGATTATTGGCACGCATGTAGACCCCATACATTGACAAACCGAAAAGAAAGGCAAAAACAACGACCAATAACAAACATCCACAGCCTTGCCATAAAGGTCGCTTTGCGGGATCAACACGATTCTCGTTTTCCAGACTTTGCTGCATTTCTTGTGTAAATTCTGCTTTTGAATAGGTCTTTTTGCAGTGTGAACACTCCGCAACATGGGTCTTAAAAAGTGGTATGATGGGAATCCAAAAAAAATGAAAATACTTACTAAAGGTAGAAACCGTAAATGAATCTTGGGTTTGGCAATAGGGACAGGTTGTCCGTTTTAACTTTCGCTCCTTAACTTTTGTTGCTCGGGTTCCAAAGAAGAAAATCATAAAGTTGCTTTTCAATTGATCCAAAAGTAGTGCAATCACTACGTAAAAACTTCACGGTTTTAAGGGGTTTCGAAAATGAAGAAACTTATGGTAAAAACAAAAATTAAATCACTCCGAAATTTGCTTATCGATTGCGGTCAACAAGAAATCAATTTCTGGCAGTACTTCGTTTTTATAAAGTTCAACCATTTGTGTATTTGAAGATTTTAAAACATTGATTTCAAAAGCGAATTTATCAATCTCGCCAAGTACTGCTTCCTGAATTACGAAGGCACCTTCCTCAAACTGAATCAATCCATGTATCTCTTCTTCAACTTTATCACATTTTCTTTTATGATTTTTTTCTGTTTCAGTAACTGCCTTGTAGCGAACATTATAAAGCTTTATCATTCTTCTACGAATCTCGTCGTCCTCTATAAGCTGAAAACCAATGGATTTTAAAGATTCATAGGTAGAAAGGTCGGCAACAAGATAGGTCCAACCCATTGTTGAAAGTATGGTATTCGACAAATCTTTGTTGTGTATCTGTTCCCGTTTAAACAAAAGTTTGTCACAAGCCTCCGCCGCCTGTTCATGAACGAGTAGATTCAAAACGATATCTTCTTTATCCGACTCCAACGAAGCCTTGAGCTCGACAAGTATTTTATGTTCAAGGTCACGATCTTTTCTGTCCTCGTTCAAATTGTTGAACCACAACCCAACATTGATGCCTACAATCAATAACAAAAGTTCTGTGATGATGTATTTTGGTTTTAAGGAGTTTATGCCTTTTTTTAATCTTTGAATCATTACCATGTTTTGACTCAATAAATATAATGGCATTTCTTGTTGACAACAAGCTTTAAGGATAATCCAAGAATTATATTTAAGCTATAAAACCTACATTCAGACTATGTCCAAAAAAACAAAAACCTATTTCAACTGGAGTTCTGGAAAAGACTCGGCATTGGCGCTGTATTATTTGCAGCAACAAAATGATTTGGAGGTCAACCTTTTGCTAACGACCTTGAATAAACATCACAATAGAGTATCCATGCATGGACTACACAGGGAAGTTCTAGAAGCGCAGGCTAGAGCCGTTGGGATACCTTTGGATATCCTTGAAGTTCCTGAAAAGCCGAGTATGGAGGAGTACAATGTCTTGATGAAAAACAAAGTCTTGAATTTAAAATCCAGAGGATACACACAAACTGTTTTTGGGGATATTTTCTTAGAAGACTTGAAACAGTATCGAGAAGCTATGCTCCGACCCCTTGGTATTGAACCCATTTTTCCCATTTGGCAGAAAGACACAAAAGCTTTGATTCATGAATTTCTTGGATTAGGTTTCAAGGCGGTAATCGTATGCATCAACAATTCCAAATTGGATGCTTCTTTTCTTGGAAAAGAACTGTCCTTGGAACTCGTTGAAAAATTTCCAGAAGATGTCGACCCTTGTGGCGAAAATGGGGAGTTTCATACGTTTTGCTTCGATGGACCCATTTTCAAAAATCCTGTTGCTTTTGAAGTAGGTGAAAAGGTCTTTAGGGATTATGATAATCCTTCGGATAAGAAAAGTAGCATTACGTTTGGGTTTTGTGATATCAAATTAAAAGCTACTTCTTAGACAAGAAACATGCCTAAAAAGCATCATAGACCCGTTTAACAAACTCTCCTATTTTGTTGGGTTCCAACCAACGGGTCACTAACATTAATCCAGTTTTTTGGTCTATCACAATAAAGTTTCCTCCAAAACCAGCTGCATAAAATAGATGCTCGGGAGCACCTTCCCAATAACGGTTGCCCTTTTGGTTCAACCACCACATGTAACCGTAATTTATATTGGGAACGGAAGGCGTAGTAGCTTTTACAATCCAATCTTCCCCTATTAATTGTTCATTTTTCCATTTACCGTTATTAAGAAACACCAAACCAAAGCGGGCCATATCTTCAGTACTGATGAACAGACCAGCCCCAGAATGTCCGCCACCTGTAACAGATTTCATTTTCACACCATCAATTTCCATCCAGGCATGGTCATAACCGTGCCAACGCCATGTTGTTGAGGCATTTATCTTATCCATAAAATTCTCTTTTAGCACCATTGGCAAAGGTTTTCGCCAAACATGGGTAAGCGAATAGGATAAAACATTTACACGAACGTCATTATACTCCATTACGGCGCCTGGCTCGTTGAGCTTCCTAAATTTCCAATCGTCCAGACCACCTTCTTTTGGAGGTCTATCCGCCCAATCTTTTAGGCCCCAAAGCTCACCCGACCAATCAGAATTCTGTTGTAAGAGATGCTCCCAAGTTATCTTCTTATTGTGCTCGCCATCAAAAGTACCATCCCAGATGTAATCCCCAACGTTGTCATCCACATTAGCGATAAGTCCTTTATCCACAGCTAAACCAGCCATTGTGGAAAGAAAACTTTTGGTCACACTAAAGGTCATGTCCACAAGCTTTGTATCGCCCCATGATGTGAGAAGATATCCATTTTTTAAAATCATTCCTGCTGGTCCACCACGTTTTTTAGTAGGCCCTAAAATTTCATGGAAAGGTTCATGTTGAAAGCCTTTTAAAATTGCCCGGCGTAAATCCCGCGAACCTGAATATTCGTTTTCCTTAGCAAAATCCACGGCGGTTTGCAACTTGGTTTCATTAAAAGAAAATTGATTCTTTTCAGCTGCTTTCCAAGCTTCATTACGTTCTGGAAAATATAAATCTTGAGAAATTCCAAAATAGGTTGAAAAAGCAAAAAGAAGTAGTACAATTACCTGAGCGGTTTTTTTCATTTTTAGTAACTCTTGGTTTGGGAAATCAAGTTACTAAATGAAAGTTGATTCTAAAAAGTTCTACAAGGATTATCCTAAAATCGTTTCTTTAAGACCAACTTTTCCTTATCATCATAATACCGCCAAGTACCAACTTGCTGATCATTTTTAAAACGTCCCGTTATTTTTTCAACACCGTTAGTGTAAAATTCCGTGTAGCGACCATGTTTAAGACCATCCTTTAGTTCAACCTCAAATCTAGGTTTTCCATTTGCATACTTTTTCATAAAAGATTTTGCATTCAGGTCTGTAGGATAAATTGGTTTTAAGTTAAAAACGGCTTCGGTAATCTCTTGCTTTTCTAACGGTTGGTTTTTTGGTTTTGGCTGATTCTCATTTTCTTGAAACTGGGCTTTTCCCTTAACGGCCTCAACATCTTGATAATTGACCACCAATCGACTCTCGAACAAATCATCTTCTGGAGTCAACTGAAAACCGGCCTGAGGGAAACAGATAATAAAATCTTTGTTCTTTCTTAATTGCATCCTAGTAGTACCATCTGCCAAATCGTACATATTATTGTACAAAACAGGTATATTGCTGTAAACGAACAAACTGGATTCCCTTTCAAACTTTTCATTAAAATCCTGAAAATCTTTTGAGGTGGATAAAGTTTCTTTTGAGGTAAAATCGTTGATAATGCTTTTTAACGTGTTTGGATTATTGCTGAACACTACGCAATCATCTATAGTCGTAAAATAAGGTTTGTCAAACTGCTCAAAGCGCCCACCTAATAACAGTTTAAAAAAGCCCTTAATCGAAAGAAAGTTGATTTCGTATTCTTGATAGGTTACAGCCTTGAACTTAACTGGTGTTTTCTTTTTTATCTGTTTTAATACGAAATCAAGATTTGTTTTTGCGTCCTCTTTACTGCTTGTTTTAAGTACCAGGGCCATTTCGTTTTTTCCTTTCGTAATACTGGATTGGATTTGAAGCAATGCGATTTCATCCCCTATCCAACTTATAAAGTTTTCCTTGATATCAATTTTTAGAAATTTTTCAATTTTCGATATTCCCGCTTCATAGCTATCAAACTGTTCTGGATTATCCTGTTGAACAATCGCAAAATTATCATAGAAGTCAGCAAAACTTTCAAACCCATAGCTAACGTAAAGGGCAGTTCGTTTTGGAGCAACCTTAGGTATTGTCCGTTCCGCAGTTCCAGACTTTTGAAGTGCTTTTAAATAGTTTTGATTCGTTGCATCAAGATTTGTAAAGCCATCGGCAGTGATCGTACCGTTTTCATCCAAGTCAAAACTAAAGCCCGAGAACAAAAAATTCTCATCCATTCTGTTGATCCAATCATTGGGCTTATCGGAAAAACGCTTATAATAGTCATCCAAGAAATCGTATTGCAGGTATAAACGGAACAAATCCTCATAACCTACCTTTTTATTGATTTCGATAAAGTTAAGGTCCCTGCCAAGCACAGGTTCTTCATATTGATCTATAGACGCTTCTACAAGGGTATGGGTATATGAAGCTACCAACTGGTTTTTTACAAAGGCCAAATACATGGTCTCTTTGTTCTTGCGGTCATAGACCTCTAGGATTTCGTTGTTGTGATAGTTTCGTTTGCTCAATGTATAATTATCGTTGAGCAAAGTATTTAAATAGGTTTTGAGTAGTTTAAGCTTGGCGATACGTTTTAGATCCAGCACATAAAAAATACCGTAATCTTTGGGCGAGACCATATGGATGGAAATAAAGAGTGACCTTCCATCAAAAAATTCAAATAACTTATGGTTGTTGTTGAAAATAGTATCGACCTTCTGGATATTCTCGGTCAACTCGGCAAAATATCCATTCTTTTGAAGGTGATGCCAGCCTTCACTTTTACTTACTTTCTCCCAGCTTTCTACAGGTTTTTCGGATTCAATGACGAAAACCGCATCTTTTGGAATTAAATAAATAGACTGTAAGTTGGTTTTAGGTGAAAGAACGAAAATATAGAGGAGATAACCAATGTAAACAAGTAATAGCGCCAACAGGCCGAACAGAAATCTTTTTTTCATTATTGATTAGAGATATATCCTTTTTAACAACGAAAAACCTGATACTTTAGTTTATTGCTCGCCTACTTATAAGGTTTTCAAATCTTTAATTGTTTTAAAGGCCATGTTAACCTGTTCTTCGTTCACCAAGATGGTAAACTCGTTTGTAGTGGAAATTACCTCATACAGCACGATGCCTTCCCAGGCCAATCGCTGAAAGATAAAATAATAGATTCCAGGAACGGAAACATTCTCTGCCGGGAGCTTAACAGTAATCGAAGACAGATTTTGTGCTTTTTGAGTGCAGCGTTCGTGCTTAAAATATTTTTCCACTACGCCATCCATTACATTACTTATAACAATGTTGATTTCATTTACTCCCCTTGAAGAAGTATAAAATACATCTTGATTGGTATTTACCTCCTCTAAAAGTTTGGCCTGTTGTTGCAGAATGGTATCAGAGGCCAAAAAGGTATAATCCGTTAATGAAGAACGTACCGTGATTTCACCAATATTCTTTAAGACCTTTACGATTTTATGTGTTGCACGAAATTCCAAATCGTCCGAAAGCCGTTTCAGCGCCATTACAATAGCTCCATCTTTCACGTCCTTCCCTAGGGCATCGGAGATTTCTGGTTTTATTTGTCTGGACAAGGAAGTAAGGTTGATGATACCTTGGGCAAGGGCACTCTGTAGGAACGGTTTCTTTTTAATGTAATGTTCAACAACAGCGGATATTGTTTTCATTTGGTTAGGGTTTGATTCAAAAATAACATATTGTTACAAATAAAACAAATGGTTAAAAATGATAGAAGGCGTTTTCCAGATGCTCAATGCTAAATTTCCCCTTGTTATTGATTACTATGATTACATCAAACCGAACATCTACATCTAGGCCATTTTCTTCAACATAGTGATTTGCCGTTGTGACCAAGAGCCCTATTTTCTTCTTATTTATGGTATCCGCAATAGCCTCAAAAAAGCCGTTGGTCCTTGATTTTACTTCTACTATGCACAATGTATCTTCTTTTTTCGCAATGATATCAATCTCTCCCTTTAGGTATCTATAGTTTCTGCAATGCACTTCATACCCATTTTGAAGCAGAAAATCCATTGCTTTTTGCTCACCAAGCTTTCCTAGCTCATTATGTTTTCCCATAAAACCGGAAAAATATTAAAAAAAATATGCAGTTCATCGAAAAATTTAACAGTTCGCAGCAAAAACAACGTTAACTATTGTAATTTGTTGGCGCAATTGAACCACACCAACATCAACTAAACATATAGTTGCCCCTAAACTATGGACTTTCTTAACCCCAAACATTGTTATGGAGTATTTCATCAATTGTAATTCCTCACCTTTAGCGGAGTACAATACACCACTGGATAAAACCCGTGCTGAACATTTATACCGAAGGCTTGGTTTTAGCGCATCGGTACAGACCATTAATGCCGCTGTTGGAGATACGGCTGGCAACCTCGTTGACACCCTAATGAATCAAGCCCTAGCGGCTCCTGTTATCCCACCTCCAGAATGGGCGGATTGGACAAACGCCAATTACCCTGAAGACGACGACTTGGCCAGAGATATACGGCGGGCGCAGCAAAGAGAATTTACCCTCTCTTATGTTAACTCGTTACTGGACAATAACCTAAGGGATAGAATGAGCTTTTTTTGGAGCAATCATTTTGTCACTGAGTTGGATGTATATAATTGTAATTCATTTTTGTATTACTACATCAATTGTCTACAGCGAAATGCTTTAGGAAACTTTAGAACTTTCGTAAGTGAAATCGGTTTAACCAGTGCCATGCTCTATTATTTGGATGGTGTTAGAAACCGAGGTAACAACCCGAACGAAAACTATGCCCGAGAGCTTTACGAGCTTTTCACCTTAGGTGAAGGAAACGGATACACTGAAGAAGATATCATTGAGACCTCCAAAGCACTATCCGGTTATACGGAGCGTGGGGAGGAAGGTTGTACCCAGGTAACTTTCAATCCAGACCAATTTAACACGGATAATAAAGAAATTTTTGGCCAGACAGGGAATTGGGGTTATGATGATGTTCATAACATCCTTTTTGCGGAAAGGTCTAACCAAATAGCAGGTTTTATCTGTAAAAAACTATATGAGTTTTTTGTACATCCAGATTCTACAAATGATGAAGGAGGAAACGCTCCAGATATCATTAATGGAATGGCACAGAGAATGGTTTCCAGTAACTTTGAGATTGCCCCTGTACTTTCAGAGCTATTTAAAAGCCAGCACTTTTTTGATGAGACCGCTATAGGTGTCATTATCAAAAGTCCCTTTGATCTTTATTTAAACTTTTTCAAGGAAACCGGTTTTACTTACGATGATAGCAACTTATTATTTGCTGTTGGTAGCTCAGAATTATTAGGCCAAGAACTTTTTGACCCGTTTGATGTTGCAGGTTGGCAACGTGACAGGGAATGGATAAACACCAATTTTATTATAGGCCGTTGGTTGAGCATGGAAGAGTTACTTGCCAATCTCCACAATGCGGACAAGGATCAATTCATAACATTTGGAATTGAGGCCACAAACGCAACGGGAGCTGATGGAGCCTCCGAAAACGATCCGGAAGTAGTAGCTAGAGCCATCATCGACAAAATAACTCCCAAAGGACTTTTGGAAGATTCCCAATATGATGCCGCTATAACTGTGTTTAGGGAGCCTTTTGAGAATACCAATATGTTTGAAAATGGTTCTTGGGACATGTCACTACCTGAAAATACCGATGTTCAAGTGTACTTACTCTTGCGTCATTTGGTAAGACAACCTGAATTTCAACTTAAATAACCCCTATTACTATGTGCGATACTCATCACGATCACGATACATCACCATACAAAGGCCTAGAACACGAAGGTCACGATTTAGAACATAAAAACTGGAGCAGACGTTCCTTTATCCAAGCATTGGGCATAGCCGGCTCCGGCTCCATGTTTTTGGGAAGTAACCTCCTTACGGCTTCGGCTCCTTCTCCACTGACTTCTGCAATAGCAGCAGCGGAAACCGACAACATTCTTATTTTAATAAGACTATCTGGAGGTAATGATGGATTAAGTACTGTTATTCCTATTCAGCAATATGACACCTATGCAAATGCAAGACCCAATATCTATATTCCTGAAAGTAAAGTTTTAAAACTTACCGATGATTTTGGAGTACCAACGTATATGAGTGCCTTAGAGCCTCTTTGGGGCGAAGGGCAATTCAAAGCGGTTCATGGTGTAGGTTACGAAAGACAAAGCTTATCTCATTTTACAGGATCGGATATTTTTGCCAATACAGATTTGACCACTACAGGTTTTTCTGGATTGAATACGGGTTGGATGGGAAGACATTTTGAAAACATCTATCCGGATTATTTATTGGAAAGTGGAAGGCCAGATGCTCCAGCAGCAATTCAAATTGGAAATATTGCAAATTTGGTTTTTCAAGGTGAAGAGACCAACTACGCTTTCGTGACCAATAATATCGATCAGTTGGAAGATATAGCGCAGACCGGGTCTTTCTATGGTATTGAAAATGCCCCTTTTGACAATTGTATGTATGGTGACCAACTTAAATTTTTAAGGGGAGTTGCCAATACCACTTACGAATATGCAGGTAGAATACATGAAGCCTACGAGAGAGGTCAAAACCAAGTGGAATATCAACAGAATGGTTTTGCAAGACAATTGGCATTGTTGGCCAGATTGATCAAAGGAAATCTAGGCACCAAGGTGTATATGATTTCTATGGGTGGTTTTGACACTCACGGTAATCAGCCTCTAGCCCACGAAAGATTGATGTCAAATCTTTCGATCGCGATAAACAATTTTTACGAAGATATTGCCTTTACCCAACAAGATGAGCAGGTATTGAGCATGACCTTCTCTGAATTTGGACGTAGAATTTTTGAAAACGGTTCCATAGGTACAGACCACGGAAAGGCCGCCCCTACGCTGTTTTTTGGATCAGGCTTACAGGGTAGTGCCTTTGTAGGAGAACACCCTTCATTGGATAGTCCCAACAGTCGTGGAAATTTAGATTATACAATGGACTTTAGGGACTTATATGCTACAGTTCTCGCCGAATGGCTCTGTGTGCCAATACCCTTGGTCGAACAGCATTTATTGAACCATACGTATGCCCCGGTCAATCTTGGCTTTAATTGTAGTGGTACCGATTTCCCAGATATTGCCATGGATAATGATCCACCTACTTTACCAGATACCCCACCAAGTCCTGATAGTCTGGACCCAGACCCGGAATTATTGAACACTATTGTTCATAAACCGTATTATCCTTCAGAAAGAAATCCACATATATATTTGGAAATGCCCGTTGCGGCCCATGTTGATATTCAATTGTATAATATCCTTGGCCAAAACGTAGGTACTGTTTTCAACGAAATGATGATGGAAGGTTCTGCAGAAATCAATATTAGGGAAAGAATGCGGGATAGTCTATCCACAGGAAAGTATATCTATCAAATCCAAGTGGGCGACCAAAGAATGAGTAAATCAGTAATGATTATGTAGTAAAGAGTAACACTTTACATTCCAGAATCCTCCGATAGTGCATCTCCCCACCCCTTTTAGGGTTGCATAATCGGAGGTTTCCTTTTTAACCTTGGTTCACTTAAAATCTGTCAACACTATTGTTTGAGGTTGGTAAAACCCATGAAATGTCTCCTCGAGCGCAGTCGAGAGGTAGTCAAATTATAGCAAATAAGATGAGTCTCGACTGCGCTCGACCTGACATCATTAGTTAGAGATGGATAATTAAATATTTATGATTTGAATTATATCAAACTTGCGTTTTTATGTCAATTTGGGTTTGTCCTTGTCCGTTTTAAAAGATAACGCCTTTTTTACCTCATGGTTTTTATCCTTATAGACTTTGGTTACCTCCTCTTTTTCCTCTTTTAAAACAGATTTGAATTTCTCAAGATTCTTCAATTTTTTGGGGTTACCTGCGCTCATTATTATAGTTTTATAAGTGTATTCCTACAATATATCAAATATCTATAGTTCTTACTAAAAATCAATGCCGTTTTCGATGTCGGTGCTTTTATAAACTACTTCACATGAAGGATAGAATCACTCTAATGAAATTCAGTATTTTTGAGGCTTAATCTAAATAGTACATGTCTCAGACTTCATCACCTTTAAGATATACCATTACCGCGGCGTTACCCTATACCAATGGCCCCATCCATATTGGACATTTGGCAGGGGTTTATGTTCCTGCGGATATCTATGCACGTTATCAAAGATTACAGGGAAAAGATGTCGCTTTTATCTGCGGTAGCGACGAACATGGAGTTGCCATCCCCATGAAGGCCAAAAAAGAAGGCGTTACCCCAAAGGAAATTATTGACAGGTATCATGGAATCATTAAAAAGTCTTTTGCCGATTTTGGAATTTCCTTTGATAATTATTCCCGTACATCGGCAGAAATCCATCACAAGACTGCATCAGATTTCTTTGAAAAACTATACCGTCAAGGAGATTTTATAGAAGAGGTCACAGAACAATTGTACGATGAGGAAGCAAAACAGTTTTTAGCAGATCGGTTCGTTATTGGAACCTGTCCAAAATGTGGGTATGAAGAAGCGTATGGAGATCAGTGCGAAAACTGTGGTTCCTCCCTAAACGCTACGGATCTCATCAATCCAAAATCTACCATAACGGGGGGAATTCCAACATTGAAAAGTACCAAACATTGGTTTTTACCATTGGACGGTTATGAAGATTTTTTAAAAGAATGGATTTTGGAAGGCCATAAAAGCGATTGGAAACCCAATGTATACGGGCAATGTAAATCTTGGATCGATGACGGATTAAAACCACGTGCCGTTACCCGCGATTTGGATTGGGGAATTCCAGTACCTGTTGAAGGAGGCGAAGGAAAAGTACTCTATGTCTGGTTCGATGCCCCTATTGGCTATATCTCCTCAACAAAGGAATGGGCTAAAAGAGAAGGTAAAGACTGGGAACCCTACTGGAAAGATAAAGGGAGTAAATTACTTCACTTTATCGGTAAGGACAACATCGTTTTCCACTGTATTATCTTTCCGAGTATGTTGAGGGCACATGGCGATTTTGTGTTGCCGGAAAATGTGCCTGCAAATGAATTCTTAAACCTAGAAGGTAACAAGCTATCTACATCCAAAAACTGGGCGGTTTGGTTGCATGAGTATTTGGAGGAATTTCCAGATATGGAAGATGTGCTCCGCTATACATTGACCGCCAATGCCCCTGAAACCAAGGATAACGATTTTACGTGGAAGGATTTTCAAGCGAGAAATAATAACGAACTGGTTGCCATTTTTGGCAATTTTATAAATCGAGTGGCGGTTTTAACGCATAAATATTATGATGGCTTAATTCCTACCCCTGCTGAATTTCAGGATATTGACAAAGAAACTTTGAAGTCTTTGCAGAATTTTCCAGCGCTTATTTCCAGTTCTCTGGAACGCTACCGATTTAGGGAAGCAAGTCAAGAATTAATGAACCTGGCGCGATTGGGCAATAAATATTTGGCCGATGAAGAGCCTTGGAAATTGATAAAAACCGACGTGGAACGTACTAAAACCGTGATGTTCGTTGCACTTCAGATTGCTGCTGGACTCGCTGTTCTCGGTGAACCATTTTTACCATTTACCTCTAAAAAGCTTAAAAAAATACTTAATGTCACTTCGACTGCGCTCAGTGACCATGAAAAGCTCAGCGACCATACCGAAAATAGTATACAAAGCAAAGTCGAGACCTCTTGGAATACTATTGAAACCCAAGAAACCTTGCTCTCATCAGGACATCAAATCAACAAAAGTGAATTGTTGTTCCGCAAGGTGGAGGACAAAGAAATTGAAGTGCAATTAGCAAAACTTGAAGCTACCAAAAAGGCCAATGCTTCGACTGAGCTCAGCACAAGTCAAATGGAAAAAGAAGTTGCAGCACAAAAAGACACCATCACCTTTGATGATTTTACCAAACTGGATATACGGGTAGGCACAATCACAGAGGCAGAAAAAATGCCAAAAGCCAATAAGCTTTTAGTGTTAAAAGTGGATACAGGCTTAGATACCAGAACCATCGTTTCAGGAATTGCAGAAAGCTTTACCCCTGAAGAAATAGTAGGTAAAAAAGTAACCGTTTTGGTAAACCTTGCCCCAAGAAAATTACGAGGTGTGGAAAGCGAAGGGATGATTTTGATGACCGAAAACGAAGAAGGAAAATTGGTATTTGTGAATCCTGATGAAAAGGGGGTTGGTAATGGTGAGGGTATAAATTAATTCTAATAATCTAATATGTAATGTCACATCGAGCAAGAGCTTGAAAGACGAAGTCGGGCAGGCAGTTTTGACATCCAACCTAACTAGAAAGAATACATCCATCCTATTAAGAATCCATGCAACTCATCGCCTACATCCTAAAACGAACGCAACTTTCAGAAAAAAGTATTGAAAATACAGTTGCATTATTGAACGAAGATTGCACCATTCCCTTTATATCTAGGTATCGGAAAGAACGCACGGGCAATCTGGATGAGGTAGAAGTAGGTGAAATCGTAAAGTTCAAAACTCAATTTGAGGCACTTGAAAAAAGAAAGCAGGCCATTATCAAAGCTGTTGATGAACAAGGAGCACTTGCTCCGGACTTAAAGACAAAGTTTGAGAACTGCATCGATTTGGCTACGTTGGAAGATATATACCTTCCTTTTAAAAAAAGTAAAAAAACAAAAGCGGAGACTGCTAGAAAACAGGGTCTTGAACCTTTGGCAAAAATCATCATGGCCCAAAAAAGCGATGAAATCGAATTCATAGCTTCCAAGTACCTCAACAATACCATCATTAATGAGGACGACGCACTAGAAGGTGCTCGTCATATTATAGCGGAATGGGTCAACGAACGCTCAGATATTCGCAATCAACTTAGAAATCAGCTAGAGCGACATGCTTTGATTACTTCAAAAGTCATCAAAACAAAAAAGGATGATACTTCGACTGCGCTCAGCACAAGTGAAAAAGCCCAAAAATTTCGAGATTATTTTGACTGGAGCGAATCGCTTAACAGATGTCCATCTCATAGGTTCTTGGCCATCCTAAGAGGAGAAAAAGAAGGTTTTATCCGTATAAAAGTTGAAATTGATAACGATAGAGCACTCGACAATATAGAAAGGCGTATCATAAAATCGAACAATGCCTGCTCTGTTCAAATTGAATTGGCCATTGCCGATGCCTACAAACGATTGTTGTTGCCTTCATTGTCCAATGAGCTTTTAAAAAATGCCAAGGAAAAAGCGGATACGGGCGCTATTCAGGTGTTTTCCAAAAACTTAAAACAATTGTTGCTTGGTGCGCCCTTGGGCGAGAAGCGAATTTTGGCCATTGACCCTGGTTTTAGAACGGGATGCAAAGTAGTCTGCTTAGATGCACAGGGGGACTTAAGACACAATGAGACCATCTACCCCCATGCACCCCAAAATAAAAGTTCGGATGCCATCAAAAAAATAAGCTCTTTGGTAGATGCGCACAAGATTGAAGCCATCGCCATTGGGAACGGAACTGCATCGCGCGAAACGGAACGATTGATAAAGCGAATATCCTTTAAAAATCCTATTGAAGTATTTGTGGTCAGCGAGGCAGGTGCCTCCATTTATTCCGCATCCAAAATAGCTAGGGACGAATTCCCCAATTATGATGTTACCGTACGGGGAGCCGTTTCTATTGGCCGTCGTTTGGCCGACCCATTGGCAGAATTGGTCAAAATAGATGCAAAATCCATTGGCGTGGGACAATATCAGCACGATGTGGACCAGACAAAACTCAAAACTTCGTTGGATATGGTCGTGGAAAGTTGCGTGAACTCCGTTGGTGTAAATATAAATACCGCAAGCGTCCCTTTACTTAGTTATGTTTCTGGTATTGGACCTAAACTTGCCGAAAATATAGTCGCCCATAGAAATGAAAACGGTGCCTTTAAAAGTAGGGAAGAAATTAAAAAAGTCTCTCGCTTAGGTGGAAAAGCATTTGTACAGGGTGCTGGATTTCTACGGATAAAAGATGGCATTAATCCCCTGGATGATTCTGCCGTACATCCTGAAAGTTATCGTATTGTTTCAAAAATGGCGAAAGATAAAGGGATAGGCATATCCGATATCATCCAAAACGAAACTGTCATACAAGCTATACATCTAGAATCTTACTGTACGGAAACCGTTGGGATGCCAACCTTAAAGGATATTCTCGAAGAATTGAAACGACCGGGGTTGGACCGTAGGGAAAAAGCCAAAGTTTTCACCTTCAATCAGAACATTAAACAAATTACCGATTTAGAACAGGGCCAATTGTTACCGGGAATCGTAAATAACATTACCAATTTTGGGTGTTTTGTGGATATTGGCATCAAAGAAAGTGGCCTTATCCATGTTTCGAACCTATCCGATTCTTTTGTGAAAGATGTAAATGCCCACGTAAGTCTGCATCAACAAATCGTGGTAAAAGTTTTGGATGTAGATGTGCCAAGAAAACGCATTCAATTGGCATTGCATAAAAAAGACTGATTTCAAAATGCTCAAAATTGCCTTCCATCCTATTTACAAGCATCCTTTACCAGAAGGTCATCGCTTTCCAATGATCAAATACGACCTCTTGCCACAACAGCTGTTGCATGAAGGCACCTGTGATGAGGCTAATTTTTTTGAACCGGAAACTCCGAACGATACTGTCATTTTGGCGGCGCATGATGCCGAATACTATAACAACCTTGTCAATCTGAGCATTAAACCAAGTGCTGCTCGAAAAATAGGTTTTCCCTTAAGTAGTGAACTGGTGCAGCGAGAACGTATTATTGCAGACGGCACTATAAAAGGTTGTGAATTTGCCTTGGAGCACGGCGTAGCTATGAATATTGCGGGAGGCACACACCATGCTTACTCTAACCGGGGAGAAGCGTTTTGCATGTTGAACGATCAAGCTATAGGCGCTAGGTATCTTCAAAATGAAAAGAAGGCACAAAACATATTGATTGTGGATTTGGATGTGCACCAAGGAAATGGCACTGCCGAAATATTTCAGGATGACGATTCGGTTTTCACTTTTTCAATGCACGGCAGTGGGAATTATCCGTTTAAAAAGGAGACTTCTGATTTAGATATTCCCTTGGACAAAGGAACAACCGAAAAAGAATATCTTTCCATCCTTAAAAGTATGCTCCCAGAACTACTGGAAAAAGTAGCCCCAGACTTTATTTTTTACCTCTGTGGCGTAGATGTACTATCCTCGGATAAACTGGGAACACTGGGAATGACTTTAGAAGGCTGCAAAGAACGGGACCGCTATGTACTCCAAACATGCCTGGATACCGAAGTACCTGTGCAATGTAGTATGGGCGGAGGATATTCACCAGATATAAAAACAATAGTCGAGGCGCATGCCAATACTTTTAGACTTGCCCAAGAAATCTTCTTCTAAAACCCGCAGTTAGATTTTGTAACTTTGTTAAAAAGGACAATTTATGTTATCAAAGAAGCTGGAAAAAGCACTCAACAATCAAATTCGAATAGAGGCGGAATCGTCTCAGGTCTACTTATCTATGGCTTCCTGGGCCGAAGTAAAGGGATTGGAAGGAGTAGCTGGGTTCATGTACGGTCATTCCGATGAGGAACGTATGCACATGCTAAAATTGGTCAAATATGTAAACGAAAGAGGTGGACATGCAAACATTTCGGATTTAAAAGCTCCTGAGACCGAGTTTGGAACATTGACAAAAATGTTGCAAAAACTATATGATCATGAAGTTTTTGTCTCGCAAAGTATAAACGAGTTAGTTCATGTTACTTTAGAGGAAAAAGACTATGCCACACACAATTTTCTGCAGTGGTATGTAGCGGAGCAATTAGAAGAGGAAGCGTTGGCAAGAACTGTTCTGGATAAAATTAATTTAATAGGAAACGATAAGGGTGGATTATACCTTTTTGATAGGGATATTCAGCAATTAACTGTTGAGAGTGCGGCATCGGATACTGGTAGTGAATAATTTTAACAATCAAATTTATTTAGATTAATTTAAAATAAGTTATTTTTGGCTCATCTGTGTTTTGCGATGGGTAAAAAGAAAAAACTTAAAAAAAATAATGAAGCCTTACCAAAGGAGCTAACGCTGACCAATTGTAAGACAAAATGTTGCAAAAAATATAAAAAGGCAGAGAATAAACGCTGTAAGCGTTGCCCATGCTTTGACCTGCTTAAGAAAGTAGCATAAAAAAGCCACCCATGAGGTGGCTTTTACATTTTTAGGCTATGCTATTACTTCTTTATATCAGATTGCGTTACCTTACCGGTGTTCTGAATCGAGAAAAAATCAGTATCCGATAGTGACAAATACTCTTTTGCCTTTTGAAAGTACAGTTCACTGTGCGGTTTGTCATGTGTACAACTTTTAAGATGCTCTTTGTACGCATCTTTTTTACCCTTCATATACACTAAGTATGAAGTAAAGTTCATCTTCCCTAAATTCCGCTCATACACTCTTTGATCTGCCCAATAATCCGATTCATCTTGATTACTTAAAAGTAGGAGAGATTGTTCATAATCAGCATCGCGTTGCGCCAACTTTTCATAAAATCGAAATCCGTTTACCGTGTGGTTCTGGTCTTGGGCAAAAATCCCAAACCAAGAACAACAAGCAAGCACCACTAATGGAAAACGGACTGCTCTCATGTATCTTAATCTTTTCTGTTTATGTTGGACGCACCACCAATAAATGTGTTGCGTGATTTCCTTTTAAATTAAAGTTAATTTACCTTTAAAAAGAAAAAAGAGGGTCAAACACCCCCTTTTTCGTTTATCTGTCAGTAAGGCTTATTTGCCCAATAACAACAGTTCATTGCACTTGATCTCAGTGATGTACCGTTTCTCTCCCTCTTTTGTTTCATACGAACGTGACACCAACTTTCCTTCAAGAGCAACTTCTTTACCTTTCATTAAATAATTTTCCACAATCTCGGCTGTTTTGCCCCATGCAACAATATTGTGCCATTGCGTATCCGTCACCTTTTCGCCTTCAGCGTTTTTATAGGATTCATTAGTAGCGATTGAAAACTTGGCAAGTTTACTGCCGTTCTCAAGCATTACGATTTCAGGGTCATTTCCTAGGTTACCAATCAACTGTACTTTGTTTCTTAGTGAATTCATCTTTTTAAATTTTACGTGTTAAACAGTTAATACTATCGAACGCTTATCATTCGACAGGACAAACATAACAGTAGTAAAAAATAGGAATCGGTTTTAAAACATTTGTTTTCGTTTGTAAACGAATGTAAATGATTAAAAATATATAATTCCTATTAATAGCGAGTTCATCGTATCAACCCTAGATTCTTTTTCTGGTTCAGGAGGGTTTTTGGCCGTCTTTGTAGAATGATTTCCCTGCCCTAAATATTATATAAGTTATAAACCAACCTAATAATTGCGTAAAAAAAGCATGTGAAAACTCGTATCTAGCATGTGTTTCAAATGTGGTCAATAAATCAATAAGTTTTTCCATCATATCCAAAAAACCTGGAATAAGGAAAACTCCAATTACAATACTTATAAGGATAAGTAATATCCCAAGAATTTTATTGAGCATGATACGGTTTTGAATACTTGGTTAAATCCATCCAAACTCAATCATTCTAAAAAATTATTCGGTGTTTGTACCGCTTTGTATATAGATGCTTGGATTTTAAACCCTAGGTTATTCTTTGGTTTTTTTCTTCAATTTGTAGAGTCTGTACAGCCAAATACCGACTAAAGCTACTACAGTTAAAGTTACACTTGTTATTATAGCCGTGATTTCGTTTTCAGTTTGCATAGTTAGGTTTTATACTCTCTAGGTTAGCACTTTTGCTTTTAGTCGAAGCGTACCTTCTCAAAGGTATCACTCATTAATCGTGACATCGCCCCTTGGTTGCGGCTCAGGGATTTTGCCGAGAGGGTAAGGTAGGAAACCAGCCTATTTGCATCATCACAGTGACTGCTCAGGCTGTAGTAACAAAAAATGGAGCCCACTTCTTGGGATTGCCGCTGTTGGACTTGAAGATAATCCGCTGCGCCGATGCCCAACTCGGTCAAGCACATGCTATAAAATGGGACGGCGTTAAGCAATTCGTCACTTAGCTGGGGTAGATGGCAGATTAACTGCTGATAACTGATGCCGTTAGTGCCCGCGCTGTAGCGGCTGATCGAGTAGG
>JBCCEC010000007.1:0-101507 GCA_039030475.1 Bacteroidota bacterium
CAACCATCTCCACCCTCTTTATGGGAAATATAGGCACTTACTTCTTTAACCTCGGGGACGGCATCTTGGGGACAGCAAAAAGGTTTTTATGGCATAGGTCTGACCAAACGAGTTGTTAAGACCTGTCTCTGGATCAGGTCCTGCGAAATCGGTAAATGTAAACGGGTTTTGAACATCCAACGAAAGTCGAAAATTTGACATTTTTAACTTATCCAATACTGATTGTGGGAATGTATATCCCAGACCAATATTACCTACCCTTACAAAGTCAAAACTGGTGTTAAACCATGGAAAACTACCATCTTCCCCATATTCTGGGGATGGAAACTCGGCATCTTGGTTAAGCGGTGTCCAATAATTTTGGTCCAAGCTATTAAATACAGCCCTATCCCCTTGAAAGGTTGAAAAATTCTGAAGGAACTCGGAATGCCCAAACGTACCCTGTCTCGTATTAACCTGTACGTTCAGCTCAAAGTTCTTGTAACTAAAAGTATTGGTCATACCTGCTATCCAGTCAGGTGCCTGTGATCCCAAGATCACCCTATCTTCTTGATTAATGACGCCATCATCATTTTGATCTACAAACCTATATTGACCGGGCAGAAAACCGAACGATTCAGCTTCAGCTACATCGTCTGTGCCATAGATACCATCAACTTCATAACTCCATATTGCATCTATAGGTGCGCCCTCTTGGAGAACTCCGTTAAAACGAACATCGGAACTTATAGGTATTTGATCCGTATCACCGAACAGTTCTAAAATCTCATTGTCGTTGGCTGAAAAATTTAAGCTTGTACGCCATGAAAAGTTATTCGTTCGAACATTTACGGTATTTAAGGTAAATTCAACACCTTTATTACGAACGGAACCAAAATTACCTATCGTAGTTGGTAGGCCATCATCACCAAAACCTGTAACAGAGGATAAGGTACGTGCAAGTATGCTTCCATCAGTGGTTTTATTATAGTATTCAAAAGCAAGATTTATTCTATTGTTGAGAATAGCCAAATCAACTCCTAAATTTAATTCTCTGGAAACCTCCCAGGTCAACTCTTCATTGGGCAAGGTTTGCACAAATTGTCCATTTGCTAAATCACTACCGAACAAAAAGCTGGATTGCTCTAAAAATGCAAAGGATGAGAATGCAGATACTGGATTATCATTACCCGACTCTCCATAACTTACTCGAAATTTTAAATTGTTCAACCAATTTACCTCTTTCAAAAAGTTCTCTTGGCTTGCTCGCCATGCAAAAGCGGCCGATGGGAAAAAGTCCCATTGGTTGCCAGCGGCTAGTTTTGAAGACCCATCATACCTACCCGTTAAGGTGAATAAATATTTATCTTTTATATTATAATTTACACGTGCAGCAAATGACGCCAAGGTCTCTTGTGTCTGAAAAGTATCAAAAGTTCGTATGTCGGTACCTCCTTCGGTATTAAAAAATGAGAAGGCATCGGTGTTAAAATTTCTGGTCTCAATATCACTTCCCTCTGTATTGTCATAAAACAATGAAGTAATCAAGGTTGTTTTTAAGTTATGTCCTTCTTTAATATTGAAGTCAAAATCAGCAATATTATCCCAAGTATATGATGTCCGTAAACGCGTATCATAAGTAGATCTTACTCTAGTTGGGTCGTTACGGGAAGATCTGGTCAACAATCCCCTAAACTCACCAAAACGTGTGGAGGAAACCGTTGGCGAAAATTGTGTCTTAAAGTTGAACCAATCATTGGGCTTGTAATTTAAAAATACATTGGCGATAACGTCCAAAGACTTTGTCTCTGCGGTATACGACCCTTGGTCTTCAAAAAATGGGTTGATAAAGCGTTGATCTTGTTCATCGGGGACTAATACCAGTTCTCCATTTTCATCAAACGGGTTTACAGTAGGAGCTAATCGTAACGAACTACGAAACAGCTCAGGACTGCCCGCCTCACGTTCAGACCATGCCAAATACGTCTTTATACCCAGCGTAAACTCATCAGAAAGCTTTTTGGAGGCTGATAGACTGATATTATAGCGCTCAAATTCTTCGATTCCTATAACACCTTCATCTTTTAGATAACCAAGAGACCCATTATAGACCAAACCGTTACTTCCACCTGAAATACCCACGGTATGGCTGGTCTGAATTCCTGTGCCCCTCAATAAATCTGCCCAATCGGTATACCTGCCATTGGCTACATTACTTGCTTCTTCGTTTGATGTTTGAAATTCAGTTGAACGGTCAATTGCAACATTGTTGTAGGCATCTATACTCAAATCGGTTCCTAGCCATTCTCTTGCCCTTAGGACATCATCAACAAATCCAACATACTCTGGACCAGTGAAAAAATCAGGTAAATTGGTAGCCGAACGCAAACCGAATGTTGCATCATATGTAAATCTGGAAACACCTTCTATACCGTTTTTAGTAGTAATGATAACTACACCATTTGCACCTCGCGCACCATAAATAGCAGTTGCAGAAACATCTTTTAGGATATCAATTTGTTCAATGTCCGCTGGATTTAGCACATTGATATTATCAAAAAAAACACCATCTACAACATACAAAGGTTGGTCGGGATCTGTAGAAATATCATCGCTTACCCCATCACGCTCACTTCCTTGATTGGCTGTGATTACGGTATTACCCCTAATTTGAATAGATAGTGGCGCACCAGGTTTAGAGTTCAGGGTACGAACATCTACCCCAGCTACCCGACCTTGGATGGCTTGACCAATATCGGTTTTTCGCTGTTCGGTTACGGTTTCGTTGCTTAATGATGCCACTGCACCTGTTAAGTCACTTTTCTTTACGGATCCATAACCAATAACTACGACCTCATCTAAACCTGTAGAGGAAGTGGCTAACTGTATAGTGTAGTTCAATGACCCATCTAAAGTCAGTTCTTTAGTTTCAAACCCGATATAGGAAATTACCAATATCGTATTGCTATCTTGGACATTAATAATAAAGTTGCCATCAAAATCCGTGACCACCCCATTTGTGGTTCCTTTCTCTTGTACATTGGCACCTGGTAAGGGTGCGTTGTTTTCATCCAGCACCATCCCGGTTATTTGGGTTTGTGCTAAGGAAGCAAACGAAACAGTACAAGCCAATAGTAGTAAAAGTTTCAGTTTCATATTGTTCAGTTATTAATATTTCGTTAAAAGTATTATCGAAAACGATGGAGTATTATGGACGATTTGTTCGAATACATGGATATTCCTTTAGAAACAGAAAAAAAGAAAGGCTGATTTTTTAGGCCAGCTTTCTCCATACCGCTAAAATCCTCAATAAAAAATTGTGTCTTTAGAAAGCAAAGGCAAGCCAATTTATTCTAGAAAAAGTGCAGTTTTCAACGCCACAGAACAAACATCATAAATCTAATATCGAATTCATCCATGTTTTTGAAAAATCCATCCATTAAAATACGCTTGTTGTAAAGTATATTTATAGTTTTATTTATACTTCAAGCCACGATTAATATGAAATCTGTTACTTTCAAGTGTTTTACACTACTTTTCTCTGTATTGTTATTTTTAAACTGCGCCGAACAAACCAAAAATGATATTCCTTGGCTTGTTCTCTTTGATGGAAAAACGTTGAACGGGTGGACTCAAATAGGTGGGGAAGCGCTCTATGAAGTTAAGGAAGGTGCCATTGTTGGTCGTACCGTTCATGATACGCCTAACTCCTTCCTAACGTCCAATGCCAAATACAGTGATTTTATTTTGGAACTTAATTATAAGGTAGACCCTTCCATGAATTCAGGCATTCAAATTCGAAGTAACAGTTTTCCACATTATCGAGATGGTAGAGTACATGGTTATCAAGTTGAAATAGACCCATCTGACCGTGCTTGGAGCGGTGGTATATACGACGAATCTAGAAGAGGATGGTTGAATCCTATGACCGAAAATAAGGAGGCTCAAAAAGCATTTAAACAAAACGAGTGGAACCACTATCGTATTGAAGCCATAGGTGATACTTTAAAAACATGGATAAATGGTGTTCCTGCTTCCTTTTTGATTGATGAGAAGACTTCTTCAGGTTTCATCGCACTTCAGGTGCACAGTATTAAAGCAGAGCAGCAAGAAGGAACTGAAATTAAGTGGAGAAATATAAAAATCATTACCGATAGCGTTGCCAAATACTCCACCACGAGTTCAATACAACCAATTATCACAAAAAACCAATTGACCATTGATGAGCATAAGAATGGATGGAAATTACTGTGGAATGGAAATTCTACAAACGGATGGCGTGGTGCAAGACTGGATGATTTTCCCAATAAAGGTTGGAAAATAAACAATGGTGAGTTGACCGTTCTTTCCTCTGGTGGCGAAGAGTCCTCAGCAGGTGGCGATATTGTCACGAAAGATGTTTATGGTGATTTTGAGTTGAAAGTCGATTTTAAACTTACCGAAGGTGCCAATAGTGGTATTAAATATTATGTTGATACCAATTTGAACAAAGGTCCAGGCTCTTCAATAGGTTTGGAATATCAGATTTTGGATGATAAAAGACATCCTGATGCTAAAAAGGGAAATCATAAAGGTAGCAGAACAGTTGCTTCTTTGTATGATTTAATACGAGCGGATACCACAAAATATATGAACCCAATTGGAGCATGGAACTCTGCCCATATCATTTCAAAAGACAATCACGTTGAGCATTGGTTAAATGGCATGAAGGTTTTGGAATATACAAGAAAAAGCGAAGCGTATAGAAAGCTGGTGTCAGAGAGCAAATACGTGGACTGGCCCAATTTTGGTGAATTGGACGAAGGCCACATCTTATTGCAGGATCACGGTGACCATGTGAGCTTTAAAAACATTAAGATTAAACCAATAAACTCAAAATAACCATGACCACGAGAAGAGACTTTATAAAGAAAACAACAGCTGGTAGTGCCGCATTAACTTTTGGAAGTATGGTTTTCCCCTATACTGGCCATGGTCGAATTCTTGGAGCCAATGACCAAATAAACTGTGCTGTAATTGGTGTAAGAAGTAGGGCCAAAGCCCATGTTAAAGCCATTAATGCCGATTCAAACGCTAAAATCCTATACAATTGTGATGTTGACGATAACATTATCGAAGAGCACAATATATGGTGTCAAAATACTATTGGTTATGTGCCAAAAGTTGAAAAAGACTTCAGAAAAATTTTGGAAGATAAAGATGTCGATGCCGTATTTATTGCTACGCCCGAACATTGGCATGCCCCTATGGCTATCATGGCAATGCAAGCAGGAAAACATGTATACGTAGAAAAACCGTGTAGCCATAATCCGTATGAGAATGATCTCTTGGTAGCAGCGCAAAAGAAATACGGGAAAAAAGTACAAATGGGAAACCAGCAGCGATCGGCGGATACTACAATTTTGGGCATTAAGGAAATTAAGGAAGGTATTATAGGCGAAGTCTATAAAGGTGAGGCCTATTATACCAATAATCGTGGTTCTATTGGTGTTGGGAATAAAGTAACTGTTCCAAAAACACTGGATTGGGATTTATGGCAAGGACCCGCACCAAAAGAAGCATACAGGGATAACGTACATCCCTATAACTGGCATTGGTTCAGAACTTGGGGAACAGGAGAAATTCATAATAATGGCACCCATGAAATAGATATATGCAGATGGGCCTTAGGGGTAGATTTACCGAATTCGGTTACTTCTTTTGGAGGTAAATATGCCCATGATGATGATTGGGAATTTGTAGATAACCAGCAAGTAACTTTTTCCTATAACGACAATAAGTTTATCACATGGACAGGCCACAGTAGGGGAATGATGAAGCCAGACCGCCCTGGTAGGGGCATTACCATATATGGTAGCAGGGGATCTATACAATTGGACAGAAATTTTTATAAATTGTACGACTTACAGGGTAATCCTATAAAGTTTGAATTTGAGAAAGCATCAAGTGCTACTACCAATACCAGGGGTGAGGGAATTTTGGATGTTAACCACGTTGCCAATTTCTTTGATGCCATACGTAAAGATACTAGCTTGCGTTCCGACATCAAAGATGCCAGTATTTCAACAATGCTTTGTCATTTAGGCAATATGGCCCAAGATGCAGGTGAAACCTTAGAGATCGATAAGGTAACGGGTAAAGTGCTTAATAACGAAAAAGCCATGAAATCCTGGAAAAGGGAATATGCCAATGGTTGGGAGCCCAAAATTTAAGACCATTTATGAAAAGAAGAGATTTTATGCTGAAAAGCGGACTTGCATCCGCTTCTGTTGTAATACCTCAAACCATTATTGCTGCCAGTAATTTAAGCTGTAAAGGTGCTAACGACACTCTCAACATTGGTATTATCGGTACTGGTGACCGAGGATCTGGTGCGATAGCACTTATAAACGCCATTCCTAATTTTAATGTAATTGCTTGCTGTGATATTCTTCCTTTTCGTTTAAAGGATGCCGTAAATGCTACTCAAGAAAAAGCAAAAGGGTATACCAATTATGAAAAACTTTTAAGCAATAAAGCTATTGATGCTGTCCTTGTTGCAACACCATTTAATACACACACGCAAATAGCCTCAGATGCATTGGACGCAGGCAAACATGTATACTGCGAAAAAACAATGGCGAAGGGCTATAAAGGCATAAATGCTCTTAAAGCGCAGGTGAAACAATCAAGGAATATTTTTCAAACTGGACATCAGTATAGAAGCTCAAGGTTATATCAACACGTTGTTGAGTTAATAAAAATGGGTAAAGTTGGGAAAATACAAGCGTTTGAATGTCAGTGGAATCGTAATGGTAATTGGCGAAGGCCTGTACCCAAACCTGAGTATGAACGCATCATAAATTGGAGAATGTACCGTGAGTTTTCTGGGGGATTGCTTGCGGAACTTTGTTCACACCAATTGGATTTCATAAATTGGATTATGGAAGATATTCCAAATTCGGTTATGGGCGTTGGGGGAGTTGATTACTGGAAGGATGGAAGGGAAACGTATGACAACATTCATTTAATCTATAACTATAAGAATGGGGTGCGGGCAAAGTTTACCTGTTTAACGGCCAACGCAAAAGATGGTTACCAAATCAAAGTTTTAGGTGATAAGGGTTCCATAACATTGGGATATACAGAAGCTTGGTTTTATCCTGAGGATACCAACAAAAAACAAAAAGGCAATGTTGATGGCGTAGCTGGTGCCACCATACCTTGGGAACAAGGAAAGGGTTATCCTATTACTGTAGAACATACCGAACCTACAGAACAGGCGATGATAGATTTTTACAACAATATCCGAAACAATAAAACGCCACTTTCAAATGTAGAGACTGGAGCAAATTCGGCTATTTGTGTACAGATGGGCTTGGATGCCATGTATAATAATAAAATAGTATACAGGCCAGATAATAGCTAGTACATAAATGTCACATCCGTTTTAGCAATCCTTATATATTGAAGGAGGAAATCAACTTACGTTTCATTGGCAGAACTACTTCTTTAACTGATTTTTAAAATGTAATAAAAAAACCGCATTCAGGCCAAAGAAAAGACTACCGTTCTTGGTATTGAAGTTTCTTCTGTTTTGTGTGATGAATGCATCTTCAGCAATATGCAAGGTATTCGATACGTGGAATTGGAGCATTAAATCCGTTAATTCCCAATTTACCCCAATTGCAAAGGCATCATAGGTTTGAATAGATTCTACAGGATTGGCCAAATAATAGTATTCCGAAGAAATGGAAACATGCCCCCCTACTCTGTACCTTCCGCCAATACCCAAGGCAAAATGATTGGTAGGATCTTCATCGAACCGAGTAGAATTTCTATGTATAAAAGTTGGCGATAGCTGTAGCGAAAAATTTCTGGTAAACTTTCGTGCAATCAATAGTTGTGAGGTAAATGACAGTTTATCCGAAAAACTTGTATCGTTGTTAAAATTTCTTCCCGGTATGCCACTTGTGCGTAAATTGGCATTTTGTAACAAAGTGATCGTAAAGGGCGAACCTTTGCCCCCATCTACCTGTTTTAGCAATTTATACTTGAAGTAACTATCAAAAATACCATCAAACGTGGTAACTCCCGCTCCTAAAGTAAACCTGTCTGAAAAAGCATGGGAAATACCAAACCGGGTGGATACACGGTCTACTAAAAATGCTTGGGTTTCAGGTTCGGGAATATTCCAAAACCTGGTATTGGCCGAAAGTTCCATGATTCCCTTTTTTCTGGTTTCAACAGAATGTCCCAAGGCTATCCGCGTTGTCTTGAACGTTGCCTGAACATGGTCCTTAGTTTTTGGACGTTCTTTTTCCAAAGTATTGAGCAAATCTTGGCCAACCACGGTATTTGAAAAACCCAACACTACAACTAAAAGTGAAAAAATAAATTGTCTAGTTCTCATAAGGTTGATATTCAAATCTAAATTGGACTTCTATACGCTTTGCAATGTTACCAGCTACCACAGGAGGTATCTTTATCTTAAAATCGGACACTAAAACCTCAAAGGATCCTGTAAAAACAGGAAGGTCGTTAGTGCGTTCCATTTTGGTCTTGATTTCCAGTTCTTTTGTGATGCCATGCAATGTCAAAGTACCTTTTACAATTTTTGTAGTCGCTTCAACAGGCACTTTAAAATCGGTTATGACACCTTCAAAAACGGCTTTCGGATAAATATCCGTTTCAATATAACTTTCGTTAAAATGTTCTTGCATCAATGCTTTTTTAAAAACAAAGGCACGCATCAACATACTTATGGCAATTTCACCGTTGGCGGTATCGAAAATACTCAGTACTTGATTGTTTTCGGCCTCAATATTTTCTACGGATGTATACGAGAAAAAGGAAACATGTCCTTGCCTAGAAATGTATTTGGAACTGTTTTGGGAAAACCCGCAGTAAAAAAACAAAGCAAAAAACAATGTAAAGAATTTATTCATACATAAATAGCTTACAATAAAACACAGTTTAGCATTATGGCGTCCATCAAAAAACCCTTGAACACTCCTTTCAATTTAATTTTATCTCCTTCTTTTAATTTTCTTACCATTTCCGCTTGTTCAGTGCGCATATCGCACATCACATAAGAAACTTTACTTCCGCTATAGAGCAACACGGTATATCTGTTGTTTAGAAAGGTTACTTCTTTGACCTCTCCCTCCACCTCGATCACTTTTTCCATGTATGCGGCGCTAGCTCCCTGTTCATCTTCAACAAACCTATCCAACAGGAATTCCGAACTTATGGCAATTTCTGGTGAGTAATCAACAATATCCCCAGAAAATGGCGCTGCATTAAAAAAAACATAAAAATAGTAAGAGCCGCCCATCAACAATAGCATTGAGAGTGACATCATCACAATTTTTACTTTTTTAGACATCATATAAATGACTCCTTAGTTTATTGCAAAATTAATGAAACCCACGAAGCTTAAAAGTATTATTTCGCACTTCGTGGGTTTAATAGAAAATCAAACATAGCAATTTGCTTCCCATCTCTGCCTTTACAGCATAATCCTATTAACGTAAAATCTCTTCGGCTCCTATTCCAATTCCAATGGTACCATTGTCTTCACCCAAGCTTCTAGCATCAACGCCCCAATCGTCTGAAGTGAATCCCTCACCATCATAGGCAATACTGGTACCATTGATTGCACCTGAAACAAAACCTCCGGCGTTCCAGATACCTGCCTCTACAGCAACGACTTCTCTAGCATTGCCAGCAGCACCCCACTGCACAAAACTCCTGATGTTATCGGCATTGCCAAAGCCATTATTGTTCGCGTACAGACCCAATCCACCTGCATCGTTAGGTACTTCAAGAACTACCGGTGATATGACCAAGAACTCACCAGGCGCCAAGGATACGGAACCATTTACAACCTCGGTAGCGTCGCCGTCACCTACCCTAAAGTATTTTCCAGGGCCAAGGCACATCCAGTAGTCGGAAAGATCTACCGTTACGTTTCCATTGTTGTAAAGTTCGATATCGTCATTAAGGAAATATTCCACTTCGTTGATAATTACAGAACGTTCTACTAAAGGCTCTTTAAATATATTTTCTTCACCAAAAGTGATCATACCAGTGCCTGCCCAATCATCTGAGGTGAATCCTTCACCATCGTAAGCAATGCTGGCACCGATAGGTACATTTGGAACGTAACCACCAGCATTCCAGATACCTGCTTCTACCGCAACAACTTCCCTTGCATTGCCAGCGGCACCCCATTGTACGAAGCTTCTAATGTTATCCGCACTACCAAAGTTATCGTTGTTGGCATAGAGCCCAAGTCCCCCAGCATCGTTAGGAGCATCTAGAACCATTGGCGCTATCACCAAATATTCGCCCGGTGCCAAGGATACGGAACCACTTACGATCTTGGTTGCATCGCCGTCACCAATCCTAAAATATCTTCCAGGACCAAGGCACATCCAATATTCTGAAAGATCTACGGTTACAGTTCCATTATTGTAGAGTTCGATATAGTCATCGACCAAATATTCAACTTCATTGATAATGATTGAACGCACTTGGGCTACGGGTTCTGTAAATGTATTGCCCGTTCCCAAGGTTGGGGTAGATGTACCCGCCCAATCGTCTGAGGTGTTGCCCTCTCCATCATAGGCTATACTAGCGCCAGTAGGCACATTGGGAATGAAACCACCGGCATTCCAGATACCAGCTTCAACGGCCACTACTTCCCTTGCGTTACCAGATGCACCCCACTGTACAAAGCTTCTAATGTTAGCGGCACTACCAAAGTTATCGTTGTTGGCATAAAGCCCAAGTCCACCCGCATCGTTAGATGCTTCAAGGGCTACCGGTGCTATCACCAAGAATTCACTAGGCTCAAGGGATACTGAACCACTTACGATTTCGGTAGCTTCTGCATCACCGATTCTAAAATATTGTCCTGGGCCAAGGCACATCCAGTAATTCGCAAGATCTACAGCTACGTCTCCATTGTTGTAAAGCTCAATCTGGTCGTTTACCAAGTATTCTACCTCGTTTATAATTACGGAACGTACTTCTTCTGCTGGGGGATCTTGGCCTTCTTCAACCGGATCCTGACCTTCAGGATCTATGTCGTCGTTGTAAGCATCGTCTTCTGAGCAGCTCCATACTGCCAGTACTGTTAAAAGGAATAATAGATAATTTTTCATTTTTAGATAATTTTAATTAAAGAATAATTGTTTTGAAGATTTAAAAAGTTTGAATGTCCAGTAACCGTTTTGATTACCGTATCATTTATAAGGTTAGCGGAAAGGGTGGGATGCTATGTCTCGAGAAAAATTGTTAAGCATATTGCTTATCGCATGCTCTGTTACATAGATTTCCTCTCCGCTTTATGCTTCGTAATTTGATTTTTTTTGGCATGATTTAGCAGCGCACCCATTACAACTGTACACTGGAACAGGAGTTCTACTATTATTTTTTTCGCCCATTTCTGGGTAGCCGAGTTCTGTTAACACATTCAGCGCATTGGAAATTTGATTTGCCCTAACAAAATTGAATACTACCAAGGATTCCATAGGATAGAGATTGACATTTGTAATATCCTTGATACTTGAAAGTGCTTCTTTGATCTTGACCGAACAACGAGAACAAAATGATTGTTGAACGGGAATTCTTGCGATACTTAGTTTATTTGTTTTCATTTTTTTTGTTTTAAAAGACTCTTGATAGATTGAACCCAAAGAATATATCCCCGTCAGACCAGTCACCAGTTGCTTGTCCTAAGAAACCGTTGGTGTTCATTGGCTGGGCGTTTGTAAAATGCAATTGAAAAACATGGCCTCCCGTTTCAATATCGATACCCACTGAAAGTGGATTGTTAAAGGGAGAGTTCTCGGTCCTATTTAGGTGAAATCCGTAATCGATATTAAGCGATAACCTTTTGGACAGTTTATGCCTACCTCCAATTCCAAGGGCGTATTGTGAGCTCTCTTGTTCATCCAATTGAACCAGATTGTCATGGAAAAAGGTTGGGATTAGCTCTAAAGAAAAGTTCTTGTTGAACTTCTTGGCCATTAATAACTGGGCCGTGTATCCAAGACGGTTCTCAAACTTAAGGAGCGGTAAATTTACATCGTCCAAGGCTCCGTTAATGAGCAAAGTTCCAAACCCTACCAACGTAACGGGAAAGCCCTTTTTTTGCTGCCGTACCAATCGAAGTTTTAATGAGCTTTCATACGTTTTCAAAAATGAGCTACGTGAAACCCCTACATTAATACCATCGGAAATTCCATAGATAAAGTTCAATCGGGTAACCGCTTGATCCAGTCCAAAAAAATCTTCAAACCCTGGTTTTATAGAACCAAACCTATGGGAAACCACAAAGTATAGTTCTTTCTGGGAGACCATTTTGGTAGATTCAAAGTTTACAATTTTCAATCCTTTAAAAGCGGCACTTTCAAAGTCCTTGGTATTGTTTGTATCAATTTCTGACAATAGGTCGTCTTGTGAAAAAACAACTATGGGCAATAAAAAGATTATGATATATACTATTTTCATTTTTTCTGTTTTCTGAAGTGTTTAGTAATTGTTGATCAGGATAGCCTGGTCTATTTTTACGATTTCGAGCAAATCATCATAGCCCACGCATCTTCCTTTTACGCGAATCATATTTCCTTTTATCAAGGTTGCTTCAATTTCACTACTGCCATCAAAATCTATTTGAACTTTATCGTCTACGATGATGGTTCGTTGTTGTTCCACATTGCTTATGAAACCATTGACTTCAATAATTTTATCCGCAAAGCTTTCCAACGAACCGTTAGCATCGGCAAATCTGTTCTGTAACTCTATTGCCGATAAAACTGCTACCGTTTGTTCTTCAACTACATTTCTGTGCGGTTTGTACATGTAGCTGTACATAAAAAAAGAAGCAAAAGTTATGATGATGAGCGCTACGAAGGCAATGGTCAGGTATTTTTGCATTTTCATTTTCCAACAAGATTAAAGTTGATCTGTACCAATACTTCTTTAGCAATCTTATTGCGTACTAATTTTGGAATTTCAATATCAAAATCTTCTGGAGCGACCTTGAAACCGCCTTCCATGATAATGGCATCTTCCACTTTACGAACCGATAGCGTTGTCCGTATATCTTTTTCTTTTCCATGCAATCCTAACGTTCCATCCACGGGAATATCCGATGGGGACTCTGTAAGTTTTGAGCTATCAAAATTCAATAACTTGCCTTTAAAAGTTGCTTTGGGATAGGTGTCGGATTCAATATAGTTTTCGTTGAAATGCTCTTGCATCAATGAATTCTTGAAGCGAAATCCTTTTACCAAAGCCAAAGAAGCGATTTTGTTGGTTTCAGTGTCAAGAATGGCAGTGGCAGATTCGGTCTCTGCCTTTACTTCTTCAAATAGTTTTTCCGAAGCTTCAAATACGATATTGGCATTTTTGTCAATGTACTTGCCTTGGGCAGTGCTAGTATAAACTCCTACTACCGTAGTGATCATAGCTAATAAAATCGTGTTCTTTAAGTTTTTCATCGTTGTTTATTATGTTATGGTGTTATGTTTATGTGTTATTCCACTAATCCCTCTTCAATCCATTGTTCAATAAGATCTATTGATGATTGAGGTATCCTGCCAGAGGGCGGCATGGCATTAGGCTCTCCAGTTTGTTTAGAGATGGTGTTCAGTACTCCTGCATTTCGAGTACGTACTTGGTCATAGGTTACCAAGGCAAACGGTGCTCCGTTTCTTGGCGGACTTGAATGGCATCCCAAACAATTGCTTGTGATTATGGGTTGAATGTTGGCTGAAAATGTAACCGTGGCATTTCCATTTTCACCATCACCTTCATTATCCGTGTTCTCGGTATCGTCAACAATCAATAGATCACTTTCACTATCGTTGGTGCAACCAAATACCAAAACAGCCGAAAAAAGCAAGATGGGTTTTAAAATGTTCTTCATTTGTGTTTGATTTTTTATTCACAGCAAAACAACTATATACCAGAGGGTTATAAGGACAAAATGTTCGTGAGAGGGAAGAATTGGCTTTGAAAGGGAAGAATTGACCGTGATATGGAAAGTTATTTTCCAATAAAAACTAGTTTCCCCAAACTGAGAAAGAAAGTTATTTTTGCAAAGAAGGTTTGTGATGGATTTTTTAAAAATCCGATCAATCTTATTCCTATAGTTAAGGAAATTACATTTTGAACATTGTAACCCCATGAGAAAGGATAGGCTCTATTTTTTTACATTTTTGGCCATTACGGTAATTTTTGTGCTCATTGCAGGAATATCAACCAGGTCATTTATAAAGGTTAGTGCCAATAACCTTTTAAACACCCAATTGGAATCGAGCAAAAGAGAAGCTCGGGAAATTGCAAGTTTGGTAGGTTTTCAATTGGCAAGTGGCATACCAAAGGATTCAGTGATCGATAATGTCCAAAGAAGTATTGAAAACACGAATCTTGAAAATGGTTTCATTTGTATGTTCGATTGGTCGGGGAAGGAAATCTGCCATCCAGATATTACAAAAGTGGGACAGCAGATCAATCCAAATCAATCTTCCGTAACCTCGGTAGATGGTGAAATGACCTCAGAGGATTTTTATGAATTATTGACCAACAAAAGAAGCTTTGGAGGGGTACGGGATTTTAAAGAAGAAGACCGAGATTCTGAAATCATCTATTTATATCCAGTAAGAAACTCGGATTGGATAATCGCTGCCCATGCCAACGTCAAAAAGATTTCTACACAGATTGATGATATCAGAAACAAGTTCTACACCATTTTTATCATTATGGGAGCCGCATTGATTCTTTGTTCCGTAATCATGGTGAGGATTATAGGAAGTGCCTACGAGAAAAAGCTGGAAGCCAAAAACCAAAAGTTGGAAGATCAAAACCAACGATTGGGAGACGAAGTGGTCAACTTGGCCAAACTCAACAAAGACTTGGACAACTACCAGCAAAAGGTCATGGACACCAAACTTAGTGTACCTAAAACCGACTTCGAAAAGAACAAGAAAAGAATACTCACCTATGTGAGAAATGAACTAAGACCCATTTCCACGGAGGATATTGCCTACATCTATACCGAAAGTACGATCACCTATGTAGTTTGTTTTGATGGAAGTCGTTCCACGACAAATGTTAGTTTGGATGAATTGTTTTCAAACATGGACGAAAGCCATTTTTATCGAGCCAACCGTCAATTTATAGTTGCTATTTCTGCAATCAATAAAATAATTAAGTATGGCAATAATCAGTTGAAGATTTTGGTAGACCCTAATTCTGAAGTTGATATTATCATCAGTAAGAACAAAGCTGCCGAGTTCAAACAATGGCTTAATTCTTAATAAGATTAAGTCATCCCTAATATTATAGAAACAGTATCATAAGAAAGCCCTCAAAACAACATATGTTTTGAGGGCGTTTCCCAACTAAAATAAACACTAAACTATACGTTTCGGGTATTACTAATCTCTCCTTTTTCTGAGTTTGCTAATTCACTTTCTACAACAATTCGTTTTACTTATAAATTCCTAAACGTACCGTCAAGAGGATTATAAAAACTACTGTTGAAAGAATAAAACAGGTAAAGGGGAAGAAGAAATAAATCAGTTTGTCTGTAGCTTCTCTTTTCATTTGGTTCTGTTGATTTAATTGATATGGGACAAAGAAATGATGAAGCGAAGAGATGTACCACAAAACTTCAGTGAGGGCGAAAATTGACCCTTAAAAGGGAAAAAAGGAACGATAAAAAACAACTAATCAATCCAATCTGACCACAGCTATCGCCCTGATTGGTTTCTAGTATATCCCACCCGAATGGTTATGTTATTTTGGACAGCTCTATTTTGAAAAGCTTAATTAGACAGCAATGATAAGTAAGGTATCCCGTAGCATAATTTACCATCGATGGTGAACTGATGGACGAATCATTTCGTTGTAAACATCTTCAACCGCTAACATTTCCTTTTTTGAAAGATTGTGGAGTTTCAACGCTTCTAAATTGGAATGCAATTGTTCTATTTTTGATATTCCTGGTATGGTACAGCTAACTTCTTCAAACATCAATATCCATTTTATGGCCAGATGCACCAATACAAAATCTTTCGGAAAAATCGACTTTAACCGCTCTACCGCCTCAAGACCTAGATGGTAATCTATTCCCGAAAACGTTTCGCCTTGGTCAAAAGCTTCGCCCTTACGGTTGAATTGCCTATGGTCTTCATTCGAAAATGTGGATTTTGAATGGAATTTGCCAGTTAACAATCCACTTGCCAATGGTACGCGGGCAATAATTCCCACATTTCTTTTTTTCGCTTGCTCAAAAAGCAGGTCAGCAGGCCGATGCCTGAACATATTAAAAATAATTTGGACTGTACTCACATTAGGATATTCTATTGCCTTTAAGGCCTCTTCAACTTTCTCAACGCTCACTCCAAGATTGGATACTTTTCCTTCTTTTTTGAGTTTTTCAAATTCTTCAAAAATTTCCTGCCGATAATATATCTCCGTAGGAGGACAGTGCAATTGAATGAGGTCTATATGGTCCAAACCTGTGTTCTTTAAACTTTGCTCTACATATTCCCTAAGCACTTTTGGTTGATACCCTTCACTAACATGGGGGTTTATAAACCTACCACATTTGGTAGCTATATACACTTTTTCTTTTCGAGAACGAATGAGTTTGCCTACAGCATGTTCACTTTTCCCATTTTCATAAACATCTGCCGTGTCAATAAAGTTTATTCCCTTATCCACAGCCTCATTAAGAATACGTTCGGCATTTTTATCGTCAAAGCCACTTCCCCATTTTCCTCCAACTTGCCATGTTCCCAGACTTATTTCAGAGACCTTCAGCCCTGTTTTTCCCAGTGTTCTATAATTCATCTTATCGGATTAAATCAAACAATTCGATTCTTATTTCTTTATTGAAAAACAACTATTGATACGATTACGTAATAAATAAAAATATATATTAATAAATACTAAAGATACTACTAGATAGAAAATCGAGGAAACATAATACAACATAGTAATGATTAAAATCCTGCTTAAAAAAGCAATACATAAAACTTATATTTGAGTATCGAAAAACTAGTTGACATGAATTCATGGTTACAATCCATTGAACTAGAAGGTAACTTGGTAAAACTTTTGCCGATGCTACCTTCCCATAAATCAGGATTAGTTAAGGCGGCAGAAGATGGTAATCTTTGGGAATTGTGGTATACCTCTGTTCCATCTAAAGAAACTGTGGATGACTATGTAGATTTTGCCTTCAATGAACAAGAGACAGGTTTAGCACTTCCCTTTGTAATAATTGATAAAAAAAATAATACAATAGTGGGGTCAACCCGCTTTTGTAGTGCCGATGCACCAAACCGAAGGGTAGAAATAGGCTACACATGGTATGCACAGCATGTGCAGCGTACAGGTATAAATACGGAGTGTAAGTACTTGATGTTAAGCCATGCCTTTGAAAAACTAGATGCCATTGCCGTTGAGTTCAAAACCAATTTCTTTAATTTCCCCTCAAGGAATGCCATTTTGAGATTGGGAGCAAGACAAGATGGAATCATTAGAAACCATCGTATTGACAAACAAGGAAATATTCGGGATACGGTCATCTTTTCTATATTGAACAGCGAATGGCCCGTAGTGAAGACTTCCTTGGAATTTAAAATGAGAAAGAGCTACTCTTAAAAACAAAAAAATGATAGACAAAGAATTTGAACAACAATTTGAACGGGGAGAATTACCCCCTGACCTCTTCACCCACGAAGCCCATTTACGATTGGCATGGATTCATGTTACCCAATACGGAATCGACACGGCGGTTAAAAATGTCACCCAACAAATAAAACGATATACCCAAAAACTCAATGCAACTGATAAATACAATCACACTTTAACTGTTGCCGCCGTTCGGGCAGTTTATCATTTTGCCCTTAAATCAAAATCAAATACCTTCTCGGATTTCATAAAAGAGTTTCCCAGATTAAGATTCAACTTTAAAGAACTTATGGCTTGTCATTATGGGTTTGATATTTACAAATCGCCGTTGGCAAAACACAAGTATTTGCAACCAGACCTTTTACCGTTCGATTGAAGATATTAGCAGCTTGGCGAAGTTGTAGCTGGCAAGTTCCAAATTTTTAAAGCTATTCTGTTTCGCCTCATCAAGCGAACCCACTTGATTCAATATGGAAGTAACATATTCAAGTCCTAACGTTTTAAGTTCCTCTATGGATACTGCGACGGAACCACAAAAGGCAGCGACTGGAATTTTTCTTTCCTTGGCAACTTGAAGCACCCCGGCAATGGTTTTTCCTGAAAGTGTTTGACCATCCAATTGGCCTTCCCCTGTGATAATCCAGTCGGCATTTTTCAAAGCTTCATCAAAAGCGGCCATTTCCATAATTAAATCAATACCCGAAGTCAAAGAAGCATTCAAAAAAGCCATTGCTCCAGCACCCATACCACCGGCAGCACCAGCCCCCGGAACATTTTGTATAGCAACACCAAACTTTTTATCTATTACCTCAGCAAAATTCCGAAGGCCTTTATCCAATTGTTCTACCTCTTCTGGAGAAGCTCCTTTTTGAATAGCATACACGTAGGCGGCTCCATCTTTTCCATAAAATGGATTCTTGACATCACATGCTACTTTCACCTTTAGGCTTTCGAGTTGTGGCAGCACCTTGTCCGTTTTAATATCCGCTACTTTATTCAGATTTTGCCCGATTGGCTCCAGAACTTTCTCATTTTTATCCAAAAATTGATACCCCAAAGCGGTCGCCATTCCCATACCACCGTCATTGGTTGCACTACCTCCAATACCCAGAACGATTTCTCTAGCTCCTTGTTCCAATGCATGGGCAATTAACTGTCCTGTGCCCATGGAGGTGGTTTTCATACAGTTCAATTCATGCTTGGAAAGTAATTTGTACCCTGAAGCTTCGGACATTTCTATAAAGGCAATTTCCTTTTCTTTTGAAAAAAGATAACCCGATTCAATCTCCTTAAATAAAGGGTCTTTGACGGTAGTTTTTACTTCAACGGCGTTTAAGTAGTGTTTAACTACGTCGATGGTACCGTCACCCCCATCGGCCAAAGGTTTTTTTATGATTTCTGCATCTTGAAAAACCTTTCGAATTCCCATTTCCACAGCCTCACAGAATTGTTGCCCATTTATGGAACCTTTGTATTTATCTGGAGCTAGAACAAATTTCATATGTTGTAAATTGTGAGACGAAATTAGTTTACTCTAAAAATAACGAAAGAATAGGACTCTTCCTTTTACTATTTTTAGTCCTATAATTTTATCAAACTGGTACAGGTTTTGCCCCTTAAAAAAAGTATTTACCTTTAACCAAAATTTCAACTCATGAAACATGCGCTGATTCCCATACTCTGTTTATTATTTACGACCGCCCTATTAAGCCAAACCAAGAATTTTTTGGATGTGTCCTACTTGGAAACTTCTGCACGAGTCGATACTTTGGTCACCCCAGATAAAATTTACTTGAGCATCACTATTCGGGAAAAGGATTCCAAGGGACGAAAATCTGTTGAAGAACAAGAAAATCAAATGGCTTCTCGACTTAAGGCATTGGGCATTGATTTGGATAAACAATTGGTCATAAAAGATCTTAGCAGCAACTTCAAAAAATATTTTCTAAGACAAAAAGAAGTGCTTAAAAGCAAGCAGTATTCGCTTGTGGTATATTCTGGGAAAAAAGCTGGCGAAGTAATGGTTGCTTTGGAAAAACTGGATATTTCCAATACCTATTTAGAAAAAACCGAATATTCAAAAATGGATGCTCTGGAACTGGAGTTAAAATCCAAAGCGGTCAAAAAAGCCAAGAAAAAAGCTGAAGCTCTGACCTCCCCATTGGGACAGAACGTAGGTGCTGCAATTCATATTATGGATGTATCTACGCCCTATTATCCAAGATACAACCAAGCTCCACGCATGGAAATGAAATCCATGGCCTTGGATGCCGTTGAGGCAGAACCTTTGGATATTGATTTTGAAAAAATAAAAGTAGAGACTTCTGTGAACGTGAAGTTCAAGATTTCAGAATAGGGTCAATCAAGAACAGACAATCCTGCTTCGACCATATTTCTGTATTTTTTTGGGTCCGTTTCTATTTTTGCCAAAACTTGGAGGCCATTATACAACGTAAAAAGCATAAGGCCTATACTTGCTGCATTTTTGGAAGATGAAATTTCTCCAGCATCGATTCCTTTTTGGACGTAGTCGATAAAGAGTTTTTGAGAATTTTCAGTGTTGTCCCTTAAAGCTTTGTGAATGGCTTCGTCACCAGGAATAAGCTCTGTGGCCGTATTTACCACAAAACAGCCTTTTTTGCATTCATCTTGCACCGATTGTTGGATGGCTTTATCAAAAAGTACCTTTAACCCTTTTTTTACTGAACTTTCTTTTTCAAAAAGCGTTTTTACAATAGCTCCATTAGTCGTTCTGTAGTACTGGAAAGCCTGATCAAAAAGTTCTTCTTTACCCCCATAGGTATCATAAAGACTTGCTCGATTTATGCCTAAATGTGAAACCAAATCCTGTATTGAAGTGGCATGGAACCCTTTTTCCCAAAAGAGTTCCATGGCTTTTTGCAACACTTCCTTTTCATCAAATTGTTTGGTACGTGGCATACACAAAAATAAGATTATCCCACCAATAATGGATTTACATTGATACCCCCGTCAATATTGTATTCGGCACCAGTGATGAAGGAGGCTTCATCAGATGCTAAAAAGTTGACCAAACTGGCAATATCCTCAGGCTGTCCAAAACGCTTTAGTGGAATCCTGTTTTGCATAGCTTCGGCAAAACCGTTCAATTGTTCTTCAGGCATACCTGTTTTACCAAAAATTGGAGTGTATACCGGACCAGGATTAACCGAATTGATACGTATTTTTCTCGGTGCCAATTCAGTTGCCGCCGTTCTTGTGTACGAATTCATTGCTGCTTTACTTGCCGCATAAATAGCAGTATTGGGCATACCAGTATAGGCATTGACCGAGGACAGATTGATAATGGCCCCACCATCTTTAACAATAGGTAGGAACTTTTCAACTGTGAATACTGCTCCCTTAAAGTTAATTCCCATCTGGTTATCGAACATCTCTTCTGTAATTTGACCTATCGGGGCTGGAGTAAAAATACCAGCATTTACAAATAATATGTCGATTGCACCGTGATTGTCTTTTACTTGAGCAACCAAACTGTCCAAGGCATTGAGATCCCTAACATCTGCCACTATACCCTGTACGCCCAACTCATTGGCCGCAGTGTTTACTTTTTCTTCGGAGCGACCCGTGATAATCACATTAGCCCCTTGCTCTTTAAATTTTTTGGCCGAAGCATAACCAATACCACTATTTCCACCAGTAACTACAGCTACTTTTCTCTCTAAATTTCCCATTTTGATTTTTATTTACGATTTTACTTTTATTTGGAACGTTCATTCCGATACAAACATAATTTATTTAGAATGATTGTTCCAAATAAAAATTGAGGTTTATCTTTTTGTTAACAATACGTTCCGTTTTGTATCTTACCAGAAGCTAAATCAAACCAAAATGAAAGTACTCCGATTACTCCTTGTTGCTCTGTTGCTTATTTCCTTTGAAAGTCAAGCACAGCGCAGGAAAAAGAAAACAACAACTCCCAGTATTGTTCTTAACGACTCTACCTATCATGGATTAAAATGGCGCAATATCGGTCCTTTTAGGGGAGGCCGAAGTGTTGCTTCCTCTGGTGTTATAGACCAACCCATGACTTATTATATGGGTTCAACGGGTGGTGGTATCTGGAAGACCGTTGATGATGGCATCACTTGGAAAAACATTTCCGATGGGCAGCTTAAAACTGGAACAGTAGGCGCAATAGCAGTTTCAGAAAGTAATTCGAACATCATAGTAGTGGGCATGGGTGAGCATGCCGCAAGGGGGGTAATGACCTCAATGGGAGACGGGGTCTATAAATCTACAGATGCTGGAAAAACCTGGAAACATATAGGATTGGATGAAACCCGACACATTTCTGATGTCATTATAGATCCTAAAAATCCTGATATCATTTTTGTGGCCGCGCAGGGTGCACAGTATGGGGCTTCAAAAGAAAGAGGTGTTTATCGCTCCTTGGATGGAGGAACTACTTGGGAAAATGTACTTTTTGTGGATGAGAACACTGGAGCTTCTTCGTTATCCATGGATATGAAAAACCCTTTGATTCTCTACGCGGCTATGTGGCAGCACAGACGCTATCCGTGGACTATGGAATCTGGTGGAGCTTCTTCTGGAATCCATAAATCGACCGATGGAGGAACTACATGGAAAAAATTGGAAGAAGGATTACCCGAAGAATTCGGTAAAACAGGAATTTCGGTATCACGGGCCAATCCAGAGCTGGTTTTCGCCGTAATTGAAGCTGAAGGAAAAAAAGGAGGTGTCTACCGAAGCGACGATGCCGGGAAAAAGTGGAAACAAATCAATTCGGACCGAATCAACATAGCCCGATCTTGGTACTACATGGAAATCTTTGCCGACCCTCAAAATGAAAACATTGTATATGTATTGAATGCTCCAGTGACCAAATCTATAGATGGCGGCAAAACATTCGCGCCATTGCCTACGCCACATGGAGACAACCATCATTTGTGGATCAATCCCAACGATAATTCCAAAATGATAAATTCCAACGATGGAGGTGCCAACATTTCCAATAATGGCGGTAAAAGTTGGAGTACACAGCAAAATCAACCCACTTCGCAATTTTATCGAGTTATCACGGATAATTTAGTGCCTTATAATGTGTATGGAGGCCAGCAGGACAATTCGGCCATTGCCATTGCCAGCAGAACGAACGATAATGGAATCGATTGGAAGGATTGGTATTCGGTTGCCGGTTGTGAAAGTGCCTATTTAGCTTTTGATCCCGATAATCCCGAAGTTGTTTACGGAGGCTGTTATCAAGGTATCATTGAAAAGTGGGTAAAAGCTTCAAGAGAAGGGAAAGCCATTAAAGAATATCCCGAATTGGGATTGGGAAAAGTACCCAAAGACTTCAAGTTTCGATACAACTGGAATGCACCGATCATCAGTTCTCCTCATGACAGGAATACCATCTACCATGCTGGCAACGTTGTTTTTAAAACAACAGATGGAGGACAAAGTTGGGATGTGATAAGTCCAGATTTAACCAGAAACGAAATTGAAAAACAAGGTCAAGGAGGCGGTCCTTATACCAATGAAGCTGCAGGAGGCGAAAATTACAACACCTTAATGTATTTGGTTGAATCGCCGCATGAAAAAGGTGTACTTTATGCCGGGAGTGACGATGGTCTGGTCCACATCACCAAAGACGGTGGTGCCAATTGGGAAAATATTACTCCCCCAAGTCTGCCCGAAGGTATTATCAATAGTATTGAAGTATCACCCCATGACCCCGCAACTGTTTATATGACCGTAATGCATTATAAGTTTATGGATTTAGAACCCTACATTTTTAAAACGAATGATTACGGAAAAACATGGTCGAAAATCACAAATGGTTTTGAAGACAAACACACCTTTGTCCGCGTTGTTCGAGAAGATAAAAAGAAAAAAGGGTTACTCTATGCAGGTACCGAAACCGGTCTTTATGTTTCTTTGGACGATGGTAAGAACTGGCAACAGTTTCAACTGAATCTTCCCGTAGTCCCCATAAATGACCTTGTGATTCAGGATAACGATTTGGTCGCTGCAACCGCTGGCCGTTCTTTTTGGATTTTAGATGATTTAGGGGCTATTCAAAATAGCTTTGACACTTCGGAAAAGCTAAAAATAATTCCACCAAAAGACACCTATCGAATTTTTGGGGGAAGCCCGGAAAAACCTGTTCCGGGATTGGGACAAAATCCAAAACAAGGGGTCACTTTTGACTATTATTTACCAAAAGAAGCAGATTCCTTAGACTTAAAACTCGAAGTGCTTCAAAATGGAAAAATCATTAGAACATTGACGAACAAAAAGCCTAAAGATTTTAAATCTTGGCCAGGAGGTCCCCCAAAACCAGTGGTACTTCCTTCAAAAAAAGGATTTAACCGTTTTACTTGGGATTTTAGCAAAGACCCCATCCCTGCCATAGATAAAGTATTTGTTTTTGGAAATTATAATGGCGCCAGTGTAGCACCAGGAGATTACACCTTACGCTTAAAACTGGAAGATGAAACCGTGGAAACCACGGTTACAATTTTGCCCAATCCAAAAATCAAGGCTTCAAAGGCTGATTATGTTGAGCAACAAGAGGTCTTGGACCAAATTGAAAACACACTTCATTCCATGCATGAGTCCGTTAACCAAATGCGTTCTGCAAAATCTCAATTAAAAACTTACAACAAGCTCCTAAAAGATAACGATGATGCAGCCAAACTTGTAAAACTTGGTGATTCCTTGATAAAAAGAATTGAAACATGGGAGGAAAAGCTCATCCAGCCTAAGCAAAAAACATTTCAGGATGTCATTAATTTCAACAACCAACTCAATGCGGATTTTATGCATTTAAAGGGTTTTGTAGCTTCTCCAGAACCAAAGGTGACCGAAGGAGCAAAAAAACGCTTGCGTGACCTTTTAGCACAATGGAAGGTATTCGAGAATGAAAAAAATACTATCGTCACCAATGAAATGACCAACTACAACAGTATGTACAGCGCATTAAAACTACCGGCCATTCTATTGGAAGACTAGGTATTGCACATGAAGGATTTATTTATTGCGGACAAGGAATTTATGGGCATTGATTATACCAAAAATCGATTGCCCAAAGCAGATTATGAAAATTGCATTTTTACAAACTGCACATTCTCAGACGGATATTTGGACAACCAGAATTTTATGGAGTGTGAATTTATTGCTTGTGACCTCACTAATGCAAACATAAGCCATACTACTTTCAAAGAGTCCCTATTTTAAGGATTCCAAGCTAATTGGCCTACGGTTCGAAGAATGTAACGACTTCTTGCTATCTGTTCAGTTTTACAATTGTAATTTAGATTTAGCTTCTTTTTATCAAGTTGGATTAAAGGACACGCTATTTTCAGATTGTAGCCTTGTCGAAACTGATTTTACAGAGACCGATTTGACCTCAGCTAGACTCCTAAATTGCAATTTGGAAAGAACCATTTTTCTTCAAACGATACTTGTAGATGCAGATTTAAGTACTTCCTTCAACTATACGATCGACCCAGAAAAAAATCAACTGAAAAGAGCTAAGTTTTCTAAAAACGGATTATTCGGCCTTTTGAAAAAATACGAAATAAAAATCGTATAGCTGTCCAATTGGCGCCACTGAAAACGTCATACTAGTATAACATTAACCCCTTCATTACATCGTTTGAAGCGAAATGTTCAATTAGTATTAACCAAACAAAATTTAAATCATGAGGCAATTTTTCATATTATTCCTATTCGTTACGGTCTCCGCAAAAGCGCAGAACACGTTATCCTTAAAAAACGATAAACTTTCACCAAAAGCTACACTTAGCAACGTTTCCTGGATGGAAGGGCATTGGAAAGGAAAAGCCTTTGGCGGAATAGCTGAAGAAATATGGAGTCCCCCATCAGGTGGTTCAATGATGTTTGTTTTTAGACATATTTTAGAGGAAAAAGTCAATTTTTATGAAATTGGACACATTAGAGAAATTGACGGAACCTTGGTTTTTGAACTGAAACATTTCAACAACGATTTAACAGGTTGGGAGGAAAAAAATGAAGTACAATCCTTTAAACTGGTAAAAGTGGATGAAAATCGTGTATATTTCGAAGGATTTACCTTTGAAAAAATTGAGGAGAACGAAATAAATATCTATGCGCTGATTGGTGGCGAAGAAGATAAAGCAGAAGAAGTAAAATTTAATTACAAAAAGTGATGATTTGACAAAAGAATGCTTGGAATGTAATACAAAATTGATAGGAAGGGTCGATAAAAAGTATTGCTCCGACCATTGCAGGAATGCCTATAACAACAGGCTGAACAAGGATAGTAAAAATTTGGTCCGCAACATCAATAACAGGCTTCGAAAGAATTATAGGGTATTGGATAGTTTTACCTTAAAAGATGGAAAAACGACCACCACCAAAATGAAGTTGATAGACAAGGGTTTTGATTTTGAATATATCACAAACCTTTACACCACCAAAAAAGGGAGCACGTATTATTTTGTGTACGACCTTGGCTATTTACCTTTGGATAACGACCGTTATATGATCGTAAAGCGGGAATAAGTAAAATGGAAAAGCACTATTTCCAGTTTTGAGCACTTAGCTTTAATGCTGCCACCACAATATCCTTACGGCTTATCTGACCAACAAGAATATCGTTTTTCATCACCGGAAGCCTACGCCTGTTGTGTATATCAAAAACACCAGCCGCATCAAAAATACTAGTATCGTGCGGTATGGTCTCTACATCTTTGGTCATGTAACGCTCCACACTTTTATCAAGAATGGGCTGGTTAAAATATCTACTTTCTGAGATTTGTTTCATACAATCTGCCTCGGAAATAATCCCGACCAAAAATCCATTTTGGTCAAGTACGGGACCACCGGATATATGGTATTTTGCAAATGCTTCCATGACTTCTAAAATAGATTGTTCCGGTGAAAAAGTAACCAACTTCTTTGTCATATAATCCTCCACAAGTATTGGGGCTTTGTATTCTTTCTTTGAAGCGTCTTTAGATCTAGCACCTTGAAAACTCTTGATAGCCATATCGTTACTTTTTTAGGGTTGAATATTAAATATAGGAAAATTTAACGAATTATTTAAGTGTTTGCCCCATTATATGAGAACCCTTCATAATTTCATACATTTATATACAACTTAATCAAACCATGAAGTTTTCAAAAACCCTCGCACTTCTATTACTCTTTCTATCCATATATTGGAGTTACAAATCTTTAATGCCATCATACCAAAGTGATGCAGATATAGCTTTACACAATTTCTCGACCGATAGGGCATTGGAACATGTTAAAAATTTATCCAAAGAACCACACGCCGTAGGTTTTCCTGGTCACACAAACGCTAAAAATTACATTATTGCCGAACTCAAAAAACTCGGATTAGAGACCAACACCCAAGAAGGTTACACTGCTGGTGATTGGGCAAATTTGAGCAAGGCCACTAATATTATGGCACGAATTAAAGGTTCTGAGCCTGGAAAAGCATTGCTGCTGATGTCTCACTATGATAGCAGCCCACACTCATCTTACGGAGCCAGTGATGCTGGCAGTGGTGTAGCTACCATTCTGGAAGGAGTACGAGCGTTTCTTGCAGAAAACAAGGTTCCGAAAAATGATATCATCGTTCTAATCACAGATGCTGAAGAATTAGGGCTCAATGGTGCGGACTTGTTTGTGGACAAACACCCTTGGACAGAAGACGTTGGACTCGTTCTTAATTTTGAAGCACGTGGCAGTGGAGGCCCCAGTTATATGCTCATTGAAACCAATAGGGGTAACGGAACGTTGATAAAAGAATTTACCAAGGCAAACCCCGATTATCCCTTAGCAAATTCGTTGGCCTATAGTATTTATAAAATGTTGCCCAACGATACCGATTTGACCGTTTTTAGGGAAGATGGGGATATTGAAGGTTTTAATTTTGCCTTTATCGACGACCATTACGATTATCATACTGCTCTGGACACCTATGAACGATTGGATAGAACATCCCTGGCACATCAAGGAAGCTATCTAATGCCACTGCTCCATCATTTTAGTGAAACCGATTTGAACAACTTAAAAAGTTTGGATGACCTGGTGTATTTCAACCTTCCCTTTTTCAAGTTGGTTTCTTATCCTTTTGAATGGATTTGGCCCATGTTTGGTATAGCCGTAATTGCCTTTTTACTGCTTCTCTTTACAGGTTTTAAAAAAGGAAGACTTTCCTTAAAAGGAGCCATGAAAGGATTTTTGCCACTTTTAATCTGCTTGGTCTTAAATGGAATTATAGGATACTTTGCATGGAGTGCTATTATTTGGTGGTATCCAGGGTTTAAAGATATGCTTCACGGTTTTACCTATAACGGGCACACCTATATTTTGGTCTATGTGCTACTTTCATTGGCCATTTGTTTCTGGACATACCATAAATTCCGAAAAACAAATACCCAAGACCTTTTGGTAGCTCCTATTGTAATTTGGCTGCTTCTATGTGGGCTTATGGCAGCTTATTTGAAAGGGGCCAGTTTTTTTGTAGTACCTGTATTTAGCCTTTTGGTAGCTTTTATGGTTGTCATAAATCAAGATAGGCCCAATTCGTTCTTATTGGTATTTCTGACACTTCCAGGTATCTTTATATTTTCACCATTTATTAAAATGTTCCCTGTGGGACTTGGATTAAAAATGATGGTAGCGGCAACTGTTTTCACTACGCTTTTGTTCTTCAAAACACTTCCATTTTTAAGTCAATTAAAAAATAAGGACCGATTGGCCTACTTGAGTTTGTTCTTATTTATAGTCTTTAGTATTTCTGGACATATTAAATCGGACTTTAACGAAGAACGGCCAAAGCCTAGCAGTCTGCTCTATGTGTATGACGCCGATACTGACTCTGCTGTTTGGGCAACCTATGACAATCAACTTATAGATTGGAACAATCAATTAATTGGGCCTGAGAAAACGATTCCGAAAGCTGGCGAACTCAAAACGATACCGAGTAAATACAGAACCGAATTTACTTATGTTGCCGATGCGCCAATCAAAAACGTAAAGGTGCCGTGGATAGATACACTTACGGACACGGTAATAGGCGAAGAACGCATTCTTGAGCTTTGCATTACGCCCAAGCGAGCGGTTAACCGACTGGATGTTTATACTAATATTTTAAAGCTCAATTCTGCCAAGATCAACGACGTAGTCCTTTCTGATTATTTTCTCGAAAACCGAAAAAGAAGATTGATTACACATTATATAAGCGATAACGACTACACGGAACTTGAGTTGAGTTTTCCAAAAGATTCCATTTTGGCTATTACCATTTATGAAGCCTCTAATGATTTACTAACAAGTAAGGAGTTTGGAGTTCCAGAAAGGCCAAAAAACAGCATTCCCATGCCTTTTGTTCTAAATGATGCTATCTTGGTCACCAAAACGATGAAATTTGACTGAGAAAATCGGTGTTTTGGGTTGTGGGTGGTTAGGTTTTCCATTAGCGAAACACTTTGTAGCCAAAAACCATGAAGTCCATGGCACAACTACTTCGGAGCATAAATTGAAGGAATTAAAAGAAGTAGGAATCTCTCCTTATCATATCGCTTTATCAGCAACTAAAATTGAAGGGAATATTCATAGCTTTCTATCCCATATCGATGTGTTGATACTTAATATTCCACCAAGGCTAAGAGGGGGAAACAAAGAGAGTTTTATTGAAAAAATAAGACTCTTGTACCGTGCTATTAAAAAAAGTACCGTAGCCAAGCTTATTTTTGTTAGCAGCACTTCTGTGTATGGCGATGTAGCAGGTGAAGTTACGGAAGAGACCGCTCCAGAGCCTGTAACAGAATCTGGGAAGCAATTACTACAATGTGAACAGTTGTTCATTGACGATGGGAAACTTGAAAGCACCATCATTCGTTTTGGTGGCTTGATCGGCCCAACCAGACATCCGGTTACGATGTTATCCCGAAAGCAGCACCTTAAGAATGGGAACGACCCCGTTAATTTAATCCATCTAACAGACTGCATACATTTAATCGACAGCATTATCGAAAACAATTATTGGAACGAAATCTTCAATGGAGTCTATCCACTTCATCCCAATAAAAAAGAATACTACACTAGTGAAGCCATGAAACGGGGCCTAAAAACTCCAGGATATTCAGACGAATTCACAGGCAGATCGGGGAAAATTATACTCAGTAAGAATTTTCTTGATAAAAATCATGTTTTCCACACTTCTATTATCTCTTAACTGACATTACAAAAATGGCGTTTCACAACAATTAAGATAATTTTAAGTTAATTAATTGACTGATTATAAGTATGTTATAATTATTGATTTTACCTTTGTAACAGATTAATTTAGTAATGTCATGGGAAATTCAAGATTAACGACAAGAATCTTGATGGCGATGGATGATTTGATTACAGAAAGTAGTACAAGAAAAAACATAACCTCAAGATTTCAAGATTTACACAAATCAATTTTAAGAAAGCACTACAACGCAGCAGATGTAGAGATAGATTATCATAGGCAGCGTATAAAAATGGATGTTGTCCTCAACGATTATGAGTACGATCCAAAAAAAATCAATATAGTGGTGTCCACGATGCCCCTAAATCTGTCCTATAACAACCTAGGGGCCTTTTTAAAAACTTGTTTAACAGAGGATGTGAGCACTCTGGCGTTTTACGCTACCTTACTTAAACAATATACCAACAAAGATGTTGCCCTGTTAGCGTTATAAGCAAAGTTATGACTGGATATTTTGGTTAAGCCTAATCTTCATTAGAAACCAACTTGCACAAATACTAAATGATGCTTTCTATTGATTTTTAGTTTTTGATTCTTATAGCTTTCTTTAACAGCACAATATCAATTATTTTTTTAGTTTAGCCGCTCCAAACCCGAGAAAATGAAAAAAGTCGTTTTATTGTTGTTACTATTCGTAGGCTTCACTGCTCTTTCACAAACCAAAAATGAACTTCTTGAACACTATCAGAATTTTTACAACGAAATGCGATTGCAAGGAGATGTCAATGGTGTAATCAGTTCCTTGACACATCTTAATGTACTCTCCCCTAGCAAAGAAAGAAAAGATACATTGGCTTTTGTTTATATGAACAACAACCAACATATGCAGGCATTGAACACTATTGGGATTGAGAAAAAAGATGACGATTCCGATTTAGCGGTACAAGTAAAAGCCGTTTCTTTAAAAGCGTTAAATCAGCCAAAAAGAGCTTTGGAACATTTTGAAATTCTCTTCAAACGTAAGCCTTCTGCCTATTTGGCTTATGAATTGGCAGATCTCAAAATTCAAACAGGAAATAACGAGGGTGCTTCCGTAAATATAGAGTACGGTATTGCAAATGCTAAGGATGATATGAAATATGCCTTCTACGAAAGACAACAACCTTATGAAGTTGCATTAAAAGCAGCTTTTTATCATTTAAAGGGCCTTGTGGAGTATAACAAGGACAAGACCAATATAGATAGTGCCATTGCTTCAATTGATGAGGCTTTAAAAATTGACCCTAATTTTAATTTGGCCAGTTTGAGCAAGCAAGCCTTGGAATCTAGAAAAGAAAAACCTGAAGATCAAAAAGAGTAATCTAGATTATTCTTTCTTTTTAAGTTCGATAAGCAATAGACTATCCTTTTCTTTTTTAATCTGAATAAGTTCGGAAACACTTTCGTTGGGCACTGCAATGGACAGTACGTAATGGGCAATTTTCCAGTCGCCATTTATTTTCTTTACCACCCCAGAACCTCGGCACAGTTTCATTTGGGTATCCAATAGCTCATCAAACCACGCGATCTCATTAGAAACATCTACGTAGATATTTCGCTCAACCGCTGTAAAGCTCCAAGCTTTGCCCTTGTCAAAATAAGGTTTTGAAAATGTTTTAAAAGCTTTATTCTGCCAATTTTCAGTAGCATCCGTGCCTATAAAGACACCATCTTCGGTCATTTTATCAAAATAGGCATCAAAATCAGCATTGGCAGCAGCAAGATGCCATTCGTCCAATACGTTATCAATACTATTTTTTTCATCAGCCTGCGCTTTTACAGTGAGGCCACATAACAATACTACTAAAAATACGATGCTATTCTTCATTCAAGATTAGTTTTTTGTCCAGTGGGTTATTTACGATAATATTGAATTGATGACGAAGCGCATTATAGGATTCTATCATTTCTTTGGTGGGCTCTGCCGTATCGTTTTTGCTTAGAATAGCCGCTTTTACCTTTATCATGTAGGTCTTTAGCACACGCTGCCGGCTTTTTATTTGAAGTTTATCAAACAGTTCAGGATATGTTCCTTTTGCCAACAGTTTCTCTTTTTCAATAAGGTCATCAATGGCCAAAAGCAGGTCTTCATCATTTTTTGCTTTGTAAAGCACATCAAAACTGCTCGATAGTTCTTGGAATTCTGCCCACTCATCCATTATGGGGGTCGCTACTGAGTTTATAGCAAGCTTTTTTGGCATTTTCTGATAGTTGAAAAAGCGTTCTTCTTCTTGAGTTTCTTCGGTACCATCACCACTATCCCTGCATGCCGATAAAGACAATACAATAACCAAAAGGTATAACAATTTTCGCATAAGCGAATGTACAAATTTTAATAAAGGCTATCTTTATCGGTAAATTTTATTAACTCCAATTTAAATGCAAAAATCCATTCTTATTCTTGGCGCATGCGGTCAGATAGGTACAGAGCTTACCATCGAATTACGGGCCAAATACGGTTCTGAAAACGTAGTTGCCAGCGATATTAGGGAAGGTGGCGAAAGCCTTATGCAATCTGGGCCTTTTGAGCTTTTGGATGCAACCAATTATGAAGCTATTGAAGATGTGGTGATGTATTATGAAATTGATGAAGTTTACCTAATGGCGGCCATGTTGAGCGCAACCGCGGAAAAATTTCCCATGCGTGCGTGGAACTTAAATATGAATTCTCTTTTTAATGTACTCAATCTGGCGAAGGAGAAGAAAATAACCAAGATTTTTTGGCCATCGAGCATAGCCGTCTTTGGACCCAATACACCCAAGGAAAATACGATGCAGAGCACCATAATGGAACCCAGCACGGTGTATGGCATAAGTAAACAATCCGGTGAACGTTGGTGCGAATATTATTTTAAAAAGTTTGATGTTGATGTGCGAAGTGTTCGTTATCCCGGCCTTATTAGTTGGAAAACCATGCCAGGCGGGGGTACAACCGATTACGCTGTTGAGATATACCATGAAGCCTTGGGAAAGGAATCGTACGAATGTTTCTTGAACGAAGACACCAAATTACCCATGATGTATATGGACGATGCCATACGGGCCACCATAAATTTGATGGAAAGTCCTTCTGAAAAACTTAGGGTTAGATCTTCCTATAATTTAGGAAGTATGAGTTTTACGCCCAAAGAAGTTGCTCAAAGTATCCAAAAGCACATTCCAAAGTTTGACATCACCTACAATCCAGATTTTCGTCAGCAGATTGCCGATTCTTGGCCCAGTAGTATCGATGATAGTGCTGCCAAAAGAGACTGGAACTGGCAACCTGAATTTGATTTGGAAAAAACTACGAAAGAGATGTTGGAAAATCTAGAGAAAAGAATGTAAGTCATTGTGCAATTCGGCAGCTTTGAGTTTCTCAGCAAATCAACCTAAAATTGAAATAAAAATGATATAACGGATGCTTTTTAAGCAAGTTTAGGCATTGTTAATATCGGATTTCCCACCTGTTTTTTTTAGGAGCTTTATTTGATGGATTTCCACACCTTTGTCTATGGGTTTCAGCATATCGTACATATTCAAAGCAACAACACTAGCTCCGTGCATGGCCTCGACCTCAACACCCGTTTTGTAAAATGTTTTTACCAAGACCTTTACTATAATATCCAGTTCATTGATTTCATAGTCAATACTGCAATGTTCCACTGGCAATGGGTGGCAGTCGGGCAGTAAATCAGCTGTCTTTTTCACACCTAAAAAGCCTGCCGCCCTACTCATTGAAAACACATCTCCTTTAGGAACCGCTCCTTTTTTAATGGCATCTATGGTCACCATAGAACTGACTTTAACAATAGCCTGTGCAATGGCAGTTCTATGGGTAGGTTGTTTTTGTGTAATGTCGACCATAATCTAAGTATTTACTTTCCATTGGTATGAATCGTCCTCAAAGCGTTCTTTTCCAAAGACGGGCACGTTGGCTTTAATTTCCTCTACCACATGTTGGAGTGCTTCAAACGCTACTTTGCGGTGCGGGGAAGAGACAAAGACGAAAAGACATAGCTCACCGACCCCAACTTTTCCCAAGCTATGGTAAATGTGCATACAGGTAATATCGAACTTTGAAAATGTGTTTTCTTTTATTTCATGAAATTTTTTGTTTGCCATTTCTTCATAAGCGGTGTATTCAATGCCACTTACTAGTTTTCCCTCTATTTTATCGGCCCGTACCTGTCCTAAAAATATATCATGGGCCCCTATCTGGGTCTTGGTCTGGTGCTTTGCGATGGAATCGGCTATAAAGCTGGGAGAAATAGCGCCTTGCACAAATACGTTTTTCACTTCTTTTTTCATCAGAAAACGAGTTTTTGCTAAGGTAGTTAAGAAAAGTTGAAAAAGCAGGTTGATTTGCAACCTTAGCAAGCATCAAACTTGGTACTTAAATCCTCTATACTCCTTGTTTTTTAGCCTAAAGCACAACTTCAATACCCGCCTATTAAGCATCATTTTACATACTATCGCCGTCAAGCAAGATTGTACCGTTCATCGAAAACCTGTATTGGAAAAAAACCGAATTGGGCAAACGACCGTATTTTATACAAACCCTACTTAACATGAACCCTTATCTTACATTACTGTGTTTTTTTGTATTATGCTTTATCGTTGGCAGCGCTATCATTCTGTTGGGCGGACGTGAATAAAGTTTGAAGGATTTACCGTTCCTGCATCGTTTTAAAATACGCTAGATCAAGGGATTTTAAGAATTTGTCCTATAGCTTTTTATTAAAAAAGCTACGGTAATGGACACCCTAAAGAACACAACGATGGAAAAAAGAAAGGTTTTACGGCAACGGATTTGGAACATTTATTTTATCCTAAGTCTCATGGCAATTTCCATAGGTGCTTTTTTTGCACTTCTGGTACTTACCCGCTCATAAGTTGTATGTAATTCTTAGCATAAAGGTGTCTAGGTAAACATCATGTACGTTGCTTTGGTATTACCTGTTGGGGTAGGGTACTTTTTAGAGCAAATAACCTTTAAGAGTTTTAAAAATCGAAAAGTAGCCCCGGCAAGAATCGAACTTGCATCTAAACCTGCCCGACCTAGTAGCCTCACCAGGACTCGAACCTGGATCTAAAGTTTAGGAAACTTCTATTCTATCCCTTGAACTATGAGGCCTTTTTAAAAACTTGGTCAGGCGGGGTTTAGGAAACTTCCCCCGATAGCTATCGGGGCTATCCATTGAACTACGGGGCCAAAAGAATGTAAAGCTATGAATACTTTTCTATAAGTTTAGTAGCGATTTCGGGATATTTTCTCAAGTTCTCTATGTAGATCCTACTCTTCATTTTCTTGATATGTCTTTCAATTTTGCGAGCTACTGTAGAATTCTTAACCTTTAAAATATAAAAATAGTCCCACGGTATTTTTATATTAGTTGTGCCGCCGTTCAGTTCTTTCGTATTGTGCCTTGTCAACCTATCAATCAAATCTCTGGTCTCTCCAACATAAAACTCGCCATCAACTTTTGATTGAATAATATATACATAGTGCATCTTAATATGCCGATATTTGAAACTTCCCCCGATAGCTATCGGGGCTATCAATTGAACTACGGGGCCATTATGGTGAATGGACTGCAAAAATATACTTTTTTGGAAATTTATAGCTGTTGTAGAAAGTACCTTTTAAGGATTTATTGGAACTTTATTCGTGAAAATTTTATTCAGCCCCATTCGTGTAATCGGTTTATCAAAATAACCAGATACTACTTGATGTTTCTTTGCGATTTCCCTATCCTTGGCCCTAACAAAAGCGGATAGTACATAGATATCCGGCAACACCATTCCATCGGCCAATAACAGTAGATTATCTATAAATTCCCAACCATTCATATTGTCCATGATCAAATCAAGAAAAATAATATGGGGCAAGGGCTTTTTCTTTGCTTTTAATTCAGATGCCGCGACCAAACCTGCTTCTGCATTCTCAAAGGTTTCAATACTAAAAACCTCATCATATTGCTCTATACAATAGCGCGTTGCAAATTGCGAAACAAGGTCATCGTCAATAATCCATATTGTTCTGTTCATACCTATTGGTTTGGTAATGAGAAGCATAATTATCAACCTACAAATTTATAGGATTCTTCCTTAAAAAACCTATATAATCGATTTAAAACCCAAAAGTCCCTTTAAGTGCAAAAAGTAGTTACCGCTAATTCAGTGTGGCAGTCTGTCTTTTAGCAGCCCGTAGACATAAGTTCCCAAAACTGCTGAAATCAACACGATGAGCATGGGGAGAAAACCTGCTCCCAATAGCGTGAATATGGGACCGGGACATGCGCCAGCCAAAGCCCAACCCAATCCAAAAAGAATACCTCCAAACAGGTATCTTTTAATTTTTTTCTCTTTTGTTTGGAAAACAATTTGATTGCCATAAAAAGACGTAATGTTAAATCGTTTGATCAAATAAATGCCCAAAACGCCCAAAACCACTGTGGACCCAATGATTCCATACATATGAAAGGCATCAAATCGAAACATCTCATAAATTCTGAACCATGAGGCAGCTTCGGATTTAAACAATACTATTCCAAAGAAAATACCTATCAGTAAGTATATTAGTGACCGCATAATTAAAATATAAGAGGAAATAAAAAATGAACCATGAGCAAACCACCTATAAAGAATCCAATGACCGCTATCAGGGAAGGAAGTTGCAAATTACTAAGACCGGAGATAGCATGGCCAGAAGTACAACCACCTGCATAACGAGCTCCAAACCCCACTAAAAAACCGCCAACAATCAATAAAAGGATTCCTTTTATATCTGAAAACACCGTTGTGGCGAACATTTCTGTTGGGAGGTATGCTGTTCCCGCACTATCAAAACCCAGTGCTGTTAATTGGGATACAGTACTTGCATCAATATTTACAGCTGTATCAACAGATAAAAAATTAGCCCCTACATAGCCTCCTATAATGACTCCAGATACCACTATAAGATTCCATTTTTGTGCCTTCCAATCAAACCTGAAAAATTCTGCTTGTTTTCCCGCTCCGCAAATTGTGCAAAGTGTTCTTAAATTTGATGACATACCAAAACCTTTGCCCATCATAATAAGCAAAAACATGACCGATGCAATCAGGGGCCCGGAAACATACCAAGGCCAAGGTTGTAAAATCCAATCCATTCAATATTGTTTTATGTGAAAGCAGGAAGATATTGAACGCATATATTCAAACCAAAAACCCCGATCACCGCTATCTATTAGAAAATCAATCTAGTTGTTTTTATACTATAAATAGCAGTCCATTGACCTTGTTCAGCATTTGGAACCAAGTGGTTTTTCAAGGTTTTTTTACCTCTTCGTTTTTTCCGCTGCTCATTAGTGCCAATACTCCTACTATCAGGACAATGACAACTGCAGCAAAAACACCGATCATCCAAATACCATTTTCCCAAGAGACCAAAGGTATTACATGTAGTAGTTTCATATCTTTTTAAATTTGATGAAACCCAAATTTAATCAGTATAGCTGGTAAAAAATATGACATTCCTCAGGCAATCACTATTTATTGGGAAACATCCACAAAAACTATTTTTTAACGCTACAAGAGCTAATACCAAAAACAGCGTACAATGGGCAAAAATTTATAAAGCTTGTTACTAAAAACACCACTGCCAATGTTATTGCTATGTATGCAAAAGTTCCCTCGATTACCCCAAAGTAAACTAACAGACCTACTGCTATGGCAATAGCAAATCTTAAAGTACGGTCTAGTTTCCCCATATTATTTTTCATATCCACTTTTTTTGTTTTGGTTAGCGTAACCTTCAAAATCGTTACTGCTTAATCCATAAACTATTAGAATGCTCAAAACTAAAATACTCACAAAAACTTTTCAGTAACCTTGGTTACACAATCCTATAGTATTTTACTTTATTTTTATTCATGAATATTCAAAAGAAATATGCACGAGTTCGTTGATGCTTTCATCCATGGTTTTTTAGGCACTACGCAATGGACCTGGAAATCAATCCTATTTCAAGTGCCATGGTATACCAATTATTTCTGGGGTTTAATTATTATATCCCTTCTGGTTTGGGGATTGGAAGTGCTTTTCCCTTGGCGAAAAGAACAATCCGTTTTTAGAAAGGATTTTTGGCTGGATGGTTTCTACATGTTTTTCAACTTTTTCATTTTCGCTATCATCATAAGCGGTATTTATAAGCTATTGGAACTATTGTTCAATGATCTTGGAATCACTGCCAAAAGCATTGTACTAATCGATTTTTCCAACTGGCCTGTTTGGTCGCAGTTACTTGTATTTTTTGTCATCCTCGATTTTGTACAGTGGTTTACCCATGTACTTTTGCACAAATTCCCGTTCTTATGGAAGTTTCACCAAGTGCACCATAGTGTGAAAGAAATGGGGTTTGCTGCCCATTTGCGCTATCACTGGATGGAAAATATTCTCTACAAACCCCTAAAAACATTTGGGGTTATGCTCTTGGGCGGTTTTGAACCAGAACAGGCATACATTGTTCACTTTGCGGCAATTGGCATTGGCCATCTAAACCATGCAAATATAAAACTGACCTATGGTCCCTTAAAATATATTTTTAATAATCCCGTAATGCACCTTTACCATCATTCTTATAAGCTTCCGTCAGGAAAATTTGGAGTTAATTTTGGTATTAGCCTTAGCCTTTGGGATTATATTTTTGCCACAGACCATATTCCAGAGGACAGCGGTACCATTCAATTGGGTTTTCCCGGAGATGAACAGGTACCTAAAAGCTTCATAAACCAACTTTTACATGGATTCCGGAGACTTAAAAAATGATTCTCTGATCTAATCGGACAAACTGTCGAATTCAATAAAATCAAATTGGGGGCTGGCTTCTAAAAACTGTCTAAGAATTGCAGCATGACCATTGCCAATGACCACAAGAATTCTATCATCTTCTTTCTTGCTCAATCTTGCAATGTTTGCAAATATCCTTGCGTTTCGGCTATACCACCAAATAGTAAGTTTATCCGCGCCATCGTAATCCGCATGGGCAAATTGACCTGTCAAATAAAGGCCAAAATTGGTGTTGTGGGACTCTCGAGTATTCATATTTTTCAAAAAGTCAAGAAGGTGTACTTTTTTCATCATACTGTCCCTGTGTTCTATATAGGAGAAAGCCATATCCTAGTAAGGATCTTCCGCCTCCCAGTCAACGTTATTTAGCAAGGATTTTGTTAGTGCCGAATCTTTTTCACGTAACTCGCTCTCTAGGGTAGGCGCATCGATACTTTGGATACTATCTATATCTAATTCATTGGCGATTCGCATGGCTACTTGGTAACGTTCGCCTCTTTTATCTCGGTATTTCCCTTTTTTATAGGCTTGATACCGGTCATTCCAATCGGTTTTTGCTTCAATGAATATTTTATTGGGTTTAAACTTTTTAATATATTCGACCAATTCGGTAACTTCTGTTTTCTTTGGTTCTTTTAAAACATCGATTTTATTGGAGTCACTTGTTTTATGGGTATCAAGTCCAGGGAAGTTAAAGTGAAAGGTTCCCATCACAAGCACTTTTGCCCTATTTTTGGGAAAAAACTCTGATGGGGATTTTATCTGTTCGTTATTGTTTGAAAGTTGTTGTCCAATGCCTATCTGCATCATTAACAACATAAAGAAAATAGTACTGTTTGCTCTCATTCTTATGGGTTTTTGTAAAAGAGAAACATAGCAATCCTTTGTTACAGTAATCTGCGTTAAAAATAGAAAAGCTATTCGGTCATTTTCCAATCATTGTAGCCCCCTGTATAATCATAGATGATTTCAAATCCATTCTCTTTTAGTATTTCGGAAGCTTTATTGCTTCTACCACCTTTTCGACAGTAGAGATAGACAGGCTCCTTCTTATTCAGGGTACTAATTTGTTTAGGAAAAGTAATACTATCTTTTATGTTGAAATTTAATGCATTTCCTATGTGTCCTTCTTGATACTCTTTAGGCGTTCTTACATCAATGAGCTGCACATCGGCACCGATAACTTTTCCCAGTACTGTTTTCTTATCTATTTTGACAATAGTACTCTTCTGTCTCTGTCGCGACTGACATGATGTTAGTTGTACAAAGCAAAAAACGGCCATTGTAATTACGGTCAAGCTTCTCATTTATGATTTTAATGTGGTTGGACAAACAAAATCCGTGACCGGTATTCCTGCTTCTTTTATGGCCTTAAAACCACCTGCAACATCAACTAGATTATGAATACCCCTACTTTTAAGGATTGAAGCGGCAATCATACTGCGATAACCTCCCGCACAGTGTACATAAAATGTTTCGTTTTCAGGAAATTCCGTTAGATGTTCATTAATAAAATCCAATGGTGCCAGAACTGCGTCTTCAACATGTTCGGCAGAAAATTCAGTTTCTTTTCTAACATCAAAAACAGGAATTTTTTCGCTTAACTCCTTCTTAAATGTTTCGGCACTTATACTTTTTACGGTATCTAACTCCTTTCCCTCTAGTTTCCACGCTTCCAGACCTCCTTTTAAATATCCCAAAGTACCATCAAAACCTACTCTTGACAAGCGGGTAATGGTCTCTTCTTCCTTTCCATCTGGGGCCACTAAAAGTATGGGCTGTTTTACGTCTGCAATCAATGCGCCTACCCATGGGGCAAAGCTACCGCCAAGGCCTATAAAAATTGACCTTGGGACATGCCCTTTCGCAAAATCATCTTGGTGGCGCACATCCAAAACTACCGCTCCTGTTTCATTGGCCGCAGTTTCAAAAGCTTCTGGGGACAATGCTCTTGTTCCTCTTTCCAATACCGTATCTATGTCCTCATACCCTTCTTTATTCATTTTCACGTTCAAAGGAAAATATTGCGGTGGGGGCAATAGGCCATCCGTAACTTCCTTGACAAATTCTTCTTTGGTCATATCGGCACGAAGTGCGTAGTTCATTTTTTTCTGATTGCCCAAGGTATCGACCGTTTCCTTCATCATGTTTTTTCCACATGCGGAACCGGCACCATGAGCCGGATATACGATTACATCATCGGCAAGGGGCATTATTTTAGTTCTGAGACTGTCATATAAGGTTCCAGCAAGTTCCTCTTGCGTCATGTCTGCAGCTTTTTGTGCTAGGTCTGGTCTTCCCACGTCTCCCAAGAACAGCGTATCTCCACTAAAAATAGCATGGTCCTTTCCAGTTTCGTCTTTTAACAGGTACGTAGTGCTTTCCATGGTGTGCCCTGGCGTATGTAGGACTTTTATGGTCAACTTTCCCAATTTGAATTCTTGACCGTCTTCCGCAACAATAGCATCATAGGAGGGGTTTGCATTTGGCCCGTAAACGATCGGTGCACCCGTCTCTTTGGACAGTGTTACATGTCCGCTCACGAAATCGGCATGAAAGTGGGTTTCAAAAATATATTTTACTGTGGCCCCATCTTCTTTCACTCTTTTTATATAGGGTTTCACTTCTCGTAATGGATCAATAATAGCTACCTCTCCGTCACTTTCTATATAATAGGCTCCTTGGGCCAAACATCCGGTGTATATCTGTTCTATGTTCATTTGAATTGATTTTGTCTTCAAAGATAGCATTGACCATGCTACTTTATTGTTACTAAAGTTACAAATCCTCCGTTTTGGATTGTAATGAAATCTTCTCTTCGATTTTACTTCGCTCCTTTTGGTTTGAACAATAGGTCACTGCTTCAAAAGTACGTGCAAAAAGGTTCTTTTTCCCGATGCTATTGATAAGTCCACTGCTATAAAAAATGTCTCGGGTCGGCCCTATTGCCCCTGCAATAAAAAATTGAATGTTTCGAGTGCGCAAATCCGAAACGATACGTTCCATAACCAATGCAGCACTACTGTCAATATAATTGATGGCCTCAGCATTTAGAATAACGTACTTTAATCCTGCTCCTTTTTTTTTAATTTGCCTGTAGAGTTCTTTTTTGAAATAATCTTTGTTTCCAAAATAAAGTTGTGCATCAAACCTTAAGATCAATTTATCCGCTTCTACCTCAATATCATCAAAACGATTGATGTTTTTAAAGTACTCGGTGTTCTTAATCCTACCCAATATTGCTATATGAGGGTTAGAAATACGATATACCAACAAAAACAACGAGAACAAAACCCCTAATAGGATGCCTTCCATCAGACCAATAAAAAGAGTCATCAAAAACGTAATTATCAATAGTAGGAACTCATCTTTTCGGTGCTTATACAATACAAAAGGATAACGAAAATCTACGAGCTTAACCACGGACATAATGATAATAGCTCCCAACACGGTATTTGGCAAATAGTAAAACAATGGGGTAAGAAATAGTAACGTACACGCTATGAGAAGCGCACTAAAGATAAGTGCCATTCCGGTTCTAGCACCAGCTTGATCGTTTATTGCAGTTCTTGAAAAACTACCTGAAACCGGAAAAGATTGAAAAAAAGACCCTAAAAGATTTGATAGTCCTAAAGCCCTAAGTTCTTGATTGGCGTCCAATTCATACTCAGGATGCTTTTCTTCTACAGTTTTTGCAATGGAAATAGATTCCATGAAACCGAAAATAGCCACCGTTAAGGCAATAGGTGACAATTGGCCCAGTTCTCCAAGTTGGATATTCGGCACCTGAAATAGGGGCAGTCCACTTGGGATTTCACCTACAATGCGAATATTCTTTTCTTCCAAGCCAAAGAAAAAAACCACCAAGATTCCTATGACAACCGCTAATAATGGTGTTGGTATTCGTTTGCTTATTTTATTCAGCAAAAAAATAACCAGCATTGCCCCAGCGCCCAAGCCTAGAGCATAGTAGTTTGTTTCGGCAACGCTCCCCATTATATTTGCAAGCAGGGCATGCAGTTTGCTAGATTGTTCAAAAGTGATTCCCAATACATGTTTTAATTGCCCCAAAGCAATTAAAATTGCAGCAGCGGATGTAAAACCATTGATAACTGGTTTGGACAAAAAATTAACAAAAAAGCCCATCTTTAGAAAACCTAGCAAGAGTTGTATGCCCCCTATTATAAAGGTTAGAAAAATGACTGCGACAATATAATCCTCAATTTTAGAAAGTTGTAATGCCCCAATACCTACGGCCACCAAAAGCGAATCCATTGCAACAGGACCTACAGCCAACTGTCTTGATGTTCCTGTAAGTGCATAAATAAATTGTGGAACAAGTGCAGCATAAAGTCCATAAATTGGAGGCATTCCGGCTATCATCGCATAAGCCATTCCTTGTGGCACCAACATGATGCCCAAGGTGGCTCCAGCAATAAAATCATTGTATAGAAACGAGCGATTGTATGTTGTTATCCAAGTTAAAAAGGGAAAGTACCGTTTGAGCATTCACCAATATTTTTTATAAAAGTAATACAGGAACTTTCTAAGTTAGATAACATAAGTTACAAACCTATGTATTGAGCACTTTAAAACTTTTTAAATGCGTCAAAAAATCTGAAGTTTTCGCCTCGACCCAAAAGTTTACGTGAGCTCATCCAAAAGCTGGATATGATTTCTATGGAGCTTTAATTTTTTCATCTTTTCCAATTTTTTCAATAATCTGGAAATTACGACTCTAGAGGTATGCAGATCATATGCAATTTCTTGATGGGTATTTCGAATATTGGTGTTGTTAGTGACTTGAGATTTCTTTTGTAGGTATTCTATGAGTCGCTGGTCCAAATTCTTAAATGCAATGGTATCTACAGTATGCAACAGTTCATTTAAACGAGAGTGATAACTTTCGAATACATAGTTTCGCCACCCTTTGTATTTGGCCATCCATTCTTCCATTTTATGCACAGGTACCATAAGTATCTTGGCATCCGTTTCGGCAATGGCCCTAATTTCACTTTTTTTTGAGCCCATACAGCAAGCCATGGACATGGAACAGGTTTCTCCCTGCTCAAGGTAATACAAGAGCAATTCGTCTCCCTCATCGTCTTCCCTTAAAATTTTGATGGCACCAGCTAAAAGTAATGGCATGACCCTAACATAACTACCGATTTCCATTATAGTATCTCCTGCTGGTACTTCAACAATTTTACCAACTTCGGTAATTTCATGAATTAGCGCTTTTTCAAACTGTACTCCAAAAGTTTTTAAAAGTTCTTCCGTCATAAAGCTAAAAATTATCAATCTAAGGTAGTGGTTTTAGCTAGTAGGTTTAAGGCTTACTTTGAAGAAATTTAATTATACATGAAGGGTTATTCTAAGCATTTCATCAAACTTAGCTTTTTTCAATCCTTTTGTAATCGCTTCTTCTTTACAAGTCCTTTGTCCCTCCAATACGTTGCCAGTGAAGATCCAGAAATGTTCATCCAAGGTCCAAAAACAGCGGGAGCTAAACCTATCGTGGCTACTTTTCCCATCTCCAAAGCGATTCCAGAAGCCAGTCCACCGTTCTGCATTCCCACTTCCAGAGCAATGGTACGGCAATCACTCTCTTTCATTCTAAAAAGACGACCTCCCCAATATCCCATAAAATAGCCCGCCGTATTGTGAATTATAGCTGCCAGTATAAGAAACAGCCCTATAGAAAGAAGACTATCCCTTCCCGAAGCGGTAATAATCATAATAATCAAGGTTATGCCTGCCATAGAAACAATGGGCATTGCTTTATCCATCCATTTGGCCTTGCCCTTAAAAAAGTGATTGAAAAGCAAACCAGCGATAATGGGCAAAATGACCATTTTTACAATACTCAACATCATCCCTAAAAAATCTATGGGCACAAACTCCCCTGCAAACAGATCCATTAGCAAAGGGGTCATTAAAGGAGCCATCAACGTAGCAACGGATGTAAGCGTTACGGAAAGGGCCACATTGGCCTTGGCCAAATAAACCATGACATTGGATGCCAATCCACTTGGTGATGAACCGATCAATATTACGCCTGCAGCTATTTCGGCAGGAAAGCCAAACAAGGTTGCAATTAATAGTCCCAAAGTGGGCATGAGCGTAAACTGACAGATAAGTCCAACCAAAACTCCTTTGGGCATTTTTATAACACCTATAAAATCATTCAAACTCATGGCCGTACCCATACCAAACATGATGATCTGTAATAACGGTACAATCAAGACTTTTAGTTGAAAGCCACTAATTTCTATTAGATAAGATGGGTAATACATGGAAAAGGATACCGCAGCAAAAATTAGTATGGTAAAAGAAAAACCCTTAAATTTTTTATTCCCTCTTGCAGCTATTGCTAAACATAGAAAGAACAAAATTAGTGATGGGCCCGTTTGCTCAACATACCCAACCAACAAAAGTAAAATTGTAATTAAAAGACTAACTAAGGATACAATACCGAAAACAGTGTATAGTTTTTTCATTATTCTTATGTACCTATGGCAATTGATGTCAAGACATTATAAAAATACGAAATTGGTTAACCAATTTTGCTCTAAGAATACGTTAAAAAAATGGACAAGAAATTTCTTTTTCCAAGTTCTATGTACTTTTTATAGAAGGAAAAATTATATCCACAAAAACATGCGTTCATTACTAGTCAATACCCTTTAAGGTTTTAACCTTACTGCAATAGGCCGATGGCGTCATGCCTGTTTCATTTTTAAAAACCCTATTGAATGTCGCTTTAGAATTAAAGCCCGACTCTAAGCCAACGGAAACAATTGAATAGGAGCTATAGGTAGAATCCTTCAATAGGTTTTTAGCCTCGTCCACCCTATATTTATTAATAAATGAGTAAAAACTTTGGTCAGTTTTTATTTTAATGGCCTCAGAAACTTTTTGCGGTGTTTCCTCCAACGAAACCGCTAGCATCGAAATTGTCAAACCCGGGTTTAGGTAAGGTTTGTCGGTTACCATTAAATCAACTATGGTTTGAAACACCTTACCAATTGCTTCGTTGGATTGCATAAAGGGTTTTGTTTTTTTAAACAGACTCTTTTGTTTGATCAAAAAGAAACCAAGTGCCACCAATAGGCCAACAACCGACCACAAAAGAAAAGTAACCCACACCTGGCGACTATTTTTACTGTTCAGAACTTTAGATAAACCATATTCCCAACCAACTACAAGAAAGTAAATTGAAACAAAGATCAGTAAAATCTTTTTTAAATTCCCGGCGCGTTTAGAAAGCGTGGCGTTATCTCTAAGTTTCATCATTTCCCGCAGCTTGGACCAAACCCAAAAAACAATACAAATCATACCTGCAATGAAGAGTGCCTCTAGCCATCCCGTAAATTCCTCATATTCCAAGATCATCGAATGGTAGGCATAGTCGTCCTTAAAAAATAACCACTGGGAAAACCAGTTGGCAAGGCAAGCCGCAATCCAGACCAGTAGCGGCAAAAGTGCCCATGTCAACCCGCTTCTCCATTTGAATTCACTTTGCACCAAACTTTTAAAATATCCATAGAAAAAAAAGAGATTCGAAAGCAAAAGAGCCTTGTTCAAATCAATTAAAAATGGTATCGAGTCGGGAGGCTCGGTAATTTTTATAAACTCTATGAATGAGTTTGCTGCAGATACAACCAGCCAGGCCAGCAGAACTTTATCATGAAATTCCTTATTTTTTTTGAAGAGCAGAACAGCCAAAAGCAAAAACGGGGCAAAAACAACAAGCATATAAAGTGCTAGTACCATAAGTCCCAATAATTGATTTTCATCCATGAATTAATTGCTTTTTTGACATTTATCAACTTATAAAAGCCTCAAATATATAAACACTTGCTTTCAACTAAAAATTGAGAATTAAATCAGGTGAATCCAAAAAATAGCTCACAACCAAGATTGAAAAAGTTCTCTTTCTATTTTGATGAGCACAATAAAACCTCTTAAAACGTATGATACGTCCAAGAGTCTTCAACTACTTTCCTAAGCATCCTGACTATCAAAAGTTAAATTTTTATCGATCTTTTGTTAAATGAGGTCTCATTAGTTGTAAAATGAGACTTCATCACCTACCGATTCTTTCATATTTGAAATCCAAAAGAAATGACTTTTCCGGTTCTTGTCTTCAGTACAGCTATGGTGTGTTTAAAAATAAATCATCGCAAAATACTGAATAACAGATGTTTGAAAGCAATTTACACTATTTAGGTCATGTCTTAATCTGAGTACACCGAAGAGGACTATAGAACTGTTATTGATTTTTTAAACTTTTTAAGATTGAGGTTAGATGATTTCCAGATATACCGACAATTACTACGACCATTTTTCAAAAAAAAACAGTAAAACTCCTCCAGTATTTGCGAAGGATGAAAATTATATGATGCGGTTTTGCGCACCACTGTCACAATTTACTTTTGACAACAATAATCTAACGATAATATATTTTAAAGATGGTGCGGGTGAATTACTGTGGGCAGATAGACGAACTAAACTAGAGCCCAACAAATTTATAGTGATCAACCCAAGTATCGGGTGGGAATATATGAATGAGGAAAAAAAGTATATCGATGTGCTGAGCATGGTCATCTGCAATACTTTCAAAGACCAATTCAATTACTTTATCAGTGCATCTCAGCATAAGCTGTTGGATGAACCGTTTCATGCCGTAACGGAACAAACCTATTTTATAGATCAAACCTTTGGTGCAGATTACTATCGCTCGGGGCATCTCCTCCAAATTATCCATAGGTTGAGCAATGATGATGATTATAGGTTTACTTCTGCTGAGGAAATATGCATGGAAGTACTACAGACCATGTATCAAGACCAGTATAAAGGTTATGATTTAGCTTCTCATATTGAAGCAAAAAAAACTTCCACTAAACTTGAAACATTGAAACGTCTATTGGTCGCAAACGATTATATTCAGGATAATTTAATGAACCCCATATCCTTAGATGAGCTATCACGGGTATCCGCACTTTCCAATTACCATCTATACAACTCTTTTAAAAAGATTTACGGTAAAACACCGCACCAATATATCAATAGGTTAAAAATGGCAAGGGCAAAAAAATACGTTCAGGAAAGTCACTTCACTCTAAGCGAAATATCGGACATTTTTGGCTACAACGATCCAACAGTATTCGGTAAGGTCTTTAAAAAAGCATATGGTCGCCCGCCCTCCTACTACCGTACCTAAAAAATCAAACCTGGGTGTTCGCCCCACTTCTACACAATTGCTCTCCGCAAGGTTGAGCATTAATCTTTAAGGAGCATAATCCATGGGGAAAGCCAAAATCTTAATTTTTCGACGAGTGTCCGGTTATAAAGGTGATTAGTTTTACGGTTGGATTTTAACGAAATCGTTGCTAGTTCTAAAATTTAAGCTTTGAAAAACAAAAACCTGCATCAATTAAAAACCTACCTGTTTCGATACTTGCAAATAGGTGTTATCAGTGCCGATTCCAAAATTACGATCAACTAGAAAATACCATAGTTTCTCTTTAGATCACCCAACGAAAGATTTATGTCGCATTAAAATCAGATGCAAAAAACACAACTTTTTATTGACAAAGAAAACAAAACTATAAAGTAACCCCACAAACATGAAAAAGATTAGTATTCTATTTTTAGGCTTATGTATGTTCGCTTCATGCGGCAAGGATGATGACAACAATGACAATGCCGACAATGTCAAAAAGAGCGATGCCAAAGCCATCACCGCCTTTGTTTTTACGACAGCAGATAATGAGGCTTTGACCGAAGATATCAAGGCCGAAATTAATGAAGATGATAAAACGATAGTGCTAGAGCTTCCCTCTGTAGTGAACCTAGCCGCCCTAAAGCCAACAATAACAATTTCAGAAAAGGCCACGGTGAACCCCAAAGAAAAAGTATCGACGGACTTTAGCAGTGCGGTCACCTACACAGTAACGGCGGAGGACGATACTAAGGTCGAGTATTCGGCAACCATTACAAGGGCGCTCACGGAACGGGAGGCACTCACGGCCCTGTACAATGCTAATCCCGACAATGAACTTGGCTGGGACCTTGAAGAAACGGATATCGCTACATGGAGGGGAGTAACACTTAACGATGATGGCAAGCTGGTGAAGCTTGATCTAGAATTAGACAGCTTGCCCACAGCAATAAGATACCTCACAAATCTTAGAGAATTGGATTTGTCTTTCAGTTCCCTTACGTCGCTCCCTCCAGAAATTGGTAATCTGACGAACCTTGGAAAATTGCTTTTGTCCTTAAATTCCCTGACGTCGCTCCCTCCCGAAATCGGCAATCTGACCAATCTTGAAGAATTGGCTTTGAATCAAAATTCCCTGACATCAGTACCTCCCGAAATCAGCAAGTTGACAAACCTTGTAGACTTGCGTTTGTGGGGTAATTCTTTGGTTTCGGTACCTGCCGAGATTGGCAATCTGACGAATCTCGAAGAATTGCGTTTGGACAGTAATTCCCTTACATCGTTACCCTCCGATATTGGCAAGCTCACAAAACTTAAGCTATTATGGATTGGGGGCAATGAAATTACTAGCATCCCAAAAGAAATCTGTGATCTGAACACACCAAATTTTCAAACAGACGCTACCGCCGAGTGCGAACAATAATACCCATCCAAAAAACAAAATAATATACCTACAATGAATAAGATAAACATTCTGGTTTTAAGCCTCTTTATGCTCGCCTCGTGCAGCAAAGACGACGACAACGACAATGGTGAAATTGACAAAAAAAGCGATGCAAAGGCCATTACCGCTTTTACCTTTGCCGCTACCGATAATGATGCACTATCAGAAGATGTAAAGGCGACCATAGACGAAGACAAAAAGACGATAACGGCAGAAATGCCTTTTAGCACTGACGTTACCGCACTAGAGCCAACTATCGCAGTTTCAGAAAAAGCAAGCGTATCGCCTGATAACAAGGTGACAAAAGATTTTAGCCAAGCGGTGGAGTATACCGTTACGGCCGAGGATACCAGTACTACAAAATATACTATTACCGTAGTCATAAAAGCGCCAACAGACCGACAGGTATTGCTTGAACTGTACAATGCCAATCCTGATAATACGCTTGATTGGGATCTTGAAGATGAGAATATATCCAACTGGGATGGTGTTTTTTCTTCAAACAATATGAAAGTTGATAGTTTGATCCTATTCGAAAAGAACATTACCATTTTACCAACCATTATTGGAGAACTGTCCAATCTTGTAAAATTGAAGTTAATCGGGAATGGACTAACTGAAATCCCAAATCAAATAGAGGGGCTTTCAACACTAAAAGAACTAACAATTTCTGAAAACCAAATTAAGGACATCCCAAATGCACTATGGAAATTGACACAGCTTGAATCTCTAAGTTTGGATGATAACAAGCTGACCACACTTGATGCGGGTGTTGGAAAGCTGGGAAATTTAAAAAATTTAGGACTTTCGAACAATCAACTAAACAACCTACCAGATGCAATAGGAAATCTAGTGAACCTTGAGAGTTTAGGAATTTTCAACAATCAGCTGGAGAACATCCCCAATACTATTGGAAACCTAAAAAAATTGGAAACTCTTTTCCTATCAGGAAACCAATTGGTGACTATCCCTCCAGAAATAGGTGAGCTTATCAGCCTTAATAGGTTTTACGTTGAACGCAACAAATTAAGTAGCCTTCCCGCTGAAATCGGTAAGCTTGAACGATTGGATGATTTTCGCATACAATCCAATCCATTGACAAGTATCCCAAAGGAAATCTGTGAGCTGGACTTTCTTGTTTTCTTAAAAGATGATACCGCCGAGTGCGAACAATAATCCCTATTCAAAAACCAAAATAATATCCTATAATGAAAAAGATAAACATTCTATTTTTAAGCCTTTTTGTGCTCGCTTCGTGCAGCAAAGATGATGACAACGACAACGGTACTGCAAAGAGCAGTGCCAAGGCCATTACCGCCTTTGTGTTTACCGCCACTGAAAACGAGGCACTTTCCGCCGATGTGAAAGCGAGCATAGATGAGGACAAAAAGACGGTTACCGCGGAGTTCCCTGCCGGCACAGCAGTTACTTCCTTAAAACCGAGTATCACTATATCTGAAGATGCCAAAGTAACCCCAGGTGACAAGGAAGCCAAGGACTTTAGCGAGGCAGTTGCCTATACGGTCACTGCAGAGGACGGTACGGAAGCCAAGTACACTGTTACCGTTACCATTGGCAAATCGAGCGCTAAAGCGATCACCTCTTTTGTGTTCCTGGCAACGGACAACAAAGTCCTTTCAGAAGATGTTGAGGCAGAAATTGATGAAGAGCAGAAGACCATAACCGCAGAGATGCCCCTTGGTACGGTCACCACCTCTTTAATGCCCAGTATCGTTGTATCGGAGGCTGCCACGGTTTCTCCAGATAATGGAGTGGCAAAAGACTTCAGTACAAAAGTAGAATATAAAGTTACTGCCGAAGACGGCAGTACACTAGTGTACACCATTACAGTAAACGTGGCACTGACCGACCGACAGGTATTGATTGAACTGTACAATGCCAATCCCGATAATACTTTGGCTTGGGACTTGGACGATGAGGACATCTCCAACTGGGAAAATGTTACCGTTAAGAACGGTAGGGTGGTTGGACTGCGCTTTTTTAACGGATTTAACGACGCACCACCCTTTGGAGGGAAAAACCTGACCACCTTACCTGCTTCCATCCGTTACCTGACCAAACTTGAAAGTTTATCCATAAAACAAAACCGCTTAACATCCGTTCCAGCTTCAATAGGCAATCTTAAGAATCTTAAAGTCCTAAATTTAGTTGCGAATTCACTAAGTGAAATTCCTGCTGAAATTGGAAACTTGACAAACCTTAGTGAGTTGTTTATAAGCATTAACCGCTTGACCTCCTTACCAAAAGAGATAGGCAATCTTAAGAATCTTTCCTATTTAGAATTATATAAAAATGATTTTACAGAGGTTCCTGGGGCAATCAATGAACTAAACGGTCTTACGCTTTTAAACTTGTCAGAAAATGAAATAGATAGTTTGAATCCTGAGTTTTTCAACCTTGAGAACCTTACTTATTTGGATTTGAGTGAAAATGCTCTGACAAGCATACCTGCGGAAATTGGAAATCTTGGTGTGCTGAGGACTCTATTCCTTGATAATAACAAGCTTACCAATTTACCATCTGAAATGGCTGGTCTTACCCAATTACGATACTTGTACATCCATAGAAATCAGATAACTGTGATACCCTCTGAAATTTGTGATTTACCAAAACTAGAAGGGATTATAAAAGACGATACCGCCGAGTGCGAACAATAATCCCTATTCAAAAACCAAATTAATATCCCTACAGATGAAAAAATTGAGCATTTTATTTTTAAGCCTATTCGCACTGACCTCGTGCAGCAAGGACGATGACAACAATGGTGCTGACAAGAGCGATGCCAAGGCCATTACCGCCTTTGTGTTTACCGCTACTGAAAATGAGGCGCTTTCCGCAGATGTGAAAGCAGCCATAGATGAGGACAAAAAGACGGTTACCGCAGAGCTTCCTGCCGGCACAGCAGTTACTTCCTTAAAACCTAGTATCACTATATCCGAGGATGCCAAAGTAACCCCAGGTGACAAGGAAGCCAAGGACTTTAGCGAGGCAGTTGCCTATACGGTCACTGCAGAAGACGGTACGGAAGCCAAGTACACCGTTACAGTGACCATTGGCGAATCGGGCGCTAAAGCCATCACCTCTTTTCAGTTTTTACAGGAGGACAACGATGGACTTTCGGAAGACGTTACTGCAGAAATAAATGAGGACGATAAGACGGTTTTGGCCCGTGTCCCCTTTGGTACGGATGTGACCGCACTAAAACCTGTTATCGGAATTTCAGCGAGGGCGAGCATTGACCCAGAAATAAAGGAAGCTGTTGATTTTAGCGAAGCTGTAACCTATACGGTCACTGCCGAGGATGAAACCGAGGCGACCTACGCGGTTGAAGTAGAGGAGTTAAAAGGCGATAGGCAAGTGCTCATCGATATTTACAACGCCAATCCTGGTAATAACCTTGGTTGGGACCTTGACGATGACGATATCGCCAACTGGGAAGGGATCACTGTTGAAAATGGTAGGGTTGTAAAACTTTTTATTGGCACAAGTATAAATATATTACCACCATCCATTGGGGATCTGACCCAGCTACGATCCCTCAATTTTGATTTAACCAACTTAACCACTTTACCCACTGAAGTAGGCAAACTGCAACGTTTAGAGTCTCTTAATCTTGGATGGAATCAATTTACCGAAATTCCGGAAGAAATTGGGCAGTTGATCAGTTTAAAAGAGCTTTATCTTGAATATAATCCAGAACTCCAGGAAATACCCGCTTCCTTGGGAAATCTTATCAACCTGAAGACACTGACAGCCTATGAAACTGGACAAGAGGTGATGCCCAGTTGGATTGCTAATCTGGAAAACCTCGAATATTTAGATTTTAGTAACAACACCATTGAGGTAATGCCCAGTTGGGTTGGTAGTTTAAAAAAATTGGACACGCTATATCTTGGGGATAACAAAATTAAAGCCTTACCTCCTGAAATAGGTAACCTAACGGCACTTAAGGAGTTAAGGTTATCTGAAAATGAATTAAAAGACCTCCCTCAGGAATTTGGTAACCTTACGAGTCTTACTAGCCTGTATTTAGGTGAAAACTTATTTACTGAAATTCCATTAGCTATTACCAAATTAAATACCCTTACGGATTTATCGCTTTATAGCAACAAGATCGCTACGTTGCCCCAAGACTTTTTCAATCTAGAAAATCTGGATTATTTGGATTTGTCATACAATGCTTTGACGGACCTTCCGGAGGAGGTTGGGCAATTATCCAAATTGCAGGTTTTGGTTTTAAATGACAATGCATTGCCATTCATACCTGATGAAATAGGTGACCTTACGGCACTAAAGACCCTATATCTTAATGACAACGAACTTACCTTTATACCTTCTCGAATTGCCAATCTTACCCAATTGGAATTCCTCTACATTCAGAACAATCAGATTTCCCTCATATATGGACCTATCTGTGATTTAAATTTCAGGGTGTTTAAAAGAGACGATACCGTTCAATGTAATTATGAATAAAACTACAGATCAAGATGAATAGACCCCTCAATCTTTGCTGGACATTATTAGCGGTAGGGCTCATAGGTTGCGATGTGGACGTGGACCTGGATACCAAACGGGACTCAAAAGGAGAAATCACCATAAAGGCCTTTGGCGATAATGAAGATGGAAGCGTCAATTTAGGTGGGGAGTTTACGGTAGAGGTAATAGGTACGGATTCGGACGGTGCAGAGTACCTAACTGTAAACATACCTGCTTTGAATATTACTTTTCAAAATTATGGTGACCCAAAGGCTGATCAGGTGAAAGTAGACCACAGTTTCTTGGTGACCGAAATAGACAGAACAAGAGAAAGCATCATCCAAGTGACCCTTGAAGATAATGATGGGAATATTTACAGAAAAGGATATCGTTTTCAAATTAATCAAGACTAAAACAATAAAAATGATAAAACAAAAAATAAGACTTGCTATAACTCTTGTAATATTGGGGTTTAGTACTACTAGTTTTTATGGACAACGTTTCCATAAAGGCAAGAAAACCTATCAATATACGAAAGATGGGGTCAATTATATTTCCGCCTCTTGGCGAGAAACCCTGCCAGAGCAGGAAGTAACCAGTGAAATGCACGGAAACAATATTGGAAAAATCGTTTTTTCCAACGAAAAGATTCCATTTAGAAATGAGGATGCCTCAAAATTAAAAACACGCTTGAACGTTAGCGACAACATTTATGGTAGAATGTACTTGGTGTGCTCCATACCCAATGATACCCTGTATTCCAATTCTTCAAGGGACAGTGACAATAGAGAAGGATTGCAACTATTGACCAAGAAGAAAAAGGTATGGGTGACGCGCGGTCATGATTACTATAGGGATGCCAGAGCTTCGTATAGGTTGTTTATCAATGGGGAGTTGTCCAGTTGGGCCATACAAAATGTAGAGTTTACCGAAGAATCTTTGCACCATACCACGCGACAAGTCTGGTTGGCCCCCAAACCGGAGGACGAACCAGTGTCCCGGTATTGGTTGCAAGAATTGGATAAACTGCCCGAGGGAGAGCACCAGGTTCGCATAGAGTACATTCCTGGCAATAGTAACGACCATGTGATACGGCCCTTGGCCGCGGGTGAATTTACCTTGGTGAAAAGCGGGGATGCTACCGTATCAACGGGCATTAAATATGCTGATCTGGATGAGGCACGAAAAGACCCTCAATTGGCCAAAGAAGTGATAAGCGTAATGTCAAAAGTTTATAAAGACAAAGGTTGGGATGGAACATTGAAAAAGGTAAAGTTCAATACCGATTGGGAATCTTTTTGGGCCACTGCTTACGGAAAGACCTCCAGGGTTAGGGAGATTAGATTTTATGCCTATACAACCCATCAAGGTGGTAAGTGTCTGGTGGAAGAGTTTACCATTGGACAGGCCTACAACGGAAGTGAGTTTTCTGGGCCTTTGTTCTACAGAAGGGTTATTCCCGGAAGTAAACAGCGAATTGACTGTGATTAGCCTGTATTTATGGATTTTTTGACCAAGGACATGTCAAAAAACTACTGGATACTCAATGGCATTAGAAAAATGGGAGCATTGAGCTATGAGATGTATTTAACACACATGTTCATCGTTATAGCCTTAGTTAGTGTGTTCAATAAAATCACAGCTCCAAAAGACGCTGTTTACCTATTGTATTTATCCACTATTGTCCTCTCTTTTTTACTTGCCAAGTACATTAATAAATGGTTGACAAAACCACTTAATCATAGAATCAGAAGAAAATATCTAACTGTTAAAAGTGAAAATAAGGAATATAAAAGTAGGGTTTCTATGTAATCAGTGTTGTGTAAAACCATCTGACTGAAATAATCTCAGGTGGTTTTATTTTTATCTATTTAAAATATAGCTCTATAGTCAATCAATTAATATTCGCGACCAATTGGATAGCTTACAAGAGGTAGTGTAATTTTCGAAATAGGTTTAGATTTTTTGTTTAGTACGTTGGTTGATTATTATGTGCTTAGAAAGCCACTCAAATTTTTGGGTGGCTTTTGGTTTTTATTTTTACAGAGATTTTTTAAACAATTATAGTATCAACCTTATCTAGTCGTACGACTTCTGTTTTGGATAATTTATCATGCTATCTGGCATTTCCAAAAAAAAGAAGAAGTTCAAAAGCAATTCGCCTACAAAGTGTTCTTAAAAAGATGCCCCGATAAAAAAATATTTTGAGCTAATCACGTAAGTCTTTGTAATTACTTTACCCAAAGTTTGCCTAAACAATACCTCCAAAATAAAATATGGGGAGAACAATGCTGTTAATTGAAATGTCTCCTTATACGAATTCGCATTGGTCGCTTCTCTAAAGTTTTAGAACCCGGCCCATCAACATAGCTTTTACATACGCGAAGATTGCCTTCGCTTCATTTATTGATTACAGCGCTACTTTAACCAGGTATGTTATTTGAAGAATCGAGGAACAGCTACAGGTTATTCATATCTCGTTCCAGTGCTTTTGTTATTTGGGTTGTACTCAAAGAATCTGGAAATACATAAAGACGATATATTAATTCACGAGACCTTATTGTTTTGGGCATAGATTCTTCCATATCCCTAAAGGTTTGACCAGTGTACTTTTCGGAAATAAGATATGGCAAACTGCCATTATAAATTTGCGCTATTTTTAATGTATTATAGCTAGTCCCTGCAGCTTTTGAAATGCCCTCAGAAAAGCTATTGCCTTCATAAAGGGCATTCATACATGCCAGAACATGGTGTTTGTTCATTGCTAAGTCAAAGCGATAAAGACTATAATCCGATTTACCTGGATCCTTTAGCTTAAATTCAAAATCAGTTTCCTTATAAAGCTTATCGTTATCGTCCCAGACACTGATCTTGTATTTGCCCTCGGGGATTCTTTTGATAATACTCGCATTGGGTTCAAGCTTTTCGTCAACATACCAGATATCCGATAGCTGACCATCTGTATTGAACATCTCAAAAGTTACCGACTTTGTACTATTGCTTGTATTCACAAACTTAAAAGATTGTCTAGGTCCATCGGATCGATTCGCAATAACACCTAAGATGATAGCAGTTAAGAATAGTATTGCAAATGCAATACAACCTATTTTTAAACCTTTTTTCACTTAAGCAATAATTTGCATGGAAATAACTTTTCTTATATCTTTTACTAATTGGTCGTTTTCTTTTTTCTCTTGCTTTAGAAATATTGATTTAAAAAAATATATGAGTATTCCACCAGGAATGAGGCCAATGATTCCGCCCAAAGCCGCCGCTATTTTTCGCCCTGGCAAAAATGCAAGAGGTGCTATGTTGTTCAGTCCCATATATGCGCATATTAGGGATATTGGAACTAAAATAACATAAATCAAGATATTGCCTATTTTGGAAGACTCTTCAATATCCATCTCCAAGACAGCAGGGGAGCCTTTTTTCCACTTTAAGTTTAACTGCGCACCTATTTTTGATCCTTTTCTTATCTTAATTCCATGAGACCAATCCTCTTTAGGGGGTTCTATATCGGAGAATGAAATTTCATACGCCCCTCCAAATTCACTTTTAAGTTTTGTACTAATTTCTGTGCAGGTGTTATTCAAAACTGTTTCTATGCCCTCACCTTCATTCTTTGTTAGATGGTATGTAATTGTTTCCATAGATAAATTGTTGTTATTGATATATTAAACTGATGCTTCCGTAAAATATTTATAATATTCGAAGAGGGAAGCGAATAAAAAAACAACTGCAAAAACCTTAACAGTTATCACATAGCCTTTCTCTCCAAATACAGATTTGAATGCTCTTACAAACATGGTCGCCGATTCTTCAGATGCGTCTTTGGATATTACAAACCAAAAAACCAGTGCAAGAATCAGTAATATTGTTCCTCCTACCATTATTTATACATTTTAAGAATTAAACTTAATACTCCAGAATTTATGTACTTCATCGTTTTAATTTTATTTGTTTTTTAATTCTTAGAAAGACGTTTCCGAACACAGTTTTCATGTTCTGTAACATACTTTCTTTTGTTATGGGCAAAACTTCAAATGCTTTACTTTCTTTCGCGTAACCAACAGGAAATGATGCATGGTCCAAAGCTTTTGATTTATGAAAAATTAGCCCTTCAAAGAGGAAAAGGGACGAAAACGAACCCATGATTCGTTTACTTGGAACAAGTACGGCCATCCTATCAGAAAAATAATCCTTACGGGGGTTGTTGGCCGGACTTGACCAAGACGGGGAAACAAAATTTTCATTAAAAATTATACGCAAAATAATGTAGGTTCAATTGCTATACATTTTTACATCCGGCATAAAAATAATATGTTCCCCAGCATGTGTACTTGTCAAAAAGTAAATATTTTGAAAAAACAGCAAATAAAGAAAGTCCTAAATTATTGGGGTTTTTATGGACATTTTGCTCTCAATGTTCTTTTACCAAGAGCTTCCTTAGATCCATTTGGTTTACAATATCGTTGGGCATCGTTTATGGGAAGCAAAAAATAAGTATTGCTACGGTCTTTTAGTTAAAGGTTGCCGTACAACACATTTTCAATATCCTTTGCTTCTTATTTCAAGTAAACTTTTTTTTTAAAATATTACGGCTAAAAAGCAGCGTAATGGCACGATAAATGAAAAACTAACGCCCTACGGTTTTGCCCGATACGAGCATCCGTTGAACGGGCTCAAATAGTATGCCGCCCTTATTACTGTTGGTCATCAATACAAAACCAACATCTTGTTTTTCGAAATAAGTGGCAATACATGTAAAATCACCATTGTTGCCACTATGCCCAAAGATTTTGCCCAATGGTGTTTCTTGAATCCCCATTCCAAGGCCAAACCAGCTTTTCCAACCAATTTTATCTTCCCATTCACTATAGGTTCGGGTATCAAATTCCAAAAAGGCGTCGTACGTTTCCGGTTGTAACCCTTCTCTATTTCTTATTCCAATAAAATACTTGGCAAGTTCGGCAGCATTGATATGCATACTAGAGGACACTTCAGCACTTTCCATAAAATCCCGTCGGGTAGGGTTACCATCCAGATGACCATGTACTTTGTGTTCTTTAAGGTAGTCGTTTTCTTCGAAGTACGTATTCTTCATGTTGAAAACATCCAATACTTCCTCTTTTAATATCGAAGAAATGTCTTTGTTCGTTTTAATGACAACTACATCTTTGAGGTACTCAAATCCAGCTCCGCTATAACCGTAACTTGTACCCGGGGTAAAATTGATCGACAATTTATTGTTAGTGTTTCCTCCCGGCCAATTTGGAAACCCTGTGGTATGATTGAGAACATGGCGAGCAGTTATTAATTTCATGTTAGGATCTTCCGCCACATCAGGGTGTACCAAAGTTTTATACAATGGCTCATCAAGATCAATAATACCCTTTTCAACAAGGCGCATTACAGCAAAAGCAAAAATAGGCTTGGAAATGGAAGCTGCTTCAAAGAGGGACTTATTGTCCAAAGCGGTACCGGCATAAGCGTTTGCCTTTCCTAGGGTCAAGGTGTCTTTCACTTCACCATTTTTTATGATAGCAAGGCTGACACCGGGTATCTCAAAATACTCCATATATTGTGTCAGTTGCTCTTTTATCACCGTTTTATCATACTTTTCTCCATCCAACAACAAAGACAGCGGGTATTTGGGCTCATCTAAAGATTCCATGTACAGTTCTGGTCCTTCAAGCACAGTTTCTTCACTTTGTTTCACCAATACTTCTAAACGTGAAAGGGTCTTATCCCATTTTCTCCATCTTATATCCGTTGCCGTCTTTTGTTCTCCTTTACTTGTGAAAGTGGAAAACGGGGTTATGCTGTATGTCCCAATAGGAAGTTGTGCATTATAATTGCCCATACTGTCAACGGCCATATCAAACCATAAGTTATCATTATCCAACGATTTTACCCTTAGATATTTGGGCATTTCAAAACCAGTATCTATTGGTTTCTTAATCTTGCCTTGCAACTTTCCCATTTTCTCCAAATAACCAATATCCGCAAACACTACCGTGCCAATTCTCTCAGAAGTATAAGATTTGGCCCCTGCCTTTGTCCAAGCAATCCACTCATTGGTGTTATCCTTATTAAAATCTACAATCAAGTGGCCTAGACCTACCGCATTTCCCGGCCGTATACGGGCCGTAAGTTCTACTTCGTATTCAATGGTGACCTTGCTTCCATCGACCTTCGTTTTAGATATAATATTTTCTGAATGCCTAGGGTTGTCCGTATCCCCAGTTTCAGCTATCCTCTCATTGGCGTAATGATACATTACACCTAAACCTCCAAGGTCTCTATTTTGGTCCACATATAATATATGTGCATCTTGAGATGTATTGGATAGGGAATCGTTTACATGTCTGTAATCATCAAAATACTCTATCGCAACCAACAACTTATTGTTATCCAAATCATATGCCGCCTTGAACCTTGCATTTCGCAAAGTATCTATAGAACCCGGGTTCTTCAAAGGTCTGGATATCTTATTCCACTTTATTGTTTGAGGCCAATCGTCCAGATTCCCATCAATTTTAGGCTTCTGAATAGGGAGAGCATAGACCATCCCTTCTTGTATTTCTATCGCTGCAAATTTCTTCTTACAACTTGAGGCCAATATCATTAAAGAGATAACTAGTATAATTCGGGTCATATATCGTATCATTTTCATTGTTTAAAATTTTATTTTAAAGAATTGCCTTCCTCGTTTTATTAAAGTACCGACAGAAAAGTTTTAGCATTTAGGTAAAGTCTGATGTTCTACAAAATAATATTTTGGAAGTATCGAAACTTCTTATGTCCGAAAGACCGAGGATTCGTGTAAGGTCCTTAAAAAATATCATTCCTCTCATAGTAAAGGTTCTAGGGATTATAGGAAGAACAAGGTCTTGTGCAAAACATTTCCATCTGTAATGATCATTGTTTTGGAAGATGTTGCCAGCTCGGGCAAACCTTTGTTAGTTGAACAATTGGCAGCGGAAAATCATCATTGCTAAAATAAATTAAGGTTGACTTCATGATTTCGTTTCGTAATGTTGAAGTTTGAACAATTCTTATTGGGTTTAGTAAGAACCCTAAATATGTTTCAATCGCTTTTAGGTGACTCGTCAAAAACTATTTTTTTCCAATTAGCGTTCAAAAGTTATGATCTTTACAAAAAATAATCCTTAAGATTACTTTCTAAACAGGAGCTATAGTTCTCGAGGGTTTTCCCCTAATCAGAAGTCACTCATTACAAGTTCTTCTTATCATAAAATTCTCTAGTGTGTTGACAAAACTAAGGAGGGGGAAACAAGAGAGTAGCACGCTAACGTTGTGCTATACTTTTAGATAATTGATTGTCGATAATTTATAAAAGTTTAAAGTTCCGTAAGATCTAGTACTTGCCTCATTTTGTTGCCGTTTGAAGTGAGTAATCTTAAGCTTGCCCAAATATTGAAAAGAGGACAATTAGGGTATAGTAGATGCCCCTATTTTGATTTACACTTATCTTTCGAAACACTGTGAAATCCTAGCATAAAGTTTAAGGGGAAGTATTTGAGGCAAATCTCAAGTTATTCTGGGAAATTTTGGGTTGAAATGTTAAAGCTTGAATCTAAATAAAGCTTTTCTAACTCTAAGTGCAAATAAAAAAGGCTCCAGAGCATGATGTTCTCTAAAGCCTTTTGTTTGCTATGCTCCCCCTCTTGGACTCGAACCAAGGACCCTCTGATTAACAGCAGCGGTTTTGGGGATAAATGTTAAAATTTTCAATGTTATATTTTATTGATTTTCAATACTTTAATAAAATTTCATTCGAAATCGAATCAGATAAAATCAATGATTTATGTGCAAATTATGTGCAAATTTTTTTGTATCTTATAGTATGCAAACCAGTTTATCACTTAGTTTGGACAAACGAAGATTACGGAAAGATAACACTTATCCAATTATCATTCGGCTCGGTCATTTTCAAAAAACAACTTCAATTGCTACTGGGCAATCCGTTCCAGAAATCTTTTGGGATGACAGAAAAAAACAAGTCAAGAGGGCATACAAGGGAGTGGAGTCAGTGAACTTTTTAAACAACTTGTTACGGACCCAACTGGCCAAAGCAAATGAAATTGTAAATACTTTACAATATAAGGGTGATTTGGATTTTATGTCCATTGTTGAAATCAAGGACAGAATAGTTGGTAAAACGAAGTATATATCCTTTTACAAGTTCGGGTATTCCCAAGTTGAAAAACTGAAAGAATCCCAACGATATGGTACGGCTCGAAACTATGAAGGTGTTCTGGGGATTTTAAAAACATTTACAAAAAGCCGGGATTTAAAGTTCAACGAGCTCAACTACCAGTTTTTAAGGCGTTTCGAGAGGTTTCATTTATCCAAGCCCGGTAATTCCGTGAATGGGATTGCGTCTTATATGAGAACCATTAAAGCCATTTACAATAAAGGTATCAAAGAGGGGCATGTCCAAAGGGATAATTACCCTTTTTTCAAATATCAAATCAAAACTGCTCCAACACAGAAAAGGGCTATTAATTTGGAGTACGTAAAACGTATTCTTGAGCTGAGTCTGCAAGAGAACGATTCACTTTTTCATTTTAGGAACTACTTTCTACTATCCTATATGACTATGGGAATGTCTTTTGTTGATATGGCTTTTCTGAAAAGACAAAACGTTAAAGATGGACGAATAAAGTTTCAACGGAGAAAGACTTCAAAAGCTTATGATATAAAGCTTACTCCCCAATTGATAGAGGTTCTTGATTACTACCTTAAGGATAAACAAAAGGATGATTTTATACTTCCCATAATCAAGAGAGACCATCTAGAGCTGCAATACAGGGATGCACAATGGGCCTTAAAACGATACAATAATGGCCTGAAGGAAATAGCCAGCCTGTGTGGAATTGAAGAACGTTTGACCTCCTATGTTTCAAGACATAGTTTTGCAACCCATGCCCTGTTCAAGAATATTCCCCTACCCGCTATCTCCAAAATGTTAGGGCATAATAAGTTATCTACAACTCAAATCTACTTAAAATCTCTCCCGAATAGTGTGATTGATTCTTATCAAGAGGAGTTGAATAGTTTTTAGTGTTTTGGAGTTATTTTCCTGACAGATCAACAGGTGTCGAAAAACGTTGATTTTAAGCTACTATAAAGTATTTGCCTAAAGACTAGCTAAACACCTAGCAGTTGAAAGCGATATCTGCAGCCGACAAGACTGAAGATAAAAGATTGCGAAAGCGTTCCAATCCAATTGATCGAGGGTATGGATGATCAGCTACTCATATCAGCTTTTTTTAATGCAGGTACAACGAAATCCCGAAGTAGGTCATTGGTGTTGTAGTTTTCCCCAACGTAAACAACGACCGAGTTTAGTTCAGGTAATACGGCAACTATTTTTTTTGATGGGGGATAGCTGCCAATAAATAGGAAACACTTGGTCCCGATGTTTTTTGGAATCCAAACTTGGTAGCCATAATCGTAATTGTCGTTTGCAACCAAATGTTTGCTCGACATCTTTGAAACCCATTCTTCGGGTACGATCTGCACATCTTGCCACTTTCCCTTTTTGAGCAATAGATAACCCAATTTGGCCATGTCCTCCATTTTAAGGTGTAGTCCCCAACCCGCTTTAGGTACACCTTTTGGGGTGCTGTCCCATTTGATTTCAGATATTCCCAATGGATTGAACAGGTTTTCCCTGGCAAATTTCATCAAACTGTCATTAGTTCGCTTATTCAGAATGGTTGATACTACCTGGGAACCCCCACTGTTATAGAGAAAATTTTCTCCAGGCTTCTGAGCAATTTTACGCTCGAACACATATTTCGCCCAATCATTTGTTTCCGACATCTGGATTACGTCGGCGGCATCGATACCACCTCTCCATTCCAATCCACTGCTCATCGACAGAAAATGCTTGACCTTAATTTTTTGAAATAGTGAATCATCAACAGCGTATTCAGGGAAAAAGTCTATGGCAGCCCTATTTTCGTTTGAAGCTGACTGTTCTTTGAACACGGCCCCGAACAACATTGAAATCACTGTTTTTGTACACGAGTTCACATGGATCAAACTGTCCTTTGAATACGGTTCTTGGTAATGCTCGAATGTTATTTTTCCATTCTTAACGATCAACAGTGAATATTTCCCGGGGAAAGAGTCAACCACTGTCTTGAAATAGGAGGAACTTTTTATAGTATCGTGTTCCCAGTTTCGTGTGGGCCATTTTTGGGTATGTTGCTTGGTCGTGGTCGATAATCCTTTTTTGTCAACCCTGCCTGAACATGAAACGATCAGTGATACGATTAAAATTATATGGGCGCAATATCTCATTTTTATTGGTGGTGTAAAAGGAATATAGTTATTGATTAATATAGGAATATATAATCATTTATTATATCCTTTTTACCAATGACTGCTTAGCCGTTTGATATTCTTTAAATGGTTCATTTTATAGAGCAGTGCGAAATGGTATCATATAAGAATAATAGAGATTTAATGTCCTTGTAGATGGTCTTATAAATCAACAAGTTTTTCACCCTTTTGAAAAATTCAATGCAATCCTAGAATACCTTTGTAACCCCAATTTTTCTTGGGACATCATGATTTGGCAGAGATAATTCATATTGACAAAAACCTATTATTTTACTTTTTTTACCTTAAATAAGATAAATACTATAGGTGTCAGAATAAGTATCTTGCCCTAAAATATATATTGAATCAAAAATGACTACTTACGAAATCAAAAAATTGAAAAATCATATTGGTTTAAGCTTTATTGCTGCTGGACTTACCAATATCTTTTTTGTTATTTGGTTTCTACTTGATAAGGAATCCATCAACAATAAAGTTGCAGATAGCATCACTTTTTGGCAGCTATTGATAATCACGAATGTAGGTTTGGTTTTTACTTCACTTGTTGCTTTGACTTACAAAAAACTCTTGGTGTACTTGGTAAAGATGAGATTGCCCAACGTTTTAAGGCTTATCATCAATATTGGGGCATCTGTAGTAACTTTTTTTATATCATCCTTCGGATTGTTCATTGTCCATTTTGTGGTGTCCCAGTATTACGGTTTTAGTGAAGCTATTCAAAGTGCTGTTACTGTTATTAGTTCCACAATTTTTGGGTCCTTAATAGCATTCTTTGCTTTTATAAGTGCATTGATGTTCTTTATTTCTAATCTGGAAAGACGTTCGGGCAACCTTTCAAAATTGATTTCCCAGTCATTTGGGGACAGTGTAAAACCCATCTTGGTAAAACGTGGATTTATGTTCATTGACCTTAATGACTCGACCCGACTTGCAGAAGAGTTAGGCAGTATACAATATGCCTTCTTACTTAGAAATTGTTTTCGAATATTAAATGAGCTGGTCGGCCGTTCAAGTTTTGATATTTATCAATATGTCGGTGATGAAGCGGTAATTACTTGGGATGCCAATAGCCCAAAAGTTGACCAAAAGGCCATTGAGTTGTTTATTGATTATAAGAGCCACTTGGAAGAGAATGCGGAATATTTTGAAAAGTCATTTGAGACTATCCCAAAATTCAAATGTGCCATCCATACCGGTGAAGTGGTAAAAAGTGAAATAGGTGGGGATGTGAAACATTTGGTATACCATGGTGATGTTTTGAATGCGGCCTCAAGGCTGTTGGGACATTGCCGCTCACTAAAAACGGATTGTATCATCACCAAAGTTTCCATTTTGGATAAGGAAGCTCTTGATGGCAAGTATGACCTTCAATTTGAAACGGCCAACAACCTAAAAGGAAAAACAGAGCAAATCGAATGTTACACCATTAAACGGAAAGAACGTTTCAATGAACAGTTAGCTGTATCCTAAACAACTATATGACGATTTACAAAGAAATACAAGAGCTGCTTACGGCAATGGATATTCCAGAAAGGGCGGATAACCCTAATTTCTTTATATACCGTATTGAAGACCATTTTGGGGATAAGCCTATTTCTTTCGGACCTTATAAGCACAAATTTTTCGAATTGACTTTTGGCTCCGGTCACGATGTGGATATCAAAATAGGGAACACGGATTTCAAACCAATCGATGATGTTATTTCCTTTGCCTCACCATTTCAGATATCTTCTTGGAGCGTTAACGCATTTAAAAAGGATTCCATAGGCTATATGATGTTCTTTAAGTATGAATTACTCGGAGAACATCTTAACAAAATAGAATTTCACAGAAGATACCCTTTCTTCAACCTTCATTCCACTCCGGTATTCTTTCTTAGTCCAGAACAACGTGAAGCTACTATACACGTTATGCAGAACCTAGTGAATGAATTTCAAAAGAATAAACCATCCAATGAGATCATCATTAGGTCGTACCTTACTATTTTGCTTGAAAAGATAAAGGAATTCTACAATACTAAATCCGCACTAAATGGCTTTACCAGCCGAGCCGAAGAAATAACTTTCCATTTTGAGAATGCGATCAAGGCCCAAACCAACTACAAACTAAAAATAGCGGACTATGCTTCACAATTACATCTAAGTGGTGCTTATTTATCTGAAGCCGTGAAAGCAGCGACCCAAAGAACACCGCACAATATCATTCAGGAATATTTAATTCTACAGGCGAAATCGCTTCTCAATCAAACCAATAAGACCATAGCCGTCATCGCCGAGGATCTTGGTTTTGACGAATCTTCAAATTTTGTGAAATACTTCAAAAAAGCAGTGGGCACCACTCCGCATAAATATCGAAATACCTAATATTTTACCATTTTTACCTTAAAAACGATAAAAAGACATTGATGGTTCGGGCATAATTTTGTTTTGACAAAACCATTTTATGCTATGAAACAAGGTCATTATTACCTTCTAATAATTCTTTTTTTCGCTTTTTCAAAATCAAACTATGCACAAACCTCTATAGAGGCCTTTAGCAGTGATGACAATTTTATCGTCGAAGCCTGGTGGTACAAAGTAATAGAGGCCAACCCGAAATTCAACATCTTCAGTCTGAATGAAGCGATTCATAATTATGAATTGGAAGAGACTTTCTTCATGAACTATACCATAGTGGGGTACGAAGTAACCAAGGGTTTTGGACCCGTGGCAGGTGCCCGGTTCTTGCAAAATAGGGTTTCGGGCCTTGCGGGAGTCCAATATGCCTATTACACGCCTACCTTTTTTGTGACCACCAACGTAACCAGTGAATTGCGGAACAACCCTCTTTTTGAATGGTATACCCTATTACAATACAGGCCACAACTTACCGAAAAATTGAAGCTGTTTACTCAGTTTCAAAACGCCATGAACTTCAATGAGGATGGTAACGATTTTAGCCTGCAGCGTCTGCGTGTCGGTCTTGATTTCAAATGGCTTCAGGCAGGTCTTGCGCTTAATACAACACAGACCGGGAAAGATTGGGACTTTGATGCAGAACCTGGAATTTTTATACGATTAGAGTTAAACTAAAAACCATATACGACAATGAAGGAATTAATCTTTAAAACAAATGACAATATAGCTTCGACCATTTTACGTGTGGCACTAGGGGTTATCATATTGATACACGGCTCAACAAAATTGGGTAGTGGTTTTGAACTTTTTGAACAATTTATTACTGGTTATATGCAACTGCCGGCCATTGTAGCCTATGCTACCGTTTTTATCGAAACCGCAGGTTCCTTGATGCTTATACTGGGTGTGGCCACCAGAGTTAACGCCATGGCCATGTTCGGTCTGTTTGTAGGTATGATACTAACCGTTCATGCCGCGATAGGTTTCCAAATGAATTGGAACGGTCAATATGAAGCTGGTATGGAAGGCTATGAATACCATTTACTGATATTGACAATTTGTGCCGGTCTGATCATTTTGGGCGGAGGCAGGTTTTCGGTAGACCATATTATCCAAGAAACCAATGAACGTAAAAAACTAAGATCTAACAATTAACTACAATGAAAATACTACATATAGATACCAGCATAAGAAAAGATCGCTCGGTTTCCAGGGAATTGACCAAGCATACGGTCACCCTTTTTAGGGAGAATCCAAATGTTACCGTTGATTATCTGGACCTAAACGAAAATACACCAGCTCATATCAATCAAGAATTTCTTGATGCGCACCGTACTCCGGCTGATGGGTTGAGAATGGCACAGCATGAATTACTATCGGAAAGCATCTCTTTGATAGAGCGTTTAAGGCATACTGATCTCTATATTATAGGATTGCCGATGTATAATTTTTCGTTCCCTTCAAGCTTCAAAACATTTTTGGACAACATAATGATTTCAGGTAAAACATTTAAAAATGACGAAAGTGGGGAAACTGGATTGTTAAAGGATAAAAAGGCCATCATAATTAGCTCTAGGGGAGCCACCTATGATAGCCCGGACACCTCGGACTATGACTGTCTTTCCCCCTTGGTAAAGACAGCCTTTGGTTACATAGGTATTTATGATGTCACAATGTTAAAGGTAGAAGCTACCGTGTTTTTTGGTGAAGAAAGAAAAAAGCAGAGTATTGATTTGGCCAGAAAGGAAATCCAAACGCTTGCCGATAATCTTAAAACAGGGCAAAAATGAAATGGATTTATCTGATCATAGCCATCGTTTCAGAGGTCATTGCCACATCGGCATTGAAGGAAAGCAGCGGTTTTTCAAAGCTAGTGCCTTCTATCATAGCCTTTATAGGGTACTGTAGTGCCTTCTATTTTCTTTCATTGGTATTAAGAGAAATGTCGGTTGGGGTAGCCTATGCCATATGGGCGGGTATCGGAATCGTTTTAATTGCTTCAATAGCATTTTTCAGATTTGGACAAAAATTGGATTTTCCGGCTATTGCAGGAATCACTTTAATAACCATTGGAGTGGTCATTATCAATATTTTTTCTAAAAGTGTAACCCACTAAAATGGTCAATTTTCATGGTTCTGAAAGGGTTAAAAATATATAGTATGCTTACCGGGGTATGCCCTAGGTGCCATGGTGAATCCATGTACGCCCAACCCCATCCCTATAAAACATCAAAGACCTTAAGAATGAACGATAAATGTTCCAATTGTGGCCTTAAATACAAGATTGAACCTTCGTTTTTCTTTGGAGCCATGTATGCAAGTTATGGTGTTGGTGTGGCCTTAGGCGTTACCATCTTTATAATTTCCAATTTATTCCTCGGTATGGACGCCCTTGATACCTTCTTGGTAATCTCCCTAGTTCTATTCACCCTTTACCCTGTTCTCGCAAGATGGGGAAGGAATATCTGGATCAACCTTTTTATCGATTACAGACATCCGGGAAAACAAAAAGCCAAAAATAATGCGTGAAAGGTCGTTCTATACCCGGACTTTATTTGCGGCGATTGCAATCGTGTCGCAAACCATTATTGGACAAAAAATAGGGAGGGACAATTTTCCACCACCTATGGATCCACTGGAGGTAACGTCGATAAAAACAATGGGGAAGATAACCATGGATGGCAAGTTGGATGAACCTGATTGGCAGAGGGCAATACCCGTAACCGATTTTTTCCGTGTTGAACCACTACAAGGAGGAACCTATGGAAATAGAACTGAAGTAAAGATTCTCTATGATGAAAAGAATATATACTTTGGGGTGTTTTGCGCGGATCCTTTGGGGAAGAAAGGACTGAGAATACAGGATTTAAGAAGGGATTTTGACAATGAGGAAAACGATGTTTTTGGCATCCAAATAGATGCACAGAACACAAAGCAATATGCTGTTTCGTTCCAGACCACACCGTATGGCAACCAATTGGATTTACAGAGCTTTAACGACAATAATATTGATGTTGATTGGAATGCGCTTTGGTCGGTCCGAACCCAAAGAACTGAGCGTGGATATTTCGCGGAATTCTCTATTCCATTTAAGTCTATCCGGTATGACAAACCTGATAGGGAAGGACCTGTTCACTGGGGAATTACATTCTATCGTTTGTCAAGAAAAGATGTGGAAAAAATAGTCTTTCCCGCGATACCACAATCCTTTTCAGAGAATAGGATGTCCTATGCGGCAAAGCTTATCAATTTAATAGTGCCACCACCTTCGGCGAACATTAGGATTGAACCCTTTGCACTTTACCAATACAATAGTACAAGCGGTGGAGATGACATGAGCATAAATGAAGGGGAGCCCAAAATAGGTGCTGACATAAAATGGGCGGTTCGCCCGAACACTGTATTGGATTTAACGATCAATACCGATTTTGCCCAAGCCGATGTTGACCGTGCCATAAACAATCTTGAACGTTTCAATATCTTTTTTCCTGAACGAAGGCAATTCTTTCTTGAAAATTCGGGTATTTGGTCTGGAGCAAATAGTAACCAACTCAGACCTTTTTTTAGCAGAACAATAGGATTGCAAGGAACTTTCAACGCATCACCGGCACCGATAGATATAGGCACCAGATTTACCGATAGAAGTGAACAAAGGACATTGGCAGGTCTGTTCGTTCGCCAAAGAAGTACCGATTTTGGCCCTGGAAGCACGTTTGGAGTTGGTCGCTTTACCCAAAACTATGGGGTCGAAAACAACGTCGGGGTCATGGTTACACACCGAGTAGACGATAAAAATAAAACTACCAATGTAGATGGCCAAATTAATACCACCATTACGATTGATGGAATCATCAGACCTAAAAGTGAGTATACGTTTTCATACCTGTTTTCAGTTTCGACCGATAGTGAAAATAGCGGCACTGGCCTGTCCGGCAGTTTATCGGCGACAGTTGGTAAAAACAGATATTTCGCCAGATATAGAAATACTTTTATTAGTTCCGACTATCGGCCGGACATGGGTTTTGTTTTTCAGCAAGATGTAATGAACCATAATTTTCTGGCATATTACAGTTTTCGCCCAAAAGAAAAATCGTTTTGGCGTAGATGGGATCCCGGGATATTTATGGACATTAATCATGATGTTGAGGATTTTGGACGTTTTCAACAAGCATCCATAAACATATATCCAATATACACCTGGTTGAAAGACAATAGCTTTTTCCAATTTGATATTATCCCTACATGGCAAAACATCAACTTTGATTTTGCTCCATTGGGCCTGGCAATTGAACAAGGCAGGTATTTTTTCACAAGAAAACTGGTAAGGGCGGCCAGCGACCAATCACGAAAGTTCTCTCTTTCAGGTGCGATTAATTGGGGTAAGTTCTACAATGGGCAAAGGACCACTTTATCCACAGGTCTTCGATATGCACCCTTACCGAATTTTTCGATTTCCGGTGAATATGAGCGAAACGATATAAAGGATATCGGCTTTGAAAATCAGGATTTAACTACAGACCTTTATACCGCATCCCTTCGTGCAGCTTTGAATCCAAGAGTACAATTTTCGGCATTCTACCAATTCAATAGTTTTGACAGCCAAGGAAGATGGAATGCTCGGTTTAGCTGGGAGTATGCCCCGTTATCGTTCATTTATTTGGTTTTTAACGAAAGTACCATTGATGCTTTTGACCCTATCCAAAGAAACACACAGTTCATCAGTAAGGTCACTTTTTTGAAACAGTTTTGAGAGTTGCGCTAATGGTTCCATAAAACCGCCGTTTTAAGAGGCAGTATGAAAAATCAATTTCTGGATAATTGATGTGTCCTTTTATTGGTCTCTTTTAATAGTTTCGTTAATTCACCTTTTATGGGATAGTTCGAAACTCATATTCTGTTTCCTATCGTATTTTGATTTCAATTAATGCTAAACAGATTTATATTTTATTTCTCATGATATGATTTTCTCTAAATATTATGTATCAATGAAATTTGAATCGTTTTGGTTTAATATGATTGATATGAAAGGCACTTTGTGTTTACAGTTTTTGTCCTGCTTGCAGGACGAAGAATGTAAAGCAAGAGGGTAACACGCTACCGCGATGTTACGATTTTTAATTGACTGATTTTTAATTACTTATGAAGGTGTAAAAATCCGTGAAAAAAGGTTTTACTGTAAAAACCCCGGGAGGTCCAGTAAACATTGGAATTTTTTGCTGTAAAAAATATTATTTGCCTCGATTTGTAGCTGTTTGGGAAACTTTTTGTGTCAAATTAAGTTTGATATTGTTTAGTGCCATTTGAAAGTCTCATTTTAGATTGAAAAAAAGGATATTAAGAAGTATCGTAGGTGCGCCCTATTTCAATTTTACTTAACGCTTATCTTTCCGAACACTATAAAATTAAAACAGGATCCATCCGCAAAGTTTTAAGGTAAGTATTTGGGACAAATCGCAAGTAATTCTAGAAAAATTTAGACTGAAATGTTAAAGTTTGACTCCAAATAAAATTTCTCTCAATCTACGTGCAAATTGCGTGCAAATAAAAAAGGCTCCAGAGTGTGAATTTCTCTGAAGCCTTACTATTGCTGCTCCCCCTCTTGGGCTCGAACCAAGGACCCTCTGATTAACAGTCAGATGCTCTAACCAACTGAGCTAAGGAGGAATATTTATCCTAAGCGGCTGCAAATATAGCAGTTTCTTTATTACGTTACAAACAAAAAAACTTTTTTACAGTTTAAAAATGTCCTCTCAAAATTCACAAGAAAATAGAACGTAATACGGAAACATGCTATACATCAAGCTTTAAAGAAAACGCTTTACAAGATTCCAAATATCGTTACCGAAAATTACGGCCATAAGGCCCATTAAAATAACAAAACCTACTATTTGTCCTCGTTCCAATACTTTTTGACTTGGCGGTCTTCCACTTATCATTTCATACAATAAAAACATCACATGCCCACCATCTAAAGCTGGGATAGGTAATATGTTTACAAAAGCCAACCAGACGGAGAACATGGCCATAAAGCTCCAGAAAAAGGTCCAGTTCCAAGATGTGGGCATCATTTCAACAATGCCAATAGGCCCCTTTACTTGTTTGTATGCCCCGGTTTTGGAATTGAATATTATTTTGAACTGTCTTACTTGGTCCGTTAAAACTTTAATCGTCCTAGAGAAACCGGCTGGAATTGCCTGAAAAAAACCGAAGGTATCCGTGGTTCTAAGATCGTCATAATCTGGATAAACCCCTATTTTCGCTTCTTCTGGAACAGTGACTGTAATGGTTTTTTCCTTTCCATCATTGAGTACCAGAACATCCAGTTTTTCATTGGCCGAAGACTGAACAATATCGGTAAACTCATCCCAAAATTCAACTTTTCCGCCATTGATTCGCAAAACCTCATCACCAGCAACAAAGCCAGCCTCTTTAGCGACCGAAGAATCCAATACAGCCAATATTTTGGCTTTTGACCTATATCCAATAAAGTTTCGCCCCTGCGATTCAAGCACTTCTTTTTTGCCTTCGTCGGTTAAGGGAAAGGTTAACTTTTCACCGTCCCTATCTACCGTTACCTCATCTCCCAAGATAATATCGAGAACGGCTTCATTGAATCGCTTCGAAGGTTTTCCATCCACAGAAACTATTTTATCCCCGGTCTTTAATCCAAGCTTCTCTCCTATTGAATCCACTTGGATTCCATATTTCAAACTTTTTGAAGGAATATAAGTGTCACCGTTATTGAAGAGCAGAAAGGTATAGATCACCCACGCCAAAAGAAAGTTGACGATCACACCGCCCAACATGATGATAAGGCGTTGCCACGCTGGTTTACTGCGAAACTCCCATGGTTTTGGCTCCTCCTTCATTTGCTCGGTATCCATGCTTTCGTCCACCATACCGGCAATTTTCACATAACCTCCCAAAGGCAACCATCCAATACCGTAAACGGTCTCTCCTATCTTTTTCTTGAACAAGGAAAATTTAACATCAAAAAAGAGGTAAAACTTTTCAACCTTGGTTTTAAAATATTTAGCGGGAAGAAAATGTCCCAACTCATGCAGAATCACCAAAACAGAGATGATCAATACAAACATCACTATCTGTGTAAAAATACCCATCGACAACTATATCTAAATTTAAGCCCACAAAAGTAAGCTTTTAACACTTTCCTAAAAAAGATGACCATGTCAATTAACGGATTTAAGAAAGTTTTAGCACCAAAACTTATACTTTATCTTGAAGAATCTGTCCCGCGGTCGTAATTTTGTGGACTATGCGTTCATTTTTTTCAAAATACAAATTTTTTGGGGTTGTCCTACTACTACTTTCTGCAGTCATCATCTATTTGTTTTACAATGCATTGCAACCAAAAGAAATACTTCCTGTTTTCCAACCTTCAATGGTAAGCCAAGAATTGGTCGACAGTACTCTACACTATAAAAAGAAGTACCATACTATTGCAGATTTTGAATTGATCAATCAAAATGGAGCTATCATAACCCAAAAGAGTTATCAGGATAAAATCTACGTAGCAGATTTCTTTTTTACCACATGCCCCACTATTTGTCCCATTATGACCAAAAACATGGCACAGATACAAAACTCCATTTTGGATGATGACAATGTGCTGTTATTGTCCCATTCTGTTACCCCCGCCATTGATTCTGTTCCCCAATTAAAAAAGTATGCAAAAGAAAAGGGTGTTATTGACAAAAAATGGAATTTGGTGACTGGTGATAAAAAACAGATATATGAGCTCGCTCGAAAATCATATCTGGCTGTAAAAACTGATGGTGATGGTGGACCCTATGACATGATTCATACCGAAAATTTTATTCTAGTGGACAAGGAACGACGCATACGTGGTTTCTACGATGGGACCAATCCCGAAGAAATAGAGAAGCTTCTTGCAGATTTGGATATTTTAAAAGCAAGCTATTCAGAATAATTTAAGATTGTCTTTTTACTGTTTGGAAATCCATATGCACTTTTTTACCTATTTTTGCCCTTAATTAAATTTAATCTAAATAAGATTCTGTGGCCACAGTTACCGACCTTAAACAGGGGCAAAAAGGGATTATACGCGATTTTTTAGGAACTGCTCTTCCCATAAAATTACTAGAATTGGGTTGTTTGCCCGGTAACTTGGTGGAACTGATACAGACAGCTCCCTTAAACGACCCTATTTACATCAACGTGAATGGAAGCCACATAGCCATAAGGCGTTCTTTGGCCAAACTTATTGAGCTTGATGTCATTGAAGATTCCACAACCATATGAGCAAAAAAATCAACGTTGCACTTATTGGAAATCCTAATACCGGAAAAACCTCTGTCTTTAACCAACTTACCGGATTAAAACAAAAAGTAGGCAATTATCCAGGCATCACAGTTGAAAAAAAACAAGGAATATGTAAACTCCCTACAGGCATCAAAGCCTATATTCTTGACCTCCCAGGGACCTACAGTTTAAATACAACCTCATTGGACGAAAGTGTGGTCATAGAGCTTTTGTTAAATAAAAAAGATAAAGATTATCCAGATGTTGCCGTTGTAATAAGCGATGTCGAAAACCTGAAAAGGAATCTATTGTTGTTTACCCAAATAAAGGATTTACGGATTCCAACGATTTTGGTCATCAATATGTCGGATAGGATGTCCAGAAAAGGGATTACCCTTGATGTTGAGGCGTTAGAAAAAAAACTGGATACAAAAATCGCTCTGGTAAGTACCAGAAAACGTAGTGGAATTGAACGTATCAAAGAATTAATTGCCGACTACACAGCATTGTCCACCTCACCAAATGTAAATACCTCTAGAATTTCTCCCGAGTACTTTGAGCGTTTACAGAAAGCCTTCCCAAAAGAGGATTTGTTCAAACTTTGGTTGGTCATTACGCAAGATGTGAATTTTATGCGTATTGAGAAGAAGCGGATTCAAGATGCTACTTCGTTTTCTACAAAATCCAAAACAGAGCTCAAAAAACTACAACATAAAGAAACCGTACTCCGCTATAAATTTATTAATGACACTTTAAAAGAAGCCTACAAAGTAGACTTTCAAGCAGCTAAAGGGTTAAGAGCTTCTCTCGATAAAATCTTGACACACAAGATTTTTGGTTATATCATTTTCTTCATTATTCTACTCACTATTTTTCAGGCCATTTTCGACTGGAGCAGTTACCCCATGGACTTTATCGATGAGCAATTTGCAATGGCCGGGGAATGGATCAAAAACACTTTGCCTCCCGGTGTTTTTACAGATTTATTGGCTGAAGGTATTCTTGCGGGCATTGGAGGTATTGTCATCTTTATTCCTCAAATAGCTTTCCTGTTTTTGTTCATCGCACTGCTTGAAGAAACAGGATATATGAGTAGAGTGGTTTTTTTAATGGATAAGCTCATGCGTCCTTTTGGGTTAAGTGGTAAAAGTGTTGTACCCCTTATATCTGGCACGGCATGTGCTATCCCAGCAGTTATGGCAACCAGAACCATAGAAAACTGGAAAGAACGGTTGATTACCATTTTAGTAACGCCGTTTACCACTTGTTCCGCCAGACTACCAGTTTATCTTATCCTTATTGCACTGGTAATTCCTGAAGGGCGATTTTTAGGATTAAGCTATCAAGCATTGACATTAATGCTCCTATATCTTTTGGGATTTGGCATGGCCATTTTTTCTGCAATGGTATTGAACAAAATTCTTAAAATTAGAAGTAGTTCTCTTTTTATGGTAGAAATGCCTACGTACAGACTTCCCTTAATTAAAAATGTGGCTTATACTGTTCTGGAAAAAACCAAAAGCTTTGTTTTTGGGGCGGGGAAGATTATTTTGGCAATTTCAATCGTACTTTGGTTTTTGGGTTCCAATGGATATTCCGATAACTTTAAAAATGCAGAAGAAATCGTTACCAAAAGAATTGAAGAACAAGGACTATCCCCCTATAGCAAAAATTATATTCAGAATAATATCACTGCATATAGGCAGAATACAAAACTGAGTATTGTCGACCAATCTAATGCCATTGGTCTAAAATCAATGCAAGACTCTGTCCGGGCAATGACCAATATCCTTAAAGAAAGAGCAAGGGCACAAGAAATAGCAAGCTATAAAATGGAGCATTCGTATATAGGCAATGTTGGGAAAGCGATTGAACCATTGGTGAGGCCTTTGGGCTACGATTGGAAAATAGGAATCGCGGTAATCACTTCTTTTGCCGCTAGGGAAGTATTTGTAGGTACTTTGGCAACCATTTATAGTGTTGGCAATGATGAAGAAGAGACCATTAAAAATAGAATGGCAGCCGAGTTGCACCATTCAGGGAAAAAGCCACTGTTCAACTTAGCCTCTGGGATTTCATTAATGCTGTTCTATGCATTTGCCATGCAGTGCATGAGTACCCTGGCGATAGTAAAAAAAGAAACCAACTCTTGGAAATGGCCCTTGCTACAATTACTGAGTATGAGCATTATTGCGTATCTTGTAGCATTGGCTGCTTATCAAATTCTTAAATAATGGAACTGCTGCAACACTTTTTAATGTATCTGACCTTGACCGCAGCAGTAGGCTATCTATTATGGAAATTTGTGCTACCCAAGTCTTTGGTTTCAGGAAAAAGAAAGACTCCAAAATCTTGCGGCCAAGAAGATTGTGGATGTAACTGAGTATTTTGACAGTTGACAAAATACTAAAAAGTCTGCCTTTTTTCGTACTTCATACTTTGTATTTCCCACTTCATGTACCTCATCTTTCAAAGATTTGTCACCCTGAACCTGTCGAAGGTGCTCTAGTGTTATCGTTGTTCGTTTTCAGATGATGGATGTCCATTACCAAAACTTCCCCTTTCGTACTTCTCACCTCGTTTTTCTTACTTCTTGTTTCAGAGTTTTGTCATCCTTGGCCCTTCTACAAGAATACAGTATGGCAACTTCGCAGGATGACACACATTTGTCATATATTAACATTCATATTTAAAAAAGTTTCGCCTCTCGTGTAACCTTTTCTAAATTCCTGATTCTATAGCATAACAACACCAATTAAAAAGAAGAATTGAAAGAGCTTTCAGATGAAATGATAATGCAAAAAGTTGCTTTGGGCAATCTAGATTTGTTAAAAGTTCTTTTTGACCGACATCATAAACATGTATATAATTTTTTGTACAAAATGTCGGGAGACAGCATGTTGAGCGAAGATTTAACGCAAGATGTCTTTTATAAGTTGATCAAGTATAGAAGTTCGTACAAAAATGGGTCTTTTTTGGCATGGTTGTTTACTATAGCAAGAAATAATTTAAAGACCCATTTTACAAGGAACCATCGAAACCATGATGATATCGATGTACTCGAATTTAAACCTGTAGAAAATGGGGAAACTGAAAAAGAGGACTATTCGCATTTACAAAATGCACTCAATAAGCTCGATTCAGCAGACCGGGAACTTATTATCTTGAACCGGTTTCAGGAAGTGAAGTATGAAGAACTGGCAGAGATTATTGGAAGTACCCCAGGAGCTGTAAAAACCCGCGTTTGTAGGGTATTAAAAAAACTTAAGAATATTTATTTAGAAAATATATAGCTATGAAAAACGATCATATCTCAGATTTGTTCCCAGAATATCTGGACAATACATTGAGCGATAGCGATAAACAGAAAGTAGAGCAGCATCTGGCAAGTTCTATAGGAAGTAAACTAGAACTGGACGAAATGAAACTCTTGTTCAATGCTTTTAAAAACGATGCCGTTACTGTTCCTTCAGATAGGCTCTCGGCCAAGTTTGAAGCAGCTTTGAACCAAGAAAAATCCACTACTGCAAAAGTAGTGTCCATTGCTCCCAAAAAAGAAAAATCAAATTGGGCATCCAATTTACTCAAGGTGGCTGCGAGTGTTGCATTATTGGTTACTTCTTTTCAAATAGGTAGGGTGATGCAATCACAAAAAAATAATCAAGAGTTGGTTGTTCTGCAAGACGAAAGCCTTCAATTTAAGCAAGCTGCTATGCTTTCCCTAATGGAAAACCAATCTGCAAGCAAACGTATTCAGGGCGTAAATTATATTGAAGATTTTCCAAACCCAGACGAAGCTATCGTAAAGGCATTAGCAGACCGATTGCTTTATGACGAAAATGACAATGTGCGGTTAAATGCATTTGAAGCACTCTCTAGTTTCACTACATCTGAAACCGTAAAGACCGCTTTTATAAAAGCGTTAGAGAAAGAAAAAAACCCGAGCATCCAAGTAGCTATAATACAAGCATTGGTGAAAATACAGGAGAAGAAAGCCATAGCCCCTATGCAAAAGTTGCTGGAACAAGAAGATACCCAGCCATTTATTAAAAAAGAAATAACAGAAGGATTACCGAAAATTATATAAAAACACGTGCTGGACGCAGTCGAAATGCCTGTGTTGAGCGCAGTTGAAACATCAAAAACGAAAAATCATGAAACAGTTAACACTAATTTTAGTCGCATTGGTTATAGGAACGAGTGCTAAATCCCAAACAGATTATACCAAATCATTGAGTGGTATCGAATGGGTGAAAATCGAATCAAAATCTGATATTATCCTAAAGACGCATTCTGCGGACGAGCTTTTAATAAAGAGCAGTAGAACTTCAAAAACTTCTGAAAGAGCAAAAGGATTAAGGCTCGTTGGTGAAGGTGGTTCCGACAATACAGATGTTGGCTTTTATGTAGTACAGGACGGGAATACGTTAATCGTAAAAAGTTTAAGAAAAAATGATAAAGGTGAAATCTACCTCCCAAAAAACCAAAATATATCGGTCAAGAGTACTTGGCACGGTGATATTGAAATAGAGGGTTTTTCAGGTGAAATTGAAGCCGATGCAGAATTAAACGGCAGTATAGAAATTTTGGATACAAATGGCCCTGTAACCGCTAATGCTTTGAACGGGGAGGTTACCGTTGAGTTTGGAAAAGTCAAACAAGACTCGCCCATCTCTATCTACACTACGAATGGGGAAGTGGATGTTGCACTACCCACAAACACTCCATCGGACTTGGTCATGAGCACCACCAATGGAGATATTTATACCGATTTTGAGCTTAAGCGAGAAGAAAAAAATGGACTAAAATCAATGTCTGGCAGAAAGGTAAAAGCTACTATCAACAATGGTGGAGTGAACATTTCATTAAAGTCCACTAACGGAAATATTTATTTGAGAAAAAAATAATCTGTATTGAGCACAGTCGAAACGCCTGTGTTGAGCGGAGCCGAAACATCAAAAACGAACAATCATGAAAAAAACTAAAAATTTATTTTTAATAGTATTCACTTTACTCGGACTTTTTAGCGTGCAGGCCCAAGTAAACAAAGTGGATGGCAATTCCTGTAAAACCTTGCTTAAAGCGATTGAAGGCGATGAAACAGGAAAAATCACACAACTTCTTAAAATCACCGACCCAAATTGTTCCTGCGAATGGGACTGTGACCCAAGAACACCTTTGGTTCTTGCAGCTAGAATGGGGAGTTTCAAAATCGTGAAACAATTAATAAACGCAGGCGCTGATGTAACGTTTCACGTAAAAGGAGATGAAACCCCTCTAATGGCGGCAGCGTTGAACGATAACGTAGCACTTATCGAATATTTGATCAAACAAGGAGCCTCTACAAACAGAGCGCTTTTAGGTGACGGTACGACGTTGTTGATTGCCTCGAGAGAAGGCAATTATAAGGTTGCAAACTATCTTATTGAAAATGGTGCTGAAGTAAACACGGTAGTCAATAGCGACGGCACCGCTTTGATACAAGCTATAAAGAATGGCCACAAAAAAGTTGTAGAACTTTTGTTGAAAAACGGGGCTGATCCAAAATTGGAAACCCCTGGCGATGAAAACCCTATGTACCATGCATTTATTTCTAACGATGAGAAAATGATTTCCCTTTTAAGAAAATACTTGTAATCAAGTTTACAGCATCAAAAACGAACAATCATGAAACAAATAGCAACAATACTAATGGTAGGCTTTCTATGCCTATCATTGAGCGCCCAAAAAATCATTGAAAAGAATATTGAACTCGACAATCGTATAGTTTCCGTTGACGTAAAATTCGCTTCGGATATTGAGGTAAAGACTTGGGATAAATCCACTGTATATTTTAAGGCAGAGCTTATGACCGAGGGCGAGAAATATCTTGACCTATACGACCTCGATATAAAAGAAAGTTCAAGTTCCATCACAATTACTTCAGAGACAAAAGCAATTTTTAAGGCGCTCCAAGAAGAGCGTGATAAAAATAGGCCAGATGGAAAAAAACGATATTATTTTACCAATCAAATGTACCAGTTTGATTATACCTTGTACGTGCCCAAAAATGCCAATTTCTCCGTAAGCAGCATCAATGGTGATTTAAAATCAGAAATCATCGAAGGAGATTTTACTGCCGATTTGATCAATGGCACTATCGATATCAAAAAATACAAGGGAGACTTAGATTTAAAAACCATCAATGGAGAGATAGATGTAACACTCACAGATACTACGCTAGGTGCGGAAACGGTTCATGGTTCCATCTATGCAGATGAAAAACTGGATTTAGAGGTGACCGATCGCCATGTAGGACAAAAGGTAAGAGGGAGCATTGGAAATGGCACAAATAGTTTACGGTTAGATACCATAAACGGGAACATGTATCTTAGACTTTAAAATAAATTATGTCAGGTCGAGCGCAGTCGAAATCTATTTTATTTGCTATACTTTAACTACCTCTCGACCGCGCTCGAGGAGACCGTGCATGGATTTTCCATATTCCAACTTATATCCGTCATAGTATTGGGGCGATAAAAGAATATAACAATAAGGTCCAGCCAATCACCAGCAACAAACCCCCTAATGGCGTAACGGGGCCAAGAAAACGAAGTTTCTTTCCGTTAGAAGCAGTTAGACATAGTCCGTAAATACTAAAAGAAAACAACAGGATGCCTATAACGAAGCAATACACAATATACGTGTCCAAATTACTTCCAAAGCCAAGGTTAAAACTCAAAATAATGAGTAAAATGGCATGGTACATTTGATATTTCACCCCAGTCTCAAAACTATGGAGTAGTTCTGGGGTGAGTTTCTTTTTTAGGGCATGTGCACCAAAAGCACCAAAAATAACCGCCAAGAGTCCGTAAAGAGCGCCCATAACTTGGGCCAGTAAAATCGTTTCCATAGGAATGTCGTTGCTTAATGTAAGTTTATAAGTCTATGCGAATTTCAAAGTCCGAAGTTACTCTAAAAGCACATTCCTCATATTTTGGAGGACCAAACGTTTTCATTTTGGCATTGGAAAAGGCTACTTTTTCTTTGGGAATGCCCAACCAATTAGTATCCAACTCGTCATTGCCATTCTTATCATAAAACAGTGCTATGGCATACTTGCCAGCGGGGATATCATCAATTTTTAAACTAACTTTTCCTTTTTTGGCAGCTGTGCTTCCAGATTTGAAAACACCTTCAAATTTTAAAAAAGTGGCATCGGAGTCATAAATAGCAACATTAATTTTTCCCTCTTCCGAAGGAATATTGCTTACATTGACTGTAATCGTGTGTTGTGAAAGCAAAAAGACAGGAATTAAAAAGAAGGAAAAACAAATGAGTCTCATAGGTACTATTGATATCAGCTTTTTTAGAAAAACACATATTGTGCCAAAACTTAATTAAGGTCTTCGAGTTGCACCAGTAATTCAGCATTCAATTCTTTATAAAATTTTTGGGTCTGTAAGCTATCATTAAAATTCAGATATGTCTTTAACGAATCATGATGGACCAGCTTTATTTTTTGTTGTTTTAAATCATCTACAAAAACATAAACCTTGGTCTGTGTAATGGAATCTTTGAATACTCCTTTCTCCTTGGCCATCCACGAGAATCCGTTGGAGCGTTCCATTTCGGGCAGTTTATCAACCAACAACAGACTATCAATTTCTCCTATTGGGATGTTCTGATAATAAATTCCAGAAAGAATTTTAAGCTGTCCCTCTTCGATTTTGTGCCAGTTTTTATAGTGCAGGATAAATGCAAAAACGCAAACAATTAGTGTTACAACAATTACGATGTTCCACAACCAATGCCGTTTCTTTTTACTCATTTTTATTAGCTGTTCTATACTTGTCGAACCAAGCGACCGTATGTGCAATTTTAGCGATCAGATTGCTCGGTTTACTGGCAATTCCATGGCTCGCACCCGGAATCTCGACCAAAACGGTTTCAATTTTACGCAATTTTAAAGCGTGGTACAATTGTTTGGCCTCACTTGGTGGAGTTCGTAAATCGTTCATCCCCACCATTACCATTGTTGGGGTCTCTATAGTACCAACGAGCGAAATTGGTGAAAATTTCCAATAATGCTCAAAATTTTCCCAGGGCTGTCCTTCATATCTTGAATTGGCATAGCCAAAATAATTATCGGCGACCAAGGTTTTACTGATCCAGTTCATCACTGGTTTTGCGACCACTGCTGCCTCAAACCTATTGTTCTTGCCAATCATCCAAGCGGACATTATTCCACCGGCACTACCGCCTGTAACGAACAATTGGTCTTCATGGGCGATTCCCATTTTTATACAATGGTCTACACCGTCCATAGTATCATCGTAGTCCTGCCCTGGATAGTTGCGGTACAATAAATTGGCAAACTCTTCCCCGTAACTTGTGCTTCCGCGAGCGTTTGGGTAAAACACCACATACCCTTCGGATGCATAAAGCTGCATTTCAATGGAAAAACGGTCTCCGTAATTAAGAATTGGACCTCCATGATTTTCTACCATAAACGGATATTTTTTAGAGGCGTCATAGTTTGGTGGATAGACCACCCATCCTTGAATATCCCTACCATCAAAAGAAGATTTATACCATACTTCTTCCACTGTCCCCAAAGTTCTATACTTTAATAATCCACCACTTAAATCTGTGATTTTTTTAGGTGTTTTTGCCTTTGGGCCAATAATTGCAAGTTCTGCAGGGTAATCTGGTCTTGAATGCGTATAAGCTATGGTTCCTCCTTTAGAAACACTGTACGAACCACTACCATAAGGCCTTCCAAGGGTAGTCCCCCCTCTATTATCGGCAAGCTTCGTTACTTTCCCAGTGGTACTAACATGCCCTACCTTTCCATTTCCTTTGTCATCATAATTAAAGTAAAGTCCATTGCTTTTGGCATCCCATATCAATCCGGAAACACTTCGGTCCAAATTATCCGTAATGCTGCGCTTATTGCTGCCATCACTATCCATAAGATGCAATTTCCGTGTTTGATAAGCTTCACGTTTATCGCCATAGCTTATGTACGCAATATGTTTTCCATCCGGGGACACGATTGGGTTATAATCCGGACCGTCCCTGTCTGTCAAAGCGATTATTTTGCCATCATTCACATGGACTGCGTAAATTTCGCTATTTCGAAAACGGTATTCCCAATCTTCTACCCGATTGGCCGAAAAGTAAATTTTAGAGCCATTGGGCGCCCAAGAGAGTGTTCCTCTATGGTGCCAATCTCCTGAAGTAATCTGCCTTGCCGCACCTCCGTCCGAAGGCATTACAAAAATGTGGTTGAACCCTGGCTTTATATAGCCACGGCCATCTGCTTCATGATAAACCCTATCCGTAATTCGAGGAGAATCTGCCCACTTTGCCCCTTTTGGTTTTTTGGGAATCTTTGCAATAACCGGTGGTGCTTTGGGGACGTTCATGGAAAAAGCCAATTGTTTTCCATCTGGTGACCATGTTAAAGAACTAGGACTAAAAGGCAGTTGGGTCAGTTTTGCAACTTTACCCGAAGCTACCCAATACATGTAAATTTCAGAACCTTCATCGGTACTGCTGGAAAAAGCAATTCTATCTCCCATAGGCGACCATTTGGGACTGGATTCACTTCCTTCCCTTGTCGTCATTTTTTGATGTTGGCTACCATCGGTTTTTATGAGCCATAGATTTCCCACAGCCCTATCCTTCATAATATCAAAGCCCATCCTGCGGTACACTACCCATTCTCCATTTGGCGAAATTTGAGGGTCGGACACATATTGTAGATCAAAGACATCTAGATAAGAGAAGTGCTGTTTTTGACCCGTTGAAAATTGAATTGAAAGAAGTGATACCAATAGTAGAAAAAAAGTACGCATGTCAGGCTGTTTTTTTTGATGTTTATTATGTGTCCGTAATTGTACAAATACCTATGATATTATGTTTCCAATTTGCTTTTTGTCTCCTTGAGCTCAGTCGAAAGGTCGACAAAAACATCTCGACTGCGCTCGATGTGACAGTTGGATTCAATACTGGTACAATAACGTGAAATCATTAATTTTTAAAGGTAGTGGAAAGAAGTGATTTCAACAACCAGTCAAAGTATCTGATATTCTTCTTAAAAACCGCTAATTTCACTCTGTAAAAATGAATTCCATACTTATATAAAAATGAATTTTTCGGGAAAACATATTTTAGTTACCGGTGCTTCGAGAGGCATTGGAAAGGCAACAGCAATTGCTTTTGCTAAAAAAGGTGCCAAAGTGGGCGTCAATTACAGAACAAATACTGAAAATGCAAAGCAAACGCTAGCGGAGTTGCCCGGTAAAGGACATCAACTGTTCCAACAAGATATTTCGGAAAAGGAAGGAGCGGAAAAACTTATAAAAAATTTTGTACAGTATTATGGAGCCTTGGACGTTTTGGTCAACAATGCGGGCATCTCTATTTTTCATAAAATTGATGAAATCGATTTTGACCATTGGGCATCTGCTTGGGAAAACACGTTCAAGACCAATCTTTTTGCCGTTTCAAATCTTTGCTATTGGGGTGCAAAAGCCATGATGCAAACAGGAGGCGGGCGTATTGTAAATGTTTCTTCTAGAGGCGCTTTTAGGGGAGAACCTACAAAACCGGCCTACGGTGCTAGCAAAGCTGCATTGAATTCTATGAGTCAGTCTTTGGCAAAAGCGTTAGCACCCCATAAAATCTATATTGGTGTTGTGGCCCCCGGTTTTACCGAAACCGAAATGGCTGCAGTAACGTTAACTCCTGCCGAACGGGAAAACCTGCTTAGGGAATCTCCTTTTCAGCGCATGGCACAGCCCAAAGAAGTCGCTCATGCCATACTTTTCTTAGCTTCGGAGGGTGCGGAATATTCTTCAGGAACAATTATTGATGTTAATGGGGCTTCGTATTTAAGGAGCTGAATTTATTAAGATTATCTCTTATCCAGTAGACGAAAAACTTCCCTTTCTCCCTACTCACGTCGAAATTCATTCCTCTCTTTTAAAAAAGAGGGGGTTTTTGATTGTTAGACTAGGTACAAAAGCTCCTCCCTTTTCGAAAGGGAGGTGTTACTGAGTATGTCAGCCAATAGGTAGACATGCGAGAGTGACGGAGGGATAGACCTCTTACTCAAAAACAATATCCCCTTTCTCCCTCCTGACGTTGGAATTCATTTCCCGCTTTTAAAAAGAGGAGGGGGTTGTTGTAAAAATTTATTTAGTTTTAGCTTCAATGAAAAAAATCCACAACAAGATGGAATTAATTCAAAAACGCAAGGAGCTCAGAAAGAAAATGACTCCAGCAGAAGCTTTTCTCTGGAGATATTTAAAGGCAAAGAATCTGGAAGGAAAACGCTTTCAGCGACAACACAGCATCAACTATTATATTGTAGATTTTTATTGTGCCTCGGAAAAATTGATCATCGAACTGGACGGACAGGTGCATATGAACCCAACGGCCCAAGCATATGATACAAAACGTACTGATCATTTGGAGAGTTTGGGTTTCAAGGTAATTCGTTTTGAAAATAAAATGGTTTTTGAATGTTTGCCATCTGTCCTTGAAGAAATTAAGAGTCATTTTGAAAAATGAAAAGCAATCTCCCCTTTCTTCTGCCTAAAGCCAGAATTCATTCCCCTCTTTTCTAAAGAGGGGAGCTTTTAGTTATCAAACTGATTAGAAAAGGCTCCTCCCTTTTAAAAAGGGAGGTGTCAATATTGCCTGTAAAGACAATATTGACGGAGAGATAGTATCCCCGCCTTCTAAATAGTATTTTTACACCATGAAAGCAGCTACCGTTGTCCAAATTAAAAAAGAGCTTCAACATCGAAATCCTGAGGAGTTATTGGAATTATGCCTTCGCTTATCAAAATTTAAAAAGGAAAATAAAGAGTTATTGACCTATCTCTTGTTCGAAGCAGACAATGAACAAGGGTATATCCAAACCGTTAAGTCGGAAGTTGATGAATTGTTCTCTGAAATTAATACCAATAGTTATTTCTACATTAAAAAGAGTGTCCGGAAAATCCTTAGGAATCTCAAAAAGTATATTCGTTATTCAGGGAACAAGGAAACAGAAGTGGAACTGTTGCTCTATTTTTGCCAAAAACTCAAGGACTTCCATCCTTCCATAGAAAGGAATACAACCTTGACAAAGCTATATGAACGACAACTAACTTATTTGCAAAAAAAAATAGCTCTACTACATGAAGATTTACAATATGACTACGGATTATTGCTGGAAGAATTAAAGGGCAGTTAGGCAACCTTTTGGTAAAAGAATACGTCTCTTCTTATAAGGACCATCAAACCATTCATCTATGGAACCCAATAAGAGAACAGCCCGTATTGCCGGACTAATCTATTTTTTAGTTGTTGTAACCGGAATTTTCAGTTTACTGTATGTTCCATCTCAGCTCATAAGCTGGAAAAATCCTGCTGAAACAGTAGAAAACCTAAAATCTTCAGAATTTTTGTTTCGCATGGAAATATTGGCCGGATTACTATGCTATACCTTCTTTTTACTACTACCATTGGTTTTATATGGCTTGTTCAAGGGCGTAAACAAAAAAATGGCTTTATTAATGGTTGCTTTGGCCGTAGTCAGCATTCCTATTTCTTTTGCCAATATGGTGCACAAGCTTGATATTCTTACACTTTTGAGTGGCGCTGAATATTTTAATTCATTTTCTTCTGAACAAATTCAAGCCCAGGTCATGCAATCGCTAAGATCTTATAATTACGGAAACTTAGTGGCACAGGTATTTTGGAGCCTATGGTTGTTCCCTTTTGGATATTTGGTTTTCAAGTCAGGTTTTTTGCCTAAGCTTTTGGGTGCTTTTTTAATGATCGGTAGTTGTGGTTATTTTTTGGACGTATGCGGAAGAATTCTTTTTTCAAACTATGGCGATTTCCTTATTTCCAATTACATTACCATACCCGCCAGCATTGGGGAAATTGGTACATGCCTTTGGTTATTGATTATGGGAATAAAAACAGCTAAAGCTCAGTAGACACCAATTAAATTTGAAAGTTTCACCTAAAGCGTACCCCTAAAGAATCAAATAGCTAGAACTTTAGAAAATCTTTCTTGGCCAAATCCGTTGCGGTAATAGGTTTACCATTGATATTGGTAGTATCCCAATCTTGGGTTATCTTCCAAGAGCTCTCAATCTTTTTGAGCACAATATGAAATTGCCCATAGCTATAGTTGGTCGTGCCTGCCTTATCCTTGAACCCAATACGATAAAAACCTACTTCGTATGATGTGGATTCATTGGTATGCCTACTATCAAACCAGAAGTCCAGCGTGATGGACATTCCATCTGCTTTACTTTTTTGAAACCGCTTCAGATTTCCGGATTTAAAAGCATTCTCGGTATCAATTCCTTGTGGGGTTACTCTTAGCACCTCATCTGCATATATTGCATTGAGTGCTTCACCGTCCAAGGTTTCAAAAGCTGTTTTGAAAGGTTTCCAAACTTCTCTATCGATTTCATCTTGAATCGTATTTTCGGCAGTTTGGGAATAGCCTAAAAAAGCAGTGAACACAAAGAGTATCAAAATCAACTTCCGCATAATTCAATATTTTAGAATTTACTTTTCCTTATTGTTACCCTAGTCCTACATCCAGAGTCATCATAATGATAAAACCTCCTATGAATCCCATTGTAGCGATATCGGTATATTTATCTCTTTGGGTCTCGGGAATAACTTCTTCCACCACTACAAAGATCATAGCTCCTGCAGCAAAAGAGAGTGCATAAGGTAGAATAGGCTCGAAAGTAAGAACGGCCCAAGCTCCCAAAACGGCTGCAATAGGCTCTACCATTGCAGAAGCCTGACCAAACATAAAACTTTTAGTTCTACTCAATCCCTGTCTACGAAGTGGCATTGCCACTGCAAAACCCTCAGGGAAGTTTTGTAAGCCTATCCCTAAGGCCAGTGCAACAGCCCCGCCAATCGTTGCACCATCAAAACCGGCAGCTACGCCTCCAAAAAGCACTCCGACGGCCAATCCTTCCGGAATGTTGTGCAATGTGATTGCCAAGGTCAATAACGTTGTTCTATGCCAAGGTGTTTTTACGCCTTCCGCCTCACTTTCCTTAAAATTGATATGCAAATGGGGAAGTATCTTATCCAATCCAAAAATAAAAGCTGCTCCCAATAAAAATCCTACGGCAGCGGGAATAACCTTTACAAAACCTTCTCCCTCGCTCATTTCAATACCCGGTGCAAGCAGGCTCCAAAAACTCGCTGCCACCATGACGCCTCCGGTAAAACCCAGCATTCCATCCAAAACTGCTCGGTTCATGCCTTTAAAGAAAAATACCAAAGCTGCCCCGGCAGCCGTTAATCCCCACGTAAAAAGTGTAGCATAGAAAGCCGCTAAAATGGGGTTGATACTTTCAAAATATTGGATTATCTGTTCCATTAGTCATTCTTTTTAACGTAAAGGTTAGATGCTATTTGATGGGATATTTGAAGCTCTTTACCTTCCATTTTTATATGTAGGGATTCATCGAAATCTTCTCTTTCCAAGACTTCTATCGTTTTGCCCAAGGCAATGTTGTACTTGTCCAAAAACTTCAAAAATGCAGAAGAAGTATCCTTTACTCCTACACAGACACCCTTGGTCTTTATGGGTAGTTCGCTTAACAATTGTTTGTCACGTTCTAAGAAGACCCCATCTTTTGTAGGTATAGGGTCACCATGGGGATCGTATTTTGGAAAATCAAGAAGTTCATCGATTTTATCTATCAGCTTTTCACTTTTTATATGCTCCAACTGTTCGGCCACTTCATGAACCTCATCCCAAGAGAAATCTAACCTCCTTACTAAAAAAACCTCCCATAAACGATGCTTTCGTATGATAGAAAGTGCTGTTTTTATTCCAAAATCGGTCAAAGAAACTCCTTGGTATGGTTGATAGTTTAAAAAACCTTTGTCCGCCAATTTTTTGGCCATATCCGTTACGGAAGATGGCTTTGTTTCCATCTGTTCGGCAATAGCATTCGTAGCAACAAGTGTTGCAGTATTTCCTCCTAAATGAAAGATGGTTTTGATATAATTTTCCTCAGAGCGGGTCATAAGAATATTTTTTCAAAAATACATTTTTATTTGTAAAAACAAATTTTTAGATGACTCTAAAATTGATGTATAAAGTAGATTTGTAAATATCCCAATGGAGTCCAAAAAACATTATTGAGCAAAAGTGTAGCTAAAATTGCCCCAGGAAAGGTATGTTTGCTTAACAACAAAAGCTTTTGGAATATATTCATTCTTAAAGAATAGTAAACAACGTATTATGGTTGCACGAATATGGCATGGAACAACAAAGGCTGAACACTACGAAGCATACACAGAGTTTATGAAATCCAAAGCGATACCTGATTACAGAAAAACAGAAGGTTTTGTAAAGCTCTCTTTTTTAAGAAGAATTGAAAGGGATATTGCCCATTTTACCTTAATAACGTATTGGGAGAACATTGGTGTCATCAGGAATTTTGCCGGAGATGATTTTGAAATTGCCAAATACTATCCGCTTGACCATGACTACTTGCTTGAATTTGAAGAAAAAGTTACACACTATGAAGTTTTTGCAGAGTAAACCCTCTATCTATTCCTTATTTTTGATCAATGCCTAACTACGATTACATTATAATTGGTGCAGGTGCTGCAGGTCTTCTTCTCGCCAGTGCTTTTGGAAAAGATGACTTTTTTTCGTCCAAGTCCATATTAATAATTGATAAAGATGATAAGACTAAAAATGACCGTACCTGGTGTTTTTGGGAGAAAGGCAGTGGTAAATTTGATGAGCTCATATACAGAAAATGGCCAAGCATTTTTTTTGCCGGTAAAAAGCTAGCACTTTCAACATCTTTACATCCGTATAGTTATAAGATGCTTCGGGGAATCGACTTCTATAACCAATATGTACGTGAAGTCAAGAATTCTGTGAATGTTACCTGGCTACACGACAAGGTCATCGATATTCAAGAAAACGAAAATGATGTCACGGTCATAACCGAGACCGAGAGCCATACCGGGGGAAAAGTCTTCAATAGCATTTTTGATTATAAACAAGCCAAAGACCAAAACAAGTATCCCGTTTTACAACAGCATTTTATCGGCTGGTTCGTCAAGACCGAAAAACCGGTCTTCAAAACGGATGAAGCTACGTTTATGGATTTTTCAATTCCCCAAAAAGGAAACACGCGTTTTATGTACGTACTTCCTTTCTCTGAAAACGAAGCACTTTTGGAATATACCTTGTTTTCCGAAACCCTCCTCGAAAAATCAGAATATGAAAACGGCATTATAGACTATTTAGAAAACAAATTAGAGTGTCCCAATTATTCAATCTTGGAAAAGGAAAGTGGCAATATTCCAATGACCTGTTATGAGTTTCATCAACATAATACCAATCGTGTCTTACATATTGGAATTGCCGGAGGATGGGCCAAACCCAGCACTGGATTTACCTTTTACAATACCAACAAAAATGTTGATGCATTGATTCATCACATAAAAAAGAAAAAACCATTAAAGCAGTTTGCCAAAAAGGATAAGTTTTGGTTTTACGATTTGTTATTGTTGGATATTCTTTATAAAAAGAACCACTTGGGGCAACCTATTTTTGAATCACTTTTTAAAAGAAGGAAAGCACCGCTCATTTTAAAATTTTTAGATAACGAGACCTCATTTTGGGAGGATATAAAAATTATGTCGGCACCTAAACCAATCCCATTTATAAAAGCGCTTTTGGGAAGGGTTTTTAAACCGTTCGTTTCATAAGATTTTCACCAAACTTTTTCAGGATCTGTTTATTCGATTCTGAAATATTGATATTGGCCAACGCGTCAAAGGCTTTCTGGGTATAAGCAGTAATGGCGGCATTCGTCTCTTCAACCGCACCGCTTTCCATAAAAATTGATTTTACCGTATCAATCTTGGAAGTAGCTTCTTTTGGTCTAATGGAGTACAAATGCATGAGACCTTCTTTTTGTTCTTTTGGTGCCAGCTCCATCGCTTTTAAGACAAGAAAGGTCTTCTTGTTTTCTATAATATCTCCACCAACCTGTTTGCCAAACGATTTAGGGTCTCCAAAAGCATCCAAATAATCATCCTGTAGCTGAAATGCCAACCCAAGGTTCTTTCCAAAATCATATATCGCATCAGCATCTTGTGGTGACGCGTTGGCAATTATAGCTCCCATCTTCATGGCAGCAGCGACCAAGACCGCCGTTTTGTATTCTATCATTTTTAGATACTCGGGGATACTTACATCGTCCCGTGATTCAAAATCCACATCGTACTGCTGCCCTTCACAAACTTCAATTGCTGTTCGACTGAACAATGAAATAAGCTCTTTAAAAATTTCGGGGGGATAACTCTCAAAAAACTGGTACGAATTGATGAGCATCGCATCCCCGGACAAAATACCTGTATTGATATCCCATTTTTCATGTACCGTAGCTTTTCCTCTTCGGAGCGGGGCATCGTCCATAATATCATCATGAACCAGTGAAAAATTATGAAACATTTCTATTGCCAATGCAGCATTCATGGCATCTTTGGAATTGCCTCCAAACAAGTCCGTAGTCATAAGAGTTAGTACTGGACGTAAACGCTTACCGCCCAGGCCCAAAATATAGTTGATGGGCTCATATAGGTTTTTGGGTTCTTTTGATTGGTTTTCTTGGGTCAGGTGCGAAACAAATTGTACCCTGTAGTCGTCTATAGTTTTTGAGTTTGCCATAGGTCAAAAATACTGTCAATAAAGAAATGACAAACAAAATTTAAAAAAAGTTTATTTGAAAACGCAATAGATTTGAAAATGTTCGTCTTTATAATTGAAGACAGCAAACAGCCTTTTTTTGAATGGTTTCCAATAAAGACAATTATAAAAAACTATCCACTTTTTTTAGTGAAGAATACAGTTCTTTAAGAGGATACGTACATTCAAGAATAACGGATACCACTGAACGGGATGCCGAGGATATTATCCAAGACGTAGCGCTGCGCATATTTTCTAGGTCGGAAGACGCATCGCCCATAACCAATATTGCTGGCTTTGTTTACAATGCTATCAAGAACAGAATCATCGATATTATGCGGACGGGAAAAAAGGTCAGACAAGAAAATGATGAAATTGACAGACTTTGGGCGGACTTTGCTGAACTTTTTTACAGCGATGCAGATAATACCTATCCTTCAGGATTAAAAAATGCTTTAAAATTCGAAATAGAAAAATTAAAGCCTCAATATCAAGATATCATCATTGCCATTGACTTTGAAGGATATTCCTATAGAGAAATCGCCGAACAAACGGGTATTTCACGAGGTACGCTAATGTCCAGAAGACATAGGGCACTATCTATACTTTCAAAAAAATTAGAACAAGAAAAAACAAGCACATAAAAAATTTAGATTATGGAGAAACGAGAAAAATACGAACGAAAAATAGAGAAATATGTCACTAAAGGGTTTAAGGTACTGTTCATGATTATAGTTGGTATCATGTTCATATTTTTAATGGGATATGTCCTTATGCTACTTTGGAATTGGCTAATGCCCGATATTTTTGGCTTAACAACATTGCGATATTGGCAGGCAATAGGATTACTGGCATTGGCCAAGATAATCTTTGGTTTTGGCAACAAAGGTGGAAGCAAAAACCACAAAAAGAATAAGCACCAGAACAAGTTTAAGCGATTTTGTGACAAAAAAGGGACATTTTCAGACTGGAAACATTACGACGCATTTTGGAAAGAGGAAGGTGAGTCTGCCTACACAGATTATGTAGCACGTAAACAAAAAGAAGAATGATCCCTAAAAAAAGATTAGCCTTGCTAAAGGCCAGAATGAGAACCAATACAAGGTATTTTTTCATGTATTCAGGAAAAAAAACGACAATTCAGTCCAAAATCAATTCGCACTTTCGTCTACATAGTATTCATTTAGCTATGAAAACTGAAAATGAATAAGACGTTAAAAAAATGTAAAACTTTAGAAACTTTTTTTGTTTCTAAAGTTTCCATGTATACTTTAGCGGCCTATTATGCGAGAAAAAATTTTACATAAAGCAACAGAACTGTTTCTAAATCTAGGGTTTAAGAGTGTTACCATGGACGATTTGGCCAATGAAATGGGAATTTCAAAAAAGACCATTTACTCTCATTTTGACAATAAGACAAAATTAATAGAAGAAAGTACAATGGATTTATTCTCGTGTATTTCTAATGGTATTGACGAGATTCTGACCTATAAAAAAAACCCCATTGAGGAATTGTATGAAATAAAAAAGTTTGTGATGCTACACTTAAAAGATGAGAAATCATCCCCACAGCATCAACTACGAAAATATTATCCAAAAATTTTTGAAACCTTAAAGAAGAAAGAGTTTGAAGTAATGCAGGAATGTGTGGTCGATAATATAAAACGAGGAATGGAAATTGGAATATACCGCGAAAATCTGAACATACAGTTTGTGGCCCGCATTTACTTTTCGGGCGCGGTAAGTCTAGGTGACTTGGACCTTTTCCCATCAACTATGTTTACAAAAATTGAACTTGAAGACTATTACCTTGAATACCATCTTAGAGGAATCGTTACTCCAAAAGGAAGAAAAATATTAAACTCAATCATCAACTCAAACCAAGAATAAATGCGAACAACACTTATTAGTCTACTTTTAATTTTGCCGTGGTTTTCACAGGCTCAAGAAAGTACAAATAGTTTTAGCCTAGACGAGGCTATTATATATGCTCTACAAAACAACTATAAGGCCATCAATGCCGATAGGGACATTGTGGATGCCCAAAAACAAAAGTGGGAAACCATTGCTGGAGGATTACCCCAGATAGACGGTACTGTAAATTATCTTAACCAATTAAAACAGCAAGTAGTTCAATTGCCAGGTGAAATTGCAGATGGCGAACCCGGTACTTTTGTGGAAGTTGTTTTTGGACAGCCCCAACAAGCGACAGCTACAGCTACATTAAGGCAACAAATATTTGATGGTTCTTACATTGTTGGGGTACAAGCAACAAAAGCTTTTTTGAGCTATAGCCAGAATAATAAGGAAAAAACCGATTTAGATGTTCGTAAAGCCGTGGTTGAAGCTTACGGCAATGTGCTTCTCGCTCAAGAAAGTGTTCTAATTTCAGAAAACAACAAGGCTACTTTAGAGAAAAATCTTTACGAAACCAAGCGCATTTTTGAGAACGGTTTGGGGGACGAAGAAAGTGTAGACCAATTGCAAATTACCCTTTCTTCAGTTGAAAATCAACTTAAGAATGCCAAGCGTTTGGAAAAGATTACACTACAAATGCTGAATCTAATGATGGGATTGCCCATAGAATCTCCAACAATTCTTACGGAGAATCTGGATGATCTTGCCCAAGAAAAAATAGACTTGGGGTTGTTGGATACCGAGTTTAAGATAGAGAATAACGTAGATTTTAAACTAGCTGATAATTTGAACGAACAGCGATTTTACGAGCTGAAATTAGCTAAAAGTAGAGCTTTACCTACACTAAATGCCTTCATTAACTATGGCGGTATTTCGTTTGGGGATAGTTTTACTTTTTTAGATAGCGGACAAGACTGGTTTGCTTTTTCAAACTTTGGCGTTGACTTGAACATCCCAATTTTTAGTTCTTTTAAAAGAAGTGCAAGTACCCAAAGGGCAAAAATTGCTTTGGAAAAAGCAAAAACACAACTTACAGAGGCACAGGAACAAATTCGTCTTCAACTGGAAAATGCTAAAAGTGACTACATTTTGTCCATAGAAGAATACGGCACTTCAAAAGAAAACCTAAAACTTGCTGAACGGATTGAGAACAAAAACCAGGTAAAGTATTCAGAAGGTATTGCTACCAGTTTCGAATTGAGGCAAGCACAAACGCAACTCTATGCGACCCAACAAGAATATCTACAATCCATGGTAGATGTAATCAACAGAAAAACAGAATTGGAAACCATATTGAATCAATAATCAAAAAAGAAAACCATACCATCATGAAAAAAATAATATATCTCGTACTCGCAATAGTTTTTCTATCCTCTTGTGGAGGTGGTGACAAAACCTCTGTTGAGAGTGTAATTGCTGGAAACGATTTGGCAACCATGCGTACAAAACGAAGTGAAATCTCCGAACAGCAGAAGGTTTTGGAAAATCAAATCCGTTCATTGGATTCCGTAATTGCTACTTTGGATGTTAATGAAAAACTGCCCTTGGTTACTACTATAGATGTAAAGGCAGAAAAATTTGACCACTATCTGGAACTTCAAGGTGATGTAATGACCAAACAAAATGTGCTCATTTATCCTGAAATATCCGGAACATTGAATCGGGTTTATGTCAAAGAAGGACAAAAAGTTTCCAAAGGTCAGTTACTAGCTTCAATAGACGATGGAGGTTTATCGAGCCAATTGGCACAAATGAAAACGCAATCCGAACTGGCCAAGACCACTTTTGAGCGACAAAAGAGACTTTGGGAACAAAATATTGGTTCAGAGATTCAATACCTTCAAGCAAAAACTACTTACGAAGCACAAGAAAGTGCCGTAAAACAAATGCAAAGTCAGGTATCTAAATCCAATATTAGGGCCCCGTTTTCAGGAATCATAGACGATGTTATAAAAGACCAAGGAACTGTAGTTGCTCCAGGCCCAGGTTCTGAAGTTTTTAGAATCGTAAACCTATCGAACATGTATATAGAAGTAGAGGTGCCCGAGAGTCATCTTCCCAATGTTACCCCAGGAAAAAATGTAAATGTTTATTTTCCTGTGTTGGGCGATAGCATTACAACCAAAGTGAGACAAACGGGGAACTTCATTAATCCAAGCAACAGGTCTTTCACGGCAGAAATACCTGTTCCAAGTAGTGATGGCAAGGTTAAGCCTAACTTGACCGCAAGGGTAATGATCAATGATTATACCAATGAGAATGCCATTCTGATTCCCCAAAGTATTGTGTCTGAAAATGCTGAAGGGGAGCAATATGTATATGTGGTGGAGGGCGATTCAATATCCACTGATGCTGTCGCCAAGAAGACCATTATTACTACGGGGAAGACACAAGGAGACTTCGTAGAGGTACTTTCTGGAATAGATAGCGGTGATGGCATCATTGATGAAGGTGCCAGAAGCGTAAAAGAGGGGCAAAAAGTAAAAATCAAAAAAAGTATATAAGTCTTTAGGCGATAGTCCATGAATCCTATCCATTTCTCTTTTGAAGATTTAAAAGTGTACCAAAAAGCACTTGAGTTCGTAGATGATGTATATGAACTCTGCAAAGAATTCCCAAAAGAGGAAACCTATCGCCTTACATCTCAATTCATAAGAGCGGCCACATCCATTGCTCTCAACATTGCAGAAGGTGCTGGAAATACAAATGCCCAGTTCAATAGATTTTTACAAATTGCTATAGGGTCTATCAAAGAAAGTGTTGTTTGTATTACTATAGCACGCAGGCAAGAGTACATTTCGAGTAAAAAGGAGATAAAATTGAAAACACAACTTGTTGAATTGTCAAAGATGCCGAACAGCCTTCAAAACTATCTTAAGAAAGAAATCAAAAACTAACGTCTATCAACTACAGACCAAAGACTAAAATATGAAACAGCAAAAGAAAAAAGTAGATAAGGAATTTAAACTATCGTCTTGGGCTATTGACAATAAAACAACAATGTATGTTTTAATTGCAGTAATTCTATTTTTAGGGGCTTCGGCTTACTTTAGTATGCCACGGGAAAGCTTTCCGGAGATAAAAGAAACCAAAATTTACATTAGCTCCATATACCCAGGGAATACCGCAGAGGATATTGAAAAATTGATTACAGACCCTCTGGAAGATGAGCTAAAAACAGTGAGCAATGTAACAGAGATTACCTCTACATCACAAGAGGATTATTCCATGATCATTGTTGAGTTTGATGAAAAAATCGCTGTTGAAGCTGCTTTACAAAAAGTAAAAGACGAGGTAGATACGGAAACTGCCGGGGAGGACTGGCCCACGTTCAATGGAGCGAAAGTAGAGCCCAACGTCTTCGACCTGAGCATGTCCGAAGAAATCCCAATTCTCAATATTAACATTTCTGGTGATTATCCAGTTGACAAGTTAAAGGAGTATGGTGAATATTTGGAAGATGAAATCGAAGGCTTGCAAGAAATAAAGCAGGTAGATATTCGAGGAGTTCAGGAGAAAGAAGTAGAAGTTGCCGTGGACATCTATAAAATGATGGCTGCACAAGTAAGCTTCGATGATGTTATCAATACCATCAGTAGGGAAAACATGACGACCTCTGCAGGTAACCTTATTACCAGCGGACAACGCAGAACTATTAGGATTGTTGGTGAAATTGAAAAACCCAGTGAACTTGAAAACTTTGTGGTCAAAGCCGAAAACGGTAATCCCATCTATTTGAAGGATATAGCAAAAGTATCTTTTAAAGAAGAGGATAAAACAACGTTTGCAAGGGAATTTGGACACCCAGTAGTTATGTTGGACGTTAAAAAACGTGCCGGAAAGAACATGGTAGCCGCTGCAGAACAGATTCAGGTTATCGTGGACAACGCTGTAAAAGATGTATTCCCACAGGACGTAGAAGTTACTATTGCAAACGATCAATCCTCTAAGACCATTGGTCAGGTAGACGATTTGGTGAACAACATTATTTTTGGAATTATTCTGGTCGTTACCGTGTTGATGTTCTTTTTAGGATTTAAAAATGCACTGTTCGTTGGTTTTGCAATCCCAATGTCGATGTTCATGTCACTCATGATTTTGAATCTTTTGGGGTACACGATGAATACCATGATTCTTTTTGGATTGATCATGGGGCTGGGAATGCTCGTTGATAATGGAATTGTTGTTGTCGAAAACGTATATCGTTTAATGGATGAAGAAGGCATGTCGCGTGTAGAGGCTGCTAAAAAAGGTATTGGCGAAATTGCATTCCCTATTATTATATCAACTTTGACAACAGTAGCAGCGTTTGTTCCTCTTGGTCTTTGGCCTGGAGTAATGGGACAGTTTATGATTTACTTCCCAGTAACACTTTCGGTAGTTCTTGGTTCATCACTATTTGTTGCTATCTTTTTTAACTCTGTACTGGTTTCCAAGTTTATGACCACAGAGGATAAAAGTATGCCGTTGAAACAAATTATTAAAACTACCTCCATTATGGGGGTAATAGGACTGTTGATTTTGATTTTCGGCGGAGCTTACCGTGCACTCGGAACTTTAATGCTATTTACTGCAATCTTGTTATGGATCTACAGACTCTTCTTAAGAAATTGGGCAAACGGTTTTCAAAATAAGATACTGCCTAGATGGGAACGTTTATATGAACGAACGCTACGTTATGCATTGTCGGGCAAGAAAGCAATTTTTATAGCGGTCGGAACATTTGTATTGTTATTTGTTGCCATAGCAGGGTTTATCTTCTCGGCAGCCACTCAACGCACCGCTATCGAGTTTTTCCCGGATAACACTCCCAATCAAATTACGGTTTACATCGAATATCCGGAAGGTACGGATATCAAAAAAACCAATGCTATCACAAAGGACATTGAAGAGCGGGTTTATGGTATCATTAACCAAAATATCTACATGAACGAGGATTTCAACTTTTTAACGGAAAGTGCGGTATCCCAAGTTGGAGAAGGTGCGGGCAACCCAATGACCGATGGTGGTTCTGCGGCGGAAATGCCCCATCGCGGAAAGATAACCGCCACGATGCGAGAATATAAATTTAGAGAGGGAGCAGATAGTAATGAACTCATGAAACAGATTCAGGAGGCATTAAAAGACATCTATCCAGGCGTAGCGATTTCTGTAGAAAAGGATGCCGTTGGCCCGCCAGCAGGTTATCCTATCAATATTGAGCTGGAAGGTGACGATTACTCAGAATTGATCGCTACAGCTGAGAAAATGCGTAATTACATCAACTCAAAGAATATTCCAGGTATCGATGAACTTAAGGTCGATGTCAACAAATCCAAACCTGCAATGCTTGTTGAGGTTGACAGAAAAAAAGCAGGAGAACTGGGCGTTGCCACAGGACAGGTAGGGCAACAATTGCGTAATTCTATTTTTGGGGCAAAAGCCGGTATCTATAAAGAAGATGGTGAAGATTATGATATCTATGTTCGTTTTAACGAACAGAACAGATATAACACCAGTGCAATATTCAACCAGAAGATTACATTCAGGGATGCATCTTCGGGACAAATAAAGGAAGTTCCTGTTTCTGCAGTGGCCAAACAGGTGAACAGTTCTGGTTTTAGTGCCATAAAACATCGCGATGTTAAACGTGTTGTTACAGTTTATTCTGCCCTTGCACCAGGTTTTAATGATGCAGGAGTGGTTGTAAGCAAAGTTCAGGACGAAATGGAGAATTTCGATGGGCTTCCGGCCGATATCAAAATTGACTATACAGGTCAAATAGAAGAACAAGAAAAAGAGTTTTCGTTTTTGATGGGTGCATTCTTTACTGGACTAGGATTGATTTTCTTTATTCTAATCTTCCAATTCAACTCAGTTTCAAAACCTGGAATCATTATGTTGGCGATATTCCTAAGTCTAATTGGAGTGTTTGGAGGTATCGTTGCCACGGGTAGTGCATTCGTTATCATAATGACCATGATGGGCATTATTTCGTTGGCGGGTATTGTGGTAAACAACGGTGTGGTACTATTGGATTACACACAGTTGGTAATCGATAGAAAAAAGGTTGCATTAGACCTTGAAGATGATGAATTATTGGACAGAGAGGATTTTATGGAAGCTGTGGTCAAAGGAGGTAAAGCGAGGTTAAGGCCAGTACTCCTAACGGCAATTACCACCATTTTAGGATTGATTCCGTTAGCAACAGGGTTCAACATTAATTTCTTTACGTTCTTTAGTGAATTTAATCCAAATATCTACTTTGGTGGAGATAACGTTATTTTCTGGGGACCCTTAGCATGGACGGTTATTTATGGGCTTTTAGTCGCTACCTTCTTAACATTGATAATTGTACCTATTCTTTTCAGCCTTGTTTACCGAATTAAAGTAAGGATTAGAAAAAATAGAAATAAAAAAGAGAACGATAAAAAAGGAACTCTGGAGATAGCAGCCTAATTAATTTGTTTTGCATATAATTAAAAAGCCCTGATCGTAAAATACAATCAGGGCTTTTTAGCACACTTAATTCTAAAATTATTTGTCTACGGAAACCAATTCAGATTGATTCCAATTCTTTACATTGACAATACGGTTATCCGCAAAATCGACCTCTTTCAAAATCTGACCTTCCCAGAAAAACCATTTTCCTGCTCGCTTGCCTTCATCGTACTTACCAGAGGCAATTTTCTTGCCATTCGTATCGTACTTGAACCATTGTCCATGTAACTTACCTTTTAATAAATAGCCTGTTTGGGCTATCTCACCGTTTTCGTGAAAATATGTAGCTTTTACCATTTTCCCCACTTTTTCCAAAGTCGGTTCTGTGCCTTGAGCAGCTATACAGACCGAAAACA
>JBCCEC010000008.1:0-88173 GCA_039030475.1 Bacteroidota bacterium
AGTTCAGAGTTCAGAGTTCAGAGTTCAGAGTTCAGAGTTCAGAGTTCAGAGTTCAGAGTTCAGAGTTCAGAGTTCAGAGTTCAGAGTTCAGAGTTCAGAGTTTAGAGTTTAGAGTTTAGAGTTTAGAGTTTAGAAGCTTACAAATCCTATTACTAACGAACAACCAAAAACCGACGACTGACAACGCCTTGTGCTGAGCGTAGTCGAAGCAGACAACTAAAAAACAAAACATGTCAACAACCCGCCCTAACGGAAGCCTTTATACAAAAATCGAAAATACGATAGCAACGATCGAATTTGGCCATCCCGCCAGTAATTCCTTTGTTTCAGAGTTATTGGAACGTTTAACCAAAGAATTCGAAAAGCTTTCCAATAATGATGAAGCATCCATCATAGTTTTAAAATCCGAAGGAGACCGTGCTTTTTGTGCAGGGGCATCGTTTGATGAATTGGTTGCTATTTCAAATCTTAAAGAAGGGAAAGCATTTTTTAGTGGTTTCGCTAATGTAATCAATGCCATGCGAACGTGCCGCAAACCCATTATTGGTCGTATACAGGGGAAAACCGTAGGCGGTGGCGTTGGTCTGGCAGCTGCTTGCGACTATACCTTTGCCACCGAAGCAGCGTCCATCAAACTTTCTGAAATTTCAATAGGGATTGCACCATTGGTCATAGCGCCAGCTGTGGAACGAAAATTGGGCAAATCTGGCTTAGCAGAACTTTCATTGGTACCAACAGAATGGAAAAACGCTTATTGGGCCAAAGAAAAAGGATTGTTTTCCAAAGTATTCGATTCCATTGCAGAAATGGACAAAGAGTTAGAATTCCATACCCAAAAATTAGCATCCTACAACCCAGAAGCCTTGGAAAAAATGAAACAGGTTCTTTGGAAAGGTACCGAGCATTGGAGCGACCTACTTCTTGAAAGAGCCGAAGCATCAGGAATGTTGGCGCTATCAGAATTTACCCGAAATGCCTTGTCCAAATTCAAAAAGTAAACGCAATTGTTATGAGATTCCCAAACACTAATCGATTCTAGTTTTCGTTGTATGCTTATTAGTATATACTCAAAGTTTTATATGGATATTTTTAACTTTCTTAATAACGACCTCATTTTTCCAATTTTTGCACTTGTTGTACTGATTGTATTTTTTGTAAATCGTATTCGGACAAGGCGTAAATTTAAGCGGTAACGATGTTCAAAAACAGGGGTATGCTATGGATTCTATTTTATTTGCTTCTTTTTCTCATCGGTACTTTTCTGGCCTATAACGCCTATACCACATACCAAAAAACCCAGCGTCTCCTGGAAAAAGGCATAAAAACTACAGCTACCGTAATCCAATTTCATACCCATCAAAGCGATGGTAGTACCATGTACAAACCAGTTTTTGAGTTCAAGGATAGGTCACAGAACATAAGAACGTTTGAAAGTGCTATAAGTTCAAACCCACCAGCATATAAAGTAGGTGAAAAAGTAAAGATTATCTATGATAAAAATGATAGTGGAGCGGTAAAGACCATATCGTTTTGGGGACTCTACCGTTGGAGCGTCATCCTTTTTATGATTGCTGCCCCTTTTTTGATCATAGGAGGTTCTTATTTACTCTACGCTAGTCGCTGATAGTTCTTTCATCTAAATTCCTACTTTTGCCCATCAATCTTAAATAATGGACAAAATTAGAATCACGAAACAATTTTCCTTTGAAACGGGTCATGCCCTATACGGATATGATGGTAAATGCCGCAATCTTCATGGACATAGCTATAAGCTTTCGGTCACTGTTATTGGAACACCTATAACAGATACTGCGCATGTAAAATTAGGAATGGTCGTAGATTTTGGTGATTTAAAAAGAATAGTCAAAGAAGAGATTGTAGATAGGTTTGATCATGCCACAGTTTTCAATAAGAATACGCCACATATAGAACTCGCCAAGGAGCTATCGGAAAGGGGACATAACGTGATTCTGGCCGATTACCAACCTACCAGTGAAAACATGGTCATTGACTTTGTTGAAAAAATAAAAAAGCGCCTTCCAGAAGATGTCAGACTACATTCTGTCAAATTACAGGAAACAGAGACATCTTTTGCGGAGTGGTTCGCGGTGGACAATTGATCTCAAAAGCTGTAATTCTTATCTTTACACCTAAATGAAAACCATTACCATTCCTAAGGGCAAGAAAGTCTACTTTGCAAGTGACAATCATTTGGGTGCGCCCACCTCAAAAGAAAGCCTGCCCCGTGAAAAGAAATTCGTGGCCTGGTTGGATTCTATTAAGCACGATGCTGCCATACTCTTTTTAATGGGAGATTTATTCGATTTTTGGTTCGAATACAAAACCGTTGTTCCCAAAGGGTTTACCCGAACATTGGGAAAGCTGGCAGAACTAACGGATTCTGGTATTGAAATCAATTATTTTGTTGGAAATCATGACTTGTGGATGGACGGTTATTTTGAAGAAGAACTGAACATACCCGTCTACCATAAACCACAACAATATCAAATTAATGATACTTCTTTTTTTGTTGGGCATGGCGATGGTTTGGGGCCTTACGACAAAGGTTTTAAACGCATGAAGAAAGTATTTACCAATCCTGTTGCCAAATGGTTTTTTAGATGGTTACATCCTGATTTAGGTGTCCGTTTGGCACAACACTTATCCGTTAATAATCGAATCATCTCGGGTGAGGCAGATGCTACTTTCTTGGGTGAGGATAAGGAATGGTTGATTCTATATTCCAAACGAAAACTGGAAAGCCAGCACTACGATCACTTTATTTTTGGGCACCGCCACCTTCCCATGGAAATTCAACTCAATGAAAAATCCAGATACACCAATCTTGGCGACTGGATTTCCTATTTTACCTATGCCGTTTTTGATGGGGTAAAATTATCGCTTGAAAAGTTAGAAGATTAGTCTTTCTCATGCTCCTCAACATCTTTTGTCAAATCCAATCTTCTAAACGTTGGGGAGACCAAAGCTGTGGTACTTACCGTCAACAACGTCATGCAACCTCCAAAAACCACTGCGGATACCGTTCCTAAAAGTTTTGCGGCCAATCCACTTTCAAAAGCACCCAGCTCATTCGAGGAACCTACAAAGATGGAATTCACGGAAGCCACCCTGCCGCGCATATGATCTGGTGTCTTTAATTGTAAAATGGTTTGGCGAATGATCATAGAAACGCCGTCTACGGCACCACTTAAAAACAGAGCTGCAACAGAAAGCCAGAATGAAGTGGAAATCCCGAAGACGATAATACAAATACCAAATGCAAAGACGGCCAACAACAATTTCTTTCCTGCATATTTGTGCAATGGAAACCGTGTAGAACCCAACATGGTTATGGAAGCTCCTACCGCTGGAGCGGCCCTTAAAATACCAAAACCTTCAGAACCTACGTGGAGAATATCCTGTGCATAAATGGGCAAAAGTGCTACGGCACCTCCAAAGAGCACCGCAATCATATCCAAAGTCAGTGCACCAAAAATAGCTTTGCTATTAAACACGAATTTTAGTCCGTCTTTTAAACTTTGAAAAACGGGTTCCCCAATTTTAGGGTTTAGAATTGGTTTGCGAGAAATCTTAAAAAGAAATAACAAGGCTATCAATGAAAAGGCAAAAATTACGCACATGGACCAGTGAACACCAATCCAACTAATACTAAATCCTGCCAAAGCCGGACCAAGAACAGATGCCATTTGCCAAGTGGAACTGCTCCAAGTAGCCGCATTGGGATAAATTTTCTTTGGAACGATTAAGGCTATCAAAGAAAAAATAGTTGGACCTAAAAATGCCCTTACCAACCCCCCCAAGAAAACCAAGAAATAAATAGCGTACAAAATGTTTGTTGAAGAAATGCTTGTTTCCAAAGATGGGTCGCTCAGAAAAAAGAGCCCAAGACTAATTACCGAAAACCCAAGGATACACTTTATCAGTAGGTTTCTTTTTTCTTTCTGATCTACAATATGCCCAGCAAAGAGTGCCATGCCTACTGCCGGAATCACTTCCATTAACCCAATAATCCCTAACGAAAGTGGATCTTTGGTCAAAGAATACACTTGCCATTCTATAACAATAAATTGCATGGACCACGCAAAGACCATAGCAAAACGAACACCCAAAAAAATATTGAATTCTTTATAACGTAGTGCTGCGTAGGGGTCAAGTTTCTGCTCCATACTAGACTGTAATCTCTATTCGATTCTGTTCAGGGTCCATTACCACGCTTTCATAGTATCCATCACCCGTGGTTCGCGGTTCTCCCACAACATCAAAACCATCTTTTCGTAAGGCTTCGGTTAATTTATCAACTGCATCTTCTGAACCTATTGCTATCGCAAAATGTGCAATTCCTATATGTTCTTCCGTTTTATCAAATGATTTTATATCTGGTCGATGCATAAGTTCAAGACGAGTGCCTATATCAAAATTCAAGAAGTAGGAAGTAAAATTTTTAGTAGGGTTATGGTACTTTTTACTTGCTTTGGCCTCAAAATAGTTTTCATAAAAATCTTTCATGAGTTCTAAATCTTGTACCCAAATCGCCAAATGCTCAATTCTCATACGTTTAGTTTACATCCTTTAGCTTTAGTTGGAGTGTTGTTGTACCGTTCCATTCATTTTCATCTATCGTAAATGCAATGCCAAACTGGTTTTTATTTTTAACACGCTCTAATTTATCCCCAAAATTAAAACCTATAGCCCCAAAGTTAGGCGAGCCGTTTTGAAAAACCGATATCTTTAGGTGCTTTTCATCTTCACCAACACCTTTTGCATAACCTGTATCCTGAACTTTTTCAGCCATAAAAATAGGGGTCATGTTTCCTGGACCGAACGGAGCGAACTGTTTAATGATTCGTAATAGCTTATCATCGATTTGATGTAATTCAATTTTAGCATCTACGGTAAGCTCCCGTTCCAATAAGCTAGGGTCTATACTTTCGGAGACTACTTTTTCAAATTGTGCTTTAAATGTTTCGTATTGGTTTTCAAGAAGCGTAAGTCCCGCAGCGTATTTATGCCCTCCAAATTGTTCCAAACAATCGGAACAGCCCTCCAAAGCGTTGTACACATCGAACCCTTTTACAGAACGCGCCGAAGCTGCAAGTTTTTCTCCACTTTTAGTAAAAACCAGTGTTGGGCGATAGTAGGTTTCCGTAAGACGGGAGGCCACAATACCAATAACCCCTTTATGCCAATTTTCATCATAAACTACAGATGTATATCGATTTTCCTCTTTGTTTTCCTGAATCTGCGCTAAGGCTTCTTCGGTGATTTCCCTATCCAGATTCCTTCTATCCGAATTGAACGTCTCAATGGCAGCCGCAAACTTTTTGGCATTGTTCAAATCAGTTTCAACCAGCAAGTTCACGGCATGCTGGCCGTGCTCCATTCTACCCGCAGCATTTATTCTGGGGGCTATAATAAAAACAACATCGGTAATGGTGAGCGATTTTTTCTTTATCTGATTGATTATCGCCTTAAACCCAATCCTTGGATCAGTATTGATTACTTGTAGTCCATAGTAAGCCAAAACTCGATTTTCCCCAGTTATCGGAACAATATCCGCCCCAATGGCAGTCGCAACCAAATCCAAATACGGGATAAGTTCAGTAATAGCTCCCCCATGTTTTAAGGTCAAGGCCTGTATCAATTTAAAACCTATACCGCAGCCACAAAGTTCCTTATAGGGGTACTTGCAATCTTCTCGTTTGGGGTCGAGAACTGCAACCGCTTCAGGAAGGGTATCCGCTGGTCTATGATGGTCACATATAATGAAATCGATTCCCTTTTCTTTGGCATATGTGACTTGTTCAATGGCTTTTACGCCACAGTCCAAAGCAATAATCAAAGTAAAATCATTATCCGAAGCAAAATCGATTCCTTGTAACGATACACCGTAGCCTTCGGTATAGCGGTCAGGTATGTACGTAGCAACATTGGGGTATTGTTCCAAAAGATAGGAGGACAATAAGGCAACGGAAGTTGTTCCATCCACATCATAATCCCCATAAATCAAAATGTTTTCGTTGTGTGTTATAGCTGATTCAATCCGTGCTACCGCTTTCTCCATATCCTCCATTAAAAATGGGTCGTGCAGATGGGAAAGTTGAGGGCGAAAGAACGATTTCGCTTTTTCGTAGGTAGTTATTCCTCTTTGTAGTAACAATTGTGCCACCAATCCATCCACCTTCAAGGCCTTGGAAAGTTGGTCGATATCCTTTTGTATAGGTTTGGGCTTTATGGTCCAGCGCATGGTTCTAAAGTTCAAGTTCAAGCTCAAATACAAGTTCAAGTTTTAAGTTCAAAAAAAGTTCAAGCTCAAATTTCAAGTACAAGTTCAGCTCAATATTTACTTTTATTTTTTATGATGGTTGAAAAAATCTTGATTAATTGTTCTATCTCATCGAGTAGTGCTATCCGTATTTCTTCAGAGCCATATTGGATTTTGCACATAATTCTTAGGTTTACCCTGGACTCTTTTAGTTCTTTTAGTGCTAGTGAAAGCTTATAAATATAGTCTTTATCCGAGTTTGTCCCCTGCGCCTCACCAAAATTCAGCGCTGAGCTACCACCAGACCTTAAAAGTTGGTTTCCATAGTATTGACCTGTAAAATCATTGGGTAATTCTTTACAAAACAGAGCTATATCTGCCGCAAACGCTACTAATCTATCTTCTAAGTCAAACTTTTTATCTTTCATATGTTCTACGAAAAACAAGCTTGGGTTTGAGCTTGAAAGTTGTATTTGAATAATTACAAAGCTTATAAATATTTATGAATCTGCATAGTTTCTAAACTTGCGCTTTGAACTTGTACTTGAAATTTGAGCTTGAACTTAAAACTTGTACTTAAGCTTTACCCATGAAACACCGTCTTAATCTCCAACTCTGCAAATCGTCTGAACATTTCCATGACACCACAATATTTTTCAACGGACAAATCAACAGCTTTCTGTAATTTTTCTTCGTTAAGGTTGGAACCATGGAAATGATATTCAATAGTTACCGTATCATAATATTTTGGATGCTCATCCGTTAAATTAGCGATGGTCTCGATGCGGAATTCGTCGACTTCCAGCTTCATTTTTTTGATGAGCGAAGCAACATCCAATCCTGAGCAACCAGCCAAAGAAGACAACATGAGTGCCTTTGGGCGAAAGCCATCTCCTTTTCCCCCATCTTCGGGGCTTGCATCTATTTTTAAACTATGTCCTGAAGGGTTGTTGCTTTCAAAGGCCATTTCCCCTAGCCATTTGGTAGTAATATGATTTGCCATGATGTCAAATTTTCGTTTCTTGTAACTTCCAAAAATACAATTAATACACACATCTATGGCATTAGTAAATCCGCTTGATCCCAATCATGATTTAGAGACTAAAAAATTAGCAGAATTCTTTAACGAGACTCTTGGTTTTTGTCCAAACTCCATTTTAACGATGCAGCATAGGCCAGCTATTTCAAAGGCATTTATCAATCTCAATAAAGCGGTTATGGCCAATGAAGGTAGGGTTACGTCGGCTTTAAAACGGATGATTGCATGGGTGAGCAGTAATGCTACGGGATGTCGATATTGTCAAGCACATGCCATTAGAGCGGCAGAGCGCTATGGTGCAGAGCAGGAGCAATTGGACAACATTTGGGAATACCGAACCCACGCAGCTTTCTCAGAAGCCGAACGTGCAGCTTTAGATTTTTCCTTGGCCGCCTCTCAAGTTCCCAATGCAGTGGATGCAGAAATCAAAGCAAAACTCTACGAACATTGGAACGAAGGTGAAATTGTGGAGATGCTCGGTGTCATCTCTTTATTTGGATATTTGAACCGCTGGAACGATTCCATGGGAACTTCAATTGAAGAAGGTGCCGTAGAAAGTGGAGCACAGTATTTGGGAAAACATGGTTGGGAAGAAGGCAAGCATGATGGGAGTAGATATTGAAGTGATAATTAATTTCTTATAACCATAGATAAAATCTATTATAAAAATTATTCCATATATTTGTTCTATGGTTTAAATTTTTTAATGGATACTTCTATGAAAGAGTTAATCATTACTCGATATAAGGATTTGATTGCATTTATCTTGGTTTTAATATGCGTAATAGCATTATTTATTTTAGATACTAAAATAACCGATAGTTTAAGGCAAAAGTTATATGCTATCATTGGAATATGCTCAGGGTTCTTGTTTAGAGGACGATGATTTATTACATTTCTATTTGCGCCATTTCTTGACCTACATCAAGTTTTGTTGCAACGCTATCCGTGAACTTTACCAAAAAATAAAAGTATGGCAGCATTGGTCCTCACGTCAGAAAATCAAATCCAGCGATTAAATCATATTCTAAATACGGTAAAAAAACATCAGACCTTAGATTTAACCACACTAAAAACGCCTCCTAACCCAAAGGCTTGGAACATTGTTGAAATCATTGCGCACCTCAACATTGCCTATGGCAAGTATGTAGAAAAAATAAACAATACTCTAGTAAAATCAGCAGATATTGAAGAAGAACCCAAAGGGTTTAAGACAAGACGTTGGCAGAAATTCGTTATTGAAGGACAACGGCCCAAGAATGGAGTCCGAAAAATGAAAATGAAAACAATGAAACGTTTTGAGCCATTGTTGGATAAGACCGAATTGACAGGCGAAAAAATAGACGAGGTTTTCGATGCGTTTTTTGAATTGCACAACCATCTAAAGCAATCTATCTTAAAAAGCAGGAACAAAGACGTTACCAAAATCAAGGTTACATCGGCAATAGGTCCTATTGTAAAATTTTACCTTCCCGAGGCTTTTGAATTTTTGCTTTGCCATTTGGAGCGACACATGGTACAAATCGATGAAATTCTGGCATAACACGTTTTCATCTTTCTACTTTCACTTTTTCTTTGACTATAGTCGATATTAGCTATTTTTAAATTCTCTACAGTCGGAGTGTTATGGATGACAAAACTTTTCTTCGCTTAAAGCAATTTTTTCCACAAGTAAATTTTAGAAAAGAAGATGAAAACTATTTTCGTTCGCTGTGGAGGCCCAAGACCTTTAATCAATATGATTTGATTACCGAAGCCGGCAACACGGAACGCTATTTTTATTTTGTGCTCGAAGGGGTACAGGCTATTTATATTCTTAACGAAAAAGGAGAGAAAGTGGTTTTGGGATTTTCTTATTCGGGAAGTCCTTCTGGAGTTTTTGATTCCTTTATTTCCAAACAAAAATCCTATACTTTTTTAGAAGCGCTAAAGCCTTCAAAATTATTGGGTATTACATTAACCGATTATCAAACATTATTTGAAAAATTCCCTGACTTCAACATTTGGGGGCGCTTGTTTTTTCAAAATATATTATTTGGCCGTTTGCACCGAGAAGTAGAACTTTTGACGCTATCCGCCGAACAACGATATGTAGCTTTTATGCAGCGTTGTCCAGAAGAATTAAAAGTGATTCCGCAAAAATACTTGGCCTCTTATCTCAATATGAAACCAGAAACCTTTAGCAGGTTACGTTCGAGTATTTCTCACTAGTTTTTTAGTTGTTGGCCGATATGATTTTGAAGCATGGGTACGACCTCTTCTTCAAACCAAGGATTTTTGCTTATCCAAAATCGATTTCTGGGTGATGGATGTGGTATAACAAAATAATAAGGCACATAGTTGATGAAATTCCGCACGGTCTCGGTTAAATTTTTTTCCATTTTCTTTCCCAAATAATACCGCTGGGAGTATTGTCCAATAAGAATTGTTAATTTTAGATTAGGCATTTTGTTGAGAAGTGGTCTATGCCATAAAGGAGCACATTCGGTCCTTGGAGGCAAATCTCCTGTTTTTCCTTTTCCGGGATAGCAAAACCCCATGGGCATTTGTGCGATTTTGGTCTCATCGTAAAATTCTTCGTCCGTTACGCCCATCCATTTGCGAAGCTGTTTGCCACTATGGTCATCCCATGGTATTCCGGTTTTATGTACTTTGGTGCCTGGTGCGTGCCCAATAATCAAAATTCGTGCGTTCGGATGCCCTACAACGATTGGTCTGGGTCCCAAAGGAAGATGTTCCTTACATACTTCACAATTCCTTATCTCTGATAATAGTTGTTGCATTATTTTTTACCTGCCACCACAATTACAAATTCGCCTTTTGGTAGTTTTGTTTCAAAATGTATTAGTACCTCCTTAACGGTTCCCCTTACAGTTTCTTCATACAATTTTGTCAATTCCCTAGATATTGAAACCGGTCTATCTTCACCAAAGTATTCCACAAATTGGGTCAGGGTTTTCAGCAATTTATGTGGTGATTCATAAAAAACCATCGTCCGTGTTTCTTCTGCCAAAAATTGTAATCGGGTTTGTCTGCCCTTTTTAATAGGTAGAAATCCTTCAAAGACAAAACGGTCGTTAGGGAGTCCACTGTTCACTAGTGCTGGAACAAATGCTGTTGCACCAGGCAGACATTCAACTGCTATATCGTTTTCCACACACGCCCGTGTCAATAAAAATCCAGGGTCTGAAATCGCCGGGGTTCCGGCATCTGAGATCAAGGCAAACGAAGTCCCGCTTTTTAATTTTTCAATCAAGGTGCTTACCTGTTTGTGCTCATTGTGCATATGGTGGCTTTGAAGCGGCGTTCCTATCTCAAAATATTTGAGTAGTTTTCCGCTAGTACGGGTATCCTCCGCAAGTATAAAATCAACTTCTTTAAGGGTTTTTATGGCCCTAAGTGTGATATCCTCCAGATTTCCTATTGGTGTCGGCACCAAATATAATTTCCCCATAAGCTAGCGTTACCGTCTTACTTCTTTTTCCGAAAAATAAGAGGTCAGAACAAAGATAAATGCTAAAACAGCTCCCATATGTTCGCCATCACTGACCATGTAATGTGCAAAGAATGCCAAAATCGAATTAAAGAAGAACCCAGCATAGGCCCATTCTTTCAACCATTTTGAAAAATTACCCCATATGGCCAATAATCCTAGAATTTTTGCAACAGCCATAGGATAAATAAGATAGGTGGGATACCCCATGTTCACAAAAAATTCTCGAATCATCTCATGATTGAAAAAATAATTGTAAACGGAAAAACACATAATGGCCGTCAACAATACAGTTGAAGCCCAGAAAAGAATTTTCTTCAGATTCATGGTCATTTATTTTAAGGTTGTAGTGACCTTAAAAGTATAAAAAGTAAACTGGATAAGGTTTATCTAGACAAACCTGCGTGCTATCAAAGCCATAAAACGACCCTCGTATTCCTCTTTGTCCTTCCAATCCTTATATTCTGGCTTTACCATGTTTTTGATGAAGGCTACGGATCGTTCTTCGGTATCAATGGTATTCAATTGTGAAAGTACACGGGTGTAATCATCCATATTTCCATTGAACAAATGCTTTACAAAGGCCAGTTTATCGTTAAGACCAATTTGAAGATCCTTGATGTATGTATCGTTCAAGGATTTTGACCTAACATTTTCCGAAGTTGTCTTTTCTTCACTAGGGGAAAGTATTTCTTTCTCGTTCTTGATAAATTCAGGTTTTGCTACAAATTCTTTAAAAACATGCTCTACCGCAACATCTTGCGGCATTTCTGAGACCATATCCTTAATGGTGTCCATTCCGGGTATAATAATATCTTCCTCATGGGGATTACTTTCCGGTACCGAAATGTTCTCGCTCAATACGGCATTCGCCATTTTTTCAAATCGAGATGCAATTACATTCTTGGAAACATCCACCTCAACATCGTTTAGCTTCTCATCTATAAATTTGAGTACGGCCAACTTTTCATAAATCTCTTTGGCCTTATCATAAAGTTCCGTCAATTCTTGGTCCTCTCTGGTAGTTATAATATCAGTGGACAATTTTATCAGCTCCTCCCTTAATTTCCGTATCATAGCTATTAATTTGTACTATAAAAATAAAATCATTTTTAGTATCCCACTAAGAACAAAAGGTTAAATTTTATTCTTAAATCGAGGCATATTTTTTTAGTAGTTTTGTGCTTTGCTTTAATCAAACGAAAAAACTACGCAATTTCGTTTAAAAATACGGTATGTTTCTCGAAAACACGGTAAACCCTAAAGAACAATTTGGATGGATAGAAGTTATCTGTGGTTCTATGTTCTCTGGAAAAACCGAAGAATTGATCAGAAGATTGAAGCGTGCGCAGTTTGCCAAACAAAAAGTAGAGATTTTTAAGCCTATCGTGGATACCCGTTATCACGAAGATATGGTCGTCTCCCATGACTCCAATGAAATTAGGTCTACCCCCGTTCCCGCTGCAGCCAACATTCGTTTGCTCGCAGATGATTGTGATGTTGTTGGAATTGACGAAGCCCAATTTTTTGATGATGAGATTGTTACTGTCTGCAATGATTTGGCCAATCGTGGTGTCCGTGTTGTTGTTGCCGGGCTGGACATGGACTTTAAAGGAAATCCTTTTGGGCCTATGCCCGCACTTATGGCCACGGCAGAGTACGTTACCAAAGTCCACGCGGTTTGTACACGTACCGGAAATTTGGCCAACTACAGTTTTAGAAAATCCGATGAGGATAAATTGGTCCTCCTTGGGGAAACTGGAGAGTATGAACCGTTAAGCAGAGCTGCATTCTATAAAGCCATGCTCAAAGAAAAGGTAAGCCAAATGGATGTGGATTCTGAAGAAGTAGAAGCGAAAAAGAAAGCCGCCAATGGATAAAGTTGGTGAGACTACACTGCAAATAGATTTAGCTGCATTAAAACATAACTATCGGTTTTTAAAATCTAGATTAGCGCCCCAAACCAAATTTTTAGCTGTTGTAAAAGCATTTGCATATGGTAGCGATATGGTGACCATTGCTAAAAAAATGGAAGAGTTGGGTGCCGATTATTTTGCCGTTGCCTATGTTCATGAAGGTATTTTACTAAGAAATACGGGCATTACAACACCAATTTTAGTTTTGCATTCACAGCCTATAAACTTTGGTGAAGTTATAGAGCATTGCTTGGAGCCTAGTTTGTACTCGCCAAAAATCCTTAAGCTCTTTTTAGCGGTTGCCAAGGAGAGAAATCAAACGGACTACCCTGTTCATATTAAATTCAATACCGGTCTTAATCGTTTGGGATTTAGAGAAAATGATATTGATTCTATTGTGCTTCAATTGAAAAATAGGCAAGAACTTAAGGTAACTTCCATTTTTTCGCACTTGGCAGCTTCGGAGGATAAGGCGGAGCGTGTTTTTAGCCAAAAGCAAATAGCTACTTTTCAGAAAATAAGTGCTGCGTTGAACAACAAGCTAGGGTATGTTCCTTTCCGACATCTTTTGAATACCTCGGGGCTATTAAATTATCCTGAAGCACAGTTTGAAATGGTCCGAAGCGGAATAGGACTCTATGGTTATGGAAATGAAAAAGCTTTTGATGAGCAACTAAAACCTGTAGCCACGTTAAAAACCGTTATTTCCCAAATTCATGAAATACCGCAAAATGAAAGTGTAGGTTACAATAGAGCCTTCACATCCAAAAACCAAACTAGAACCGCAACATTACCACTTGGCCATGCGGATGGTATTGGTAGGCATTATGGCAATGAAAAAAGTCATGTTCTTGTCAATGGAAAAAAAGCTTCAATTATTGGCAACGTGTGCATGGATATGATCATGATTGATGTTACCAACATTGATTGCAATGAAGGGGATGAAGTTGTGGTCTTTGGACAAAATAAATCCGCAGAAAATTTTGCAACTTCTGCTGACACAATATCATACGAAATCCTAACGGCCATTTCACCAAGGGTCAAAAGAGTTGTTGTAAACCTATAATTTTACAGGTTGTCATTGGCTCAGGATTATTTTTTGGTTACATTGTGGATGTATTAACCACTAAAACTATTATACTATGTTGAAAGAGTTCAAAGATTTTGCAATGAAAGGAAACCTGGTGGACATCGCCGTAGGTTTCGTGATGGGTGCAGCATTTAATAAGGTTGTTGCTTCCTTTACTGGAGGAATAGTCTCTCCTTTAATTGGTCTGATCTTTAATGCAGATTTCAAAGATTTAAAATATATCGTAAAAGAAGGCGCTATGAACGATGCAGGTGAAAAAATAGGAGAAGTAGCGGTACTGTATGGTGATTTTTTGACTAACGTTATCGATTTTATCATTGTTGCTTTTGTAATGTTCATGATTGTAAAAGGAGTGAACAAGATGAAGAAAAAAGAAGAACCAGCTCCCGAAGCACCAAAAGGCCCATCCCAAGAGGAATTGCTCGCTGAAATCAGGGATTTATTACAAAAACAAAAATAGTAGGCCCTATTGGGCTACCGCTACATCACAGTAATACTCTTAAAGCCATCAATCTGTTTCGCTAACGGATTGATGGTTGTTTTATTTATAACATTTTGTTATTTTTTGATTAGAAGAAAAGAGAATGCTTGTTTAGTTTTTATTCTACACTACCTTTGTTGCACTAAAAAATAACAAATGAAAGTAGCAGTTGTTGGCGCAACCGGTATGGTGGGCGAAGTAATGTTGAAAGTTCTTGAAGAACGTAGTTTTCCAATTACAGATTTATTGTTAGTAGCTTCTGAACGGTCTGTAGGTAAAAAACTGACCTATAAGGCAAAAGAACATACCATCATTGGACTTGCCAATGCAGTGGCTGCCCAACCCGATATCGCTATTTTCTCAGCTGGTGGCGACACTTCTCTGGAATGGGCTCCAAGATTTGCTGAAGTCGGCACCACAGTTATAGACAATTCCTCTGCATGGCGTATGGACCCAACCAAAAAGTTAGTAGTCCCTGAAATAAATGCAAACCAACTGACGGCCGAGGACAAAATTATTGCTAACCCCAACTGTTCTACCATCCAGATGGTATTGGCATTAAGTCCGCTCCACAATACATACCAGATGAAACGTGTAGTGGTCTCTACCTACCAATCCGTTTCTGGAACCGGAGTAAAAGCTGTTCAACAACTTGAGAATGAAATTGCTGGTGTAAAAGGTGAAATGGCCTATCCTTACCCTATAAGTAAAAATGCATTGCCACATTGCGATGTGTTCTTAGAAAACGGATATACTAAAGAAGAAATGAAATTGGCTCGAGAACCACAAAAAATACTGGATGACCGAACTTTTTCAGTCTCTGCGACCGCGGTTCGTATTCCAACGGCTGGAGGTCATTCTGAATCCGTCAATGTGGAATTCCATAAAGATTTCGATTTAAGTGAGGTACGAAAGTTACTAAGTGAGACACCTGGTATTACTGTACAGGACAATCCAGATACAAATACTTACCCTATGCCTATTTATGCCCATGGTAAAGATGATGTTTTTGTAGGTCGCATACGTAGGGACGAAACGCAGCCAAACACACTGAACATGTGGGTCGTTTCTGATAATCTTAGAAAAGGAGCCGCAACAAACGCGGTACAGATTGCAGAATATTTGGTGGAGAACAAGCTGATTTCCAACACTCCAGAAATTGTTTCTTAAAATACGTTAAAGCCTTTTTTCTCTTTAGAGATTGTACGTTTTTGTAGTATTTTTAACAGAATCAATCTATTAAAAAATGCGAAAAATAAGTCTTTTTGCAGCCGTAATCATTTTCGCGGCCTGTGAAACCACCACCAAAAGAGAACCAATCGTTGTGAACTATCCTACTACCAAAAAAGTCGATTCTGTAGATACCTATTTTGGAACCAAAGTCGAAGACCCCTATCGTTGGTTGGAAGATGATAGAAGTGCAGAGACCGAGGCTTGGGTAAAGGAACAGAACGCTTCTACCTTTGGGTACTTGGACAAAATTCCCTTTAGGGAAGATTTAAAAAATAGACTGGAAAAGCTTTGGAACTATGAAAAATTAGGGTCTCCTTTTAAAGAAGGCGACTATACCTATTTCTATAAAAATGATGGGCTTCAAAATCAATATGTGGTCTACAGAAAAAAAGAGGGCGAGGAAGAAGCTGTTTTTTTAGACCCAAATACATTTTCTGAAGATGGAACAACATCTTTGATGGGGTTACGATTTACCAAAGATGGTTCCAAGGCAGCTTACTTAATTTCAGAGGGTGGTAGTGATTGGCGCAAGGGCATTGTCATAAACTCCGAATCTAGAGAAATTGTCGAAGACACTTTAGTGGACATAAAATTCAGTGGAATCTCATGGAAAGGAAATGATGGTTTTTTCTACTCCAGTTATGACAAGCCCAAAGGGAGTGAGCTATCTGCAAAAACCGACCAGCACAAATTGTATTACCATGAATTGGGAACTCCCCAATCCGAGGATAAATTAATATTTGGTGGCACTCCTGAGGAAAAGCACCGCTATGTTCAAGGCTATGTCTCGGAAGATGAAACCTATTTGTTTATCTCCGCTTCGACATCAACTTCGGGGAATAAACTATTCCTAAAAGACCTTACACAGCCCGATAGTGATTTGGTCACTGTGCTGGACAATACAGAATCAGATACGTACGTCATAGACAATGAAGGTTCCAAGCTCTTTTTGGTCACTAATATGGATGCGCCCAATAAAAAAATTGTGGTCACCGATGCTTCAAACCCAACTCCAGATAACTGGAACGATTTAATCCCTGAAACCGAGAATGTATTGACCGCGGGAAATGGCGGAGGTTATTTTTTTGCAGAATACATGGTCGATGCCATCTCCAAAGTAATGCAATACGACTACGAAGGCAAGCTTGTACGGGAAGTTGAATTACCCGGTGTAGGCAGTGCCAATGGTTTTGGCGGCAAGAAGGAAGAAAAAGAATTCTATTTTTCTTTTACCAATTACAACACCCCGAGTTCCTCTTATAAATATAACGTGGAAACAGGTGAATATGAGCAATACTGGAAACCAGAAATTGACTTTAATCCAGAGAATTATGAGTCAACACAAGTGTTTTATGCCTCAAAGGATGGCACAAAAATACCTATGATCATTACCCATAAAAAAGGTGTTGAGTTGAATGGTAAAAATCCCACTATACTTTATGGGTATGGAGGATTCAATATAAGTCTGACCCCGTCGTTCAGTATTGTGAACGCAGTATGGATGGAACAAGGTGGAGTTTATGCCGTTCCCAATCTAAGGGGTGGTGGCGAGTACGGTAAAGAATGGCATATTGCCGGGACCAAGCTTCAAAAACAAAATGTGTTCGATGATTTTATCGCAGCAGCAGAATATCTTATCGAAAATAAGTACACCTCCAAAGAATACTTGGCTATCCGTGGTGGTTCTAACGGAGGATTATTGGTTGGTGCAACCATGACCCAACGCCCAGATTTAATACAAGTAGCATTACCTGCCGTTGGCGTATTGGATATGCTTCGCTACCATACGTTTACAGCCGGTGCCGGCTGGGCCTATGACTATGGAACTTCAGAAGATGATGAAGAAATGTTCAACTACATCAAAGGATATTCCCCAGTCCACAATGTAAAGGCAGAAACAGCATACCCTGCCACTTTGGTAACCACGGGAGATCATGATGACCGTGTGGTACCTGCCCACAGTTTCAAGTTTGCTGCAGAATTACAAGAAAAGCAAACCGGTACCAATCCTACTCTAATACGGATAGAAACCAATGCAGGACACGGTGCGGGAACACCGGTAAGCAAAACCATTGAGCAATATGCCGACATTTTTGGCTTTACGCTATTTAATATGGGGTACGACCAACTTCCAAACCAAGCTGTATTAAAAGAGTTCAAGGACTAAAAAAACCTTAAGAATTTTAAAAATCCGTTTCTATTGAAGCGGATTTTTTGTTGTTTTACATGCTATGCTTAAAGTTTATATAGATTCCTTCGGTTATCAAGACCAAACTATTCTTGCGGATATTTCTTTTACGGTGGCCAAAGGAGAGCATTTGGCGTTGATGGGAGAGAGCGGTTCTGGCAAAAGCACCCTTCTAAAAGTTATTTATGGACTCCTACATGCAGAAAACAGTTCTATTTTTTGGGGCGAAAACGAGGCCCTTGGCCCAAATTACAATCTAGTCCCGGGAGAATCGTACATGAAGTACCTTTCTCAAGATTTTGACCTGATGCCATTTACTTCCGTAGCCGAAAACATTGGGCAATACTTATCCGTTTTTGAACGTGACACCCATAAACAAAGAATTGAAAAGTTATTAAACCTTATTGAGCTTGAAGCCTATGCGAAAACAAAGGTCAAAAATCTGAGTGGTGGCCAACAACAGCGTGTGGCCTTGGCCCGTGTATTGGCTCAGGAGCCAGAAGTCCTTTTATTGGACGAGCCTTTTGGACACATCGATAATTTTAAGCGAAATACCCTCCGTAGAAACCTATTCCCCTATTTAAAGAAAAAAGGAATAACTGTTCTAACGGCTAGCCATGATCCAAACGATGTGTTACCGTATGCGGAACAAACACTTGTTCTCGAACAAGGAAGAATGGTAGCCCATCAAAAAACGAAAAAACTATACAAAAGCCCCCCAAATTATTATACTGCTTCGTTATTTGGAGAAGTCAACAAAATCCCGATTAAATTATTGAAAGCCTATTCGGAGATTGCTAAATCTGTTCTGATTTATCCCCACGAACTTCAAGTTTCTGACACTACAGGTTTAAAGGTTGAGGTAAAAAACACTTTTTTTAAGGGGAGTCATTATCTAAACGAAGCTGAGGCAAACGACGAAACCGTTCTTTACTTCAATACGCAAAAGAGACTAAAGCCCGGTGATACTGTTTTCCTTAATGTATCTTTAGACACAATTAACAAGCGTCTTCAAGTTGAATAGAGAACAAATACTTAGAGAATTAAACTTTAAAGCTATTCGAAGCAGTGGTGCTGGAGGTCAACACGTTAATAAAGTCTCTTCTAAAGTAGAACTGTCCTTTTCTTTGGAGACTTCACAAGCTTTTTCTGACCAAGAGAAGCGTCGTATCCTTAGAAAGCTTGAAACCCGATTTACCAAAGAAGGAATTCTAATCTTGCAATGTGATGAAGCACGGAGTCAGCACAAAAACAAGCAGCTCGTCATCAAGCGTTTTTTCAGCTTATTAAAAAAGGCTTTGGAAGTTCCCAAAAAGCGAAAACCAACAAAACCTTCAAAATCTTCGATTGAAAAACGATTGAAATCCAAGAAAATGGATTCCTCCAAAAAGATCAATCGTCAAAAACCGAGGTTAGATTAACCCATAGAGGGCACCTCGTAATGGTAGGAAACTTTCTTTATCTCACCATTTTCAACTTGGTACATGCAAAGCTCGTCCATTTGCATTCTTCCAGTTTCCTTAAAGGTGGCATCCATCGACATTGGTACCACAAAATGATTTCCCGCAACAACTGGGTCGCCAACGGTTCCGCCGTGCATCTCCTCTATTCCGGTAGCCCATTCATGATATTGCTTAATAATGTTTTCCCTACCCTTGGTAACCTCATTGGGCATACCGGGCATTTCCATACTTACAGCATCCTCGGCGTAAAGGCCGTAGGCTTCATCGTACTGTCCTTCTCTGCAGAAACTTACTAGTTTGTCCGCAACTTCTTGTGTTTTCATGATGTTTATTTTTGGTTATTGATTCCACAAGATAGCGAACTAACGCTTCTCTATATTTTAAGAAATAGTTAAAACTAATTGAATATAAGTTGGTTAAGAAACATCCAAAATATCTTTTTGCGCTCCATTGAAGGTGAAAAAATCATTGGTTTCTTTCCCTAGCAAAGCCTTGGAGATCGGTGACGCGGGAGAAACACAGAAAATAGATGCATTATTTACTTTGAATTCTCCTGCGGATATTGAAATGAAGTAGCTTGCAGAGCTTGTTTTTACCAGGCTCCCCAAAGCAATCTTGCGAGATGCTTTTGTAATGTTCACCTTTTGAAGGAGTCTTTTCATTTCTTCAAGTTCAAAAAGTTGTTTGCCAAGCTTTTCCTGTTCCAATTGAACCATTGCCCTACCTGTTTCATGTTTGTCTCCTGCACTGCTCTTGGTCTCCGAGTTGAGTGATTCGCGTAATGCCAAGCTTCTTTTTTGAAGCTTTTCCATTTTTTCGTTCACATAGTCCCAACAGAATTGCAAAAGTTTGTCTTTCATTAAGGTTAAAAATTTAGGGATTATGCAAAGTTCAATCTAAAAACAGTTTCCTCGTAAGGAACGGAACGAACCTTTAAACTGCCCCCGTGCAATTGCATTACCTGTCTGGAAAGACTAAGCCCTATGCCCGTTCCTTCATTTTTGGTGGTGAAAAAGGGAACAAAAATCTCTTCTATCAAATCTGGAGGGATTCCAGGACCATTATCCCTTACTTCAATATATTTTCTGCCGTCTTTTTCAATGCCCGCCCTCATCAGCACCTTTCCATTTTCAATTTCACGTACAGATTGTAGGGCATTTTTACAAAGATTGATGAGTACTTGGGTCAATTGCTTTTCATCAATGAAAAACTCTAGGTTTTCTGGTGAACAGCTTACCCTAAAATTGGTTTGTTCCTCTTCCAATCTAGCAGACATTAAAACATCTACTTTTCCCAAGAATCCTTTCCCTTTAACAATTGTCCTGTTTGGTTCTGGAACACTGAGCAGACTACGGTAGGACTGCACAAATTCCATAAGGTTACCACCTTGCTCTTTTATGACTTCCAAACCTTTTAAGGTGTTCTTGATTTTACTGTCGTCCAAGTCCATTGAAGATATTATTTCTCCATCTTTACTGTAGTACTTTATAATTGAATCCGTAATTGAGGTTATTGGCGTAATCGTATTCATGATTTCGTGTGTAAGAACCCGTATCAATCGTACCCAAGATTCTGTCTCCTTTTCATCAAGTTCGGCGTTGATATCTTGTACCACTACCAACATAAGAGACTGTTCATTTAACGTAAGTGGCGTAGATTTAAGTGCCAATTGTATTTGCTCCCGTTCGTTGGTCAGTTGGAAAAGTTTTCGTTCAAAGGGTTTTAAGGTCTTGAAGGTTTCATACAGGTTTTCATCAATTTGTTCAATTTGTTTGATATGGTTCAAGGGACTATGATTAAGCATTTTCTCTAGCGTTGGATTGGCAAAGAGAATATGCCCTTTATCATTTATGGTCATGATTCCAATACTCGCCTGCTTCAAGATTTCCTGATAGTATTTTTCCCTAACCTGCATTTCCAAATGAATTTCTTGAATAACGCTATTGACCCTATTTAAACTATGATTAAGCTCCTTGAACGACTTTATGGAAACCTTTTCTGGAAATCTTAAAGTAAAATCTTCATTGCGAATAGCGTCAAAAAAGTAAGAAATCTTGCGATTGGTGCTATTGATAAACCGAATCAAATAATAAACCTGCAACACAAGAAAAACAATAGAGAAAACAATTGTAAAGTACCATAGCTTAACTATTGCAAAAGCAAATGCCAATGCTGTCAATACAATAATCAATACCCTTAAAATAACTCGGTAATAAAAATTTCTACTTGCCATTGGTTACTTTTTTTTCTTCAATTTATTATATAAGGTCTGGCGGGAAATCCCTAATTGATCAGCGGCAGCACTATAATTGCCATCATGCTGTTCCAAGGCCTTAAAAATCATTTGTTGCTCCATTTCGTCCAACGTCTCTGGGCCGTTATCAAAAGACTGTGAAGGTTTGGAGTGCAACAGAAAATCTGTTGGCTTAAGTACATTTCCTTCAGATAGGATGACCGCTCGTTCCATGGTATGCTGAAGCTCTCTTATGTTTCCTGGCCAAGTGTATTCCATTAACTTTTCCTGTGCCAAATTATTTATTCGTAAACTGGGCTTATCGTATTTATTGGCGAATTTTTTCAGGAAAAAATCAGATAGAATCAAAATGTCCCCTTCTCTTTCACGTAAGGGTGGTACTTCTATATGTATGGTATTGATTCTGTATAATAAATCCTCCCTAAAAAGTCCGTCCGATACCATTTGTTCCAAGTTGCAGTTGGTAGCACAAATCAATCGAATATCCACACTGACCGATTTATTGGAACCAACTCTTACTATAGATTTATTTTGGATAGCGGACAATAGTTTAGCCTGCATCTGTAATGAAAGATTTCCCATTTCATCCAAAAACAAAGAACCCTGATGGGCTGCTTCAAACTTACCGGCACGGTCTTCCTTAGCATCCGTAAAAGAACCTTTCATATGCCCAAAAAGCTCGCTTTCGAATAAGTTTTCTGCAATGGAACCCATGTCGACACCTATAAAAACCTCTTCTTTTCGAACCGATAAACGATGTACTTCACGTGCTATTAATTCTTTCCCCGTTCCGTTCTCGCCCGTAATTAAAACATTAACATCTGTTTTGGCCACTTTACGCACCAAATTAAGAACCGAGTTAAGGGCTTTGGAGTTTCCTATGATTAAATTCTTGTCATCATTTATAAGCTGCTTTAGATTGCTCTCTTTCTTTTTGAGCTTGTGTATCTCTTGTTTGGACTGTCTTAGTTCAAAAGCAGATTTTACCGTGGTCAACAGCCTCTCGTTGTTCCACGGTTTTAGGATAAAGTCAGATGCGCCAAGTTTTAACGCCCTAACTGCCAAATCGACCGCTCCGTAGGCCGTCATCATAATTACTGAGGTATTGGGCGATTTCTTTTTAATCTCTCCCAACCAAAACAAACCTTCATTACCTGTGTTTACTCCCGCAGAAAAATTCATATCCAACAGCACAATGTCTATCTCTTCCATATTTGGAAAAGATGATATTTGATTCGGATTGAAAAGTGTTTGAACACTTTTATATTCAAACTGGAGTAAAATCTCCAATGCACTCAACACACTTTTATTATCGTCAATGACCAAAATCTTAGCATCCGTCATAAGGCACACATTTCATATTTAGTGATTAAAACTACGAATTGGTATTATCAATTTTTAGACAGTGTAAAAATATTTGACATTTTTTGTCTAAAAATTTTACACACATATTTCAAGATTAAATCTGAAATGGATTTATATATCTGATAATCAGATTTTTAATTTTTTGGCACAACAATAGTAAATAGTTTGGCATAGTAATAAAACATGAATCTTAAATTATACATATCGGCAGTTTTCTTCATCTTGGCAGTCCAGATGTTTTCACAAAAAGCTTGGACTTTGGACGAATGCGTTTCTTATGCTGTTGAAAACAATTTGCAAGTCAAAAACTTAAACTATACCAAGGACACCAATCGCGAGAGCTATCGTCAGTCTGTTCGTAATTTACTGCCCAACTTTAGTGGTTTTTCGCAATACCGTTATAATACCGGTTTGAACGAGGATAAAACTACTGGTCTACTAATCAATCAAGAATTCAACAGTTTCAATTATAGTATGAACGCCAACCTAGATATTTTTCAAGGGTTTCAAAAACTAAACGCTATCAAAGCAGCCAAATTTATCTACGAAGCGGCCAAGGAAGATGTGCTTCAAGAGAAGTTTCTTCTCGCTTTCAGGGTAATGAGTGCCTTCTACGACATTAAGTTCAACGAAGGGTTGGTGGCCAACTCTTTGGAGCAACAAGACATCTCACAGACCAACTACGATATGGTACAGCGTCAAGTAGAATTGGGCGTCATGGCCGAGGCAGATTTGGTAGAGGCTGAATCCAACTTATTATCGGACAAGCTTTTGGTTACCCAAAACCGCAACTTGCTCGCACTTTCAAAGTTGACCTTGCTTCAGGAAATGAACCTTACGGAAGAAAGTGATATTGAACTTCAGATTGAAGAAGAGAGCCAAAAAAATGTGGAAGGCTCTGGTGCGATAGGAGTTGATTCCTTATATACAGCGGCAAAAGGATTTATTCCTGTAATCAAGTCACAAAAACACTTGGTAAAGGCGGCTAAAAAGCAATTGAACGCTACTCGCGGGAATCTATACCCTTCCTTGTCCATGATTGCAGGTCTAGAATCAAGATATGCTCAAACCGCTTTGGACGACAACGACATACCTATACCCTTTTCAGACCAGTTAAACGATAACTTTTCACGTTTCATTGGAGCACAAATCATTGTCCCAATTACGAACGGATGGTCAAACCGCTCACAAGTGAAACAACAAAAAATCGCACTATTACAGGCAGAAAACAATTTGGACATTCAAGAACAAGCCTTGTTTCAATTGGTTCAGCAATTGGTTCAAACCAATACCGCTTTAGTGGCCGAATACGAGCAAAGCAATAAGCGGATTGAATCACAAGGTCTGGCATTTCAAATTGCCCAAAAGAGATATGAGAAAGGATTGATCAACGCATTGGAACTTTTTCAAGCAAAAAACTTATACGGAACAGCACAGAACGAAAATCTACAGGTACGCCTTCGTCTGAAAGTAAACGAAAGCACTATAGATTTTTACAAAGGATTGCCCATTTTTAATATCAACTAAGAAGACCCTCATGGATATTCAATTAGAGAAAAAGAAAGGACTTAGACCCAAGCATTACGGTTACATTGCACTTGGAATATTACTACTATTTGTTGGATGGAAGCTGCTTTTTGCTGGAACTACCTCAACATTTAGAACCCATAAAGAGCGTCTTTCCATAGCTGAGGTTACAGAAGGTAAGTTTGATGATTACATCACCATAAACGGATCTGTTGCTCCAATCGCTACCATATATATGGATGCTTATGAAGGTGGCCGAGTAACGGAAAAATTGATTGAGGAAGGTGCTATGGTAAAAAAAGGAGACATCATTCTCAAATTGGAAAACATGGTGCTCTACGAACAAATTTTGGCAAGCGAAAGTAATTTGGCCCTGAAGCAAAATGACCTACGTTCCACCAAACTCAATTTTGATTCTAGATTGTTGGACGGTAGACAATCATTGGCAACAGCTTTTTATGATCTACAGCGCCTCAAAAGAAACTATGAGCAGAACCAAGAGCTTTATGAAGAGAAGCTAATCTCAAAAGAAGCTTATCTCCTATCCAAAGAGAACTTTGAGTTGGCCCAAAGACAACACAATATTATTAAAACGCAAACCAAGCAGGACGAGGAATTGAGCAAAACTTCATTGACCAGTCTGGATGCTGATTTGGTTCGAATGAGAAAAACACTTTCGATGGTTTATGAAAGACTCGACCACTTGAATGTAAGGGCTCCCGCTGATGGTCAATTGGGCTTTTTAGACGCCGAAATTGGTCAAAACATTGCACAAGGACAACGTATAGGCCAAGTTAATGTATTGACAGACTATAAAATAGAGGCTGAAATAGACGAACACTACATTGATCGTGTAAAACGAGATTTGTTCGCTTCCCTTGAACGCAATGGAAACGAATATCAATTACGGGTCAGAAAGGTCTACCCTGAAGTTAGAAACGGAAGATTCCAAGTAGACTTGGTCTTCACTGGTGAAAAACCAGCAACGATACGCGCAGGACAGAGCTATAATATAAAATTACAGTTAGGAGCTTCCAGCGATGCCTTGTTGTTGCCAAAAGGAGGGTTTTTCCAAAGCACGGGTGGACAATGGGTATTCGTTGTAAGTACGAATGGAGACGAAGCCGTAAAACGTAACATTAGAATAGGAAAGCAGAACTCAAGATACTATGAAGTTTTGGAGGGTCTTGAACCTGGTGAAAGTGTTATCACCAGTAACTACGACAGTTTTGGTACTGCCGAGAGAATAGTTTTAAAATAAAATATCAATTATAAAATTGAATCGAAAAATGAAACAGTTACTATTAATTTACGGATGTGTGCTCATAGCCAGTACCGCCGTAGCCGAAATTCAGCAAAGCACCAATAGTTTTATGGACGGAAAAGCCGACACTATTGTAACGGATTTAGAAACAATCCATAAAACCCTTGAGGCTACAGATGACACCTACAAATTGAACCTAAACGAGATTCAGTTCATAGAAGAAGAGTCAGAAGTTGTTCTAGGTTTTGACCCTCAAGATTACCTTCCAGAGGACTTTAATCCTTATGAAACTTATTTCGACCTAAATTCAGTGATTTATCTTGAAGATGAAAATGACTTACAATTGGATTTTGATGCTACATATAACCTACCAGAAGGGTTTGATCCATATACAGAAAAAGTCAGTATCCATTCAATAAACTATGTTGAAGATGAAGCTTTGGAATTAGGTTTTGATACCACAAATTACCTTCCGGAAGGTTTCTCTCCCTTTGAAGTCTATTTCGATTTAAATGCCATCGAGTATATAGAGATAGAAGAGGAAGAAGATATCGAAATAGGGTTCTATGGTCTTTGCCAAACTTTTGAAGGGAGTAAATAAGACTGAAACAAAATCAAAAAAGTGAGGTCTTTAAAATAAGACGAAGCCACTAAAAATTAATTTCAAAAAATACTAACACCAAAATAATGATACAAATACAGAATCTGAAAAAAAGCTTTAGGACAGAAGAGGTCGAAACTTTGGCATTGAACAATGTGACCCTTAATGTAGCAGAAGGAGAGTTTGCAGCGATTATGGGGCCATCCGGTTGTGGAAAATCCACACTCCTGAACATTATCGGAATGCTCGATAATCCAACAGAAGGCAGTTACCAATTTGCTGGGCACGAAGTAGGAGGATTACGAGAAAGTCAGCGAACTCAACTTCGTAAAGGAAATCTTGGCTTCGTCTTTCAAAGTTTCAACCTTATCGATGAGCTTACGGTTTTTGAAAATGTGGAACTTCCTTTGATCTATTTGAAAATGAACAAGGCCGAGCGCAGGGAAAAAGTGCAAAAAGTATTGGAACGTATGAAAATTGCACACCGTGAAAAGCATTTTCCACAACAACTTTCGGGAGGGCAGCAGCAAAGAGTCGCTATTGCTAGGGCAGTAGTTACCAATCCAAAATTGATATTGGCGGATGAGCCCACAGGTAACCTGGATTCCAAGAATGGTATCGAAGTAATGAACCTCCTTACCGAACTAAACCAAGAAGGTACAACAATCGTTATGGTTACCCACTCGGACAGAGATTCTCACTATGCCCATAGAGTCATTAATCTATTTGACGGGCAAATAGTAACCGAAAGCCAAAACAAACCCATGAACGCAATGGCCTAAACGAACCCGAGGAGTTTATTCATCAATCTAACCCGCCCCGAGCTAATAGCGAAGTAAGGGGCCAATCAAAAAACAATCATCATGCTTAGGAACTATATAAGAATTGCCTGGAGAAATCTTTTAAAAAGAAAAGTATTCACTGCCATTAACATTTTAGGGCTTGCCATTGGGTTTGGTAGCAGTATCTTAATTTATCTGTTCCTAAGCTACCATCTATCTTTTGACAAATTCCATGCGAACCCAGACCGTATTTATAAAATGGTTACCGAGGAGCGAACAGATGATATTGAATATGATGCCAGTGTGCCCCCTGCATTTGCGAAGACGTTCCGCGAAGAATATGATTATGCGGAGAAGGTTGCCAAAATTGTAACTCGATACGGGTTCCTTCTGAATGTGGAAAAAAATGGAGAAACAGAAAAATTCAAAGAGGATGTCTACTTTGTAGAAGAAGACTTTTTTAAGATTTTCAACTACCCTCTTGTTGATGGAAGCAATAATATCTCGTTATCCGCTCCCAATACCGCTGTAATTACTGAAGGAATGGCCCATAAAATGTACGGTAGTACAGATGCCGTTGGGAAAACGTTTGTTTTGGAAAACGATAAGACCGTAGAAATAACAGGAGTTTTGAAAAATCTTCCCAAGACTACGTTTTTGGAAAATGAGGTGTTTATTTCCTTTGAAAATTTAGTGGATTTTTTCGCTTTCGCGGCAAACGAAAGCTGGGGAGGTATTACCAGTAATTTAGAGTGTTATGCGTTACTAAAACCAAACCAAAACATTGATGCCATTGAGACGGCTTTGCTAGAGTTGCCCAAAAAACATCGGCCAAAAAGTAAAAACAAGCATACATACAAACTACAACCACTTTCAGACGTTCATTTTAATCCCCTTTATGGTGGGTTAGACCCCGTACTGCTTTGGGTTTTTGCCGTAATCGGGCTATTCTTGATTACAATTGCATGCATCAACTTTATCAATATTTCCACGGCCCAAGCCTTTTATCGCTCCAAGGAAATTGGAGTTCGCAAAGTACTGGGGAGCTTTAAAAAACATTTGTTTTGGCAGTTTTTGTCAGAGACATTCGTTATTAGCCTATTTGCCATATTACTGGGTATTGCTCTAGCTATAATCTTTCTTCCTTCGCTCAATTCACTTTTTGAATTGGAGTTGTCTTGGAGAGCTTTGCTGGATTATAAATTCATAGGTTTTATGCTAGTTGTATTAATCATGGTAGCTTTCCTTTCCGGAAGCTATCCAGGAATATTAATGTCCCGCATTGTTCCAGTGCTCGCACTCAAAGGAAAACTAAGCCATAATGATACCGGGGGTGCAAACACAAGAAAAGTGCTTGTGGTTGCGCAATTTGCCATATCCATTACCCTAATCGCTGCAACGTTGATTATCTCCAGACAAATTGATTATGCCGTAAATACCGATTTAGGGTTTGATAAGGAATCAATTGTAATGGTAGAAATTCCAACCGAAGTAGAAAACATAAAACTTAATAGCTTAAAGGAACGCTTGGCTCAAGTTCCTGGGGTAGAAAGTGTATCCGCATGCTTGGGCAGCCCCGGTGCAGCAGATAACAACTGGGGCACCAGTCTTACCTACAACAATAGGCCAGAAAGTGAGGAATTCGGTATTCAAGTGAAGATGGCTGATGAGAACTACTTAAAAACATTTGATATTCCCTTGGTTACGGGAAGAAATTTCTTTAAGTCCGATACGATAACCGAAGTATTGGTCAATGAAAAACTTGGTGAAAAACTGGGATTGGCCTCGCCGGAAGAATTGCTGGGCAAAACATTGGAAGCCAACGGAGGCGATGTTAGGGGTACCATTGTGGGCGTGGTCAAAGACTTTCATCATGCCAGTTTCAATGATAAAATAGAGCCAGTTTTTATTGGTCCCCGAACAGATAATTACGGAGAAATCGCCTTAAAAATCAACCTTCAAAATACGCAAGCTACACTAGCACAAGTGGAAGAACATTGGTCCAATACTTTTTCAGGATACATTTATGAATATCGCTTTTTGGATGAGCGGGTTGCGGAGCAATATGAAGGTGAACAACGTTACCTTTCACTCTCAAAAGTTTTTTCTGGGTTGGCCATTCTAATCGGATGCCTTGGGTTGTATGGGCTCATACTTTTCTTTGTTGGTCTGCGAACCAAAGAAATTGGGATACGAAAAGTACTGGGGAGCAATGTGGCCAATATCCTTGCTTTGTTTACGGCAGATTTCTTTAAGCTCATTCTCATTGCTGGTATCCTCGCTACACCCATAGCCTGGTATTTAATGGAGCAATGGCTTCAAGGATATACGTATAGAACAGAAATCCACTGGTGGTATTTTGCAATAGCAATTGTAGCCATCATGATCGTTACGCTAATTACAATTAGCTACCAGACACTCAAAGTTGCAGTGACCAGCCCAGTAAAAAGTTTAAGGACAGAATAATAAAACCAACCCATCATGCTAAAGAATTATATAAAAATCGCGTGGAGAAGCCTCTTAAAAAACAAGGCTTTTACCTTCATAAATATTGTTGGACTAAGTAGTGGTGTGGCAGCATGTATCTTGATTACCGTCTACATCATCCATGAAAGTAGTTATGACAGCTCCGTAGCCAATGCTGAAAATATCTATCGCATGATAAATAGGGACACTAGGGATGGTAAGATCAATGATGGTGTTCATTTTTCGGCCAATACCGGGTCTACGGTACAGAACGATTTTGCAGAGGTCATCAATTCGGGCAGGTTAAATGATAATGATCTTTTCTATGGGGCAGGAAGCAATGAAATTCGTATTCAAGGGAGAGCCTCACAACATCATGAAGAAGGTTTCACATATGCTGATCAAGCCATCATCGATATTATGGATATTGGAATGGTACATGGAGAAGCTTCATCCGCTTTGGCAGAACCCAACACCATAGTTATTTCCGAAACCATGGCCAAAAAATACTTTGGCGACCAGAACCCAGTAGGTACATCCATCTATTTAAATGGAAATGATGATCAGCCATTTAGAATAAATGGTGTGATGGAAGATTTTGCCAGTAATTCCCATATGGATTATGATTTTTTATTGACTTTAACGGGAGTTGAATTTGGCGAAGGAGAACAGACCAGATGGGTACAAAATAACTATTATACGTATTTACAGCTAAAACCTGGAACCAATATTGTGGCATTTCAAGAAAAAATGTCCAATAGGCTTATCAACGATTACATAACGCCAGCCCTTAAAGCTGAAGGATTTGTTATTCCTGAAAAGGCTGAAGACCTTTTCAGCATCCGTTTGCAGCAGATGACCGATATCAACCTACATTCGGGTACAATTGCCTTTGAGACCAGCAAACGAAACGACATAAAGATTGTCTGGATTTTTGGTATTGTAGCCTTGTTCATTTTAATTATTGCAAGCATCAACTTTGTAAATCTATCCACAGCAAAATCAGCAAATAGGGCCAAAGAAGTAGGCATTAAAAAAGTTGTTGGTTCTTCCAAAAGAGCTCTTGTCCAACAGTTTTTGACAGAGTCGGTTTTAATCACGGTTCTTGCCTTTGGTGTAGGCGTGCTTTTAGCCTTTCTTATCATGCCCTTTTTTAGAGAGCTTTCGGGAAAAGCAATCCAGATTCCATGGGCAAATCCGCTATTCCTTCCCGTACTGATTATATCGGTATTGCTCATAGGCGTGTTTGCCGGCTTATATCCTGCTTTTTATCTGTCCAAGTTTAAACCTAGCGCTGTGTTAAAAGGAAAGTTGGCCATAGGCAGTAAATCAAGTAGTTTACGAAGTGGGTTGGTCATTTTTCAGTTTGCGATTTCCATTATCCTAATTATTGGAACCTTGACGGTAAACCAACAAATGAACTTTATCCTAAACTCAAAAATAGGTTTTGAAAAAGAGCAGGTATTGCAGCTCTACGGCACCAATATGTTAGGTGACAAACTAACTACTTTTAAGGAGGAGTTAAAAAGCCTAAATGGTATCAGCAATGTAAGTATAAGTGATTACTTGCCATTAGAAGGAACCAAACGAAATGGAAACGGTTTCGTTAATGAGGGCCGTGATAATTTGGATGAAACCGTATTTGGGCAAGCTTGGGTAATTGACGAGGACTACCTGAACACTTTAGGGATGAAACTAGTCGAAGGTAGAAATTTTTCAGAAGACAGAAGCATGGACGTAGTGGCGACCATTATCAACCAAAAAATGGTTCAAAAACTTAATCTGACAGACCCAATAGGTAAAAAGATTTCTAGATATGGTGAAATCTATGAGGTTATAGGTGTAGTCGAAGATTTCAATTTTAATTCCATGACACAGGAAGTTGAACCACTATGTTTTTTCTTGGGAACGAGTTCAACCATCACTTCTGTAAAGGCTAATACGGACAATATAGGGCCGTTATTGGTATCCATAAAAGCCAAATGGTCTCAATTTATGCCAAATATGGAGTTGCGCTATGCGTTTATGGATAACTCGTTCGCAAAGATGTACAATAACGTAAGTCGCATTAAAAGCATTTTCATCTCATTTGCGGTGCTGGCCATTTTTGTTGCTTGTTTAGGGTTATTTGCACTCTCCGCATTTATGGTGGAACAACGTAAAAAGGAAATCAGTATTCGCAGGGTACTTGGGGCTTCTTTTAGAAATATTTACAAACTTCTTACAGTTAATTTTTTAGGCTTGATAGGTATTGCCGTTTTAATTGCGGTTCCGATAGCATGGTATATCATGTCTCGCTGGTTAGAAGATTTTGCTTATCGAATTGAAGTAACATGGCAACTTTTTGCACTAAGCGCCTTAATTGCGATACTCATAGCAATATGTACCATAAGCTATCAATCTATTGGTGCCGCACTGGCACAACCCTCAAAAAGTTTGAGGGCTGAATAAATTCATTAATGGGATACCGAAATAAATTCGGTACAAGAAAAACAAAATAGTCATGTTCAAAAATTATATAAAAATTGCGTGGAGAAACTTATTAAAAAATAAGCAGCAGACCATTATAAATTTATTAGGGCTGACCGTTGGTACAGTAAGCTGTCTTGCCATTTTACTATACGTTTTTGCACAATTGGGATATGACGAACATCATGAAGATGCTGCATCAATTTATCGGGTGGAAACAATTATTGAAAGAGATGGCAAAGAAAGTTTCGATACCGCCGCGGCTTCTCCTCCCATCGCTTTTGCCCTTAAAGAAGATTTTCCAGAAGTCCAAGAAGCTGCCCGCGTTGTATCAACCGATTTTTTCTACAGTAGTTTAATCAGTGCTGCAGATAGCGAAGATGCCTATTATGAAGCCAGAGCATATGTAGCAGATTCTACATTTTTCAAAATATTTAGCTATAAGTTTATTGAAGGTAATCAAGAAACAGCCTTAAACGAACCCAATGCGCTAGTGCTGTCTTCGTACTTGGCCAAAAAAATGTTTGGCAAGCAGAATGCCTTGGGCAAAGCTGTCACCTGGGGAAGCGGTGAAGAAGCACAAACCCTAACAGTTAAAGGCGTTTTTGATGAGACCTACGCAAAATCCCATTTAAACCCAAACTATATTGTGAGTATGAGTACACCTGGAATGGGAACATTTGTCCAAAATTTTGAAAGCTTTGCCACTAATAATTTTGTCTATAGTTATATAAAATTAGCTTCAAACGGAAGTGCAGAAAGGTTACAGGACAAACTGCCAGACTTTATTCAAGATAGGGGAGCAAAAGATCTTTCCAATGCCGGAATGACCAACAAGCAATTATTGTTGCAAAATGTAGGTGACATCCATTTGTATTCCGAAGGACGAAAAAATCAGATTCATGAAGTATCCAGTAGTAAATACCTTTATTTTTTATTGACCTTGGCCTTCTTTATCCAACTAATAGCTTGTATTAACTTTATTAACCTGAGTACTGCCAGAGCAAGCAAAAGAGCAAAAGAAATAGGCGTTCGTAAAGTTGTTGGCGCAGGGAAGAATAGTTTGGTGCGACAGTTTATGGGTGAATCACTTTTGCTTTCAACAACTGCAATGCTTATCAGCATTCCAATTACCATTTCATTACTTCCTTTATTAAATGAGCTAGCACAAGCGAGTTTAAGCTATGAAGATTTATTGAATTGGAAAATTATAGGATTGTTAGGAGCTTTGGGAATTTTTACTGGATTGATTGCCGGTATTTATCCCGCCATGGTGCTTTCAGCAATTAAACCGATCAAAGCCTTAAAAAGTGCTACTATATTACAATCTGGCAATGGAACATTTAGAAAAGCTTTGGTTGTATTTCAATTCATAGTTTCGATAAGTCTTGTCGCAACTGTTATTATTGTTACACAACAATTTAGATTTGCCCAAAGTAAAGACCTAGGCTTTAAGAAAGATAATTTACTGGCATTGAGAATTGGCACTAACGAAGCTTCGAGCAAGTTTGAGTCGCTCAAATCTTCATTTTTGAATATTCCCGGGGTATTGAATGTCTCTAGTGGTAATTATTCCCCATCAGAAATCGTATTGTCCGATAATGGGCTATATCTCCCTGGAGGAAATCGAGAAAATAATACCATAGTCAAACGTAATGGCGTAAGTGACGGTTATTTTGAAACCATGAATATTCCCCTCATAAAAGGCAGGGATTTTACTGTAGCAGACACTACCGATCAAATCATAGTCAATCAAGCTACCTTAAAAACATTCAATATTAAAGAAGAAGACGCATTAAGCTCAAGGCTTATTCAAAGTTTTGGAGAGGAAACTTTTGAAATGCGGATTATTGGTGTGGTAAAGGATTATCATTTTGCATCTATCAAACAGGAAATTGCACCTCTTTTTCTTTACAAGGAAGAATCACCAAATTGGTTGTTTTTAAAGACCCAAACCAATAATTACAAACTTTTGTTATCGAACTTGGAAAAGCAATGGAAATCTACCGTGAAAAATGTTCCTTTTGATTATGTCTTTGTAGATAAAGAAGTAGAGAAACTGTATGATGAAGAAAAGCGTTTGGGCCAAATTTCCATTGTTTTTACATTTCTGGCCATCCTTATTAGCTGTTTAGGACTATTTGGTCTAGTGTCATACGTAGCCGAACAAAAGAAAAAGGAAATCGGAATCAGAAAGGTATTGGGCGCCAGTGTCAATTCGGTAGTTCAGTTATTGACCAAGGATTTTGTAAAATTAGTGGGCATCGCTTTTTTAATCGCATCCCCGGTTGCGTATTATTTTATGCAGCGTTGGCTGGAAGATTTCACATACCGTATCGAAATTCAATGGTGGGTATTTGTATTGGCAGGAAGTTTTGCGCTAATAATCACACTTTTGACCGTTGGTTTTCAATCTATAAAATCCGCTTTGGCCAATCCTATAAAAAGCTTAAGAACTGAATAAATCATCAACATGTGCTGAGCGTAGCCGAAGCATCAAAACGAACAATCATGTTTAAAAACTATTTAAAAATCGCTTGGAGAAATCTAACAAAAAATCGGGGATATACTATTATCAATATTGGCGGTCTGGCTTTAGGTATGGCAGTTACGCTCATTATTGGTCTTTGGATAAATGATGAGCTAACGCACAACAACTATTTTAAAAACAAGCGTAAAATCGCTCAAGTCTTCCAATCTCAGACCTTTAATAACAACACAGGTACTGGACCCGCTATTCCACTTCCATTGGAGCCGACCTTAAGAGAAAAATACAACGATAATTTTGAGCTATTGGTAATGTCCTCTTGGACCAACCAACAGTATTTGGAATATAAAGAAACCAATATTGCGCGCTTTGGTAATTTCATGCAAGTTGATGCACCAGAGTTGTTAGAGCTCAAAATTATAGAGGGAGAAAAAGATGGACTTCGAGAAGTTAATGCCATTATGCTCAATGCATCTACGGCAAATGCCCTTTTTGGTTCAGAAAATCCCATTGGAAAAGTCATTAAGGTGAACAGCGAGCATAATATGATGATTTCCGCCGTCTATGAAGATATGCCCTATAATAGCTCTTTTAACGAATTACAATTCATAATGCCATGGAAACACTATGTGGCAACAAACGAATGGATAGAAAATTCCTTGGACAATTGGGGCAACAATTCCTTTCAACTTTTTACCACGATTGCGGATAATACTACGATGGAGCGCGTGACCAATACCATTATAGATGTAAAGAAAAATTCTAACGAAGATACTGCGGAGTTTAACCCAAGAATTTTTCTGTTACCAATGGAGGACTGGCACCTCCGTAATAATTTTGAAAATGGAAAACAGATAGGAGGGCGCATAAAATATGTTTGGCTTTTTGGAATTATAGGTGTTTTTGTACTACTCTTGGCCTGTATCAATTTTATGAATCTCAGCACCGCAAGGTCGGAAAAACGTGCTAAAGAAGTTGGTATCAGAAAATCGATAGGTTCGCAAAGAGGACAATTGATCAACCAGTTTTTAAGCGAATCTTTTTTGGTCGTGGCCTTTGCTTTTTTTATCTCTGTTTTGATTGTTTTGGTTTCTTTGAATGGATTTAATGAACTCTCAAGAAAGGAAATCGAATTTCCTTGGGGAAATCTTTCATTTTGGTTGATTTCTTTACTATTTATAGTGTTTACGGCCTTATTGGCGGGTAGCTATCCAGCACTATATCTTTCTTCTTTCAAACCTGTGGACGTTTTAAAAGGAACCTTCAAAGCGGGAAAATATTCTGGTTTACCCAGAAAGATACTTGTAGTGCTTCAATTTACAGTATCCGTTGCATTCATAATCGGTACCGTCATCGTGATGCAACAAATCAATCATGCCAAAAATAGACCTATTGGTTATGATAAAGAAGGCTTAATTCAGGTACCGACATTTAGTGAGGATTTCACTGGAAAATATCAATTAATGCGTGAGCAGTTTATCACCTCTGGAGCAGTAGTTGAAATGTCCTCTTCAAGTAGTCCAACGACAAGAATATGGTCCAATAGAAGTGGTTTTGATTGGGAGGGAAAACCAGAAGGTTTCCAAGAGGATCTAGCTTGGACAGAAGTATCTCCTGAATATGCCAAATCGTTGAACCTAAAAATAGTACAAGGTCGCGATTTTGATAGAAACATGGCCACCGATTCCCTTGCTGTACTTATAAATGAAACCGCTGTTAAGTATATGGGGTTCGAAAATCCAATTGGGCAACTTATTCGAGATAGTTCTGAAGAAGACCCCGACCCACCACTTAAGATAATCGGCGTTGTAGAGGACATGATTGCACAGTCTCCTTACGAACCCGTAAAACAGGGTATGTACGTCTTCGATAGAGAAAACGAATCTAGCTATTACAATATACGCTTAAACCCAAATCAAAGTGCTAACCAAAACATTGCTATCATTGAACGTGTATTTAAAGATAACTTTCCTGCAATTCCATTTCAATATGATTTTATTGATGAAGAATACAGTGAAAAGTTTGCTGCTGAGCAACGAATTGGAACCTTATCCGGCATATTTACGGCACTTGCAATTTTAATAAGCTGCCTAGGGTTGTTTGGTCTCACTTCATTTGTAGCGGAACAACGTACCAAAGAAATTGGGGTGAGAAAAGTACTTGGTGCAACAGTGTTCAATGTTTGGAATATGCTGTCCAAAGACTTTTTAAAACTGGTCATCATATCCTGCTTTATTGCTGTGCCCATTGCATACTATGTAATGAACGGATGGTTGCAGGAGTATCCATATCGCGTAATTCTAAAATGGTGGATTTTCGCTTTAGCTATGTTAGGTGCTATGGCAGTAACTGTTTTAACGGTAAGCTTTCAAGCCATTAAGGCCGCAAAATCCAATCCTATTAAAAGTTTACGAACTGAGTAACAAGTCATCAATCAAAAAATCATGATAAAGAATCATTTCAAAATCGCTTGGAGAAGCCTCCTGAAAAACAGACTTTTTACTGCCATCAATATCATAGGGCTTACCATAGCTTTCGGAGTCGCGATTCTTTTGTCCATGGCAGGTTTTTTTGATTTGTCTTATGATACGTTCCACAATAATGGTGATGCTATTTATCAAGTCTATTCCGTAAAACAATCTACGAAAGGACCACAACCAAGTGATAGTCATCCGGCTCCCTTAGTTGAAGCTATCAAGGACGAAGTGCCAGGGATTGAAAAAGCTACACGGTATTTACAGGAGGAAGCCATTGTATCCTTTAAAGAAAAAGAAATAAACATGGATGCCATTTGGGTAGATGCCGACTTTTTCAACATGTTTACTTTTCCCTCGATTAATGGAAAAATGAAAAACCCTTTGGAACAATTAGCTTCCGTAGTACTTACAGAAGATACTGCTAAAAGGCTTTTTGGGACAGTCGATGCAGTAGGTCAGACAGTACAATTGCTTATTGATGGGAAAGACCAATCTTTTATGGTTTCTGCGATAGTCGCCGATAACCTGCCAGAAAGCACCTTGGAATTTGAAGTAGCTGTTCGCTTTGAAAAACATAGGGATTATATAAAGAACAAAGATATTTGGGGTGCCAAGTACCATAGTGTTTATGTTCAATTGACAGCTAACGGAAAACCTGAACTTTTTGAAGAGGCAACACGCTCTTTTATAGATATCAATTTGAAAGAACAGCTTAAAAATGCAAAACGGGATGGCGCACAACCCAATACTGATGGACGGTTTTTTAAATTGGAGCTTCTACCGCTAAAAGACGTTCACTTTACTGTATTTAGAAATGGTAACGCCCAAGTCAGCAGAGCAAGGCCCTATTTGATATTGGGCATTGCATTGTTAATCCTTTTTATCGCCTGTGTTAATTTTATTAACATGAGTGTTGCCAAAAGTGGGCAACGGCTTAAAGAGATTGGTATGCGAAAAACTCTTGGTGCCAAAAGAAAACAATTGTTTCTGCAATTTTGGTCAGAAAGTCTCTTTTTGTTCTCTATATCGATGATTTTTGGTGCAATTTTGAGCCTTCTCCTTATTGATGAATTTAAAACAATTTTTCAGACCAACGCCTCTTTTGATTTGATACTATCACCAACTTATATCCTTGGTTTTTTGGTTGCTGTATTGTTGATAACACTTTTTGTGGGCGGGTATCCTGCATTCTTATTGAGTAAATTGGGCACACTACAGTCCTTAAAAGGAAAAGTCGATATTTCTGGAAAAAATAGAGTACGTGATGTTTTAATGATACTGCAATTCGGTATTGCTATTTTATTGATTTCGGGAACTTTGGTTCTGCGTAGCCAATTGGAGTTTATGCGCAAAAAAGATTTAGGGTTTAATAAAGAGCACGTGCTTTCTTTTCCAATTGATGGAAAAATGGATAGTCACAAAGCAGTTGAATTACTGCGAAATGAATTGGTAGGTAATGCTAACATTCTAGAAATAACCGCAGCAGACAATAATTTAGGGTATGGTAAGGACGGCAGCGTATCTAAAAGTATGTTAGGGTTTGAATATAAAAATAGGGTCGTGAACACCAATACCCTAGTAGTAGATTACGATTACGTTGAAACTTTGGGTTTAGAAATTGTAACTGGGCGAAATTTTGAAAAAGGGTTTGCAAAAGACAGTTTGAGTGTTGTCATCAATGAAACCATGGCCAATGAGCTTGGGGAAAAAGACCCTTTGATGGCACACGTAAATATTACCGACTCCATCAGCTATCCTGTAATCGGTGTGGTCAAGGACTACAATTTTGAAAACTTGGACAAAGCCATTGAACCCATAACCTTTTTTTTACGGCCAGATTGGGGGCTTAACTATGCCTACGTAAAAGTTTCATCGGCAAATATGTCCAAATCTTATGATGCGATTGAAAAGGCTTGGGCAAAAATTGAACCCAATGCCACTTTTTTAGGTTCATTTTTGGATGAAAACATCAATAGAACATTTAGAAAAGAAGAACGTATGACCACCATGATAACAAGTGGTTCAATTTTAGCGATTGCACTAAGTTGTATCGGTCTGTTTGCAATCTCATTATTGATTGTGAACGAACGAACCAAGGAAATAGGGGTTAGGAAGGTAATCGGGGCAAGTGTTACCAATATTACTATCCTGTTGACCAAGGACTTCCTAAAATTAGTGGGGATTTCCTTTTTGATAGCTTCACCAGTAGCATGGTATTTTATAAAATCCTGGTTGCAGAATTATCCATTTAAAATAGATTTGAACCTCACCTTCTTTTTAGCAGCTGGTTTATTGGCTACTGGTATAGCGTTGCTCACTGTAGGTGGAAGAACTATAAAAGCCGCCATGCAAAATCCCGTGAAAAGTTTACGAACGGAATAATATTCAGAAATCTACATATGTAAATTTTTTATACATAATTTGTCCATTTTTTTGACACGTTTAAATTTTTATTTTTTTTAAATACTTGATTTTTAATGTTATATATAATTGGCATGAAAATCGATTTCTACTTTGCATAAGTATCATGTCAACATAAAAAAGATATTTCATGTTCCAACTATTCCTAAAAATCGCTGTACGGTACCTCTTTAAAAACAAACTGTATTCGTTCATCAATATTTTTGGATTGGCCGTTGGAGTTGCTTCATTTGTTTTGATAATGCTCTATGTCAATTATGAAAAGAGCTATGACAAATTTGAAGGTTCTGAACATGTATATAGAACCTACATGGATTATATAGAAGGAGACACTTTCGTTCCGGGCGATGCCATGACCTATAACCTTTCTGGTCCTACGCTAAAAAACGAATTTCCGGAAGTACTTGATTATGTTCGTTTTCTTTTCTTTGAAAAAACAACCTTTCAGGTCGGTGATCGAATATTGGAACAGCCTTCAGGATCTCTTGCAGACCCTTCTTATTTCAATATTTTCAGTTATCCACTGCTCAAGGGAGATAAAGCATCCGCTTTGGAAAAACCGTATTCCATAGTGTTATCAAAGTCTTTTGCCAGAAAACTTTTTGGAAATCAAGATCCCTTGCAAAAGACCATTTCAGCGTTTCGTGATGGACAGGAAGCAGTGCTCACGGTAACAGGGGTTATGGACGATGTTCCAAAAAATGCCCATTACAGAAATACATTTTTGATTTCTTATGAGACCGAAAAAACATGGACAGATTTTGGTCCTCGTGCACACGAGCTCAACTGGAACCAGAACAATTACTATACGTATTTAAAACTTGCTCCCAACACAAACGCTAATATTCTTCGCCAGAAAATAATAGATAGCGATATCGAAGAAAATGAAGATGAACGACATAATATAGAACCCATTGAAGAAATACATTTGTATTCCAACAAGCCTTATGAAGTTTCTGCCAATGGAAGTGCTACAAGGGTAAAGTTTTTAACTGCAATCGCATTTATTATCCTAATACTTTCTTGGTTGAACTATATCAACCTATCCGCCACAAAATCCATGGAAAGGGCGAAAGAAACCGGTGTCAGGAAAGTAGCGGGAGCCAATAAGCCGCAATTGATTTTTCAATCGTTGATGGAGTCTACTTTGCTTAATCTTCTGGCGATTAGTATTGCTCTTGCGCTCGTTCTGATTTTGTTACCCATCTACAACAACCTAACCAATAAAGAACTTAGTCTGGAGCTATCCAATACCTGGGACCTCTTACCTTATTTTGCTTTTATTCTTCTTGGTATGTTATTAGCCGGCCTCTATCCTGCAATGGTTTTGAGCAGATACTCCCCCGCAAAGGCCTTAAAAGGAAAAATCCGTGCCTCGGCAGCTGGATTAAACCTACGTAAAGGGTTGATCATTACACAATTTTTGGCCACCATTGTACTGCTCATAGGTACAATCGTGGTCACCAAACAAATCAACTATTTGGAAAGTAAACCTATTGGAACGAATCTTAACCAAATCGTTGCCCTAAAGGGAGAGGTAATTGCCACAAAGTCAGATTCCCTTATTATCAATGACTTTAAGGTTTTGGAAGGCGAGCTCAAAAAATTACCTTTTGTGGAAAAAACGGCCATTGCACAAACCTATCCTGGTGATCGTTTTGAAAACTTATCCTCTTCCCGTGGAATATTACTCCCTAATGGAGAGCAAGAAAACACAAAAATATATTACGTCTATTTTGTTCAGCCCGATTATTTCGAACTAACGGATATTAATTTTCTTGCAGGTAGTACGTTTATTCCATCCTCAGAATCAAAGGGCGGACAGGTTGTAGTGAATGAAACATTTTTAAAGACCATGGGGTTTTCTTCTCCTGAAGAAGTCTTGAACAAAACAATGAAATTCTGGGGAGAAGAATGGCAAATTTCGGGTATAATCAAAGATTATTACCATTTTGGATTGAAAAGCCCTGTGCTACCAACAGTCATACGCTACGATAATCAAATAAGTAACCTTTTGGTCAAGTTTGACAAATCGGCAACTTCTATTGCAGGTTTTGAATCAGCAATAGGAAAGTTGAAAAACAAGTGGGAACAGGTTTTTCCAAAGAGCACCTTTGATTATACTTTTTTAGATGAAAAATTCGAGGCCCAATACGAAGGGGACAAAGCCTTTGGCACGGCTTTTCAGGTTTTCACGTTTTTGGCTATCATTATTGCCTCGCTTGGCCTTTTTGGACTTACCTCCTACACTGTTGTCCAACGAAAAAAAGAAATCGGAATCCGAAAAGTAAATGGTGCAACCATAACGCAGGTACTAGCACTTTTGAACAAAGATTTTATCAAATGGGTCGGTTTTGCCTTTATTGTTGCTATACCCATCGCTTGGTATGCCATGAACCAGTGGCTGGAAGGTTTTGCCTATAGAACTACGCTTAGTTGGTGGGTATTTGCATTAGCGGGTATATCTGCCCTGTTCATCGCTTTGATTACGGTAAGCTGGCAGAGCTTTCAGGCTGCAATTGCCAATCCAGTGGAATCTTTGAGGGATGAATAAGTTAAATGCGATTTAAAGAATGAAAGATTATGTTTAAGAATTATATAAAAATCGCTTGGCGAAACTTGCTTCGTAACAAAAGCTTTTCGTTTCTTAATATCATGGGGCTGTCCATTGGTTTAGCGGTTACGGCACTTATATTGATTTGGATCAACTTTGAAACAGGGATAGATCAATTTCACGAAAAGAAAGATCGTATCTACCAAGTCTACAATGAATATCCCATAGATGGAGAAATATGGACATGGAATTCCACGCCAAAAATAATGGCTCCTACCATTAAAGAAGAGTACCCGGAACTGGAGTATGTCTCCAGATTTTTTTACGATACTGATTTTCTTTTTTCAAAAGGCCAAAAAAGAATAAAATCCACAGGCACCATCGTAGATTCAGATTTCTTGAACATCTTTAGTTTTCCACTAGTGGAAGGGAAGAAAGCATCCGTTTTAGAAAATGTGAATTCTGTTATAATCACTGAAACTTTTGCCAAAAAGCTATTTGGAAATGAACCTGCTGTTGGCCAAGTTGTAAAGGTTGACAATACTGATACTTTTACCGTAACGGGAATACTTAAAGACCTACCCGACAATACCGAATTTGACTTTGAATTTTTAATGTCCTGGAAATACCTAAGACAAAAAGGATGGGACGATGAAAATTGGAGTAATAATTCTGTAGCAACGTACGCTTTGCTAAGGGAAGGAACCGATTATATGGCTTTTTCAGATAAAATAAAAACCCTACGTAAACGTCATGATAAAGATGCACCAGAAATGGTAACGTTTCTATACCCTTGGGCCCGATCTTGGCTATACTCCGAATTTGAGAACGGAAAAGAAGTTGGGGGGAGAATCAATCAAATCAAAATATTTGGCATCATCGCAGCCATTGTCTTGATTATCGCTTGTATCAATTTCATGAATCTGAGTACTGCCCGCAGCGAAAAACGCGCCAAGGAAGTGGGAATACGCAAAACAGTGGGAGCCAGAAAATCTGCATTAGTCATTCAGTTCTTGGGAGAATCCATATTGATATCCCTTTTGTCAGCAATATTGGCGTTACTTATCGTGATTTTAGTGTTACCATCATTCGGGGCACTTATCGAAAAACCACTAACTCTCAATGTAACGAATGTGCAGTTCTGGCTATTCGCCCTGGCAATTGTGGTTCTAACCGGAGTACTAGCAGGAAGCTATCCTGCATTATATCTTTCTGGATTTAAACCGTCTTCCGTTTTAAAGGGAACTTTTAGGAAAATGAGTGCATCGGTAACGCCGAGAAAAGTATTGGTCGTCCTTCAGTTTTCTGCTGCCATTCTTTTGATTACCGCAAGCATAATCGTTTCACAACAATTGAGAAAAGTCCAAGACAGACAATCTGGTTACGCCAAGAACAATCTTGTATACGTAACGATGGAAGGCGACATGGAAAAAAACTATACCCTGATAAAGAAAGAGCTTTTGACTTCTGGTGCAGCTACCTCTGTGACCAAGACAGGGTCACCAATAACCCAAACCCAAAGCAATTCATGGAACCTAGAATGGAAGGGCAAGGATAACGATACTAAAATCTTGGTACATAGACTTCCAGCAGACGATGCCATAGCCAAAACCTTGAATATCGAAATAGTGGAGGGACGGGATTTTGATCTTGAAACATATCCAACAGATTCAACTGCCGCAATAATCAACCAATCAGCCCTAGAATTGATGAATTTTGAAAATCCCATTGGACAAATAATCAAGGACAACGGTATTGATTGGCATGTTGTTGGAGTGGCCAAAGACTTTATTATGAATTCACCGTTTCAAAAAATAGAGCCCATAGTTATACAAGGTGCAAAATCTTGGTTCAGTGTGATACACGTACGATTCAATGAAAAACTTACTACTTCCCAATCTCTTGAGAAAGCTGAGTCCATATTCCAAAAATATAATCCGGAATACCCATTCGATTATGAGTTTGTGGACCAGCGGTATGCCGAGAAGTTCGATGATGGGCAAAGAACCCAAAAACTAGTGGGTTTATTTACCTTACTCGTCATTTTCATTTCATGTTTAGGCCTTTTCGGTCTTGCTAGTTACATGGCTGAAAACAGGATAAAGGAAATTGGTATACGCAAGGTATTGGGCGCCACAATCGCCAGTATTGCAAAGTTGCTTTCAATCGATTTTCTAAAGCTCATCCTTGTTTCAATAGTAATATCAGTTCCCGTTTCATGGTATTTCATGTCAAATTGGTTGGCGACTTATGAATATAGAGTTTCTATTTCTTGGTGGACATTTGCTTTGGCAGGTATGCTAGCATTGCTAATAGCAGCCTTCACCATCAGCTATCAATCTGTGAAAGCTGCGATTACCAATCCAGTAAAATCTTTAAGAATTGAATAAATCATCCCTTTATGCATAAACTTTTTGAGCCATCACACTAAAAACTTGAAAAAATGCTAAAACACAATTTGCTGCTTTTCTTACGTAACATTAAAAAACACAAAAGCAGTTTTCTTATTAATTTAATAGGCCTGTCATCTGCATTGGCCTGTGTATTATTGGTATATCTCTGGGTTTCCGACGAGCTTAACAAAGATAAATTCCACGAGCATGAAGAGCGTTTGTACCAAGTCTTGCGACATGTGCCAGATGGTCAAGGTTCTTTGGCCACCTATAGTTCCAACTCTAGTTTGATGCTAACAGCGCTACAGACAGAGGTGCCCGAAGTTGAAATGGCGACCGCGGTATTTGAATTCGATACCGGCGCCATGGTCAAAACGGATGACAAAAAGATGACCGCAATAGGTAATATGGCAAGTGAAGACTATTTTAAACTATTTTCCTACCCTTTGCTTCACGGCAGCATGCATACGGTTTTAAAAGATATAAATGCCGTAGTCATTTCAAAAGAAATGGCCCATAATTTCTTTGGGCAAGGAAACCCTATGGGAAAAACCTTGACCATAAAACATGGTGAAGAAGGGGTAGACGGCGTCTTTACCGTAACAGGGGTATTTGATATTCCTGTTAATTCCTCCAAAAAATTTGACTTTGTCCTGTCCTATAAAAAATTCCTGCAACGGCGAAATGCCAATAATATCCATTGGGGCAGCAACAGTTCCAGGGTTTATGCTCTGCTCAATCCTGGTGCAAGCATCAATCGTTTCAATAGTAAAATGGGTGATTTTATCAAGAATAAAAACGAATTCAACCTAGCCACAGTATTTTTCACCCGCTATACCGATAATTACCTAAAAGGAAATTTTGAAAATGGAAAACAAACTGGAGGACGAATCAATTATGTTATTCTATTTTCATTAGTGGCAATTTTTGTTTTAGCGATAGCCTGTATCAATTTTATGAATCTCTCTACGGCAAGAGCTTCCAGGCGCTTAAAAGAAGTTGGTGTTAAAAAAGCGGTCGGAGCAAATAGAAAGGTATTGATTTTTCAATTTTTGACCGAATCCATAGTACTTTCCTTTTTCTCATTATTCTGTGCTGTTATCTTTGTGATGCTTATTTTACAATGGTTCAACGGTGTAACAGGTAAAGACCTTGTTTTTACTGTTGATGACAACATGACCATGGCCTTGATTGCCATAACACTGCTGACGGGTTTGGCTTCAGGCAGCTATCCTGCTTTGTACCTTACTAAATTCGATGCCGCCAAAGTCTTAAAAGGAAAAATCAAGACTTCGTTCAGCGAACTACTTATACGAAAGGGATTGGTCATCTTTCAGTTTAGTATTTCAATTTTTCTCATTGTCGCCGTGAGTGTCATTTATATGCAGTTGGATTTTATTCAGTCCAAAAACCTAGGCTATAACAAGGACAATGTTATGATTTTTGAACGCCAGGACGGACTCGTAGATAATATGGAAGTCTTTCTTGAAGAGGCAAAACAAATACCTGGGGTTATCAATGCATCTTACATGCAAGGAGGAATGACGAGCTTCAACAACTCTTCTTCAAATCATAGATGGCCCGGTCAAACCGAAGAATCTAAAAAATTAACGTTTAGACATGCCCATGTTGGACCGGAATTTATCGAGACCATGGGCATAGAAATGAAGGAGGGGCGCTCCTTTATCAATGAAAAGCCCAATAACGAATCAAAAATCATATTGAACGAAACCGCTGTAAAACTTATGGGGCTGGAAAATCCTATCGGTACCAGAATAGATATGCGTGGCCCAAACATGGAAATCATAGGAATCGTGAAAGACTTTAACATTCAATCCCTTTATGATGAAATTACGCCCATGGCATTGCTATGTAGGACAGAATGGGTCGGGACCCTTATGGTAAAAATCCAATCTGGCGAAGAAAAAGCTACTATTGAAGCCTTGACGAATCTTCATAATAAATTCAATCCTGGACTAGCTTTCAATTTTAAGTTTTTAGATGAACAATACCAACAACTTTACGAATCGGAACAACGCGTAGCCGTTTTATCAAAATATTTTGCTGGGCTTGCTATATTAATATCTTGCTTGGGTCTTTTTGGATTGGCCGCATTCACCGCAGAGCGTAGAAAAAAAGAAATCAGTATTCGTAAAGTACTTGGTCAAAGCATTGCGCAGGTAACGGTTATGCTCTCAAGCGAATTTGTAAAATTGGTACTGATTTCTATACTGATAGCATTACCAATTGCATATCTGCTTGCCAATAACTGGCTTGGTCAATTCGCATATCGAATACCCATAAAGGCCTGGTATTTTATAAGTGCCGGTTTATTGGCGCTGTTCGTAGCGGTATTTACCGTGGGAAGTCAAGCAATTAGAGCTGCAAACAAAAACCCTGTCAATGCGCTTAGAGATGAATAATAAAACAATAAAAACCTCCGAATTTGCGGGGAAAACACAAAACCAATTTATACTATGCTTTTACAATTAAACAATATTTTTAAATGGGTCAATTCCGGCGGCCAACGTATTTTTTTATTAAAGGACATCAATCTCAACATCGAGGAAGGAGAATTCATATCCATTATGGGGCCTTCTGGCTCTGGTAAATCCACATTATTGAACGTTATTGGCATGTTGGATGGTTTTGATGAAGGGGAATACCAATTTTTAGAAGAACCCGTGCATACCTTAAAAGAAAAAGACCGAGCAAAACTTTATAAAGAATATATAGGGTTCGTTTTTCAATCGTACCATCTATTGGATGAATTAACGGTAAAAGAGAATCTAGAAATGCCCTTGCTCTACAAAAAATTTAAGGGAACGGAACGTAAGGCAATGGTTGCCGATATGTTGGACCGATTTAATATTGTTGGTAAAAAAGACCTTTTCCCTGCTCAATTGAGTGGCGGACAGCAACAATTGGTGGGAGTTGCGCGAGCTTTGATTTCAAATCCAAAGTTGATTTTAGCCGATGAACCTACGGGTAACTTAAATTCAAAACAAGGTGAGGAAATCATGGATATGTTCAAACAACTAAATGATGAGGGAGTAACCATTATTCAAGTTACACACTCTGAAAAAAATGCGGAATATGGCTCCAGAATCATCAATTTGTTGGACGGAAGGATGATTTAATTTCACAGGGCTTGATTTGCTGAAGCTTGTTGACTATTTTGTTCGGATTGCTGGACACGAATTGCACAAATTGGCACAAATTCCTTGGCGAATCTTTTTTAGGATATAATACTTGGAATTATAATGTCTCGTGAGCTTGTCCACGGATATTTACTCAACTAAATCAGCAAGTTCTTTACCAACCAAACTCCCCAAAGCAATGCCCATTCCTCCTAAACGGATTCCACAATAAATGTTGTTGGATATTTGTTCAATTATTGGGTTCTTTTGTGGTCCAACACCCATAATACCGCTCCATCTTTGGTCTATTTCAATGGGTTGATTTGGCAAAATTACTTCTGCAAGCAATTCTTCAAGCCTTGTCTGGATAATTGTAGTTTCTCCAAAAGAGGTGGTCGCTTCGGTTTCAAAATCGAGATTTCGACCGCCACCGAAGAGAAGTCGGTTATCAATATTCCTAAAATAAAAGTACCCTTCATCAAAATGGAAGGTCCCCTTTATTTTTAGGTTTTTAATGGGCTTCGTGATCAAAACTTGAGCTCTGGCTGGCTTAACCATTCTATTTTTTAGAAGCTTGGCCGAAAAACCATTGGTTGCCACAAACACTTTCTTCGTTTTAAAGTCAAAAGTTTTGGTCTTTACTACAGAGGTATGTTCAGAATCTTCTAAGGTTTCGACTTCTGTTCCATTTAAAATATGTACTCCTTTTTGCTGACATTTTTGAAGCAATGCCAGCATCATCCGTCCTGTATCCAATTGCCCTTCAAATTGATGTGTGATGCAGTGTTCTTTGATTTTTTCAAACCGAAAAACATTGTCATTTTTTATAAAAGGGGAAGCACCAAATATGGGTTTGAGTATCCTGTTCAACAGCTCCATTTCATGCAAACACACTTCATACAACACAGCATCCTTATGTAGAAAAAGTTCATGGCCTCCATTTTTTTCAAAACCTATAGCTTTATCGCCTAACGTTTGCCGTAAGAGTTGAATGCCATCCCACCGTTTTTGAACCAAATTAATTACTTCTTGCTCCGTATGGGTTTTTAGATCCGACAGGATTTCGGAAATACTTCCAAAACACGCAAACCCGGCATTCTTTGTACTTGCCCCTTGGGGTAAAAGCCCTTTTTCTAAAACGAGAACTTTACTTTTTGGATATCTTTCCTTCAAATGCAGGGCGCAGTTGAGTCCAACGATACCGCTGCCAATAATCGTAAAGTCAATTTCGGAAAACCATGTTTTGTGTTCCCAATAACTTAGTTCCATCAAACTAAAATACGTTTATAATTTGGCTTCTTGGTCGTCGTCGTCCTTGGCATTCAATCCAAAAAAAACTTGGGAAAGTATGTTTATATTTTCTTCCTTCGCTTTGATAAACCCCTCTATCTGAATTTCATCTGCTGCTACCTGCCATGCCTGTATGCGCATGTTTTTTAGTAAGGAAAACAATTTTTCGGTCTGCGGTATGCCCATATCTTGCTGTAACCTATTAAAATCGGCCTGAAGATTGAAAAAATAAGAACTGGCTTTTTGTGTTTGGGATGAAATAGAATCTCCAGTATTGAAAGTAGTTCTTGAATCGTTTTCGGATACGCGCAATTGATATAAAGGAAATGGTTTGAAAACATCACTATTGGACAATGCTCCTACTCCTAAAAGATACTCTTTTACGCTGCCCTGTGTTGAGCCCAAATTCAAATAGAGTCCGGGAACCTCTTTCCTCTCAACCGTTTTTTGTGCTATTTTCTCAAAGTTATCGTCATAGCCGTAAGTAACAATGGTATCATTTTGCGTGGTCTTTCCAGCAATGCAGAAGCTAAGTTCCCCATCAAAAGGTTGCAACAGCTCAAGTGGTGTTAAGTTGTTTTTGCCAAAAAACGATATTCCGTTCAATTTCTGCGCAAGCTCCTCCTTTTCAGGACTTTGTTCAATATTTAAATCGTAATGGAAGGAAAAGGACGGATTCTTGTAAACCGGGGTCACAAATTCCTTTGCATAGGGCCTATTGGTAAACGCATTACCCTTTAAAACTGCAGCGCCATCCTCAAAGGACACCGTGGAAGTTCCTTTAGCGTCAGTATACACCAAGTGTCCCGACGCTTCTTTTACGGCTTCAATTAAATCATGGTTACTATCATCAATGGTTTTGCCATCGACCAAAACTTCTTTAAAGACAGTTTTTACAGTCGTCCTTTCAATCTTGGGTGATGCTGCCGCTATCAACTTTTCAGTGTTCCACGCCAATGCTATATTTCCGTTTTTGAACCAAGCAAACTGGTATGCTTTAGAATCTGAAACGTGAACTTTATCTACCTTATCGTCGATTTCTTTTTTAATATACTTTTCAAAATCAGTCGCGTCATGGACTCTGAAAACCGAGAAAATCGTATTGTCAATATCTGGCATGGTAAAAAGTAAGAGGTTGTAAGGCATTAGTTCTATACCAGAGCCTTCTTTCTCTTCATCCTCCTCTTCTGTTGCACTAGATGATGATTTGTTGTTTTTATAATAATACCCAGGCGCACCCAAAGCGTCCAGGACCAAAGTTTCTTTTAGGTCATGTATTCCAACCTTAATAATACTACGTGCATCTTGGTGAACTACGCCCAGCAAAGCACTAGATTTTTTATAGTTCGTGTACAAATAGTACCCTAGCGCCAAAGCTACCAATACAAAAAAAACTTTTTTTACATGTTTTCCCATGTACTATTCCATCAATTTATCGATAATGTTTATAAAGTATGCCAAACTGTTCTTATGACCTTTTTCAGGAGTTTTCAAGATCATTTTTCCCGTCATGGTGTTGCCCTTTATTTTTGAAAAATTTACGCTAAGGTCTTCTGTATTTTCCGTTAGAAAATCTATGTTGCTTCGCAATTCTCTAGGAAACGCTTCCGAAGGTATCTCAGAAATGATATTCTTACCATTCACGTAAAAGCTGGTAGCGCTTTTACTGATCCCCTTTTTAAGTGTGCTTGACAATTTTGACGGATAGGTGCCTTTTTTGATTTGGGTCAATTGTGCAACCGAGCTGCCTATGAATACAGTGTTGTCTTTGTACATTGCGTAGATATCAAAAGGATTGGACCTTGTTTGTCCTACGTGATACATGTCATTTTCATAAGCTACCTTTTCTTCCAAAATCCCTATTTTCATGATATTCCTGAACATTTTTTCCTCTTCGGAAGTAAAAAGAAATAAAAAGTCAGGTACTGTTTCTGTTTTGGTTTTCTCTACCTTTTTATAGTTGTATTCCTCATCATACTCATAATCGGTGTAGGTGACTTCTTTTTCCCGTAAATCGGTCAACAGCAATAGCATATCACCACGTAAGATTTTTGCTGCCCCTTCTTCATCTATCAATAATGAAAACAGTCTGGTTACGGACGAGGATGCCGCTGCAATGGTAGCCGCCTTCTTGTTCTCAGATTTTTGCTTAGTAGCATCGAACATGGTTTCGACCAAAGCAGGATAGGCTTCTAAAATACCAGCAGTACTTAAATTAACGCTCATATAACCCAACAGTTTATCTTCATTAATGTAGTTGATAAAATTCTTATTGAATTTACCTTCGTACATGGGCTTGTATGCTTTTGCCAATTTATCGCTCATGGTGTAATCAATACCCATTACCGCTTCATCTTGTTCAAAATTGAGTCTTGCCGTTACCGTCATTCCCTTGTACAATTCATCAAGGTTCATGAAATCATAAGGATTGTTCGCACCCAGAAGCCGTGTTGGAAGTATATTTTTATAAATCTGTGAAAAATCGTTCATCCACACCATGGCTTCATCATTGCCTTTTCCAAGACTTTTTCTATAGCTGTTATTTTGTAAAATACTTCTAGTTGGTTGGCTTTGGAGCAATTGTTTTGCAAAAGCTAAGGTTACTGTATTTTGCGTATTCTTGGAAGCTTCCCTTTCCAGTCTTCTTTGTTCCCTTCTTTGCTCTTGCTTTTTATATTCCTCACTATTATAATAATCATATGTCTGGACTTCGGCCTCTTCTATTGCTGCTTCCTCTGTTTCTTTAGCTACCACTACTGTCTCTTCTATAATGGTCTCTTCTACATTGATTTCTTCCATAATAACGGTTTCTTCTATTTCTTCTACCGCTTCCTCAACAGCTTCATCTACAATGGTTTCCTCTATAGGTTCAACCGCAACAGAAGGAAGGTCTTCAGAATATAAATAGCTGTAATCCTCATTCTGATCACTAGGTACTACAAAAACCATTTCTTTGGTGTTCCACATAATTACTGTTCCGCCGTAAGATTCTTGTACGTAAGAAACAGCTCCATCCTTAATGACCTCATCACGTTCGCGCGGAAACAATTTTGGAAGGTTAGCGGTGCTTTTCATGGGAATCATAAATGTATTGTAGAACACGCCTTCTTTGGTCTGTAGAAAATAGTATAGGTTTTCGTTTAAATTAAATCCTAAATCCTCAATAGTAGCAAGTTCTCCCTTAGTTTCACGGCTGATTTCCTTGTTCATTTCTTGACCTAATCTCGAATTTGAAAATTCGGATAGTGAAAGAAGCTCCAGAACATTTTTACCCTTAATTGTAACAACAACATTTGCATCGCTTGGAATTTTTCTTGCTAAATCCTGAGCATTAAGGGATAGCACAAGTCCGCATAAGAAAATGGTAGTGTATAGGTGTTTCATAGCTATTTTTAATTGATAAGTTTTATTTTATTTTGAATTGTTTTTTCTCCTAGAATAAATGACATGGCATCTACGCGAAGCATTACCGCTTTTTTTGAAGGTGCTATTTTAGCGTTGCTGTTCGAAGCTGTCCGTACAGGTTCCTGAAATCGATAAATAGAGGTAAAACTTGCATCTTGAAAGACCTTTTTGTCTTCTTTCTTCAGGTAGTCAAAAGATTTTTTAATGCTTGAATCGTACTTAAACTTTCGCTCAAAAACCCGTTGTGAAGCGTCATATGCAAAGTTTGATGTATTGAAACTGGTTTTTTCCCTACGATTTTGTTCTTTTATCAGCTCTGAAGTGATTCCGTTTAAACTCGTTATATCTTCAAAATTGCAGGATACCGAAAAAATATAGTTCTCAAAATCCTTCGTCTTTTTGATGTTGGATATTCCTTCGGACTTTTCCAGATGTTTCACTACGTCATTCAATGCCAATTCAATATCATCTTCTGTTGGCACCTTGTAGCCGTTCACGCTATCCAGAAGCATCAAAGAGGCTATCTTGGTTTTACTCTTGCTCATATTAACGGTAAATAGCAAGGTTCCACTACCGTCTTTATTTAAGTTGATTTCTTCTAAAATATCAAAACAACTACTAGTAGATAGTGCAACTACTACTAGGCAACAGAATTTTATGGTTCTTTTTAGCATTGGTCAATGGTATGGTTTGATTTAGATAACCTTGTTATGTAAAGAAAATTGTTTTAAGCATTGAATTAGGACAAAACTATTTTATTGTTACTTGGTTTAAATACCTGAAAACCGTGAAATAAAAAACCCCGATAAATCGGGGTTTGTATTAGTCTTGGTATTTGGCGTCTATTTCAAAATCATCCATAAAAGCAGTAGTATAGTTTCCTGCCAGATAATCTGGATGATCCATTAATTGTCTATGAAATGGAATGGTCGTTTTTATGCCTTCAATCACAAACTCGTCCAGTGCCCTACGCATTTTATTGATCGCTTCTTCCCTAGTTTGGGCCGTCGTTATAAGTTTAGCGATCATAGAATCGTAGTTGGGTGGAATTCGGTACCCGCTATACACATGGGTGTCCAAACGAATTCCGTGTCCGCCAGGTGTATGCAGCGTAGTAATTACTCCGGGAGATGGCCTAAAATCATTATAGGGATCTTCCGCATTTATTCTACACTCAATGGAATGTAGTTTTGGGACATAATTTTTTCCTGATATAGGCACTCCCCCAGCGACCAAAATCTGTTCACGGATCAAATCATAGTCCACAACTTGTTCGGTAATAGGATGTTCTACCTGTATACGGGTATTCATCTCCATAAAGTAGAAGTTTCTATGCTTGTCTACCAAAAACTCTACTGTTCCCGCTCCTTCATACTTGATGAATTCAGCCGCTTTTACGGCCGCTTTTCCCATGTCATCACGAAGTTTGTCCGTCATAAAAGGAGATGGTGTTTCTTCCGTGAGCTTTTGGTGCCTTCGTTGCACCGAACAATCTCTTTCTGAGAGGTGACAGGCTTTTCCATATTGATCACCCACTACTTGAATTTCTATATGGCGCGGCTCTTCAATCAATTTTTCCATATACATACCCCCATTACCAAAGGCAGCTGTGGCTTCTTGGACAGCACTTTCAAAATTGCTTTCCATTTCCTCTTCTGCAAAAATGGCCCGCATTCCTTTTCCACCACCACCGGCGGTAGCTTTTATCATAACGGGATAGCCCATTTTTTTGGCTATTTTTTTGGCGTCTGCAACATCTTTAAGAAGTCCTTCTGAACCCGGGATTGTTGGAACACCTGCTTTCTTCATGGTTTCCTTGGCGGTCGCCTTATCTCCCATTTTATCAATTTGTTCTCCAGACGCTCCGATGAACTTGATTTCATGTTCTGCACAAATCTTGGAGAATTTTGAATTTTCCGAAAGGAACCCATATCCTGGGTGAATAGCATCAGCATTGGTAATCTCCGCTGCTGCAATAATATTCGGAATCTTTAGATACGATTCATGGCTAGGTGCAGGTCCAATACAAACAGCTTCATCGGCAAAACGTACATGTAGACTTTCTTCGTCAGCTTTGGAATACACCGCAACTGTCTTTATGCCCATTTCCTTACAAGTTCGTATAATACGAAGTGCTATTTCGCCTCTATTTGCAATTAATATTTTTTTAAACATGCTTTTTAGTTTAAGAGTTTATGGTTTAGTAGTTTTTTGGTTTAATGGCCTACGCTTTAAACTGAAAACTGAAAACTTCTAAACTTAAAATTATGAGGGATCAACTAAGAACAAGGGTTGATCAAATTCTACCGGTGAGGAATCGTCAACCAAGACTTTAACTATTTTACCTGCAACTTCCGATTCGATATCATTGAATAGTTTCATTGCTTCGATAACACAAAGTACGTCTCCAGGATTGATTGTACTTCCTACCTCCACAAAAACAGGTTTATCTGGCGATGGTTTTCTGTAGAAGGTTCCAATAATTGGCGATTTGATGGTAATATATTTTGAATCTTCGCTTGCTGCTGCTGGCTCTGATGCTTGAGGAGCTGCTGTCTCACTTGCTGCGGGAGCTTGCATTACCGGAGCTGCGGGAGCTTGTGCCATTGGAATTTGCTGAACTATAGTAGTTTCAGGGGCTACAGCATCGCTTCCTGTGCGAATGGTAATCTTTATGTCTTCCATCTCCAACTTTACCTCGCTGGCACCCGATTTAGCTACAAACTTGATTAAACTTTGAATTTCCTTAATGTCCATGGAATATAATTTAGTTAGTTTCTTGTTTTATGAATTATAGGCCCATTTTAAATAAATGGATCCCCAAGTAAATCCGCCACCAAAAGCTGCAAAAATAAGGTTATCCCCCTTTTTTAATTGCTTTTCGTAGTCATGTAACAATAATGGTAATGTGGCCGAAGTGGTATTTCCATATTTATGTATGTTAATCATCACTTTGTCGGCATCAACACCCATTCTTTTCGCCGTGGCGTCTATAATACGTTTGTTTGCTTGGTGCGGTACCAACCATTGCACATCTTCTTTTGTAAGATTGTTTCGGTCCATGATCAAAGCAGATACATCCGCCATGTTCGATACGGCAAACTTAAATACAGATTTGCCATCTTGAAAGACATAATGTTGCTTGTTCTGAACAGTTTTTTCGGATGGAGGAAGGATGGAACCACCCGCTTCTATTTTTAAAAACTGACGGCCAACGCCATCTGTCCGTAAATATTCATCCTGAAGTCCTAATCCTTCTTCATTTGGCTCAAACAATGCTGCTCCCGCTCCATCTCCGAATATGATACAAGTGGTGCGGTCCGTATAGTCAATGATAGAGGACATTTTATCAGCCCCAATGAGTAATATTTTTTTATATCTACCAGATTCTATGTAACTGGCTGCCGTAGACATTCCAAATAGAAAGCTGGAGCAAGCGGCTTGTAAGTCGTACGAAAATGCATTGACCGCTCCAATTTCTGAAGCTACGTAAGCAGCAGTGGCAGCAACTGGTAAATCTGGTGTTGCCGTGGCCACTAAAACGAAATCTATTTCTTTTGGATCTACCCCACTTTTATTGATTAAATCTTCTGCGGCTTTGATGGCAAGAAATGACGTTCCTGCATTTTCTTCTTTTAAGATTCGTCGCTCTTTTATTCCTGTTCTACTGGTTATCCATTCATCATTGGTTTCCACCATGGTCTCTAACACTTTGTTAGATAAAATGAACTCCGGAACATAGCCTCCCACAGCTGTAATAGCTGCTGTTTGTTTTTTCATACTAGTGCCCTTTTCTCTCAAAAAAAGTTAAAATTTGACCCAAAAACGGTGAAAAATAGTCATTTTCTATGACTTTTTGACCAAAATTGGTTTGTTTTTACAATTAACTATTGCCCATAAAAAAACTCCCGTTGTTTTAGAACGGGAGTCTACTTTTTTTAAAGGGCCTGTGCTTATGCAGCAGTTTCTTCCTCTGTCTTATCAATTAAAACCTGACCCTTGTAATACAATTTACCTTCATGCCAGTGGGCTCTATGAAACAAGTGCATTTCTCCTGTTACAGAATCCTTGGCAATTGTTGGCATAGTTGCCTTGTAATGGGTTCTTCTTTTATCTCTTCTGGTTTTTGATATTTTTCTTTTAGGATGTGCCATTATAAACCTATTTGTCCGTTAGTAACTTTTTTAAATCGTCCCATCTGGGATCTGTATCTTCTGATTGTTCCTTGATTTCTTTTGGTTGTAATTCTTCAAGCTTATCCAAGATTTCCGATTGAAGCGTTCCATCTTCTACACCTGGGTGTATTCTTTTTTGTGGAACTGCCAACGCTAACATTTCATAAATGTATTGCGCAATATTAATCTGGTATTCGCCATGGGGAATGATTAGAATCTCATCGTTTTCATCGTTGTATTCTTCCCCAAACTTAATGACCAAGTGCAATTCTGCTGTAACGGGCAGATCAAACGGTTCTCCCGTTAGATCACAATCCACATTTACAGTTCCTTTTGCCTCGATGTCCAACTCCATCATAGTCCCCATCTTGTCCAAGACAGCGATGGTTTCTATTGATGCGCCATTAAATTCTTGATATTCAAAAGATTCAAAGAACGTATTGTCAATTTTATACTCAAACTCGTGTTTTCCTAACTTTAATCCCGAAAAAGGAATAAAAAACTCCTTTAGCTTCATCATTTTTACACTTAAGGTTTGTGTACCAGCCCGTAAAGGCGGGTGCAAAGATACTACTTATATTCAAAAACGCAATCCAATTACAATAAATATAGCTATTATGCCTACAAGTTTTAACTTGTTCGTTTGACTCTTTGCTTTTGTAATGGGTTTTTGTTCAACATTTTATATTCTTCCCTATTCTTAAATACTTGAATTGCAGTAAAAACCGCTTCCTTAAAAGAGCTTTCGTCCGCTTGTCCCGTTCCAGCGATTTCGTATGCCGTACCATGATCTGGCGATGTTCGTACTTTTTCCAGTCCCGCCGTATAATTTACACCCTTGCCAAAAGAAAGCGTTTTGAACGGTATAAGTCCTTGATCATGATATGCCGCTAAAATTGCATCAAACTTTTTGTGCCCGTTAGAGCCAAAAAAGCTATCTGCGGAATAGGGCCCATAGACCAATACTCCTGTATCGAACAATTCCTGTATTGCCGGTTTCAGAATTTTATCATCTTCTTCTCCAATAGTCCCATTATCACCACTATGCGGATTTATTCCCAATAATGCTATTTTGGGTCTTCTAATCCTAAAATCCTTTTTAAGGGACTCTTCCATAGTGCGCACTTTTTCTTGTATCAACTTTGGTGTAATTGCCTGGGCCACCTCTTTGACCGCTATATGATCGGTAAGCAAGCCCACGCGCAATGTATCGGCTACCATGAACATAAGGCTCTCCCCATTCAGCTCTTGGGCGAGGAAGTCCGTATGCCCCGGAAATTTAAAATCGTCCGCTTGAATATTGTTTTTGTTTATGGGAGCAGTGACCAAAACATCTATCGTATCACTTTTTAAGGCAGTTACTGCAGCCCGTAGCGATTTAATGGCATACTTACCACTTTCGTCAGTGGCCTTTCCAAATTCAACTGTGGGCGCTTCTTTCCATACGTTAACAATATTGATTTTCCCATCAATAGCATGTTGTGCATCCTTTATCCCATTAAAATTGATAGTAAGGCCCAAATCATTTTTTTGTTTGGATATCATTTTGTTGGATGCAAAAAAAATCGGGGTACAAAAATCCAACATTCTAGTATCTAGGAATGTTTTTAACGCCACCTCACATCCTATCCCATTGAAATCCCCAATTGAAATCCCCAGTTTTATTTTTCCTTTTTCTCTCATATATCAATGCCGATATAGCTACTTTTACATTACAAAACTACTCAATTAAAAAGATTCATGTTTACGGGTATTATCGAGACTTTAGGAAAGATTGAAAGACTGGAAAAGGAAGGGGACAACCTGCACATCACAATAGCTTCAGAAATTACTTCGGAATTAAAAATTGACCAAAGTGTAGCTCATAATGGTGTTTGTTTGACCGTTGTTGCCATTGAAGAAAATTTGTACACAGTTACTGCGATCGAAGAAACTTTGCAAAAAACAAGTCTTGGGTTCTTGGAAGTTGGGGCTATGGTAAATCTAGAAAGGGCCATGGTTCTTGGTGCACGCTTGGACGGCCACATAGTGCAGGGCCATGTGGATCAAACCGCAAACTGTATCGCGATTGAAGAAAAGGATGGGAGTTGGTTTTTTAGTTTTCAATATGATGCTCAACTCAACAACGTCACTATCGAAAAAGGTTCTATCACCATAGATGGGGTAAGTTTAACCGTTGTCGATTCCAAAAAAGACACCTTTAGTGTTGCCATTATTCCGTATACCTACGAAAACACGCGTTTTAATACGTACAAAACCGGAATGGTGGTAAACCTTGAATTTGATGTAATCGGGAAGTATGTATCGCGGTTATTGGAGCTACGAGATTGATTAAAACACATTCTTCATCTTCCTCCATACCTTTCTTAATGCAATAGCTGACACTAAAACCAAAATAGTAAGCCCTCCTGCCAACTCGTAGTTGCCGTAAATCCAATTACCAGTGGCAAAAAGACAGCCATAGACCAGGACACAACCTAAAAGCATTGCCAAAATACCTGAAGGCACCATCCATTTCTGGCCATCGTTAATCTTTGCAGATTCCCTTACTTTTTTCCATCCTGGCCCTCCTGGGGCTGTTTTTTCATAAAAGTTCTGAAGCACTTCTTCGCTTTCTGGTTTTGTTAAAAAGGTAGTGGCCAGCCAAATTATGGTTGTTATCAGCACCACTAGCGGAAATTTTGCCCAATCAGGAAATAAGGCTGCTTCACCACTGAACAAAACAGTGTCGAACTGCCAAAATAGTATTGAGATAAAACCAGAAGCAAACATAGCAACTATCTCACTCCAAGCGTTAATACGCCACCAAAACCAGCGCAAAATAAAAATCAATCCAGTCCCTGCCCCAAACATGATGATAATATCGAACAATTCTACTGCATTGGTCAGGGCCAAAGCGAAAACAGCACTTAAAATCATTAAAATAATTGTGGTGATACGCCCCACGTTGACCAACTCTTTTTCCGAAGCATTCTTGTTGATTTGTTGCTTATAAAAATCATTGACCACGTAAGATGAGCCCCAATTTAAATGTGTAGAAATGGTGGACATGTACGCTGCGCCCAATGATGCCAATACAATACCCAATAAACCCGAAGGGAGTTTGGTCAACATTGCGGAATATGCTAAATCGTGGCCTAACTTACTTTCTTCAATATTGGGAAATGCTACTTGTATGCTTTCCAAATCCGGGAATACCACTAATGATGCCAAAGCAACCAAAATCCAAGGCCAGGGACGCAAGGCATAATGCAAAATATTAAAGAAAAATGTAGCTCCCACTGCATGGTTTTCATCCTTGGCCGCTAGCATACGCTGTGCCACATAACCCCCACCACCAGGTTCACCACCCGGATACCAAGCGCTCCACCATTGCACGGCCAAAGGCACTACCAATATGGTCATCAATGCATCTGTATCCGAGAATTCAGGTAAGATGGACATCTTGCTTTGTACCAAATCGTTTTGTAAAATGTTGGAAAGCCCTCCTACTTCAGGAAGGTTGACCAAATAGACGGCCGCTCCTATCGCTCCTGCAATAGCTACGAAAAAGAGGATAAAATCTGTATAGACAACACCTCTAAAACCTCCAATAGCACTAAAAACCACGGTTATGCTTCCAGCTATCAATACGGTCTGCAAAGGTGAAATCCCCAACATGACCTGACCAATTTTAATAGCCGCTAAGGTCACTCCAGCCATTGCCATAACATTGAATATGACTCCTAAATATAAAGAACGGAACCCTCTTAAGAAATGTGCTGGTCTTCCCCCATATCGTAAATCATAGAATTCCATATCCGTAGCAACGTTGGATTTCCTCCATAGTTTGGCGTACACAAACACCGTTAAAAGACCTGTCAACAAAAAGACCCACCAACCCCAGTTTCCGGATACTCCATCGGTTCGCACAAAATCTGTCACCAAGTTGGGTGTATCTGTAGAAAATGTGGTTGCTACCATAGAAAAACCCAACAGCCACCAAGGCATATTCCGTCCAGATAAAAAATATTCCGTGGTATTCTTACCAGATTTTTTGGAAACATAAATACCAATAAAAAGTACTAGGGCAAAGAAGCCAAAAATAATACTGTAGTCTAAAGTTTGAATATCCATCTAGCTGGTTTAGTTGATGACTAAAGTATAATTTTTTAAAATACCTTTACCTTCCATTTGGAAAACACCTGTTTGATCTTATCCAGTACATACGAGATTTCTATAGTGGCCTGGACCATGGCCGCCACCGCTACATTTTTAATGGGCACGTCCAAGGCTGGTTTAAAGGGCCTATCCATTTTTAATGTCACGCTTATGGCGTTGGCTTTTGGGGCAAGAGAATCAACGGGTCTAATAATTCCGTTATTGTTAGTGGGAGATATTTTTGCGGTAATCTATTATAACCGCCATACGAAATGGAATTACATCTTAAAATTCCTTCCATGGATGTTAATAGGTATTCTTATTGGTGTGTTTTTAGGAAAAGAGCTCCCGGAAAAGCAGTTTAAGCTTAGCATGGTATTGGTCATCTTTTTAAGCTTGGGGATGTTGATTTGGTGGGACAAAAGAAAATCTACAGCGGTACCTACACATTGGTCATTCTCGGGATTAATAGGGGTTATGGCAGGAATTTGTACCATGATAGGGAATTTGGCCGGGGCATTTACAAATATTTTCTTTTTGGCCATGCGGTTGCCAAAGAACGAATTTGTAGGCACCGCAGCTTGGCTATTTTTGATAACCAACTTGTTTAAGCTCCCTTTCCACATTTTTGTCTGGAAGACCATTTCTATGGATACTTTAGTAATCAACGTAAAATTACTTCCAGCAATTTTTGCCGGGCTCTTATTGGGGGTTTTTATCGTAAAAAGAATCAATGAACGGAACTATAAAAAATTCATAATAGCCGTTACTGCTATCGGGGCCATAGCAATAGTATTTAAATAGACGGTACAATATAAGATTATAGCTAAAAAAACAACCGAATGGTTAAAGGTTATTAAAAGTTTACTATCGGTTTTCTTTACACTTTGTTGTATTCACTAATCAACGTATCGTGAACTTTTTTTAAATCTGCTTTGGTAAGTGGCTTGGTGATATAGCCTTTGATAAACTCGTACTTCTTGGATAGGATAACATCTTCAGGAGCTATTGAAGAAGTCAATATATAAATATGGGTCCTCTCATTGATTAAGCTTGGGTTTTCTTTTAATTCTTCTAAAAACTCCCAACCGTTCATAACGGGCATGTTGATGTCCAATAAGACAAGCTCAGGAAATTCTTCTGGTTTGTCCTTTAAGGCTATTAATGCATCATAGGCCTCCAGACCATTCTCATATGGGATGATTTCGTCCGTTATTTCACTCACCTTTATAAGAATATCAGCAGCCGTTCTAAAGATATAATCATCATCGATCAGGAAGACTTTTTTTGCTACCATAGTATCAATCATTATTGTTAAAACATAGGTTAAACTTGGTTCCTTTGTTCACTTCGCTTTTTACTTCAATTATAGCCTTCATGGCATCCATTTGGTTTTTTGATATGAATAACCCCACTCCTTTTGCATCCTTATTACCATGAAATGTTTTATACATACCAAACAATTTATCCCTGTGCTTATCCAAATCAATTCCTTTTCCGTTATCCTCAAAAGAAATAACGATCTGGCTCGAAAGTACTTTTGCCTTGATTTTGATTTTAAGTTTTTGTTCTGGTCTTCGGTATTTTATGCTATTGGTCAAAAGATTTAAAAAAATACTCGTCAAATACGGCTTGACCGCATAAATCTCCAGGTTTTCAGGAAATTCCACGGTGATTTTTGGATTTACTTCTTCGACCAGTGCATTTATACTTTCCAAAGCGTTCTGCAAAGCCGGGCTCACCTTTACCCATTGTAAATCCTTCCCGGCATCCGATTGTATTTTTACGATTTCGTTCAGTTCAACCAGGGTTTCGTCCAATCTTTCAGAAGATGTCTTTATCATCTCCAAAAATTTATCATGGCTTTTTGGGTCCGTTTTTTCCAACAGCATTCCCGTAAGCATGGAAAGGTTGCTTGAATTTGAACGCAAATTGTGCGATACGATATGAGCAAAATTTAAGAGGCTCTTATTTTGATTTTCTGTAATATTGAGCAATTGCCTAAGACGATCATCTGTTTTTTTAATTCTTGTAACGTCCATGTTTGCACCAACCATTCTTACTGGAGTTCCAGTTTTATTCCTAAAAACCTTGCCCTGACCATGGATATGTCTTATCGCACCTCCTTGGGTTCTTATTCGAAATTGTGTGTTAAACTCTTTTCCTTCATTTATGGAAACCTCAACTTCTTTTAGAGCACGTTCTTTGTCATCTGGATGAACCGTATTCTCCCATGCAGAGAAATCAGAACTAAAATCTTCTTTCGCGACTCCGTATAGCTTGTACATATTGTCATCCCAAACTAATTTGTTTTCCAACAAATCATAATCCCAGATGCCAATATTAGAGCTCGCCACGGCAACGCGCATTCGGTCTGCCAGCTCTTGGTATTTAATACTTTCTCGTTTTGCTTTGTCTATATCTTGAAAAACACCGAACATTCTGCATGCTCTTCCATTGACCATTTCTGTCTTTCCTATGGCCCGCACCCATTTTTCGTTTCCCTTTGCCGTTACCAGAACAAGTTCTTCATCGTAAGGAGTGCCGTTTTCTATGGATTCAGAAACGACCTTGATTATTCTATCTCTGTGCGTTCCTTCTTTGTAAAAGCTAATTCCAGTTTCAAGGTCAGGAACATACTCTTTGGATTCTTCATGAATTTCCCGTGTCATTTCTGACCAAAAGACTTTATGATTGATTAAGTCGACTTCCCAACTACCAATTCTTGCAGTTTTTTCTGCTTGGACGGAAAGGTCAATTACTGTTTTTTCTTTTGTAATGTCATTAAAATAAACATAATAGCGCAAATGGTTTTCATCTGGGTGCAGCGACAGTTTATACCATTTCAATTCTCCTTTTTTGGAAATATATTCAATGTTTTCTGTTAACGAAGTGGTCGTGAATCGTTTTAAATTTTTAATCCTTAAAAATGATTTGGGCAATTCACCTATAATTTCTTTAAGTGTAATAGACTGAGTCTTTATTTCATCTAGATCAAACAAGGTGTATACAACTGGAGAACATTCCTCTACCTCTAAATGTTGATTGAGGGAAACTACCGGGAAAGGCAGCCCTGCTATACTTAACTGCTTCTGCCCACGGGTTTTTGTTGTTTTATCACGGTTATGCTGCATAAAACAATAACGTGGGAATTTTCCTTATAGTGTGTGCTTTGGGAACAAACAGATTCAGTTCTGTTTAAAACGTTATGAGCCGATAGCACTACCAAGCTCCATCTAGGTAACCAAGATAAAACCCTACTGCGGCAGCGAAAATAATAATTGTGAAAGCAGTGTCTCTGCTAATGTTGATTTTCATTTTACGGTTTTTTGGATATTTTACTCCAAGGTTGGAACTACTGGTGATTTTTAAACCTTCGTAATGATGTAAGTTACATGTTTTTGTGTTAAAGCGAATCAAGAACCGTAGGAATAATCTCTTGGAAAAAAATAGTGTTGTAATATTTTCCACTACAATTTGTAACTACACTAACAGCGATTTTCTTTTTAGGATTGTAAAACATAAAGGATTGATATTTTAATGTACCTCCCGCATGTCCCAGATATTCTTCTCCATTGTAGTTCAATTTCATTATACCATGACCATACTCAGAAATGATGCCTTCTCCAATAGGAATGGTCATGCCGTTAGTTGAGACCCAATCGGTCATAAGTGCAATTGACTTTTCATTGAGCAATGATTCTTCTATGAAAAATTTTTGTTGAAATGTATTAAGCTCATCAGGTATACTATAAGCTCCGCCATCATATCCATAGTTCTCTTCCCAGTTTGAAACATCTGCACTGCCTTTATCTGTCTCTGCATAAAACGCTTGTAGATTTGAACCAGCAGTATCTAACCGGATATTTTCTAAGCCTTTGCTTTGGAAAAAGTCATTGAAGGCGGTCTCATAGGGTTTGGACAATATCGTCTCAACTACCTTCTGAAGCAATAAATAATTGGTGTTGCTATAGGAATACGCACCATAATTCTTCAATTCTGAAGCTATATAACTAAACTTTGTCTCGAAGTCTTTTGGACCATTTCCGTTAACAACGGTTTCTCTCCATTCTGGACTCATGGTATAGTCTGAAAGACCACTGGTATGATTTAGTAAATTTTCAATTTTTATGGTGTCTCCTTTCTCGAAAACTGCTAAATCTTCTACATAATCCTGGACAGTATCCTTCAAATTAAGTTTTCCTTCTTCTATAAGTTTAAATACAAGCGTCGCTGAAAGAAACTTTGTTGTACTCCCTATTCCATATATCACTTGTTCTTCAACATCTGGATGGGAATAGTTTACATTTAAAATATCGTCACTTGTTTTTACTTGCAAAGCAATAGAGGGTATGTTATGCTGCTTAGCTATTTTTAAAATCTTTTTTTCTAAACCGTTTAGGCGAACATCCGCATTTGATACGCCTTTATCGCAGGATGTAACAGAAAATAGATGTAGAACCAAAAAAAGTATTGGCATGTGTAATTGTTTCATCAATAAGCTTTGCTAGAGTCAAAACGATAGAAGCTTAGTGTTTTTGAAAGATACAAACTTCCTGAATTCAATAAAATGGTACTCGTAACAACAATAGTACCATTTCCGATATTTTCATTTGTCAAAAAGTCATTTTTTTAAAACGCATAACCATAAAAAATTAACCTTTTCATAGTATTCAAGCTTAGAATAACCCTACTGTCATGACTTATCTTTACTATTACCGACCAAACTGAAACGTAACGGACAAAATTTATGGTGGAGATACTTCCATTGCTGTTTGGCGGCCTCGTACTTTTCATATATGCCATATCCAAGCTTTCCGAGGCAATGCAGGATATTTCTACGCAACGCGCCAAGTCGATAATTTCCAAATATACCAGCAACCTTTTTATGGCCATTGGTATAGGCACGATCCTTACCATACTTTTAGGTTCCTCTTCTGCAGTTATTATTCTTGCTATTGTCTTCATCAATGCAGGTACCTTAGGTTTTAAACAAGCCATCGGGATAATTATGGGAGCCAATATTGGAACTACGTTTTCCAGTCAGTTGATTGCCCTTGATATTGGTCAATATGCTGTAGTTCCACTATTTATAGGGCTGGTAATGGAGTTTTTTGCCAAAAACAAACGTATCAAAAGCTATGGTAATGCGCTCTTTTATTTTGGAATGCTATTTTTTGGATTGTTCATCATTGAACAGTCGGTACAACCATTAAAGTACAGCCCCATGTTCGAGGAATGGATTACCCGAATCGAGAACAACCATATTCAAGGTACATTGATAGGAGGACTCATCACACTCTTGGTGCAATCCTCTAGCGCCACAGTGGGTATGGCCATTGTGCTCGGCAAACAAAACCTAATTTCTTTAGCAGGTGGATTGGCCATTATGTTGGGGTCGGAGCTTGGTACTTGTTCGGACACCTTGTTGGCAACTATTAAAGGAAGTCGGCAAGCCTTAAAGGCGGGACTTTTCCACCTATTGTTCAATTTCACCACCATTGTGATAGGGCTTATCGTGTTTGACCTTTTTTTGGAATTTATCCTATGGATTTCCAAAGGCCAGGACCTTGACAATCAAATCGCCAATGCACATATGCTATTTAACATTGCAGGGGTAGTGGTATTTTTACCCTTTGTAGGGATAACAGAAAAACTATTGAATAAATGGTTGCCTGACAAGGACTACGAACTAGTGAAACCTTAATAACTAGATTATTGCAGTTTAATGCCTATAAAAAATAGCGGATTCCTTCCATTTGCGTCCATTTTTGATGCTATTCCATGAAGATTACGCTACTACTTTTCTGGAAATTGATCTGTACCCAAACTTGGAAATCCGCATGTTCAAAACAATTTGGCCAAGACAGAGCTTTGTATTAACAGGCCCTAAATGGAGCCCAACCAAAACTTTTGGTCTATACAAGTACCGTCCCTACTCGAAACCACTATACGGTACCATCCTCTGCTAGAATTTTTAAAATCAATTATTTTACCGCTAAGGGTTTTCTTTTTCAGAATTTCGCGGTGAATTAAACGGTTTTGACTTGAAAAAACTTTCAAGGTATATACTGCGTTGTCAAGATTTAAAATCGCCACGGTAACCTTATTTTCTTTTTGCCGTATTCTTGGATCGGTATTAGGATAGGGTACATCCGTTTTTGCTACTATCGAACACGAGAATAGCATCATTACCATCATAGTAGTCAAGAAAAAACCTATCTTTTTCATAATTCGGATTTTTAGGGATTCACTTTAATTCAAAACGAAGATATCCGTGAAAAGCCTTTGGTGAATTTTTAAATGCCCAACTGCCGATTGGTCTATACGGAAGACGGAAAAGAGGTCCTTAAAAAAAATGAACGGTCGGTCAAATGAGGATTTGCCTTTGATTTGCTACACCAAAATCTTTGTTTCCCATGACTGTCGTACAGCAATGATCTATCCGAAAAAGTATAAAGAAGAACCACGAATGTAGTTACCTTGAACGGGAAAACGGAAACTCGCGCCTTTGCTTCTATATCCGATTTTTGTCCAGTTTTTTTAGCACACTGTTCTTGTATACGTTCCCAAGCGGGAACGACGTTCCATTGATGACCAGATACGTATTGGTGTAGTTTTGAATTTTTCGTGTATTTACCAGATAGGAGCGATGTACGCGAATAAAGGTATCGTTGGGAAGTTTGGCCTGCATCTCACTAATGCTTATCATGGTGATATAATTTTTTTTGGGCGTTACGATCTTAACATGATTTTTAAGGCTTTCCACATAATGGATATCCATAAGATCGATTTTCACGTTCTCGCGTTCACTTTTCACGAAAATATGGGTGTTCGGTACAGCTGTTCCCTTAAAAGATGCTACTTCTAGCTGCAATGACCGCTGCACCTTGGCTATTGCTTGCATGAACCTATCGAGCGATATAGGTTTTAGTAAATAATCCACGACATCCAACTCAAAGCCTTCTGGCGCAAATTTTCGATGAGCCGTGGTAATCAGTACCAATGGCGGATTTTTCAAGGATTTTAAAAAAGAAATCCCATCTAATTTTGGCATTTCTATATCTAGAAAAATAAGGTCAACCGAATGATTTCGAAGAACTTCGAAAGCCTCTGGGGCATTCCTGCACGAAGCGATAACATCAAAATCCCTAAATTCCTTCAAATGCGATTCGATTACCTTAATGGCCAAAGGTTCGTCGTCAACGATGATACAATGTATGGTCTCCATTGATAAACTTTTTTATTTTCAATTGCACGACATACGTATCGGATGCACGTATCTTAAGTTTGTAATTGTCCCCATAAATGAGATCCAGTCGCTTTCTAACATTGGCGAGCCCTATTCCGCTGTTGACTTCCGATGACTTTTTTTTCCCTGTTCCCTCTTGTTGTAAAGGAAGGCTGTTCTCCACCATGAAGGAAAAAGTATGGTTAGAGATATCGGCCTCAATACGTATCCAACTGCTTCCCAAATTGTCCGAAGGTCCATGTTTGAAAGCATTTTCCACGAACGACACCAAAATGAGGGGTGGTATTTTCCTGTGTTTTGTATCTCCCTTTACTTCCGTACGCACATGCAACTCATCCCCGTAACGTATTTTCTCAAGTTCAATATAATTGTTCAAATTGGCCAGTTCCTTGTCTATGGACACCAAGGTATCATTAGATTCATAGAGCATGTAGTTCATAATTTCCGAGAGCTTTATTACGATATCCCCAGCCTTCTCATCCTTTGTCAAGATCATGCCATATAGGTTATTCAGCGTATTGAACAAAAAATGGGGCTGTAACTGATGTTTTAAGAACTGTAACTCTGTACTCAGTTTTTGGGTGAGCAGGTTCTTGGTTTTTCGTTCGTGCTGTATCTGTTGCTGCAAAAACTTTACACTGATTACCAAGGAGGTGATAAACAAAAGATCCAGAGCCCTATATGCTATCTTTCCAGAAATGAATTGTGAACCTCCTATTTTTATATGGAAAGAATCGGAGAGGTCTATATATTCCTTGGCCACATATATATCCAATACCCTGATTACGATGCCGCCTAAAATAGCAAGCCCAATCACCGTTAATAAGAGCAGGATATACTTTTTTTGTGCGGAATACTTGGGGAGCAGGTAATAAACCACAAAATAAACGAACGAAAGTTTGATGGGCAGCACCAACATTTCGAGCAAAAGCCAGGGTAAATACTCCCCGTTTCCATACGAATTGGCATTGACCACCATGTAAAAAGCCCACCAAAAGCACCAATAGGCAACATGTCTCAAGATGCGCTCCAGAGACCAATGATGATATGTTTTGGAAAGTAAAAACATCATGCAAAGTTATACAAGAACACCATCATTAATCCGTTTTAGGGGCAATCGCAGAGTTTATTGATACGAACAGGGCTTTTTTTGGTACAAATGCAAATGGTATCAGCACCCCATTTGGAAGTCTTCCTTGAAACCAACGGTACCTAATCTTGAAAACCAGTATTTTCATATCGAATGAATCATATATGATGATGGTTTCTGTAAAGAAAGTAATTAACAAGAATTCTAGGAATAAGAGGGAATGTGGGCTTACCTCGAACCTAAAAACGGAATTAAATTGTCTTTGTAATTGCTGCCGATAGGAATCTCTCTTCGACCAACCTCGACATCATTTTTGGTATACGCCGTAATCTTTTGGCTATTGACAATATAGGAACGGTGCAAACGAATAAACCGATCATCCAAGCGTTTTTCAAAATTCGAAATACTTTCTTTTATAGTGAGCGTATCTTCCTTCAAGTGAATCTTAATGTAGTCTTTAAAGCTCTCAACATACAAAACACTATCAAAGATCACTTTAATTTGCTTTTTGGCCTTGTTCACAAACAGGTACTCATTACTATTGGAAATAGGGGATAATGCTTCATTTGTTTTAGTGGTGTATTGTAACTGTAGAAACTTCTGGATTGCAGAAAAAAACCGTTCAAAAAAGATAGGTTTCAATAAGTAGTCCAAAGCATTTAGTTCAAACCCATCCACTGCATAATCTCGGTAAGCCGTTGTGAAAATAACTTGAGGTTTATAGGCTAGATTTTTAAAGAAATCCGTGCCTTTTAATAATGGCATTTCAATATCCAAGAACAATAAATCTACTTTATGATTGCTTAAAACGTTGCTGGCATCAATAGCACTTGGGCAAGAAGCCACCAACTCAAAATCAGGTATTTTTTCAAGATAACCCTCTAGCAACTCTCTTGCCAAAGGCTCATCATCGATAATTACACATTGGTAACTCATACCACTGCTAGTTTTAAGTTGGCCGAAAATGAATTTTTGCCGTTTTCGATAATAAGGTCGTATGCTTTTGGATATAATAGTTCCAATTGTTTTTTAATGTTCTGAAGCCCTATAGATTCTTTTTCGACCCGAGATCTGGAACTAATCGGTTTTGTATTCTCAACGGTAAAAAGCAGTTCTTCGCCTTTCTTTGTAATGTTGATATCGATACGTGCCTGTTTCATCTCATTGGTGACTCCATGCTTAAAAGCGTTTTCAACAAAAGTGAGCAACAATAGCGGAGCTACCTTTTCTTCACCGGTTACGCTTTTACTGAACGAGATATTGACTCTATCCGCATAACGTATTTTTTCCAACGAAAGATAGTTTTCTATGAGTTCGATTTCTTTGTTCAGAAGAACATAAGGTTCATTACAGCGATAAAGGATGTAATCCAAAATTTCCGAAAGTTTTTGAATCACCTTAGGCGCATCGTCTGACTTCTTTAAGGTAAGGGCATACAGGTTGTTCAAGGTGTTGAACAAAAAATGTGGATTTAATTGGTTTTTTAACGCTACAAGTTCTGCTGTTTTCTTTTGCTCGTTTAACTTTAGCAGACGTTGTTTTTCTACATACAATTTTAAGACCGATAGCAAGACCGTTGGGTATAACAGATACAAACTTTTAAAAACAAACTCATTTACATTGGTCAGTCTGCCCAAAAACGAAGCATCGCTAAAGCGTTTTACATAATTTGCATAGGTTGCGGGGTAGGTCGGTTCAAAATAGTTCATATAAATTAATGTACAAACTACATAAAACCCCAATAACGTAATTGTGATAGCGCCTATAAAAGCCACCTGTTTACCCTTGTTTAAAAGATAGGGCACCAACAGTTCGAGTATGACAAACGCCATCGCTATTTGCAAGGTCGCACGAATGCTATAAGTGATGATGAGCTCCTTGGTCGTTGCATAATACCAACTTGAGGTAGAAGCAGAAAATGCAAAAATTAAAATACCAAATGCAACATACTTTAATTTTGAAGTCTCTAAAAAATGCTGCATTCTTTGCCACATAATCACTGCTTTACGATAAAGGTACAAATCTAAAGAGGTGTTTCTTACAATACCAGACCAATAGTCCACTACTGTTGTCAAAGGTCCGATTTCCAAAGACAAAACCATCCGCCCTCATTTTCAGTGTTTTTATCATCGTTCAAAGCCTTTCCAACCACCTTATCCATAAGGGGTTTCATCTGCCGCTACCTTGGATGGAAATAAAACATAATCTCATGAAAAATAACATGGTAAAAACTAAAAAAATCAACGGTAATTTTATTCTTTGTCTCTTCTTCTGTGTCATTGCATCCACTATAATTGCCCAGGAATCCACTTGGAAAATAGACTCTAACCATTCAAAGATCAATTTTGAAATCTCCTACTTTAAGGTAGGAACCATTAAGGGTGCGTTTGAAACCTATGCAGGTGCATTCACTCAAAAAGAAGATACCTTTTCAGGCGTCACTATTTCAATACAGACTGCTTCAATAAATACAAATCAGGAGGACCGCGATAAGCATTTAAGAACCGATGAATTCTTTAGTGCTGAAGAACACCAGGAAATCACTTTTACCACTACGGAAATCATCAAGACTGGTTCGGATACTTATGAGCTAAAAGGAAATTTTACCATGAGCGGTATTACCAGACCAATTGTTTTAAAAGCTATTGAAAAAGGGAGTTACATACATCCCCGCTTTAAGACCAGCAATATGTTCATGACCATCACTGGAGTAATTCCACGAGAAGAATTCAATGTGGGTACTAACTATCCTCCTGCAAAATTCGCTCTAGGAAAAGAGGTATCACTGATAGCGGAAATCCAAATTACCAAAGAAGAATCGTAAAATGAAACAATTATTTCTTTTTATCGGTCTTTTGACTTCTATTTCGTCTTTTGGTCAAGGTATCATTTCAGGGACCGTATTGGATAAAACCTCAAAGGAAGTCATACCCTATGCCAATGTGGTCATAAAATCAGGAGCTATAATTACTACAGGTGGTATCACCAACGATAAGGGCATCTTCGACGTGAGTGATATCGCATTTGGCAACTATGCTGTTGAAGTACAATTTATTGGATACAAAACCCTAACAACCAACGTAACTCTGAGCAAGACGAACAAAAAGCTAAACTTGGGGAGGCTCTACATTGAAGAGGATGCCGTAGCTCTCGAATCTGTTGAAGTAGTTGCCGAACGTTCTACCATAGAGCAAAAAATTGACAGAAAGGTCATAAATGTAGGCAAAGACCTCACCACGGCAGGCGCTTCAGCAAGCGATATTATGGGAAACATTCCTTCGGTCAGTGTTGATCAAGATGGTCAAATTTCGTTTCGGGGCAATGAAAATGTGCGCATTCTGGTGGATGGTAAACCCACGAATATCAGTTCTAGCGAATTATTACAACAGATTCCCTCTACCTCTATTAAAACCATTGAACTGATAACGAATCCTTCTGCCAAGTACAATCCAGAGGGGATGAGCGGTATCATCAACATTACGTTAAAAAAGAATGCTTCCTTGGGCTTTAATGGGTCCATAAACATGGGCATTACCTTTGGCAGAAAAACCCGCTATAACAATACATTAAACCTAAATTACAGAACTGGAAAAATTAACTTTTACGGTAGCTATGGCAATCGCCTCGGCAAAGACATTACTGATGGAGAAATCGTACGTTTTCAAGAAGGTACGGGCCAGTTCATTGAAAGTATAGGGGACCGCACCTCACATCTTTTCAAATTTGGGATGGATTACTTTATTAATGATAAGAACATCTTTTCGGTATATACCAATCAAAATAAATTTGATGTTGTTTTAGATGCAACCCGGAACATTCTTTTTTTTAATGACCCCAGTGCAGATTTCAACCAATTTGATTTGACGAATCGAGACAACACCAATGCTACTTACAACGCCGATTTTAAGCATGAATTTACCAAAGAAGGCCATTCGTTGGAGTTGGAGTTGGACTACAACACCCTAGAGAGCGATACAAACAATGATTTTGATTTTAACGGAGCTACGCCTATAGCCAATTACGATGAATTTATTGATGACACGTGTTCCAATACCACGATAAATCTAGATTATGTGAATCCGATTTCAGAAAACTTAATGTTGGAAATTGGGGTGGAGACACGTCTACGCCGTACCGAAAACACCTATATCACCGACAGGCCAGATTTTGCCAATTCCGGTTTTAGGTACGATAGGGATATTCACTCGTTTTACACCACTTTTAGCCAGCAATTGAACAAGTGGCAGTACAATATAGGTCTGCGATTAGAAGATTATAACGTAGACACTGAATTTAACGAAGTAGGGCAGTCTCAATTTACTTTTACAGATAAATTATTCAATGTTTACCCTTCTGGATTTTTAAAATATTCTCCGGATGATGAACAGAAAAACTCCTATCAGCTTAGTTTTAGTCGAAGAATTGACCGCCCATCATTGAACCAAATCAACCCTATTCGGCAGTTGAGCACCCCTCAAATTATTATTACGGGAAATCCCAGTTTGGTGCCACAGTTTACTAATTCTGTGGAGCTCAATTACAGCAGAAAGCTGAACAAGGGCAGCTTTACCATTGGTGGATTTTATAGGAGAATCAATGATGAAATCAATAGAAGAGGATTTTTTGATGAAGACAACCCAACGGTATTGATTATAGACTACGACAACTTTGATAGCAATAATGCGTACGGATTTGAGTTTTCATCAAATTATCGCCCTACAAGTTGGTGGAGCCTAAACGGTAGTTTTGATGTGTACTCAAGAACACAAAAAGGGATTATAGAGGGTGAAAGCGTAGAAGTGAACAACACCCTAATGAACGCCAAGCTCAATAACAGTTTTAAGGCTACCAAAGCCCTTACTTTTCAACTGTTCACATTTTACAGCGGGCCTCAAGAGATTCTACAGTACGAGTTGAAAGAGAATTTTTTCATGAACCTTGGCGCACGTTATAGTTTTGCCAAGGGAAAAGGGACGCTTAGCTTAAATTTCACCGATATTTTCAGGTCGCAACGTTTTGCTTTTAGAACTTTTAGAACCGTTTTTCAAGAAGGAGAGTTTTTGCGTGATTCCCGTACACTCTATGCTGGACTGGCCTATCGTTTTGGTAGTGGAAAGAACAAAAGCGTAAAGCGAAAAAGGCGCGATACGAATGAAAAGGCGGATAAGCTTTTGTGAAACAATTTTAGTCGTATTTATTGGGTTTTATATTATCAATTCTGTAATGTACTAAGAACAGAAGGATAGGTAAATTCAACTTTTCACAAAAAAGCTCCGAAGTTAACAAACCTCGAAGCCTTGATTTAACTGGTGGTCCCACATGGGCTCGAACCATGGACCCCCTGATTATGAGCGCGAATATTTGTCTTTTCATTTGTTTTCATTTTTCTTCAATCCCTCGAAACCCTTGTATTTATTGGGTTTTTGTTTTTACTTGTTTTCATGCGCTTTCAAAAAATATGGGATTTGTTTCACCTATGTTTCACCCCTTAAGAAAAAAGTATGGTAAGTATCAAACTAAAATTGAAGACAAAAGCAAACGCCGAGGGCGAACATTCCATCGTCTTGCAAGTGCTGAAAGATCGACAGAAAAAAATTATCGCTACTGGGCTTTTGGTCAAAAAAGAGCAATGGGATAAGAGAGAACATTGTTTTAAGACCAGACATCCGAATGCGATGCAGAACAATCGATTATTGGATATCATTAAAATCAAAGCTCGGAATATCATTTCGGAATTTGAAATAGAGGATGTCGATTTTACCCTGAACGAATTTGAAAACCGTTTTCGATTTGGTTCGAAACGAAGTAAAATCGATTTGTTTGAATTCTGGGATTCCGTAGTCAAGGATCTGGAGCTGTCCGGGCGAACTGGCTATGCCAGAAATAATAGGGATACTATCCGCTCCTTAAGAAAATTTCATAAAAAACCTGTTTTGCATATGCGGGAAATCAATGTGACCTTTCTTGATAAATACGAAGTGTTTCTTAGGAGTCGGGGTGGTTCAAATGGTGGTATTGCAGTGCGAATGCGCAGCTTAAGAACCATATTCAACTTGGCCATTCGTCGCGATCTGATCAAGCAAAACCTTTATCCTTTCCATAAATACAAAATATCAAAGCTTCGTGGAAAACGAATCAAGCATGCCTTGACGTTATCGGAAATTGAATCTTTTAAAGAAGTGGATTGTGAAGGAGACATTCAACTTATCAATGCTAAAAACTATTTCCTGTTCAGCTTCTATACCAGGGGCATGAATTTCGCGGACATGATGCGTTTAAGGTGGTCTGATGTGACCCAAACGCGGATTACTTATGCCCGAGCGAAAACACAGGGCAATTTCTCCCTAAAAATTGTACCACCGGTAAAAGAGATATTGAATTATTACAACAAGAACAGGAGGGATACAAGCTACGTCTTTCCAATTTTACTGCATGATGTTCTATCTCCCATGCAAATTGAAAATCGAAAACATAAGATTTTATCACAGTATAACAAGGCATTGAAAATATTGGCCAAGAAGGCCGGTATAGCCAAAAATGTTACCAGCTACGTTGCTCGCCATAGTTTTGCCATGTGCCTTCGCGAGAAAGGGGTCAGCATTGACATCATTGGTGAAACGCTCGGTCACCAAAGTGTACTGACGACCAAGGCTTATGTTCGCGAGTTTGGTGTTGAAGTATTGGATGAGGCCGTGGAAGTATTGTTATGGTAAAATAATAAATACACTAAATAGTCAATATATTATCTATTTAGTGTATATTATAGGGGTATTGGTTAATATATTATCCGAATTATGAACAAGTATAGTATCGAAAAACTTCCGGGGGAAGTCCGTTTGGAAATTGCGCACAAACATAAAAAGCTTCGCAAACACAAGGGACTATCCCAAAATGAACTGGCAGAACGTTCGGGAGTATCATTAGGCAGCTTAAAACGTTTTGAAACCAAAGGGCAAGTTTCTCTAGAATCACTGTTAAAGTTGGTGTTTGTTCTAGGTAGGTTATCCGATTTTGAAAGTGTGCTGGAGCCTGATAAGGACCTTAAACATATTGAGAAACTATTTGATTCAAAAAAGAAGAGCTAATGGACCCGATCGAACAGCTAGAGGTTTACCTTCGTTTTACAGATACCCCTATTATAGTTGGTCAAATGGTCTCCGACAATGGAACCATTTTTTTCAAGTACGACGATACCTTTATAGAAAAAAGTTTAGAAATCTCTCCTTTTAAACTGAAACTTACCAACGCTATCCTAACATCCGAAACAATCATTTTTGATGGGCTCTTCGGGGTGTTCAATGATTCGCTTCCCGATGGTTGGGGCAGGTTGCTATTGGACAGGACCTTGTTATCAAAAGGAATTTCCCCAAATCAGATCACGCCCTTAGATCGTTTGGCCTACGTTGGTTCTGGCGGCATGGGTGCCTTGACCTATAGACCAACTCTAAACGCCGACGTTCAGGCTGAAAAGCTTTTGGAATTGGACGTGATTTCTCAGGAAATGAACAAGGTCTTGGAGGGTACACCTTCCGATGTGATAGAAGAACTGTTCCATCTTGGCGGTTCTTCCGGTGGGGCAAGACCGAAAATTTTTGTGGGCTATAATCCTAAGACCGATCACCTTGTCCATGGACATTCTTCACTCCCAGAAGGCTACGAACATTGGATAATAAAGTTCCCGTCTTCGACCGACATGGCCGACATCGCCCAGATAGAATATGCGTATTATAAGATGGCTTTGGCTGCGGGAATCGAAATGTCGGAATGTAAATTATTCGAAGAATCATCAGGGGCAACCTATTTTGCGACCAAAAGATTCGATAGGATACAAAATGACCGTTTGCACTTACATTCTGTCAGCGGACTTTTGAACGACAATTTTCGGTATAGCAATTTAGACTATGGCAACGTAATGGACTGCGCTTTTCGTCTTGAAAACCATGTGGCCGCGTATTCAAAAGTGCTTCGCTTGGCCGCTTTCAATGTGTATGGCCATAATCGGGACGACCATAGCAAGAATATATCCTTTCTAATGAACGCTGGCGGAGAATGGAGGTTGGCCCCGGCCTATGACCTTACCTTTTCAAATTCATCGCACGGTATGCACAGCACCATGATTGCAGGGGAGAGTAGATCCCCTGGGCAACGACATTTATTGGAGTTGGCCAATACCTTCGGAGTAAAAAACCCTGAAACTATCGTTAATGAAGTAAAAAGTGCTATTGCCGACTGGAATATCTATGCCAAGGATTCAGGCGTTGGTGATGATTCCAAAAAATTAATTGACCAAACAATTACAGAAATCAGCAAGGGATAAAAAAAGGTTGTTGATTTTGTTTAAACAGCTGTAGAAGGCTCAATAGCCACAACTGGTATTGTGACCTTCAGCTCCGCTCGGGATAAACTCTACCTGGCCCTCTTTTTTTTGAATGAATATAGCCCGTGGAATGAATGAAAGAATACGTGCACTTCGTTCCCCACCGCTTGTAAAATTTTATGTATCAATGCAGTTCCGTAAAACGTCAATTAATGCAACTATTAAAAGAGACCAAGAATTGGACACTTAGGTAAAAGAAGAATGGTTTTGTCTGAATCGCCCCTTAAAAAGGCCCTTTTTTGGATATCAATCTTTGAATTCTTTTTAAGGAAATCTTACCTGACTAGTTAATTTATCTTTTAGAATAATTAAAATAATTATTTGCTTTAATATATTATTAACACTTGGTTAAACAAGCCTTAGTATTAACCTTTCATTGTCCCCATATATTGCACTAAATAATAAGATAGGCTCTAGAACAATCTAGTTTCTCTAGTTAAAGTGTTGTCAAAATATTTTTAAATGAAACCTATGGCAAAAAAAGGAAGCGGCCCATTGAAGTTTAGGTCAACATAAATGAACCGCTGTTCAATTCAATGATTAAAGTCAATAACCATTAAACATCATGTGAAATTATGAATTTACCCAATTTTAAACAATTTATTCCAAAGATTTTCAAGGTCCCGTTATTTCTGGCACTACTTGTTGGTAGTACTACCGTTGCAAACAACAGGGCTTTAAAAAGTGAAACAGGTCCATTCCATATTTTGGATGAGAACCCGAGATCAATTTCCAGTTCCAAATTTCAAGAGGTATCGGGAAAGGTAATGAACGATGAAAGAGTGCCCCTACCTGGTGCCACTATTTTGGAAAAAGGTACCTCCAACGGGGTCACAACGGATTTTGACGGGAATTTCACCATTTCCCTGACAACTTCCCAACCGACACTTATAGTTTCCTATCTAGGGTACATTACCCAAGAATATAACGTCGGGACATCCACGTTCCATACGATTATCCTCCAGGAGGACTCTGCAAGACTTGACGAAGTGGTCGTTATCGGATATGGAACCCAAAAAAGAAGCGACCTTACCGGGGCAATAAGTTCCTTGGGTGCAGCCACCATTGATGAGCAACCGGTGACCAAAGTGGCAGATATCCTTCAAGGTAGGCTCCCAGGTGTGACTTCCAACCTAGCATCTGGAAGACCGGGCAGTAACCGGGTCATTAGGATACGGGGGGCAAACTCCATTAATGCGAGCAATGAACCATTGGTTGTGATAGATGGTCTTATTGGTGCGGATATTACTGCGCTAAATCCAAACAACATACAATCGATTGAGGTCTTGAAAGATGCTTCATCTACAGCAATATATGGTTCCAGAGGAGCGAATGGTGTAATCATCATAACCACAAAAACTGGTAGGGCCGGTGATAGGGCAAGTATAAGGTTGAACCAATTCACCTCATTCCAAAGTGTGCCCAACAACGTTTCCGTACTGGATGGATTAGGCTACATAGATGCAGCGAACACCAGAAGAACCATAGGTAATTACTCCAGGTTCACCGGCGACCTAAATGATTTTAACTATCCTACTCAGGAACAGATATTGAACACCGTGGACGGTAATGGAAATAGGATATTCACATGGAACTACTATTTTCCCGAGGCCATTGCCGCCACTGCAAACGGTGATCTTGAAATCGATTGGCAAGATGAAATCTTCAGGACGGCCGTAATACAAAACTATGACTTGAGCATTTCAGGTGGAAGCGAAAAAATAACCTATAACATATCGGGCAACTATCTAGACCAAGAGGGAGTTGTGATAAACTCGGATTTTAGACGGTTCGGCATAAGGGGAAATTTCGACATTCAAGCTACCGACAAGTTAAAGATTGGGCTCAATGTCCTCACCACAAGAGAGGAAGATAGGCCTGTTGGAGAAGGTTCAAAAGATGTTCGGGGAGTTGTGTCCGCGGCGCTTTTTGCACTTCCCGTGGGTCTTGGCGTGCGTTATCCGGATGACCCAAACGCCTTTCCAGATTTCCCTTTTGATCCTGCACTAGTCGGGGCTTATTTCAATCAAGCGGACAGTTATGCCAACTTTGGAGACTCTTCCCCAAACAGCGGAAGCCGTCTTTGGAATCCCGTCGCAGCTGCATTGGAGCCAGAAAGGGAGATTAACACCAATAGAAATTCCGTCAACGCTTATTTGGAGTATGCCTTTACCCCGAAATTAAGTTTTCGCGTCTTTGGCGGTGCCATTTTTGAAAATCAAGAAAACAAAAACTATTTCAACGAGTTCATACAATCCAGGAGTAGGCAGGGAATACGAAATGCCGATCTGACAAGGCTCGAACGCAATTTTTACCAAAACTCCAACATTCTGACCTACACTGACCAGTTTGGGGACCATGGGCTTGTGCTTACCGGCGTATTGGAACAACAATTTGAGAGGAACACTGGATTTTCAATCGCGGTTGAAGGATTTCCGAACAACAATACAGGCTTTGACGCAATCCAGTCCGCGGATATCGTAAACTCCAGAAGTTCGTTTGCCACGGAAAGATATCTTCTATCCTATATGGGCAGGGCGAGTTATTCCTACAAGGACAAATATTTGTTGACAGGAACTTTCAGGGCTGATGGTTCGTCCGTTTTTGGCTCGGGCAACAAATGGGCCTATTTTCCATCCATAGGTCTTGGATGGAGGGTTTCCAATGAAAAATTTCTTGAGGACAATAATACCGTCTCCTCCCTAAAACTTAGGACCAGTTATGGGGTATCTGGGAACCAGGCGATACAACCCTACCAGACACTTCCAACACTTACTTCTGGAGGAACCGCTTTGGATTATCCGGTTGGTGGTTCCAGCTTGGTTGTCGGTAGTACTTTCAATCGTCTTGGCAATCCTGATTTGAAATGGGAAAGGACATCACAATTTGATATTGGTTTTGACCTTCAGCTATGGAACGGAAGATTGGATTTAACGGCTGACTATTACTTTAAATCCACCAAGGACCTTTTGCTTGAAAGATCTCTTGCTACACAGACTGGTTTCAGTTCGGTACTGGACAACGTGGGAATTGTTGAAAACAAGGGGGTGGAAATCGCACTCAACGGCATATTGGTCGACAAGGAGGACTTCTCGATAGACGCCGGAATCAACGTTACCTTCAATAAAAATGAGGTAGTGGAGCTGTCGAACCCGGACGAGGAACGGATACAAGTACCTGTCGGGAATGTCATGTTCCTTCAAAAAGGTAGACCCCTGGGATCTTTTTACGGTTACCAATACCTAGGTGTCTGGAAACTGGGCGAGGAAGCCGAAGCGGCCCGTTTCGGACAGATTCCTGGTACTGCCAAGATTGTAGACCAGAACAATGATGGGGTGTATGATGCAAACGACAAGGTTTTCTTAGGCTCTGCAATACCGGAGACGACTTTCGGTTTCAACACCAATATTCGTTACAAGAATTTCACACTTTCAACATTGTTGACCGGTTCACTTGATTACGAGATTTTCAATGCGGGGGCATTGGAAAGATTTGATTTTGAAAATACCGGGACCACAGGTTATAGGGGAAGGGATAGATGGCACCCGACATTGAATCCAGACGGATTTTATCAAAGGTATGATTTCACAAGTACAATAAATACCAGCGAGGCACGTCAGAATGCCACCAATATCCTAACACGAAAGGATGCCTGGGAATCAGATATTTTCATAGAGGATGGTTCATTTGTAAGATTGAGCAACGTCACCCTGGCCTATAGTTTCCCACAAGACTGGTTAAGACGTAGCCTCGGGATCTCGGCCGCAAGGATATATCTAAGTGGCCAAAACCTAAAAGTTTGGACCGACTACACTGGCTATGACCCTGAATTGTCGGCAAGTCCCAATGACGCCCTTGACAATACCGGGGGTACAAATGGCGTAACCGGTTATGAACTGAATGGATATCCCATACCCAGAACATATACATTAGGAATCGATTTAACCTTTTAAACCATAACAATGAAAGCAAAGATTTCAACATACATATTGACACTAATCGTTCTCACGGGCTTTTTCGCATGTGAAGATCTGGATGAGACCCCATTGGGCTTCGAGACCGCGGAAACCGCGTTTCAGAGCCTGGAGAATTTTGAGAGCCTTAATGTCGGTACACTGCGAACCCTTGGCAGTATCAATTGGTTCGGCCTTTTGTCCGGAAGTAAGGCCGTTGAGGGAGGTCCCCTGTTCGATACCTACAGTTTTGCTCCTTCGGAAAGTGTCTTCTCATCTTACTGGACCAGCAGTTATTTGGCAATCAACAATGTCAACAATGTCATAGACAATATCGATCAGGCTGAAAGTGGTACAGAGCAGGAACGTAACAATGCATTGGGACAGGCCCATTTTTTGAGGGCATTTGCCTATTTTAACCTTGTCAGACTTTTTGGGGAAGTGCCCTTGATAACCGTCGGGGTCACGGAATCCAATAATCTACCCAGTGACGTGGCTAGGACACCTATCAGTGAGGTCTATTCGCAAATCGTGGCCGATATGCAACAGGCGGAATCGCTCCTCCCGGATTCGAATCCAGAAGGGCTTCCGACCAGCTGGGCCGCCAAGGCATATCTCTCCAAAATTTACCTAACCATGGCCACATCACCGATGAACATCGCTTCGAATTATCAGCTTGCTGCGGACAAGGCCAAAGAGATAATGGACAATGGACCTTTTTCTTTGACATCCGAATTTGACGAGATACACATGGAAGGAAACCCTGAAGTAATCTTTGAATTTGTAAACTCAACTGATGCTGGTAGTGATTTTGCCAATGAGATTTTTCAAAGCACTTCTTTCAGGGGCATAGGAAACCCCGGAAACCGTGTATTTCGTAGGTTTCTTGATGAATACCCTGAGGGACCCAGAAAAGAGGCACTGTTCTATCTTAATGCAGAGGATACTTCCGTGACCTCTTTCCTTGAATCGGTCGATGGAAATGGGGAGTTTTTGAACCCTGCTTGGAGGGCCGCAAACAACTATGATCAACCCGATGAACTAAAATACTTTGTCAAAGATTCACGGGAGTTCTCCTACACCAAAAAGTACACTTATGGGAGCCAAGGGCAAACTGGTAACCAATCAGATCAAAACGTCATATTGTTCCGTTATGCAGAGGTTCTGCTGATTTTTGCCGAGGCATCTAACATGGCAACCGGTTCTGCGGGCCCTGAGGAATTTGATGCTATCAACCAGGTCCGATTGCGTGGAATAGGTCCAGGCTCAGAACTTACAGGCCTAGGTCAGGACGAGTTCGACATGGCGGTCATAGAGGAGCGATATTTGGAGTTCGCCTTTGAATTGAAGCGTTGGTACGATGTCCTGCGCAAGGAAATACCCTTGACCTTTGATATCTACGATGGCAGTGGAAACTTTACGGAAAACCAAGCCGCTTTTCCAGATAGGTTCCTTTTCCCCATACCACAATCGGAAAGGGATTTGAATCCCGAGTTGACACAAAATGAGGGATATTGATTATTAATCCATGGGCACTGGAACATTTCACTCGGTGCCCCATATAAAAAAGTCTCGTATGGGAAACAAACTCTTTTCAGTTATTATGATGATATTGTCGTTCGGTGGCGTGATTGCCCAAAAAACGGGAGGGGATGATATCTTTCTGGTCAAACCCTATCTCCAATACTCTACCAAGAACAGTATCAGGATATTATGGGAAACAAAATTTCCAACTGAATCGGAGATAAGATACGGGAAGGCACCAGTGAAAGGACCCAAAGGGATTGAACTTGATCAGATATCAAGGATACAGGGGAAAAGGGTGTTCCATGAACTGGAACTCAAAAACCTGGAGGAGGAGACAAACTATTTTTGGAAGGTCACTTGCAAAACTCCGGATGGAAGCTCCTATGAAAGCCAATTGTATACGTTCAAGTCGAGTGTAAAGGATAGCTCAGCATTCATGTTCGCGCTTATCGGTGATGCTCAGAGAAACAAAAAAACGCCATGGGCTTGGGACTCCATTGCCACGGCAGTATGGAAAGAGCGTCCTAGTTTTGTCATCAATGCCGGGGACTTGGTCGATTGGGGACACAATAAGGAGGAGTGGGTGAACGAATTTTTGGGTCCCGGCCATAAGTTGATGTCACGTGTGCCAATGTATACTGTACTTGGCAACCATGAAGGTGACGCCGATTATTACTACCAGTACATGGCAAATCCGGAGCCTGAATACCGATATACTTTTAAATATGGTAATGCCGCTTTCTTCATGGTGGATTCAAACCGAGATTTGAGCGAAGGTTCAGATCAGTTCAACTGGCTTGAACAGGAATTGGCCAAATCCACATCAAAGTGGAAAATTGTGGTCCACCACCATCCGCCTTATTCTTCGGAATCCGACGACCATGGTAAGACGTTCAATGGGGATATTTCAACCATGGGACACATTCAGGTCCGTGATTTACCAAAACTATATGATAAATATGGTGTCGACTTTTGTCTCTTTGGCCATACCCATGTGTACGAGAGGACCTGGCCACTCAAAGACAATAGGATCAACAAAAGGGAGGGAACCATATATATCAATTCAGGTGGCGCAGGTGGAATCCTTGAGACATTTGCACCCACGAGAAATTGGTTTACACAAGAACTTAGGGAGGGTCACCATTACTGTACTTTCGCAGTCTTCGATGATGACATCGTCTTCAAGGCCATTGACCATGAGGGAAGGCTTTTTGATACTTTTCAGTTGAACAAACAAAGGGACAAGGATCCTGTTGCCGTGGTTCAGCCACCGGCGCCCATCATTAGGAGCGATAAGTTCATGTTCCATGACAAAACTGTCCTTGAAATGGAAAAAGGCCTTGGCGAATTGACCGTCCGATACACTTTGGATGGCAGCGAGCCCACAGTTAGCTCGCCGGTCTACAATGGCCCATTTACCATAACGAACAGTACTACCATTATTGCAAAATCCTACACCGAGGACCAAAGGGCAAGTAGGACGGTAACAAAGGAGTTCACCAAGGTCAGGCCTATGTCATCGAAAAAGATAAAAGGGTCAAAACCGGGTCTTCGTTTTCAACTTTACACCGGTGATTGGACTGGGAATATGGATGGGTTCTTTGCCGAGAAAAACAAGAAGACAGAAGGCTTGCTCCAAATTTTGGATATAAGTGATATAAATTCCCAGGAAGAATATTGGGGACTACATATCAATGGCCATCTAAAGATTTCCAGGACCGGGACGTACACTTTTTATGGTTATGGTTCCAGGGGATTGTCAATAGAGATTGATGGCAGACCGATTATCCGGAGGGAACACGAGCAACAGCAGGTTGTCCAATTGGTGTTGGAGAAAGGATATCATCAATTGAGCATCAAGAGCGTCCAAACAAACTGGCGCAAGGCTTTTGGTTTTGGGTATTGGGACGAAATCATGGGCCGGACCCCCATACCGCCGTTCGATCTTGGACACAAGGATTAGCCGTATTCCAAGAGAACCGATAAGAAATGTATAAATACCGGGACTCCTAGTACACGCGAGCCCGCATCGTTAAAATAGAGGATTTTAAGTTTTGTTCATAGTTAGCAGATTTAATTTGTTTAAGTAGCGTTAAGAGCGTCCCCAGCCTCTGGTGGCGCTCTTTTAAATGAAATTGCTACCGGTACGGTGACGCAGAATCAATGGACCTTAGCTGACAAACAGACGTTAGCGGGATACCAAAAGAGAATTATTTATTTAGAATGGACATATGAATTTAAAAAAGAAGAACAAACCGCTTTGGGAAGAGGAATATGATGTAATTGTAATAGGTGGCGGAATCATGGGGATTTCGCATGCTTACCATGCCCTAAACAACGGTCTGAGCGTTGCCCTTTTTGAAAAAAACCCTTCTCCTAGGGATGCTTCCGTGAGGAATTTTGGACAAGTGGTACCTTCAGGGTTCAACACAAAATGGCAGGCATACGGAAGGGAAAGCCTGAATATCTACAACGAACTGCAGTCCGAGGTGGATATTACCATAAGACAGGAAGGCACCGTCTATCTGGCCAGTGATGATGAGGAACTGACACTTCTCCATGAACTTTCAGAAATCAATCGCATCAACGGCTATGAATCAGAGTTGTTGTCGCAAAAGAAATGTCTGAGGAAATACCCTGGCCTGTTAAAGTCCTATGTAAAGGAAGGACTTTATTTCCCGGGCGAACTGGTAATAGACCCATTGGTGGGAGTGGCCAGGCTAATAGACTATCTCCGTGAGAGTAAGGCGATGGCCTATTATCCAAATAGCGTTGTATCCAGTGTCCAAAAGGGAAATGGAGGGGTAACCGTTGAAAGTTGGACCAATGGGGGCATCCACACTTTTAGAGGTCAAAAGGTATATCTCTGCAGCGGAAATGAATTCGAAATACTGTTCCCTGAAGTTTTTTCAGCAAGTGGGTTGAGCATTGTCCAACTCCAGATGATGGATACCAAACCACAAAATGGTATGAGGATTCCGGGCTCGGTGTTGACCGGATGGACCATACGACGCTATGAGGCATTCCAAGAGTGCCCCAGTTATGAAAGGATAAAGAGAAACGAAAACAAAGGTGATTACCACTTAAACAACGGTGTCCACATATTGTTCAAACAACTTTTGGACGGGTCGGTCGTCATTGGTGATTCCCATAGATATCAAGACGTCTCGGACGGTACCCGAATGGATTTCAATACTGACAACGAACTAAACTGTTTCATGCTCAGCGAAGCACAAAAAATATACTCTTTGGATTGCTGGGAAATTCGTAATACATGGCTTGGACACTATTGTCAAAGTAATCAGAGCGATCTGTTCACTATAGCCCTGGATAATGATATCCATATCGTTACCGGAATAGGTGGCAAAGGAATGACCGGAGCAATGGGGTACGCAAAGGAGAACATAACCAAAACATTAAATTTGAACAGTGTAAAGTATGGTTGAACTGATAATATTTGATATGGCAGGAACCTCTATCAATGAGGAAAATATAGTGTATAGAACAATTACGGACTCATTAAAAAATAGGGGGTACGATGTCTCATTGGAACAAGTTCTGTTGTATGGTGCTGGTAAAGAAAAACGCCAGGCCATAACAGATGTCATGGCGAATTGCTCTTACACTCCGGACGATAAAGATATTGATTTGGTACACTCAGAATTCAAAATCAACTTGATAAAGGCTTACGAAAACGCCCCTTTGGAGGTATTTCCCTCGGTAAGTGATTTTATTCGCAGGGTCCGCAAGAACGGTGTCAAAATAGCCTTCAATACGGGATATAAAAGGGACCTCGCTCTTTCCATATTGACGAGGGTCGGATACAGTATTGGGTCTGACATCGATCTTTTGGTGGCCGCCGACGATGTTGAAAACGGTAGGCCCCATCCCGATATGATATTGAAAATTTGCGGGATTCTGGATATTGCCCCGGAAAGGGCCGTTAAAATTGGGGACAGTGCCATAGATATCGAGGAAGGCAAATCGGCCAAAGTGGGTCTTACCATTGGGATAACTACCGGTGCACAAACCAGGGCCCAGCTGTCAATGGCCTGTCCCGATCATATCATAGATGATGTCAAAGAACTTGATTCCATATTAAAATAGACTTGCGAGCGGGAATGGTCAACATAAGGAAAAAGCTTCTATCGGAACCGTTTCTTTTTGTCATCTGGGCATCTTTGTCGGTCTTTTTGGCCTACTTCTGCATGTACATGCTTCGTAAGCCCTTTACCGCAAGTGTTTTTGACGGACTTAAAATTTGGGGACTCGACTATAAGATCGTACTTGTAATATCACAAGTTCTGGGTTATACCATATCAAAGTTTTTGGGAATCAAGATTATTTCGGAACTGAAGCAGCGCAAACGTCTGCAATTCTTTTTGGTCCTATTGGTTTTTTCATTGTTTTCCTTGGTAGGCTTTGCCATTACACCTATTCGGTACGGCCCCTTTTGGTTGTTCTTGAACGGTCTGCCTCTAGGGCTAATTTGGGGGATTGTATTCTCCTATTGTGAAGGTAGGAACTGGACCGAGGTACTTACAGTTGTTTTGGCCTCTAACTTTATCATTTCCTCTGGCATCGCAAAGACTGTTGGAAGAGTAATCATAGCTTATGGTCATTCCGAGCAATCAATGCCCATGATAGTGGGTTTCTTGGTTTTGCCCTTGATGTTTCTATCACTGTGGATGCTGAGCAGTCTTCCGTTACCATCTAAGGAAGAGATCAACCAAAAATCTGAGCGTTTGCCCATGGGCCCGAAAGAACGTAGGGAGGTGTTGTCCAATTACTGGCCGGCCATCCTTGTTTTCGTCATCGTTTACTTGGTACTGACCGTCATACGCGATCTACGTGACAATTTTGCCGTTGAGATATGGGTCGGCCTAGGATATTCGGACAATCCTGAAATATTCACGGTTACCGAACTTCCAGTCATGTTAATGGTACTGTTCGGCCTGGGTATGTTGTATCGTGTGAAAGAAAATAGAAAAGCCCTTTATTTTAACATTTGGATATCCATATCGGGACTGGTGTGCCTTTTGATGGGCACATTTCTCTTTTTGAACGGGACCATTGGTGCCATCCCATGGATGGTAATCTCGGGAACCGGCCTATTTTTGCCCTACATTCTTTTGAACGGGATTCTTTTTGATCGGTTCATCGCACATTTTGGTATCATGGGCAATGTAGGGTTTATCATGTATATTGCCGACGCCACGGGTTATCTTGGAAGTGTGGCGGTACTTCTGTACAAAAACCTATTTTCATCCCATCTGGACTGGTTGCCCTTTTTTACGAAAACCTGCATTGTTGGCGGAACGATAGGGTTGGTTTGTGTGTTTTCACTCTTTGGCATAATCAATAGATGTCCTAAGAAGTAAGCCTTGAAATACTTGGAAAATGGGCCTTAGGCTTGATTCTTTTAGAATGGTTTGGACAGACCATATCAATTTTATTTATCATAGAATGTCTGGTTGTTTCGGTTGGTGGGCAAAGGCCTGGAACTTCGCAAGGTAATGAAATTACCCTTTGACCCAACTAAATCACAGGGGCAAGTATTAACATAATTATAATAAT
>JBCCEC010000009.1:0-80269 GCA_039030475.1 Bacteroidota bacterium
AAATTCCAAAATTCCAAAATTCCAAAATTCCAAAATTCCAAAATTCCAAAATTCCAAAATTCCAAAATTCCAAAATTCCAAAATTCCAAAATTCCAAAATTCCAAAATTCCAAAATTCGTTCAGGAATACTATTCCGAGGAAATCATTTTTACTTTATTTTCGGAGACTTGGCTATTGATTTTTGGGATATAGTTTTCCAATAAACTATCAAGTGCATTTATTTCTGTATCCAGTTCTTTGGTTACTTCTTTGAAAAATTCCAAGGACTGATCCGTTGGCGGATAATCGCCTCTTTGGGAATCAGCCATCAAAAAGGCGAGCCGATTGTTGATGCGAATTCCATAGTTCAAGGGGTCTTGTCTACTTTGGTTTTTGGTCATGTGAATGTTGTTTTCCAATACGTCCAATTTGGATTGAAACTCTTGGACAAGATTCTGAATCTCTTCGTTGCCTTCTGTTTTTTCTTTTAGATAATTCAAATCCTTTTCAACGGACCTAATCGCCGAGATGGCAGTATTTGCTCTACTTACCTGATCTCGAACTTTCATTAAAAAGTCGAATTGTTTCTGATAATCTTCTTCAGTATTGGGTAATCTAGGATCCTTTGTGATTTTAAAGGGTTGTTCCATTTTTTCTCCATTGTAAGTCATTCTTACTTTGTATTCTCCCGGTACGGCTTTTGGTCCTACATTGGGCGATGAATAAAAAACCATGCCTTTAAAGCTTTTAAATCCAGGGTATCTCATGTTCCAAATCAATCGGTTGCCGCCAGAGTTCACTTTAATGGGTTTCGTAGCTTCCGGATTCAATTTATCCTCTTTTGCAGTATTTGAAAACTCTTGAATCATCGTACCATCGGATTCTAAAATTGCAATACTAATGGAATCTTCTTCTTTTAAATCTTCAATATAATAATTGATGATTGCACCATTGGGATGATTTTCGCCTACCAATTTCATGTTTGGTTTAGACCATCCGCCAGACTGTTGCATTCTATAGGCTTTATCCGGTTTGTAGAGAAAAAATGAATTATCGGCCATTTTCGGTGATAGTTGGTGTAAAGGGGTTAGGTCATCGATCATCCAAAAACTACGCCCATGGGTTGCTGCAATTAAATCATTGTCCCGTACATGTAAATCCCGAATGGCCGTTGTGGGTAGGTTCAATTGAAATGGTGACCAACTTCTTCCATCATCAAAAGAAACATACATGCCCCACTCTGTACCGGCATAGAGCAGACCTTCCCTTACTTTATCAGAACGTATGGCCCTAGTGTAATGATTGCTTTTTATCCCGGCGGTTATACTTTTCCATGATTTTCCATAGTCATTGGTCTTATATAGGTACGGAGTGTAGTCTCCAAATTTATAGGATGTCGCAGCTACATATGCGGTACCTTTTTTTAACGGACTGGGGTCTATACAATTGATCATATTCAGTTTAGGGCTCATGTTTGAAGGAGGGGTAACATTCTCCCAAGTTTCACCATTATCTTTTGAAATATGGATAAGTCCATCATCACTACCGACCCAAATAACTCCCTCTTCCAAAGGAGATTCATTTATGGCAAAAAGATTTGAATAAAACTCAGCTCCCGTATTGTCCTGAGTAATTGGGCCGCCTGATGATTTTATTGTCTCCGGGAGACCGCGAGTAAGGTCTGGGGAGATAGTCTTCCAGGTTTGTCCTTCATTTGTAGTTACATGTAAATAATTAGAGCCCGCATACAGTTTTTTGGAATCGTGAATGCTAAATTTTACAGGGAAGTTCCAATTAAAGCGATATTTCATAACCTCCGCCCCTGAGCCTGCCGGATTATCTGGCCATATATTCACGGATCTTGTTTGGTCTACGGAATGGTCTTTGCGCATCATGTACCCTTTATAAGTGCCTCCGTAGACGATATCATTGTTATTGGGGTCTGGTGCAAGATGTGCGCTTTCACCGCCAGATGTCGGTTCCCAATGCGCTTCATTTATGGAAGCTCCTAATGTTCGGTGATAGATACGAACCGTACTATTATCCTGTTGTGCACCATAAATGCGATACGGGAAAGCATTGTCTGTTGTCACTCTGTAAAACTGCGAGGTGGGTTGATTGTAATAGGTAGACCAGTTTTCACCACCGTCATTTGAGATTTGGGCTCCTCCGTCATCCGCAATGACCATTCTCTGATTGTTATGGGGGTCAATCCACAGATCATGATGATCCCCGTGTGGGGCGTTTTTTAAAGTGAAGGTCTTACCTCCATCTGTAGATACCCCGTAACTAACGTTCATTACAAAAAGTTTGTCCACGTTTTGTGTATCGGCGTAGATACGGGTGTAGTACCAAGCTCTTTGGCGCAATGCCCTGTTTTCATTTATCTTCTTCCATGTTTTTCCTGCATCATCGGATCTAAAAAGGCCACCATCTTCTGCTTCTATTAAAGCCCAGACCCTATTAGAATCCAAAGGTGATACTGTAATGCCGACTATGCCCCAAGGGCCACCGGGCAGTCCTTTATACTTTGAAATGTCCGTCCATGAATCCCCTCCATCGGTACTTTTGTACATCTTGCTATCTGGCCCGCCACTATCCATACGATAGCCGTTTCGTTTCATTTGCCAGGTAGCTGCATACATGATTCTTGGATTATTTGGGCCCAGTATAAGGTCTCCTGCACCAGCTTTATCACTCTCATACAATATCTTTTCCCAAGTTTTACCCCCATCTTTTGATCGGTATACTCCTCTAGTTTCATTGGGTATCCAAAGGTTGCCTATAGCGGCTACATAAACTAAATCTGGATTTGTAGGGTGAATCCGTATTCTAGAGATATGTTCAGACCCTTTGAGTCCTATAAATTCCCAAGTCTCACCCGCGTCCATACTTTTCCAAAGACCATTTCCCGAAGAAACGTTGCCTCTAAGTGTCTGCTCTCCTTCTCCTACATATATAATATTGGGATCCGTTTCCGAGACTGCGATTGCTCCAATGGACCCTCCAAAATAACCGTCGGAAATGCAGCTCCAACTGCTACCGGAATCTGTGGTTTTCCAAACTCCACCACCCGCAGTTCCCATATAATAAAGGTTGGGGTTGCCGATAACTCCGGTTGCTGTACCAGCTCTTCCTCCCCTAAAAGGACCGACAAGGCGCCATTGCATTCCGTTATAGAGTTTTTCTGAAAAAGTTTCAGAGGTTTCTTTTTTAGTTTTCTTGCGTTGAGCATTTGTGTCAACTACAGTAAATGCTGCTAAAAAAACAATAAGAAAAAGTGTAATTTTTTTCATGAGTGTTTGGTTGAAGTAGTCTTTAAAAATAATCATAAAATAGTGTTGAACGAATATTTTATAATTGGTTTTTTAATGAATACTATTTCATCATTCATAAGTTCATTTTATGATGACCATTTACCTTCTTATATGTAGTGTGTAGCACCAAATCGAAAATTTGATATATTTTTGTCACTTCAAAACCCATTCCATGCCAAAAAATTTAGTTATTGTTGAGTCCCCAGCAAAAGCAAAGACCATTGAACGCTTTTTAGGGAAAGACTACCAAGTTGAATCAAGTTTCGGTCATATTGCCGATCTTCCCTCAAAAGAACTTGGTGTTGACGTGGAAAACGACTTTAAGCCCAAATACACAGTTGATAAGGAGAAGAAGGCCCTCGTTAAAAAATTGAAAGATTTAGCAAAGAAAGCAGATACTATATGGTTGGCGAGTGATGAAGACCGAGAGGGAGAAGCAATTTCTTGGCATTTGGCAGAAGCTTTAGGACTGGATAAGAGCAGAACCAAACGTATTGTCTTTAACTCCATAACCAAATCGGCAATCCAAAAGGCTATTGAGAATCCTAGGGAAATCAATTACAATTTGGTGAACGCCCAGCAGGCAAGAAGAGTGCTGGATAGATTGGTGGGGTACGAGTTGTCGCCAGTACTCTGGAAAAAAATAAAACCTGGACTATCGGCAGGTAGGGTACAATCCGTAGCTGTACGTTTGATTGTTGAAAGGGAAAGGGACATTGAGGCTTTTAAGCCGGAAGCATCTTACAGAATACAGGCAGAGTTCAAAACCAAAAATGGGAATGCATTTGCATCAAAATTGAATAAAACGTTTCCCACAAAACAGGCGGCCGAACAATTTTTAAAACAAAATATTGGGGCAGATTTCTCTGTTGCCAATCTAGATAAAAAGCCTGCCAAAAAATCTCCGGCAGCACCTTTTACCACTTCTACATTACAGCAAGAGGCTTCCAGAAAACTTTATTTTTCAGTAGGTAGAACCATGCAGGTCGCACAACGGTTGTATGAGGCAGGTCTTATTACTTATATGAGAACAGATAGCGTGAACTTATCCAAAGAAGCCTTAAATGCTGCAAAGGATGCTATCATTCAGAATTATGGGGAATCTTACAGTAAGGTTAGAAATTATACCGGTAAATCAAAAGGTGCCCAAGAAGCGCATGAGGCCATTCGTCCAACGGATATGAAATTGAACGATCCTTCCCTGGAGCGCGATCAGGCTAAACTGTATGAATTGATTTGGAAACGGACCTTGGCTTCGCAAATGAGCGATGCGGCCTTGGAACGAACCAACGTGAAAATTAAGGCAAGTTCACATAGTGAGGAATTTTCTGCTAATGGAGAAGTAGTAAAGTTTGATGGTTTCCTTAAGGTATATTTAGAGGGAACTGATGATGAGGACAAAGCAGAAGAGCAAGACGGAATGCTTCCGGCAATGAGTGTTGGCGAAGCACTTCATAATAACTTTATTACAGCTACAGAACGTTTTTCAAGACCGCCGTATCGCTATACCGAAGCTTCTTTGGTTAAAAAATTAGAAGAACTCGGAATAGGAAGACCCTCAACGTATGCACCTACCATTTCAACAATTCAGAATAGGGGCTATGTAGAGAAAGGAACGGTAGAGGGAACGGAGCGTCACTACGCCCAATTGATTTTGGAGAGTGATAAGCTTCTTGAGAAAAAACTGTCTGAAATGATAGGTTCCGATAAGGGAAAATTGGTGCCTACGGATATAGGAATCATCGTTAATGATTTTTTAGTAGATCATTTCACGACGATTCTGGATTATAATTTCACGGCAAAAGTTGAAGAGGATTTTGATGAAATAGCTACTGGAGACGAAGATTGGCAAAAAATGATGAAAGAGTTTTACTCAGATTTTCATCCTAATGTTCTGGAAGTTGAAGAAAATGCCGAGCGTGCCAGTGGAGAGCGTATTTTAGGGGAAGACCCAAAAACTGGAAAACCCGTTCTTGTGCGTTTGGGTCGTTTTGGGCCAATGGCACAGATTGGGGATGCAGAAGACGAAGAAAAAAGATTTGCAAGTCTCTTGCCAGACCAATCTATTACTACAATTACATTCGAAGAAGCTTTAACGCTTTTTGAACTGCCTAGAAAACTTGGAGTGTATGATGGAGAAGAAGTAGAAGCAAACGTAGGCCGTTTTGGACCCTATGTTAGGTTTGGTAAAAAGTTTATTTCATTGGATAAGGGCGAAAGTGCTTTTGATGTTGATATGGACAGAGCCATCGAGTTAATAAAGGCCAAACAAAAGGCAGATGCGCCCATCGCACATTATGAGGATAAGGAAGTTACCAAAGGTGTTGGTCGTTTTGGTCCTTTTATTAAATGGGATGGAATGTTCATCAACGTGAACAAGAAATACGATTTTGATAGTCTTTCCAAAACAGATATCGTTGAACTTATTGAAGCGAAAAAAATAAAGGAAGCGGAAAAACTTATTCAAGAATGGCCAGCTGAGAAAATCCGTATCGAAAAAGCACGATGGGGACGTCATAACATTATCAAGGGAAGGGTTAAGGTTGAGCTGTCCAAGGATGTTGACCCAACTAAGATTTCTCTAGAAGAGGCACAGTCCCTGATTGAAAAAAAGTCACCTAAGAAAAAAACTAAGGCCAAACCAAAGGCAAAAAAATAGTATGGCGTTCGATTTTTTGGTTCCTATAAAAGATAAGGTTTTAGCATTCTCCGAGTTGTTGCCTCCCCAAGCATTGGGAAAAAATATCTTCAAGCATACTGAAAAGAAGGGACTGCCCGTATTTGCAAATGCAACGGTAGCGCTTTTTGGTGTTTTGGAATCAAGGAATGCTTTTGAGAAAAAGCCCGAGAAGTTAAATGTAGATGAGATTCGCATACAGTTGTACCGTTTAATGACAGGCAACTGGAATTCTACTATTTTGGATATTGGAGACATAGAAGAAGGGGATACCGTTGAAGACACCTATTTTGTTGTAAAAGAAATTGTGGCAGGTCTTTTGGAAGAAAACATTATTCCTGTTGTAATCGGAGGAACCCAAGATATTACATTCCCTACTTACAGAGCTTTTGATACTATTAGGAATATGGTCAATTTGGTATCTATCGATAGCCGTTTTGACTTTGGCGAAGATGAGGAGTTGATTTCTTCACACTCCTACATGAGTAAAATTATTACGGACAAGCCCAACAATCTTTTCAACTTTTCCAATATTGGATATCAAAGTTATTTTAATGCGCAAGAGGAGATAGACTTAATGGAACGTCTTTTTTTTGATGCCTATAGGCTTGGTGATATTGCTGCAAATATAGGATTGGCGGAACCGGTATTGCGAAGTGCCCATATTGTAAGCCTTGATTTGCGGGCAATTAGAGCCAGTGAAATGGGATTGCATAAAAACTTTTCCCCAAATGGTTTTACGGGAAGAGAAATCTGTGCTATTGCCAGATATGCGGGAATTAGTGATAAAGTATCTTTATTTGGTATATATGAAGGAGAAAATTCTCCGCAGGCATTTCAAATGATAGCCCAGATTATATGGTATTTCCTAGAAGGTATAAGTTTTAGGATAAAAGAGTTCCCAAGCTCCAAGAGTGAGGACTTTACCAAGTTTACCGTTCCTACGGATACCGAAGAGCTCGTATTCTTCAAGAGCCATATTACAGAACGTTGGTGGGTAGAAGTCCCAACAATATTAACAGAACATACTAAAACAAATTCGGCGGCGTTATTACCTTGCACCGAAGAGGACTATTTGGATGCTTGCAACCAGAACATTCCAGAAAGGTGGTTCAAGGCCTATAGAAAAGGGCTTTGATTTAATAAATTAATTTTTAAGCATTAATTGTATTTGCACAATAATTTATTCAAAAATCAGTTTTGAGAATAGTGAATTTGTGTTACGCAGTTTAAAATCTTAAATCGAAAATTTAACCTAAAGTATGAAAAAGCTATTCTTTTCATCTATAGCACTTGTTTTTTTACTAACCAGTTGTGGTTCAAAATCAAGATCAAAAGGTGAACTAGTTGGTGCCCAAGGTAAAAAGTGGTATCCAGAGAAACCCTACGGAATGGAACTTATTCCACGCGGCTCCTATGTAATGGGTAAAGCTGAAGAGGACCAAGCAAAAGTGTTGAATGCTCCTACCAGAACAGTTACCGTACGTTCATTTTACATGGACGACACCGAAATCACAAACAGTGAGTATCGTCAATTCGTGGAATGGGTGAAAGATTCCATTGCCAGGACCAAATTGGCCATCCTTGCTGATGAACTTGGTATTAGTGCGGAAGATGAAGGTATAGGAGAGTTTGCCTTTAAAGATAACGATACCACAAAAATCTCAGTATACGATAAGTATATGTTAGATAATTATGCAGGTTTGGGTGAGACCGGTTATGAAGGTAGAGCGTTGAACAAGGACGTTGACTTGACTTGGGATACATCTGAATATCCAGATGAATATTATGCCGAGGTAATGGATTCCTTGTACATCCCAGAAGAGGAAAGCTACAATGGTCAAAGGACGATCGATGTAACTCAATTGAAATACAAGTACAATTGGATGGATATTGAGGCTGCTGCAAGAGCCAAAAATGGAAGAAGAAAAGACTTTATCAAACAGGAAGAGTTAGAGATATATCCAGATACAACGGTTTGGATTCGTGATTTTGAGTATTCCTATAATGAGCCTATGCACAATGATTACTTTTGGCATGACGCTTATAGTGATTACCCAGTGGTTGGTGTAAACTGGCAACAGGCCAAGGCATTTTGTTCGTGGAGAACCAAATTAAAAAACGATGACCAAAAAAGTAGAGGCAAGCAGTTTGTAAATCAATTTAGACTGCCAACAGAAGCAGAATGGGAATATGCTGCACGCGGAGGCATTGAAGGAGGGACATACCCATGGGGAGGCCCTTATGTAATTAGTGATACAGGTTGTTTTATGGCTAATTTTAAACCACAGCGTGGTGATTATGCCGCAGATGCTGCCCTTTACACTGTGGAGGCAAAATCGTATGAGCCAAACGAGTACAACCTATACAACATGGCAGGAAACGTATCAGAATGGACAAGCTCCAGTTTTGACCAGGGTGCTTACGAATATCTGTCTACAATGAATCCTAATATTGGATCTGGACAAAATAAAAGAAAGGTTATCCGTGGAGGTTCTTGGAAAGATGTTGCTTACTTCTTACAAGTAAGTACAAGAGATTATGAATATCAAGATTCCGCCAGAAGTTACATCGGTTTCCGAACCGTTCAAGATTATATGGGCGAAGAAGATTCAACCAGAGGTCAAGGACTTCCAAACTAAGTGGCACAAGTAAAGAAAGAGAGAACATTATATAGACCAGTAACCAAATACTTATTTATATAACTTAATTAAAACTAGAATTATGGCACAGTCAAAATCAACAAAAAAACTGTTTAACATGGCCTACGGGCTTGGAGCATCAGTAGTAATTATTGGTGCACTATTTAAAATCCTTCACTGGGAATTTGGACCACTGACCGGTGGATTGCTTCTTGCGGTAGGACTTATTACAGAAGCATTAATTTTTGCTATCAGTGCATTTGAACCAGTAGACGATGAATACGATTGGTCTTTGGTTTATCCAGAATTAAACAATGGTGAAGCTAAAGGAAACAAAAACGAAGCTAAGCAAGCTCAAGAAGCTGAAGGTCTTCTTTCCAAGAAATTAGATGATCTTCTTAAAGATGCAAATATTGATTCTCAGCTTTTTACAAGTTTGGGGGATAGCATCAAGAATTTTGAAGGTGCCGCTAAAGGTATTGCACCTACAACTGATGCAATTCAGCATACTAAGAAATACTCTGAAGAGCTTTCTCATGCTGCCGCTCAAATGGAATCTTTGAACAGCTTGTACAAAGTACAATTGGAAAGCGCAAGCAGGCAAGCTTCTATTAACGAAGAAGTCGTTCAGAATGCCGGTGCATTGAAAGATCAAATGGAATCTTTGGCAACTAACCTTTCTTCTTTAAACGGAGTTTACGGTGGTATGCTATCTGCAATGAGCAAAAACTAATTAGGGTTTTGATTAAATACCAAACCCCAAATCAAATTAATTATTAATTCTAATTAGAAAAAAACATGGCAGGAGGAAAACAAACACCACGTCAGAAGATGATCAATCTAATGTATTTGATCTTCATCGCGATGTTGGCCCTGAATATGAGTAAGGAGGTTCTTGCGGCGTTCGGTATTATGAACGAAAAGCTTGAGACTTCCAATATAAAGACTACAGAAAGTAATGATAACTTTTTGGCTAGTCTAGAAACTAAATCCGAAGAGGATGCCGCGAAATACGGAGTTCTTTTTCAAAACGCTCAAAAGATAAAAAGTTTATCGCAAGAGTATTTTGATTATTTGGAATCCCTTAAAAAGGGTATGACCGAAAAGTTGGAAGACCCTAAGGATTATGCAAGAATGGATAATTCCGATTATTTAGATCAGAAACTTTTTCAAGGAGATAATCTATCTGCGGACGGTAAGGAATTCATGAAAAGGATTAACGATTACCAAACGCAAGTTGCCGCTATTGTGCCGGAAGCTTTAAAGCAGTCTGTAAAGACTCGTTTTCAGACTGGTGATGAGAACGGTAAAGTTGAAAAAAGAGATGGTACAAAGCAAGATTGGATCAACTATCACTACGAAGGATATCCTTTGGTAGCTTCTTTAGCTAAGTTGACTGCACTACAAGCAGACGTTAAAACTACGGAAGAAAGTGCTTTAAAATCGATGTTGGAAGGTGAACTTACAAACCAAGTTTCTTTGACGAACTTTGCTACTTCATTGTTGGCATCCAAGTCAGCTTTTTACAACGGCGATAAGTATGATGGTAAAATTATCATCAGTAAAACGGATAAAACATCTACACCTGTAAAAGCTGAATTGACCTTGGACGGTAGAAAACTGACTGAAGGTAAAGACTATAAGTTGGAAGCTGGTGGTGTTCAAATGTTGATTGGTGCTGGTAGTCCCGGTGACCATGAGATAGTTGGTACTATGTATTTTATGCAGGATGGAGAAGAAATTCCAGTAGAAGTAAAGAATTCTTTTGCTACAATTTCTAAACCTAATGCTGCTGTTATCGCTGCTGATAAAATGAATGTAGTGTACCGTGGGGTTGCTAACCCTATGACCATATCCATTCCTGGTATTCCTGACAACAAAGTTTCTGCATCTGCTCCTGGACTTTCCAAGAGAAGCGGTAGCAAGTATGTTATGAATCCTGGAAAAGGTAGAGAAGTTACAATTAGTGCTTCTGGTGTATTGCCTGATGGTCAGCGTATCAGTACACCTGCAACGTTCCGTATCAAAGATATTCCAAGACCTGGAGGTACCGTAAGAGGTGAATCTGGAAGCGTTAAAATGCCAAGGAAGAACCTAGAAATATCTACGATAGGAGCTATGTTGGAAGACTTTGATTTTGATTTAAATCTAGGTGTAAGTGGATTTAAGTTCAAAGTGCCAGGTCAACCTACTATAGTAGTTAACGGAAATAAATTGAACGGAAGAGCCAAATCAGCTTTGAAAAGAGCTAAGAGAGGTGAAGCAGTTCAGATATTTGATATTAAAGCATACATTTCTAACAACAAGAGCTATAAGTTGAAAAAAGTCTCTCCTGTTGTTGTAGAGCTTACGAACTAAATAAAGTATACAGATTATCATGAATTGGAAAAATGTATTTTTAATTGGAGCTTTAAGTTTGGTACCGGTTTCGATGATGGCCCAGGCAAACATCTTGAATGCCAAATTGCCAGAAGATATTGGTAAGAAAACCGAAGCTCAAATAGAACAGGACAACGATGCCCCATTGGAATATGGATACACAGATGATAGAGATATCCTTTGGTCCAAGACCGTATGGGAAGTAATTGACCTAGACGAGCGTGTTAATTTCCCACTATACTATCCAACCGATACCATTGGTATTGGAGGTGACAGAAGGTCTTTATACCACGTATTGATGAAGAACATCAAAAATGGTAAACTGACCGAAGTATACACGGATTCTTACTTTACCGAAAAGCGTAAGTTTGAAGATTTAAGCGCTACGTTGAGTAAAGTGGATACCACAGATCTTGGTTACGAGCAAATTAATGCCGGTGAGCAAATTTCAGCTGAGTTTATCAATCAGAGAGATTTAAACGCTGCCGATATTGAAGAGTATCGCATCAAAGGTATCTGGTATTTTGATAAGCGCCAAGGAGAATTGAGATACCGTTTATTGGGTATTGCCCCGGTTGCTCCAGACGTTAACTTTATCGACGATGAGTCTGTAGATCCTGGTGAGAATAAGGTAGAATTGTTTTGGGTCTGGTATCCAGCAGCAAGACAAGTGCTACATGAAGCCAAAGTGTACAATCAGCGTAATTCGGCACGGCCTATTACCTATGATATGTTGTTGAACGCAAGACGTTTTAACGGTGTCATCTATAAAGAGGACAATGTTCACGGTGATCGTGAAATTGACGACTATGTTTTTGACAATGCACTTTTCCAACTATTGGAGTCCAAAAGAATCAAAGAGGTCATCCGAGACAGGGAACAGGATATGTGGGCTTATTAATGAAACCCAACTTGGAAAACTGTGAAGCAGTAATTCAATGTTGACGGTTGAATTAATTCCGAAGAAAATCGGAATCCCACAAACAACTATTTAATTTCCAATTCAATTCATATAGACGCCGCACTTTTGTGCGGCGTTTTTATTTTATAAACCTTTGAGTAGGTCGATTTCTGTACGCTGAATTTTCCATTCTCATTTAATTCGGTAAAGTAGGGGATTCCAACGAAGAAGATTAGTTTTGCATTATGTTGGATTATCTTGTAGTTGGTCTTGGTTTAGCAGGAATTGCTTTTTGTGAAAAATTGGAAAAGGAAGGAAGGTCCTTTAATGTAATCTCGGATGATTCCCAACAAGCATCACTAGTTGCTGGCGGACTTTATAATCCTGTTATCCTAAAAAGATTTACCATGGCCTGGAACGCCAGAGGACAAATGGATTTAGCTATTCCGTTCTATGCTGACCTGGAAAGAAAACTAAATATAAAATTGGACTATAAGCTTCGGGTGTTGCGAAGGTTCACATCCATAGAAGAACAGAATTCTTGGTTTGGGGCTGCAGACCGTCCCGGACTTGACTACTTTTTATCCACCACCATTCTTAAGAATAACAACGCAAATATTGATGCCCCTTTTGGTTTTGGCGAAGTTAAATATACGGGTAGAATAGATACAAATGCTTTGCTTATCGCCTATGCAAAAAGTTTAATGAAAAATGACGTTCTCTCCAAAGAATCTTTTGACTATGGCAGTTTTGAGGTACTTGAAAATTATGTTAGCTATAAATCGATAAGAGCAAGACACATCGTTTTTGCTGATGGTTACGGGCTTAAAAGCAATCCTTTTTTTAAATACTTGCCACTGAACGGTACTAAGGGGGAGCTTTTGACTATACATGCGCCTGAGTTAAAAGAAAACAGCGTTATTAAATCTTCTGTTTTTATTATTCCGTTGGGGGAAGATATATACCGCATAGGAGCCACGTATAAATGGAAAGACAAAACCAATCAACCTACAATCGATTCAAAAAATGAATTGCTGACAAAATTGAAGACATTTTTAAAATGTGATTTTGAGGTAGTAAAGCATGTTGCTGGTATTAGGCCAACTGTAGTGGACAGAAGACCATTGGTGGGGCAGCATCCAGAAAACAAAAGATTACATGTTTTAAATGGTCTTGGTTCTAGAGGAGTACTTATCGCACCACAAGTTTCAAATCAATTGTTCAATACGATTGAACTAGGTGTAAAACTGGATCCAGAGATTACTATTGATCGATTTACAAAAAAGTACTATTCCAATTGACCCTTTACGTTATTGGGTTCATACTTGATAAAAAAGTTGATCCAAATATTTCTGGACAAACGAATGATTACTGGCATAAAAACAATCAATGTTATTACAATAGCGATAAATGTATTTACAAGAGAAGCGCCAACAATCAAGAAGGCAATAACAAAAGCGGCTACGGCAAACGCTATTCCAACCCCATAACTCACATACATGGAACCGTAGAAGAAAGAAGGCTCAATCTTATATTTAAGTCCACAGTTGGAACAACGTTCGTGCATTTTAAAAACTTGCCCAATTACATATGGATTGTTGTTTTCATACATGCTCTCTTCGTGGCATCTAGGACAACTTCCTGTTAAAATACTGTAGAGTTTGTTTCCTTTTTTTAACATTTGCAACAATTTTCACAAAGGTACTCATTCGCCTTTTTTCCAAGGTACGGATTCAACTACTTTTGTTTTGTAACACAGGTCACATAAAATGCTGAACATTCATAATCTATCTGTCGCTTTTGGGGGCGATTATCTTTTTGAGGAAATTGCCTTTCGTTTAAATGGAGGTGACAGAGTTGGCCTCATTGGAAAGAACGGAGCCGGAAAATCCACTTTGTTAAAGTTACTTGCCAAGGAAATGGTTCCAGATTCTGGAACGATAGCCATGGAGAAGGATATTAAGATTGGATTTTTAAAACAAGATATCGATTTTGAATTGGGGAGAACGGTCTTGGAAGAATCCTATCAAGCGTTTCATGAGATCAAGTCATTGGAGCTAAAGCTTGAGGAAATAAACAAAGGCCTTGCCGAACGTACAGATTACGAAAGTGAGGCTTATAATCAACTCATGATAGACCTCACCGATGTTACCCACAGATACGAAATTTTGGGAGGTTACAATTATCAGGGAGATACAGAAAAAGTGCTCTTGGGACTAGGTTTTAAGAGGAACGATTTTGATAAAATCACCGATACATTCTCAGGAGGTTGGCGTATGCGGATTGAGCTTGCAAAGCTTCTGCTCCAAAATAATGATGTGTTGCTTTTGGACGAACCTACCAACCACTTGGATATTGAGTCCATTATTTGGTTAGAACAGTTCTTAAAGAATTATGCAGGAGCTGTGGTAATTGTTTCGCATGATAAAATGTTCTTGGACAATGTCACCAATAGGACCATAGAAATTTCATTGGGAAGAATCTATGATTACAACAAACCTTATTCAAAGTTTTTAGAACAGCGGAACGAAATAAAAGTACTACAACTTAGTGCCCAAAAGAATCAAGAAAAGCAGATACAGCAAACCGAGAAACTTATAGAAAAGTTTAGAGCCAAAGCCTCAAAAGCCTCAATGGCACAATCCCTAATTAAAAAGCTGGACAAGATTGAACGGATTGAAGTGGACGAAGATGACAACAGCGTTATGAACGTTAGGTTTCCCGTATCCGTTACCCCTGGAAAAGTTGTTGCCGAGCTTGAAGATCTTTCCAAGAATTATGGCAAAAACCAGGTTTTGGAAGGTATTGATCTTTTAGTGGAACGGGAAAGCAAAACCGCTTTTGTTGGCCAGAACGGGCAAGGAAAGACCACACTGGCAAAGATAATGGTGGGCGAGCTAGATTATGATGGTAATCTTAAAATAGGACATAATGTTCAGATCGGTTATTTTGCCCAGAACCAAGCTGAATACCTAGATGGCAGCAAAACCGTTCTAGATACCATGATAGATGCCGCTAATGAAAGCAATAGAAGTAAGGTAAGGGATATTTTGGGCTCTTTCTTGTTTCGGGGCGACGAGGTGGAAAAATATGTAAAAGTATTGTCAGGAGGTGAGCGAAATCGGTTGGCACTGGCTAAAATGTTATTACAGCCTTTCAATGTACTCGTTATGGATGAGCCCACGAACCACTTGGACATAAAATCAAAAAATGTATTAAAACGGGCATTACAGAATTTTGAAGGGACGTTGATTTTGGTATCTCATGACAGGGATTTTCTACAAGGGCTGACAAATAGGGTATACGAATTCAAAGATGGGAGCATCAAAGAATATCTAGGGGATATCGATTTTTATTTGGAGCAACGCAAAGCAGATGATTTTAGAAAGATAGAAAAGAGAGAAAAAGTAAAGCCTGTTTAAAAAGTTGCGGTAAAAGAAAACGACTATCAAATTCAAAAGAAAATTAAATCTCTGAAAAACAAGCTTAGCGGAGTAGAAAAGAAAATCACTCATTTAGAACAAGAAATTGCATCTATTGACCATGACTTGCTAATGGATTATGATAACACTATCGCCAAACATGGTTTTTTTGATGAATATCAAGGTAAAAAGGATCTTCTGGAGTCCTTAATGGTGGATTGGGAAAAAATGTCCAAAGACCTTGAAGCATTCCTTTAGCATCCAAAAAGATTTCTTCACCACATAATTCACCTCGTTTACAACATATTCCTCGTAGTTCACCCAATTAATTTGTAAGATTTTACTTTCATTACCATATTTGCACCTATAACACGATACCTAAACGCATAACCCATGCTCAGAAAGACATTTTTTTGTTTGATAGCAGTATGTATTACTTCCCAATTATTTATTAATGCAGCGGTTTCCAAAAAGGAAAAAGACGCATTGGTAGATCTGTTCAAAAGCATGAATGGTGAAAAATGGACCATTCCTTGGAACCTAAAGGACCCCGTGGATACATGGAAAGGGATACAAGTGAAGGACAACCATGTTGTAAGGATTAACCTTTTTAGAAACAATTTGGAAGGAATTCTTCCTGAAAGTATAGGGAAACTGAAATACTTAACGCACTTAAACCTTGCTTTCAATAATATTACCGGCGTTTTACCTGAGAATATTGTGAAACTTGAAAATTTACAAGTGTTACGCTTAGAGATGAACCGAATCAAAGGGGCTTTACCGGCAGATGTGAATCAATTGGAATCACTTCAGGTTTTTTCCATGTTCAATAATTTTTTGACAGGTGCCATACCTTCATCATTTGGTGAACTGAAAAACCTCAAAGAACTGAATCTTTCCAGTAATAACTTGAAGGGTATTATCCCTAACTCCATAGGAAACTTATCAAATTTGGAGGCTCTAGGTCTTTTTGAAAACAATTTGGAGGGAACAATTCCCCAAGAGATAGGAAAATTAGGTCAGTTAAAGGAACTGGTATTGGCAAATAACCAATTAGGTGGCGAAATACCCCTAGAATTTGCACAGTTGGCCAGTCTGAAAATTTTACAAATACAGAATAATAGATTCAATTCCTACACAGGATTAAATGAAATGGATACAAAACAGTTTTTGGTTTTTGATTCCGATGAAAAAACATTGAATCCAAAATTTAACGAAATACAATTACAACGTTCTAGAATGGCGGACACAAAATTCGAAGACGAAGACGATAATGAGTAGTTAGTTATACTTTAGTTTGTTTGGTTTGGGGATACAGGCGTGTATCCCCTTTTTTTTGTCAAAAATTAAAAAGACAAACATTTTATGAAATATTTAACCCTTCAAACTTATGGGAGGGGATAGTTTTGCAGGGACTAATTTATACGATACATGCGTAAGCTCATTATTTCGGCTGTTGTTGGCGGCCTACTTATTTTTGGATCTCTATATTTTGCAGGACTTATTGCGGGAAGTAAAAAGGACAGAAGACCAAAACCACAACAAGTGGTCAAGACTGTTTTTGTGGATACCGTTGTAAATAGCGCTGTTCCCATAGTAGTACCAGCCAATGGAAATCTTAGGGCCAAGAAACGTGTTGAATTATTTTCTGAGGTTCAAGGTGTTTTTAGATCCGGCAGTAAACTGTTTAGAACAGGGCAGGAATATAGTACCGGACAGACTTTAATCAGAATCGATGCCAATGAGTACTATGCTAGCGTACAATCTGCCAAAAGCGATTTGTACAATCTGTTGACCTCCATTATGCCAGATTTACGATTGGATTATCCAGAAATCTATACCAAATGGCAAGAATATTTAAATAACTTCGATTTAAACAACAGTACTCCCAAATTACCGGAAATTACTTCGGAAAAGGAAAAATTCTTTATTTCTGGGCGAGGTATTATATCCAACTATTACAATGTAAAGAATCTTGAACAGCGGCTCTCCAAGTATAATATTGCTGCACCTTTTAATGGTGTCCTGACCGAAGCTTTGGTAACAGAGGGTACCTTGATACGAGCGGGACAAAAATTAGGGGAGTTTATAAACGTGGGAACTTACGAATTAGAGGTTTCTGTTAGTAAAACGTATGGAGATTTTTTAAAATTGGGAAAGAAAGTACAACTTTCAAATCTGGAGAATACACAAGACTATATGGGTGAGGTGACACGAATTAATGGACGTGTTGATCAAGGTTCGCAGACCATAACCGTATTCATAGAGGTGAGTGGCAATAACTTGAAAGAGGGGCAATATTTAGAGGCCAATGTAGAGGCAAAAGAAGAAGCAAATGCCATCGAAGTAGATCGCTCACTATTACTTGAGAACAATCAAATTTTTGTGGTACGCGATTCAATACTCGATTTAATAGATGTTAAACCTGTCTATTTCACCGACAAAAAAGTAGTATTGAAAGATGTGCCGGACAGCGAAGTCATCGTTGCCAAATCATTATCGGGAGCTTATGCAGGAATGCTGGTGAAAGTGTATGATGAAAATCAAAATAAAAAAGCAAAATCGTGAGAAAGGTAATATCTTATTTTATTAAGTATCACGTAGCGGTAAATGTTATTATTATTGCTTTTTTCATTTTTGGTATTGTTGGGGCACTTTCTCTAAAATCATCATTCTTCCCGCTTGCAGAATCAAGAAACGTTCTCATTACCATTACATATCCTGGCGCATCCCCACAAGAAGTGGAAGAGGGGATTGTGCTAAAAATTGAGGATAACCTCAAAGGATTAGAAGGAGTGGACAGAGTGACTTCGACCTCAAGTGAAAATAGTGGAACCATCAATGTAGAGATTGAAAAAGGTAGGGATATCGATTTCATGTTATTGGAGGTCAAAAACGCAGTTGATAGAGTTCCCACATTTCCTACTGGTATGGAACCCCTTGTGGTTTCAAAGTTGGAAGCAGTACGACCTACAATAAGTTTTGCAGTAAGTGGAAATAATATTCCATTGGTGACCCTAAAACAAATAGGCCGTCAGATAGAAAATGATTTACGGGCAATTGATGGGATATCACAAATAGAAATCGCAGGATATCCAGATGAAGAAATAGAAATTGCTGTTGATGAGAATAGTCTTTTGGCTTACGATATTTCTTTTAGCGATGTAGCCCAAGCCGTTTCTGGTGCCAATATTTTGGTTACGGGAGGGAATATAAAAACCAATACCGAAGAATATCTGATAAGGGCAAACAATCGCTCCTATTATGGCGATGAACTTTCAAACCTGGTGGTTAGGGCAGACGCATCTGGAAAAGTTGTCCGATTGAAAGATGTAGCAAAAATTCGTGATCGTTTCTCCGAAACACCAAACGTATCCTACTTCAATGGTGACCTATCGGTAAACGTTACAATAACAAGCACAAATACCGAAGATTTAATTGGCTCTGCGGAGAATGTAAAAGAGTATATAGAGGATTTCAATCAGAAATATACCAATGTTCAATTGGATGTTGTTAGGGACCTGTCCAAAACGCTTACCCAACGTACCGACCTGCTCATGGAAAATGCCGTGGTAGGTATGGCCTTGGTTCTGTTGTTTTTGTCTCTTTTCTTAAATACCCGATTGGCCTTTTGGGTGGCTTTTGGCTTACCTATAGCTTTTTTGGGAATGTTTGTTTTTGCGCCAATGCTCAATGTTACCATTAATGTACTCTCATTATTTGGGATGATTATCGTTATTGGGATTTTGGTGGATGATGGTATTGTAATAGCCGAAAATATCTATCAACATTATGAAAAGGGAAAAACACCTGTTCAGGCGGCGATAGACGGTACCATGGAGGTTATTCCTCCTATTCTTTCTGCTATTATTACTACGATATTGGCGTTTTCAATTTTTCTGTTTTTAGATGGAAGGATTGGTGATTTCTTTAGTGAGGTATCCGTAATTGTCATACTGACTTTGGTCGTTTCTCTAGTGGAGGCTCTTATTATATTACCAGCACATTTAGCTCATTCAAAAGCACTTCAACCACAAAAGCAGGGTCCTAAGCATGGAATTGCCCGTGTATTTTCCAAGTTGAGGGTAATAAATAAAATGGGCGACCAATCCATGGCATGGATGCGTGACAAGTTATATAGCCCAACTTTACGTTTTGCCCTGGAATATAAATTGCTCACTTTTGGCATCTTTTTTATGGCACTTGTTTTGACTTTTGGGTCTATAGGAGGAGGAATCATAAGAACTGCTTTTTTCCCCAGAATTGCCAGTGACCAGATTGCTGTGGAATTATTGATGCCAAATGGTACCAACGAAAAAATAACAGATTCTATAATCAGTGTAATACAGGACAAAGCACAAATAGTAAATCAAGAACTAACGGATGAATACCTACAGGAAACAGATAAGATGTTGTTCGAAAATATGCTTAAAAATGTAGGTCCGGGTTCCTCATCGGCAAGGCTAATAATAAATTTATTGCCGGGAGAAGAACGTCCAGATGCAATTAGGGCAGACTTGGTGACCACACGGCTCAGGGAATTGGTGGGTCCGATAGTTGGTGTGGAGAGTCTTATCTATGGCTCTGGAGGTAATTTTGGTGGTGATCCGGTTTCCGTTTCCCTTTTAGGAAATAATATAGAAGAACTTAAAGCAGCGAAGACAGAACTGAAAACAGCGATGTTGAACAATTCGCTTCTAAAGGATGTTACCGATAACGATCCAGCGGGAATCAAAGAAATACGACTCGAACTAAAAGAAAACGCTTACTTACTTGGATTGAATCTCCAAACGGTCATGAATCAAGTAAGGTCTGGTTTTTTTGGTGCCCAAGCGCAACGTTTTCAGAGAGGACAGGACGAAATTCGGGTTTGGGTTCGGTATGATAGGGATAATAGGTCATCCATTGCTGATTTGGACGAGATGAGAATTTCGGCGCCTAATGGAGAGCGTATACCGCTTAAAGAAATTGCCACATACTCCATTGAACGCGGTGATGTTGCCATCAATCACTTGGACGGGCTACGGGAAATTCAAGTTTCATCTGATTTAAAAGACGCAGAAACAACGAGTGGAACCGATGCCATGACTTGGATTCGTACCGAAGTTATGCCAGAGATATTATCGAAATATCCCTCGATAACCCCATCTTATGAGGGACAGAACAGAGAGGCAAATAAACTTATAGGTTCTTTACGTTTTGCTGGCCTTACGGTACTGTTTCTGATTTTTGTGACCATAGCATTTACGTTTAGAAGCTTTAGTCAACCTTTATTGCTCATACTTTTGGTACCCTTTAGTTTAACGGCTGTGGCGTGGGGACATTGGATACATGGTTTTCCAATTAATATTCTTTCCATGTTGGGCATTATTGCCCTTATAGGTATCATGGTCAATGACGGCCTGGTACTGATTGGTAAATTCAATATAAACCTTCGTAATGGTCTCAAATTCGATGAAGCCATCTATGAAGCCGGTCGCTCTCGTTTTAGGGCCATATTTTTAACTTCCGTTACTACCATCGCTGGTTTGGCACCATTGTTATTGGAAAAGAGCAGGCAGGCACAATTCCTAAAACCTATGGCCATTTCCATTGCATATGGTATTGGTTTTGCCACTGTTTTGACCTTGGTACTATTACCCCTGTTCCTTTCATTTGGGAACAATCTAAAAGTGTGGGGCAAAAGATTATGGACCGGTGAAAAAGTTTCTAAAGAAGAAGTGGAACGCGCGATTAAAGAACAAGGTGAAGAACAGTTTATGTTAGAGGGAGCGCACAAGCTCAACGGAAGTACAAACCATATAGAATCCAACGAAGACGTTTCAGAAGTTTTAGAAGAAACAAGATGATGAGAAGTATATTATATACACTACCCCTTTTTTTACTAGCCCATATACATTCAATACAAGCTCAGGATAAAATACTGTCCAAAGAAGAAGCTATCGATTTGGCATTGGAGAATAATTTGGACATTAGAGTGGCCAGAAACACACAAAAAATCGATGATAACAATGCCAGTATCTTAAACTCTGGGTATTTACCTACGGTAACTGCTATAGGAGGAGGAAGTATAGATGTCCAAAATACGGAAGGTCAGTTGGCAAGTGGCGATGTGCGAACTGCGGACGGTGCTGAAACAAGGCGCTATAATGCGTCCGTAGATGTAAACTATACCTTGTTCGATGGGCTCAACAGACGGTACACCTACAAAAGTTTTAAGGAACGCTCGCAACAATCGGAATTAGAAGTAAGGCAAACCATAGAGAACACGATTCTTCAATTGTTCACGGTATACTATGAAGTGGCAAGATTGACCGAAAACACCAATAATTTGGAGCAAGCACTTGAAATTTCAAAGGAAAGGCTAAAACGTGCGGAATATCAGTTTGAATACGGACAAAATACAGGTTTAGATGTGCTGAATGCCGAGGTGGATATCAATACCGATAGTATCAACCTTTTAAATTCCAGACAACAGCTTAGGAATACAATGCGAGATTTAAACCTAGTCTTAAATCAAGAACTATCAGGTCAGTTTTTGGCAGATACTACAGTAAATTTTGTTCCAGGATTACAAATGGAAAATATGCATGAGGAGGCAAAATTGAACAATGTACGTTTGCAGATTGTTGATAAAGAAATGATTATCAACGAATACAACGTTAAGGCTGCTAAAAGTGTTTTTTTACCCACTATCGGTTTGACAGGAACATACGGCTGGAATGAGTCCAACAACAATAGCCCGCTTGCTTTCTTGATTCAGAATACTTCAACGGGAGTAACTGGAGCCGTAAACTTAACATGGAATCTTTTTGATGGCGGAAGAGGAGTCACCGGCATCAAAAATGTAAAAATTGGATACGAAAATCAAGAACTGCTAAAAAAACAAATAGAACTGGAAGTGGAGCGGGATATCCGGAATGCATGGGACAGTTACACCAATGCACTATTTGTATTGGAAGTGCAGGAAAAGAATTTGCAGACCAACCAAAACAACTTTAAACGAACAGATGAGCGCTATAAGTTGGGGCAAGTTACCTCTATAGAATTTAGGCAAGCCCAATTGAATCTATTGAATGCGGAGTTGGCACAAAGTCAAGCTAAATACAGTGCGAAACTGGCCGAGCTACAAATGTTGCAAATAAGTGGTCAATTGCTGAACGTTGATTTTTAATTGGCGAATTGATAAGTTAAGTCATATCGAGCGCAGTCGAGATATTGGACTCGTAAGAATTGTTTTTTGAATAAGATATGCACGAACATTTCTTTCAATGCCCCTATTGTTGGGAAGAGATTTCTTTTCTGTTGGACATATCGATATCCAACCAAACCTATGTTGAAGATTGTGAGGTTTGTTGTAATCCTATAGAGGCCAATACAGTTTTTGAAAATCAAGTACTGGTTCATTTTGAAGCAAGGGAATTGGGGCAATAAAATCCGTATCTTTAAAAGAAACAGATTTTTAATTTTATATGAAGCTTCCCAAGCTCATTTCTCCTAAGATTTTCCCCATTTTGTTGGTCAATTTCATTGGTATATTAGGTTATAGCATTGTGGTTCCTATTCTTATTTTTATAGTAACGGATTTAGGAGGAAATGGTTTTATTTATGGAATCTTGGGAGCTATGTACCCCTTCTTTCAATTTATCGGTGCACCTATTTTGGGAAGGCTTTCAGATAAAATTGGACGAAAAAAAGTTCTGGTAATAAGCCAATTGGGAACTTTTGTTGCATGGTCACTTTTTTTACTGGCATTTATTCTCCCAGAAACCGAATTATGGTCACAAAACACGAATATTACAGGAAGCTATGTGATGACCCTGCCCTTGGTCATTATCTTCTTGGCCAGAATTTTTGATGGTTTTACTGGCGGAAATATTTCGGTAGCCAATGCATATCTATCCGATATCTCAACAGATGAGGACAGAAATTCAAATTTCGGGAAAATGGGTGCTGCGACCAGTCTAGGTTTTGTGCTAGGGCCAGCTTTTGCAGGAGTTTTGGCATCAACGGTAATGGGAGAAGTACTGCCTTTAATTTTGGCCGCGATAATCTCATTGGTCGCCATATTTGTAATCAATACACAATTAAAGGAAAGTGTTCCCTGTGTTGTTAATACCGGTAAAGTAGGTTTGCGTTCGCTAAGACGGTTCTTTCAGGTCGAGCATAAAGACTGTTATCAAGAAGGTGAATTGCAAGCCGGCCCACAAAAAACCAGTTTAAAGATGGTTTTGAAAGAACCTGGAATTCCTTTGCTGTACCTTGTCTATTTTCTCACCTTTTTAGGCTTTAGCCTTTTCTATGCGGGATTGCCCATTTATGCAAATACTATTTTGGAATGGTCCTCTACGAATTTGGGTATTTTTTTGGCCTACTCCAGTCTCATCATGATTATTGTTCAAGGCCCGGTACTGACTAAACTGGAAGGAAAGGTGAGTAATGAAAAACTGATCTTAATAGGTTCGTTTGTATTGGCGCTGTCATTTCTACTTTTATCCTACCAGAGTTTACTGATTATTTATTTGGCAAATACCTTACTTTCTATAGGGAACGGATTAATGTGGCCAAGCTTTATGGCACTTTTATCCAGAACAGGCAAATCAACCATGCAGGGTACTATACAAGGGTATGGGAATAGTATGGGAAGCATAGCAAGTATGTTTGGACTTATTTTGGGTGGTGTTTTATTTGAGTTTTTGGCAACGAAAGTTTTTATAATTGGTGGAGTGATTTTTTTGATTATCACTGTTTTGATGATCTTGAATTTTACACAAAGAAGAAAACCAATTTTGGAGGTAACCTAAAATCTTTAAACAGTCCATTATCTTCATGAAAGAGGTATCCCGTTTTTAACCTGTTTTTTATGAAACAACCTTGTAAAAAGGCGAAAATGCCTTTGTATATTCGCTTACCTGAAAACCAATGGGCATGATTTCAAACTGTTTTAAAAGTATAGGTGTTCTTCTTTTGGTTTTGCTCGTTTCCTGTAACTCTGGAAAGCAAAAACCATCAGAAGAAAAGCCAAAACAAAGTTATTCGATACTAGATAGTCTTCCAGAAGGGGTAAAAGTGCCAGCTGGAATGGTCTGGATCCCTGGAGGGAGTTTTGAACAGGGAGCAATAGCTGGTGATCAACTTGCGATGGCGCACGAAAAGCCTTCGCACAAAGTTATGGTCGACGGTTTCTTTATGGACGCTACTGAAGTCACCAATGCAGCTTTTAAAAAGTTTGTGGATGAAACTGGTTATATTACCGTGGCGGAACGCGTCTTGGACTGGGAAGAGATGAAAAAGCAATTGCCAGAAGGAACTCCAAAGCCACATGATTCCATTTTTCAGCCAGGATCATTGATATTCAGAAAAACACCGAAACCCGTTACAAACTTTATGGATGTTTCGCAATGGTGGCTATGGAAAGTAGGAACATCATGGAAACACCCTAAAGGACCTGGCAGCGACTTAACGGGAAAAGAGAACCATCCAGTAGTTCACATATCCTTTGAAGATGCATTGGCCTACTGTGAGTGGAAAGGACACCGATTGCCAACGGAGGCAGAATGGGAATATGCTGCCCGCGGTAATGCGGCCAAAGATGCTCCGTACCATTGGGGTATTGGTCAAAACGGTTTAGAAACTAGGGCAAACACTTGGACCGGAACTTTTCCAAATGAAAATGATAAAGCAGATGGGTTTGAAGGTACGGCACCGGTAAAAAGTTTCGAAGCAAATGCTTTTGGTCTTTATGATACTTCGGGTAATGTGTGGGAATGGACTTCAGATTGGTACAATACCATATATTACAGAACATTGGCCAATTCTAAAGAGGCGATAATCAATCCTCAAGGTGCGAAGGAGGCCTACAATGCCAATAATCCGTATGTAAAGGAAAAAATCATTAAAGGGGGGTCGTTTCTCTGTCATGAATCGTATTGCGCTAGCTACCGAATCTCCTCAAGGATGGCGAACAGTACAGATTCTGCTCAAGAACATCTGGGCTTTAGAACTGTAAAGTCCCTATCTAAATAAGATTTATAATTTTTACAGCCTATTGTTCTCTTCGTCCCCGGTGGACTTACGTTGGTAGTTGGTTTTTTTCAACTTTCCAAAATTGTATGTGGCCATAAACCTAACGTACCTCGTGTTATTGATTCTATCAAAAAAGATCAATGTGTTTCCAAGGCGATAGTCGCCATCAGGCTTATTCGTTTGAAAGATGTCATTGGCGACCACTTGAAGTTTTAAAGAATTATTGAAGAAATCCTTCTCCAATCCCAATGTGATTTCAGCTTGATTTTTTCTGAAGTAAATTCCATCATATCGATTACTCAGATACCAAGCGATCAATTGTAGCTTCATACCTTCGAACAAGGTGAACTTATTATTGGTGTAGAGATAGGCCTGTGGTCGGGTTTCCTTAAATCCAAAGGAGGATTGCGTGTCTATCAGCTTATTATAGCTAACGGTCACCGAGTTCATAGATGTCCACCAATCGGTATTGAAAGGCAAGATTGCATTAGCAAAAATATCATGTTGCCTATTACTGTTTAAGCTTTGTAATATATAACTTTCGGGGTCTTCTCCTTGAACTGCTCCTCCAGTTATTGGATCTATTACGTAATTGTAACCAAGTTTTAGCGTGATTTTATGAAGATTCGCCCCAATTTCAAAAGCATGGATTTTTTCTGGAACGATATTCGGATTTCCTTGAATTGAAGTAAAAGCATCTTGGTAGTAGATAGTAGGATTCAAGGATTCATACCTTGGGCGGGCTATTCTTGAAGTATAAGAAGCAAAAAAAGACTTGTTTTCATTCAAGGTTATCCCAAGTGAAGCATTCGGGAACAGATTTAAGTAACTATCTTCTATTGTTGCATCTGGATTATCGGTAGTTAGTTCATATTCAGTCAATTCACTTCGTAGTCCAAAATTATAATTTACTTTTTCCGATATGTTTTTACTGTAATTGATATAGCCAGCGTAAATCTGTTCGTTGTATTCAAATTCTCTTGAAAGGGTTTCATCTAAGATAAAATCGATTTCATTGGTTGAGACCAGAAAGTCCGAATCAGAAGTATTCTGAACACTCCCAAATTTAACTCCGGTCTCCAACTGCGTTTTTTTTGAAAATACTTTGGTAAAATCCAATCTTGCACTATAAATGGGGATCTCCCTATCTACAAAATTTTTAAGTGTACGTCCCGATGTTTCCCCTCCACTAACGGATTCTTCATTGATGATATCATCTATCGTAGTATCATTGCGAGAATATTGGCCACCAAGATAAAGCGAAGAACCTAGGGAATCCAATGATTGAAAATAGTTTAGGACATAAGCATTTTGGGTGGTGAGGTCGTCTTTATTGACCACACTTTCAAATTGTTCCAAAACACCATTGAAAACAATGTCGTTGTTGCTACTTTCGGTTCCTCCCAACGCATGGTTCAGTCCATTATAGCCTACGGATAAGTAGCTTTCATCCGTAAAATTGTATTGTACTCCGACTCCGTAATTGGCAAAGAACTTCTGTTCCCATACCCAATCGGTTGTAATATCCGAATTAAAAAAATCACCTTCTCCTGATCTGCTTCTGGTAGTGTTCAATAAAAAGCGATAGGTTCCTAACTGCATACCATAGTTCCCGGTTATCGAAATACGATTCCTTCTGTAATCAAAATTAAAATTGGTGTTTGTGTTCGTTGGTGAAAAGTCAGAAACACTAACATTTTGGCTCAGCATTCCTTTTATCCCTTCCCTAGAAGAAGTACTGGTAACAATGTTGATTACCGCCTGCCCTTCCGCATCGTACTTTGCCGAGGGATTGGATATAATCTCAATTTTCTTGATTTCGGAAGCCTGTACGTTAGCCAGTTGCTCGCTAAAAATACGCTGGCCGTTCAAATAGATGATAGCCGTACCTTTTCCAATAATTGAAATACCTTCATCTTCTACGAGAACGTTGGGAGACCTTGATAGAATTTCCTCAACGGAATTACTTGTTGCCAACACTGTGTTTTCTACATTAACTTGTACCGTTCCATCGCTTTTGGTTTCGAACAAGGGAAGGTTGGCTACCAATATGACCTCTTCCAGTTCATTACTTGCGTCGGCAACAACTATGTCGCCCAAGTCGATGTCTGAAATCCCTTCAAAAATTATAGTCATGAAGGTATCTTGAAATTCAAGTGAAGTAAGCTTCAGGAGTATTTTCTGTTCGTTTAGATTTGTTAGTTCAAACTTTCCCTCAAAAAAGGTTGTTCCGGTAATAATAGTGGAATCTAAAGGAGAGATGATAAGGGCATTTCCCAATAAAACCTCTTTTTTTGTATTGATTACGTTACCCGTTACAGAAGTTATGGTCTGTCCGTATGTTCTAACTTGTACGGTTAGAATAGTAACCAAGACAACTATTCTGAAGATTTTATTCATTGCTACATCTTTTATTTTCTTCAAAACTATTCCTGAGTGTTACCTGTTCTTGAAAAAGTAGACGAATGGCCTGTCTTTGGCTATAGATTGATCACCGGTCTTTTACAGCTTTTTTTAAACTGTTCATAGCCCGTAATTGCTGTTTCGTGGACAATAGGTGTCTGGAAGGACTTTAAAGATTATTTTTATGCCTACGATATGAATAAGTTACCAGCATATTTTCAGTCTACTATTTTTAAGCATATACTGTTTTGGACAGTGGTATATCTCTATTTTGTGCTGTCCGTACACAATACAACTATGTATGCCAGTTATAGGCATATCTTAGAATCTTTTGGGCTTATTGTATTGGCACAGATGATAACCGCTTACACCTGTATCTATGTGCTTATGCACAAATTTTTGGACAAGAACAAAATCGGTCTTTTTGTTTTTTGGATGTTGATTCTATTGATATTGGTATTCGCCCTGTACCAAGCCGTTCGGATGTTTTATTTCGACGTTATTTACTTTGATTCCTATAACCAAGTTCAAAGAAAGTACGCGTTGGAATCCTATGGAAAACGCTTGACGTATTTTTCTGTTTTCTTGAGCAAGTGCATATTATTTCTTACGCCGGCTGCCTTGTTGCTGGCGGCACGCTTTTATAAGAATCAACAGAAATTCTTAAAACTAAATGAGCAAAAAAAAATTGCTGAGCTTACTGCTTTGCGCAATCAATTGAATCCACACTTTTTGTTCAATACCCTTAATAATCTTTATTCGTTGGCGTTGGATAAATCGGATAAGACACCCGAGGTTATTGAGAAGCTTTCCGATATTCTGGACTATATTCTTTACCGCTGTAAGAAGGATTATGTGCCTGTTAAAAAAGAGATTGATTTGATAGAGAATTATTTGGCCTTGGAAAAAATACGCTATGATAAACGGGTCTCAGTGAATTTCAACTATACCATTGAACCAGATACGAAAATTGCACCGCTTCTACTTTTGACCTTTGTTGAAAACGCTTTTAAACATGGGGTAACACAAGAATTGGGGAAGGCCAAAATCGATATTTCCTTGACGATGAACGGTACTGATCTACTTTTTTCAATACAAAACTCAAAGCCAAACAATGTCATAGTTGATAGGACTGGTGAGGATGAAGAACCCTTAGGTCTCAAAAACGTAATGCAACAATTAGAACTGCTGTATCCCAATGCACACGACTTAACGATTGCCAATGAGGAAAATAGCTATAAAGTGGTACTAAGATTAAAGAAGAAATGAAGTACAGATGTGTCATTGTAGATGATGAAATACTAGCAAGAAGGCTCATTCAGAAACACTTGGCGCAGCTAGATGATTTTGAACTGGTAGCTTCTTGTGCCAGTGCTATAGAAGCGAGTAAAATCCTGAAGACAGAAAAGGTAGATCTTCTTTTTTTGGATATAGAAATGCCGATTTTAAAAGGCACAGAATTTTTTAGGAACCTGATTAAGAAGCCAAAAGTAATATTCACGACCGCTTATCGTGATTTTGCTTTAGATGGCTTTGAATTGAATGCGGTGGATTACCTGTTGAAACCTATCTCATTTGCTCGTTTTTTTAAAGCGATAGAGAAGTTTTTGGAATACCAAAAAGCCATGAATACCGAAGCAAAACCTTCTGATGTTGCAAAAAGTGATTTTGTTTTTATTCGGGAAGATAGAAAACAGGTAAAGCTATTTTTTGATGATATTCTGTATGTGGAAAGCGTTAAGGATTACATCAAAATAATAACAGCTAAAGACAGTCACTTAATAAAACAAAGCCTTATATCCTTTGAAGCTGCTCTTGATGCTAGATTTTTAAGAACGCACCGTTCCTATATTGTAAATAGTGGTAAAATTACGGCGTACACAAAACAGGATATAGAAATTGGGAAACTTGAAATTCCTATTGGAGACAGTTACAAATCCAAAGTGCTAGAGTTTTTAAAAAACTAAAAAAGAGCTTTTTTGTTCGAGATACAATACCGCTCAGAACTGTTTTAAAAAGGTAATTTTACTGATAAACTGGGTACTTTGCTGTATGGGGTCAAAAATTTCCGTTTGCGTATCATTCAATACCAAATAGATGAAAGATAAGGGCATATACTCCCAACTAAAACGCACATTCCATCGCCCCTGCTCATCAAAACTGTTATACTGGTAAAAAGTGGACAATTGTACCCTTGGATTCAATGCCAATCGTAAACTGCCCGTGTACAAATCAGTATTCAGGTTTTCTTCCAGAATACCTAAGCCATTAATATTGTTATGTTCATAGTCGGCAGAAATCGAGATGTGCGGTAAAGGTGCATAGCGAAGTCCTGCTTCAATGGTGTTACGTGTGCCATTATAAAAATCCCCAAAGTTAAAATCCATGGAGCCAGATAATTTTTTGGACTGGTCGGAGTTATAACGAACCAAGTACCGTGTGTAGCTATATCGGCCTTCTTCAATTTCAAGACCTAAAGGCGCAAAATCAAAGTTGATGTTCTGCCATGTGGGGGTAAAGGAAGCCTCTAAAAAACTGTTGTCCTTGAACCAGGTGTAGATGGGAAAGATATAGAGGTTCGACTGCTGAAAATTCCCAAAGTCCTCAAAATCATGATAGTAATTAAAAAAAACTCCAGGATCCCAGCGTCTGATAAAAGGCAAGCTTTTGGGTCTTAAGATAGGATAACCACCAGGACTGTGGAACATGACATTTCTTTGGAAAACAAAACCCATATCTGGTGCATAATCTTCGCTTACAAAACCATTGAGGTAACCTATATAATAATCATTGGTCCGAGTTGCTGCGAAGATTCGTCCTGCATATCCGGTGTCTCCAGTCTCACTGTCCAAAGATGTGGATAACAAATAGGACAACGTAATCTCGCTCTTTGGACGAATGAGGCCATCAATGGATATTGTAGCGTTGTTCTGGCTATCTATTCCCAAATTATCGGAAGAATCATCTAGACGATACGTAACCATTGCCCCAACGTTATTCTCTTTTCCATAGTTTTGGGTATAACGAGCCACTCCAAAAGTACTGCCCGGACTGTTATCGGTTTCCCGTTGACGAACGGCCAGAGCTGCAATCGTCCTGTTTTCATTGCGATCAGTGTATCTTGCCCCTACGTCCAAAGGAGCTGGTGCGGCATTAAAAGTATTTTCTAGACCAATGGTACGGCTAAAGAAAGGACGTACAGAGGAGTTGCCACCTCCGGCCCAAATCCCCGAGTTTTCTAAAAAGAACTGTCGGCGTTCGGGGAAAAAGATATTGAACCGCTCTAAGTTGTTCACGGCCCTGTCCACATCGGCCTGGGCAAAATCGGTATTGATGGTCAGGTCAAGAACTGCATTGGGATTGATGGCCCATTTGACATCGCCCCCAACTTTGGGCTCATTCAATTTATCCGTTAAGGTAGTTCCTTCCTTGTTTTCATCGTATTGGTACAGTGCATAGGGTTCCACACGAATATTGGCCGAAGGTGGTGGAACTTCTAAACCTGTCAGCTTTGCTGCATAGACCATACGGTTTTCTGAAAAGGATTGTGGAATGGCCGGAAATACGGTTTTCTCAAAATCTTTTCTTGCTAAACGATAAAAAGTAATTCCCCATTCTACAGGAATGCCCTGTACAGGTTTATCATATCGAATAGACTTAAAGGGAATTGCAAACTCGGCATAATAACCTTTATCGGTACGTTGTGTACGTACGCTCCAAAGTGCATTCCAGTCGGTATCTGTATTATTGTCATTAAAACTTTGCAAGTCCAATTGATTACCATGTGGTGTTGTCTGGAAGGAAACAGCATATTGTTTGGTATTTTGTGCATCGATTTGGATACCGAACACATCATTTTCCCCGCGGTCAAAATCACGACGTAAATCTTGCATACGAACACCTTTCTTGCCAAGGGAATCCGAAGCAAATACCCCGATATAGAGATTTTTGTCATCATACAATACCCGAACTGTGGTCGGGTTTTTTATAGAACCTCCTTGCACAGGTTCTACTCGAAAGAAATTCGAAATAGGTTCAGCTTTATTCCAATCGGCTTCATTCAATCGGCCATCAATACTAATTTTACTTGTGATTCTAACGGCAGAAACCTTTACTGGATTTTCTGGCGGAGGAAAGTTGTCTGTTTGGTTTTCTTGGGCCGTAACGGTTTTTACCACAAGTATAAGTAGGAACGCAAAAAATGCTGCCAGTTGGTTTGGTTTGGTTTTAGTCATGTTTTTGAATGGTTTGCAATAAATGATAAATACATACTATTTATTGATGAATTATCTTGGAGCGTATTTTCCATATTGAAAATGAAATTAGATTTTACGTTCAATATATTACATTAAATAAAAACCAGACTGTCTTGTCTGGAGAAGCACCTATTGGATTACTTACAAAATCAAATTCAGTTCTTGAGAAAAATTCAGCATCAAAAACGTTGAACACCGTAGCTCCGATACTCATCCGTTCCAAAAAAGGAAGATTGTACAGGCTCCGAATATTGACGAGTTTATAAGGGTCGGCTTCAACGTCATTGTTTTGGTCAATGAACCAACTTGTCACATGATTTACCCAAGCCCCAATTGATACAGTTTGACTCAGTTCATCGAGTACCGTACCTCGAAAAGATTGCTGTGCCGTTACTATTTGAACTGCCAGAAGTATACCAATAAACACAAGTAGATTGTTTTTATTCATTGTATTATGATGTTGTAAGTAGGTTGTTCTTGGTCTGTTTTCGATAGACAAAAGCCCCGAGTAAGTAAACTAGAATGGAAATCGCTAGAATAATAATCAATGAACCCTCGGACGTCTTTTTTGTTGAGGTATAATCGAATTTGGGTAAGTCTGGATAGTCCTCTTGGGAGAAAACCTGATTGTTATACAGAAATGGCATGAAATGTTCGCGCCATGTTGCAGCAAAACCAACCACTTGTTTTCTGAAATTTTCATAGTCTTTTGTTGAAGTTCCTGCCATACGATTGAGGGATTCCTGAGCAATAATTGCAGGTGAAATCCATTTGAACCGACTTACCCAATCTTGTTGTTTCTGTAATTGCTGCTCGTAGGCGCCGACAACAGGGAATAGTTCTTCTTTAATCAATTTTTGGGATGCCATATAACGATGGTAGAATCCCCTGGATTCTGTGGTGTCGTTTAATGCATATTCGGGATGGTCCCTTAAAAAATTATCGAGGATTTCATCTTGTTTTTGGGTAACTTCCGCCTTAAGAGTTCGCATTTCATTGATCATCAACGTTCGTGAGGGCATGGGGTAAAATGTGTTGCCCAATTGATTGAGTACCGAGGGTACCAAGAGCACAAAAACGACCCATAATCCTAGCAGTGCAACGGCATTCTTTGCTGAACTACCGACCCATAGGTTGACTAAAAATGCTACAGCGAACCAAAAGAGCATATAAACCAAGATGAGTCCCAGTAAGCTTAAAAATCCATTGATCGATATGGAACTGGTTGTGCCCAAGGCAAAGAAAACGAATAGCAATGTTCCGATTACCAAAACGGACAACCAAAAAAAGCGTAGCCCTAATTTTTGCAATACCCAGGCTTGGATGCCAATAGGCTGTGCCGCCAATAAACGAAGCGAACCGCTCTCCTTTTCGGAAGAGAGCACATTGTAGGAAAAGGCTATGATAAGCAATGGCAATAGATAAATGATGACAAATGCCAGATCAAAACTACCAAACAGTAATTGTACAGGGCTGGTCATCTCAGTAAAGTTGAGGGCAAAGTCATCTCCAGATACTGTTGGTTTTACATAATGTGTAAATATGTCGGCCTGTCCCGTTGAAACAAAGCTCATTGGTTGTGGCTCCATAGCGGCTACACGGGGATGGTAGTTGCCTACTGCCATAGGACTGGTAGGGATGGTCCAACGTGAAGCGCTCACCTCCATGCCACGTTCTACAGAATCCAATAACTTTAGCATCATGTCATCGTTTTCCCTAACCTCTTCATGGGCAGCGGTAATATCTTTTGATCGTTTTTCCACCTTTTGTATGCCGTTATAGGCTGAAAAACCGAATAGTAATAAAAGGATTAGGCTCAATAACTGAATCCATCTACTACGTAAAAGTAGTTTTAATTCGTATTTAAAATTATAGGATAGCATGGTCAAATAGTTTTAACAGTGAATAGTAACAAACCGAAAGAGGCGAACAACCAAATGCCCAGAACGAATAGGTTTGTATTGTTTCTTGAAAGAATTGCATCTAACTCTGGTGGATCATACTCAAAAGCTGGTAGATCTTTCCATACTTCAGCACCAGCTAGATAACTCCAATCCCCATACTTGGAATTTTCGGCAAAATTATTGTTCAAAAATTTCTGTGTGGTGATGCGATAGGTTTCAGCAGCATCGGCAAAGTCCCAGTGTGTGGCATAATCCGTATGGGAAATTGCCATGCTCAAAAATCGGGTTGGCAAATATGGAGAAATAGCCGCTAGACTTTGATATACTTTGGACTGATCATAGAATTGCTCCTTCAGATAATTGTAGTGCTTAAAGTAGACCTCGGCCTCGTGTTCCTCCCCTTTTTGCATCCGATAGCCATCAAAATTAAAGGGTAGTTGGTGAAGGCTATCCACACCATGTTCTTTTAAGACTTGTTCCTCAAGTACTTTAGCTTCCTTGCTCCATGGGTTGTGTCCATCGAGCCCTTCCTTTTTGTCCTGAAGGACATTGGCGGCAAATTCCTGTCGGGTAGGATAGGGGTGCTTTGATTCGGCAATGTTACTTGCTGCTTTGGGGGCCGCCAAGCATGCAATGATCCAAACGCTGAGTGAAACCACTAAGGAAATCCCCGATTTTTTGGTTACAGAGGAAATCAGAAGAACAATATTGATGAATATAATGTAATAGCCCATATAGACTAAAAACAGCATCAACAACGAATCCCAACGGAATACCCCAAAATCATCCAGGTTTCCCAAAAGAATACCTGCTATAAGAAATAAAAGCCCTGTAATGACAAAGATGGGTACGAATAGGGCGGTCCATTTTCCCAATAACCATTTCCAGTTTAGCATACCTTGGCTTTTTATAAGGGTCAGGGTTCCCATTTCACGCTCCTTTGTGAAACTATTGTATCCCAAAAGGATTATGAGCAATGGTATGATAAACATTAGTATGAAATCTGGGGTCAAGTCCCCAAAACGGGCCAGTCCTGTTTGGTCGGCCGCAGCACTGAACTGTGCTTCATTGCGTTTGTGCGCCTCTAAAAATATCGAGGTGCCAGCATATTTATCCACTCCTTGGTCCACTAACGAAAGAGGATATTTAGGTTTAAAGGCGTAGGTGCCATAATGTGCAGCGGAATGTGGATTCTTTTCGCCCTGATTGTCCCATATGGCCCTTTCAGCAATTTTAGCTGCATTATATTGTTCATTTACATTCCTGTATTGTCTTGCACTGACCCATACTGCTACTCCTAAAAGCATGATTACGATAAGGAAGGCGGCACGGGCGCGGCCCTCGCGGAGCAGTTCCTTAGTCTCCTTTAAAAATGTCTTGGAAATCATACTGTCAAGGTTTTATAGTCCATAGTATCTAGGTAGGCCTTTTCGAGTTCGGAAAGGGATATGTCCCTTGCTGGAAATTGTTGCTTTAATTGTCCATTTTTCATAATGCCAATATGTGTGGCGACTTCTTTTGCACGGAAAATATCGTGGGTGGCCATCAGTGTTGCGACTCTATTTGTCCGAAGTTTTTCCAATAGTACACCAAATTCATTGCTCGCCTTGGGATCTAATCCCGATGTGGGTTCGTCCAATAGGAGCACTTTGGCATTTTTGGCTAAGGCTATGGCAATGCCTACTTTTTGGCGCATACCTTTGGAAAATGTGGAAATACGTTTGTTGAAAGCATCCGATTGTAGACCAGACTCTTCCAAAAATGCTTTTAAATCTGAACTTGATAATCGTTGTCCTGCGATTCCTGAAAAATAATCAAGGTTTTCCAATGCTGTTAGGCTAGGATATAACATCAGGTTCTCTGGAATATAAGCCAAAAAGCTTTTGGTCATCTTTGGGTTTTCATGAACGTCCAATTGGTTGATGAACGCATTGCCAGACGTAGGTTGAATAAAGCCCAATAGTAAATTGATGGTTGTGGTTTTTCCTGCACCGTTTGCTCCTAAAAGGCAAAAGATCTCTCCTTCTTTAACGGTCAGGTCCAATTGATGTAATGCGGTGTGTTCACCATATTTTTTGGTAAGTTGTTGTGTTTGAATCATAATGATTTATGTTTATGCTATAAAAAGGTATAAAGGGAATGTATGCTCTACCAACTAAATACCCTAGAAATAAAAATAGTTTGTTTTAAAAGAGATGGTCAAAGGAAACCATATTGCACTAAAACGTGGGTTACGGTTATCCTTTAAAAGTAGCATGTATGCATATAGGATAATATCGTTGTTTGGACATGGTTCCAACGGGTCTATACCATAGCTAATTCCAATCTAGGTGGAGGCTTGTTGAAATAACAAACTGTTAGGCAAGAAGCAACTAAAGGTGCTGTATACTTGACTTTTGCTATGGATATGACAAGGATGCCCCTCTCACTTATTTCAATATTTTTTGGAACAAGATAGGAAGTGTTAGTTTCGGAATACTGATACTTGCAGAATTCGCATTCAGAACTGTCATCATGATTATGGGTGAGCTCATGGGTATTGACAAGGCTCAAAAAAAGCATCCCGAATAACGGTAAAATACATAAACTTTTTTTAAGATATATTCCTTGCATAGTGAAAATTAGGAAGTTATTCTTCAAGAAAAAACTTCATTAAGATTTTATTAACGCTTTGCGAAGCAAAAGAATTTTATTGCTGGAGTCTTGCCATTTACAATTTAGAAAAAGCTTGGCCTACTGTAGAAAATACAAGGAAATCTTTTGATATTAGAAAGAACGGATAAATACTTAAGGGTCTTGTTGGAATCCCTTTTGATTAGGCTTTAGAAGAAGTTCTTTTTACGTTGTTTCAATACCCCTTTTCAAGTACAAAAAAAGCCTTTCAATTTTTTGAAAGGCTTTTTTTCTAGTAGCGGGAACTGGACTCGAACCAGTGACCTTCGGGTTATGAGCCCGACGAGCTACCTACTGCTCTATCCCGCGATATATGTTTTTTGTGCTATTGCGAAGCACTTGATTTTGTTTTAGACTCAAATGTAAAGTAGGTACTTTATCTTGAGCGTAGTCGAAGGATGCTGCTCTATCCCGCGATGTGGACGGCAAATATACGACCGTTTCTGTGTTATATCCAAATTTAACAAGACTTTGATTTGAAAAATATCCGTATTCATAGGAATTTAACCAAACTAACCCTGAACGAAGCCGAAGTATCATTTCGTTTTTTGAACCGATCGCTCCACCTTGATTTGAAAAACATGCTGAATTCTATAGAAGTAAACAGAATTGTTTTAATGAAATAGCTACCTTCGAAACCTATGAAACAGTTCAACGACTTTTTGGTTAAGGCGATTTCAGGAACTGAATGGCCCATGTTTATCTTGTTGATAGGTGGTGGCTTATTCTTGGTGTTTTATTCTCGATTATTGCCCTATCGTTTTTTTGGACATGCCATTACAATAACAAGGGGAAAGTATGATGATAAAAATGCAAAAGGTGATGTGAGTTCGCTTCAGGCACTTTCAGCAGCGGTGGCGGCGACAGTAGGTTTAGGGAATATTTCAGGTGTGGCGATTGCCATTCACGATGGTGGACCAGGAGTTGTTTTTTGGATTTGGATGACCGCCTTGATAGGTATGTGCATTAAGTTCTATTCGTGTAGTCTCTCCATTATGTATCGTGGCGAAGACTCAGATGGAAATTTGCAAGGAGGACCTATGTACTATATCACTAAAGGTTTGGGCAAAAAGGCAAAGCCCTTGGCGATTTTTTTCAGTATAGCTGGGTTGTTTGGTTTTCTTGGTGTTTTTACTGCGAATCAGTTTACAGAAACTTTTATGAGTGTTGTTGTACCAGAAGAGAACCTCATTGCGATGGGCGGTACGGAAGCGGATCCCTTGTTCAATTGGAAGCTGACCATAGGTGTCGTATTGGCCATAATTTCTTCTTTTGTGATTTTTGGAGGGTTGAAAAATATTGCAAAAGTAGCTACTGCTATTGTCCCCTTTATGGTAATGGTCTATCTGGTGGCAGTCATTGTGGTCATGGTTTTGAATGCATCGCAAGTACTACCATCGTTAAAATTGATCGTTACCGAGGCATGGAACTTTAAAACAGTGGTCACAGGTGGTTTTTGGGGCCTGGTAATTATTGGGGTAAGACGGGCCATGTTTTCAAACGAGGCTGGATTGGGTAGTGCACCTATGTATCACGGTCAGTCCAAAAATGATGAACCCATTAGAGAGGGACTGGTGGCCATGTTGGGTCCTTTTATAGATACTATTTTGGTGTGTACGTTCACTGCGGTGGTAATTATCCTTAGTGGTGCGTATTTAGAAGATTCCAGCGGAATTGTAATGACGCTTCAAGCATTTAGAACAACACTGTTTGGTGTTGGTGATGATTTGTTGATGGTCATAGTTTCTGCATTTGCATTATCAACATTATTTACCTATTCCTACTATGGTGTAAAGAGTTTGTCCTATTTGACGAATGCCAAAATTGGGAGGTTTTATAATGTTTATTTTGTGATTATGATTGTTTTTGCGGCTATAGCATCATTGGATTTGGTAAAGAACTTGATTGATTTATCCTATGCCTTAATGGTCATACCTAACATGATCGCAGTACTATTATTGGCACCAAAGGTGAACGAAAGGGCAAAGGAGTATTTTAAAAGACTGAAAGATGAAAAAGCATAAATCGGGATTTGTAAATATTATTGGTAATCCAAACGTAGGCAAGTCCACATTGATGAATGCCTTTGTTGGGGAGAAGTTGTCCATTATTACTTCAAAAGCGCAGACGACAAGACATCGAATTCTTGGCATCGTAAACGGAGATGATTTTCAAGTGATTCTTTCGGATACTCCAGGAATTATAAAACCTGCATATCAACTGCAAAATTCCATGATGGATTTTGTGAAATCCGCTTTTGAAGATGCGGATGTTCTACTCTATATGGTCGAGATAGGAGAAAAAGCATTGAAGGATGAGGCTTTTTTCAAAAAAATCCAGAACAGCAAGATTCCAGTATTGTTACTTGTGAATAAAATAGATACTTCAGAACAACATATATTGGAAGAACAAATTCAACATTGGCAAGCATTGCTCCCTACAGCGGAAATACACCCAGTTTCGGCATTGGAAAACTTCAATGTAAAAGAGGTTTTTGGGCGAATTTTAGAATTATTGCCAGAAGCGCCTCCGTATTACCCTAAGGACCAGTTAACGGATAAGCCCGAACGTTTCTTCGTTAATGAAACCATTCGGGAAAAAATATTGATACATTACAAGAAAGAGATTCCTTATGCCGTTGAGGTAGAAACGGAAGAGTTTTTTGAAGATGACGATATCATAAGGATTCGTTCCATAATAATGGTGGAAAGGGATACTCAGAAAGGAATTATTATAGGGCATAAAGGGAGTGCATTAAAAAGGGTAGGTGTAGAGGCCAGAAAAGATTTGGAAAAATTCTTCAGCAAGCAAGTACACATAGAACTCTATGTTAAGGTAAATAAAAATTGGCGCAGCAACTCCCGCCAACTGAAACGTTTTGGTTACAATAACTAAATCATTATTTAGTATTCATCTAACAATTTTTTTACGTTTGGTTTAGAACTTCCAAGGAAATTTAAACCAAACAAAAATGAAAAATTACCTTAGACTTTTATTCCCCACGATTTTACTTTTAACCTTCTTTTCTTGCGATAAAATAGATGATTTTATTGGTGATGGCGGAACGGACGATGACCCCGTTGACGATGAAATTCCAGTTGCCCAAGTAGATTTTGGATTTTACGGAACTATTCAAGTTGGAGGAGAGGGAGCTTCAGAGATTTCCGCTTTTGATCCCGCAACAAATAAACTTTTTATAGTCAATGTTGAAAGCACTGAAATTTCTGTTTTTGATCTTTCAAATCTAAACAGCCCAATACGATTAAACTCCATTACTTGTATTAATACAGGTTCTCCCAATAGTGTTGCTGTAAGCGATGGTAAATTAGCGGTCGCCATAGAAGCTGAAGATAAACAGGCTAATGGTTTTATTGAATTGTTTGATACCGATACCCAAAAAGAGATTTGTAATTTTAAGGTGGGAGCTTTGCCAGACATGGTCACGTTTACTCCAAACGGAGAATACATTATATGTGCGAACGAAGGTGAACCTAATGATGAATATACCAATGATCCTATGGGTTCTGTGGGTATCATTAATGTCACAACCAGAGAGGTCTCTATTGTTGATTTCACAAGCTTTAACGGTGAGGAAGCTTCTTTAGAGGAAAAAGGCTTTCGTGTTTTTGGTCCTAATGCTACATTGGCTATGGATGTCGAACCAGAATATGTAGCTGTTTCAGATGATTCAAAAAAGGCATGGGTAACATTGCAAGAGAACAACGGAGTTGCAGTGGTCAACTTGGAAACAAAACAAATCGAGGCTATTCTTCCTCTCGGATTTAAGGACTATTCAGCTCCAGGTAACGAAATAGATCCCAGCAATAGGGACGACAAAAAAGAATTGCGAAGTGTTCCTGTATTTGGAATGTACCAACCAGATGCGATAGCGTACTATTCCGTAAACGGAATGGATTACGTAGTTACCGCTAATGAAGGCGACGCACGTGATTATGATGGTTTTTCAGAGGAGGAACGTATGGCAGATTTGGTTTTTGATGAAACCGTTTTTCCTGATGCCGCCACATTGCAATTGGATGAGAATTTAGGCCGTTTGCAGTCCACCACAACACTGGGTGATATTGATGGGGATGGGGATTACGACGAGCTTTACAATTATGGTGCCCGTTCTTTTACAATATGGTCCGGTATGGGGCAGTTGGTGTATGACAGTGGAAATGATATCGCGCAAAAAACCTTAGAATTAACCCCTGCTGTTTTTAATGGTGACGATAGCCGTAGTGATGATAAAGGAGCTGAACCCGAAGCGGTAACCATTCAACAAATAGGGGATAGGCAAATTTTATTTGTTGGTTTGGAACGCAATAACCAGATTATGGTTTACGATATTAGCAATCCTAGTTTCCCAGAGTTTATACAGATTTTGGAAACCGCTGGTGATGTTGGCCCGGAAGGAGTTTTGGCAATAGCTGCAGATGATAGCCCTACCGGTAAAGAAATATTAGTGGTCAGCAACGAAGTAAGTGGAACGGTTACTTTTTATCAGAACGATTAAGATATTTTTTGCTTCAGAGTTTAAGTTAGTTAATTAAGGGCATGGTCTATTGACCGTGCCTTTTACCTTTTGAACTTAATTAGACTTTTTAGCCTATTGAAAAAGTTTAAATGAGTTCTCTGTCAAAATCAGAAATCAACTCGTTCAGGTAATTCTTTAGTTGCTTCATTTGAGGTCGACCTTTGGATTTTCCCAACCGTCCAAAGGCATACAATGCAAACCAAATCAACACCAAAAATAACATTCCTATGACCCAAAGCGTAATATCATGACCCAAAGCGTAATGGGAATAGGCAAAAACTCCTAAAATAATAAACAGTGTACCTATACCAAAATGTAGGAACATAAAGAAAGTCCAAAGAGTGGGGTTCGGCCCAAAAACACCATGTATACGGCTAATCCCTTTTTCAAAAGAGGTAAGTTCCAAATGAAGCTGGGGAGACCAAAACGTAGTATCCTTTTTTTTAAATCGAATATAGATATGTTCATCCAGCCGTTTGACCAATAATTGGTCTTGCTCGGTTTTATCAAAAACCTCCAGTAATGGCTCAAGGTCAGAATTCAAATCGATATCGAACCTAGGGCGTAATACGATTTCATTACCTATATCATTCATGATTGGTTTTAATTAAATTGTTTTGGACCTGTCTTGGTCTAATATGTCATCTGACAGGCTGTCAAATCGTTACCTCCACGCTGGGAGGTCGAAATTATCTTCTTATAATTCCGGGTGGGGTAAAATACAAAATTTCTATTCCCGATGATATCCATAAATAAAACTAACGAAATACCCATAGGGAATACTTGAGATACAGTCGGTTTCAAGAAATTTTTATTTGAAATTGATTAAAAAAGATATCACTTTTTTCTTCATAAATAGTGGTATTTTTGCCAAAATTTCATGCTGATGGGTGCTATTGTTGCAATTGTAGGAAGGCCAAACGTGGGTAAATCCACTTTTTTTAATCGACTCATCCAACGTCGAGAAGCTATTGTGGATGCCGTTAGTGGCGTAACACGTGACCGTCATTATGGAAAAAGTGACTGGAACGGGAAAGAATTCTCACTTATCGATACAGGAGGTTATGTGTTGGGGAGCGACGATATCTTTGAGCAGGAGATTGACAAACAGGTTGAACTTGCCATAGATGAAGCCGATGCTATTATTTTTATGGTAGATGTGGAATCTGGGGTAACCGGAATGGATGAAGATGTTGCCAAATTATTGCGTAGGGTCAATAAACCTATTTTCCTTGCCATAAATAAAGTGGACAATGCCCAACGTGAAGCGGATGCCGTGGAGTTCTATGCTTTAGGCCTTGGGGACTATTTTACCTTGTCGAGCATAAACGGGAGTGGGACAGGAGAACTATTGGATGCACTGGTCAAAGAACTTCCAGAAATTGAAGAAGAGGAAAGTGAGCTGCCGCGATTTGCGGTAGTGGGAAGGCCCAATGCGGGCAAATCCTCTTTTATCAATGCGCTTATTGGGGAGGACCGCTACATTGTCACAGATATTGCTGGAACGACACGTGATAGTATTGATACCAAATACAACAGGTTCGGTTTTGAATTCAACCTAGTCGATACGGCTGGAATCCGAAGAAAGGCCAAGGTAAAGGAAGATTTGGAGTTTTACTCTGTAATGCGCTCTGTGAGAGCTATTGAACATTGCGATGTTTGTATTTTATTGGTAGATGCCACAAGAGGTTTTGACGGACAAGTACAGAATATCTTTTGGTTGGCGCAGCGCAACAATAAAGGCGTTGTAATCTTGGTAAATAAATGGGATTTGGTCGAAAAGGAAACCAATTCAGTGAAAGAATATACCCAAAAGATAAAACAAGCAATAGAACCTTTTGATGATGTGCCAATTCTGTTTATTTCAGTACTGACCAAACAACGTATTTTTAAAGCAATTGAAACTGCAGTGGATGTCTTTAAAAATCGTTCAAAGAAGGTTGTTACCCGAAAATTGAACGATATTATGTTGCCCATCATTGAAAATACACCACCACCGGCATACAAAGGAAAGTATGTGAAAATCAAGTTTTGTACCCAGTTGCCCACACCATATCCACAGTTTGCTTTTTTCTGCAACCTACCGCAATATGTGCGCGAACCTTATAAACGATTTCTGGAAAATAAGCTTAGGGAAAACTTTGATTTTAGTGGAGTGCCGATTACAATTTTCATGAGGAAGAAGTAAGCAATCACTCCCCAGAAGCCAATCGTATGGAAACTTGTTGCTTAATGCGATTGCCTTTATCATCCACGGCGGTAAGTGTATAGTCGTTTGGTGCAACGTCTAAAATAAGCTCATGAAAACTTGTGGTTACACCAATATAGCGCTCGTCCAAATACCAGTAGACAGTACTTTCGTTTTGTTGGTGTGCCAACTTAAAGATTACTTCCGTAGTTTTTTTGCCCAGATCTTTGGGAAGAAGTACCGTTTCATTTCGTTTTGGAAATATAAATTCCATAAGCCTTGCTTCTGAAATCGAGCATCCCTGCAGAAAATTTGGCAACGGTTTGTAATTCGGATTTGAAGCGGTGTAGTAATACTCGATCACTGGAGGAAGCGTAAACCAATTCTTGGCTATCATGTTTTCCAAAGGATAGCATTCAGAATCAACCCTATACGCTTCTGAATTGTCCAAAAAAACCTGATGGTGATAAGGACATTGTATACTTTTCTTTCCATGTATTGGTAAAAGTTCCTTTTTGGTGATATCACAAAAAGCAGAAGCACGATATCCACTTTGGGAACAAGTTTCAAGTTCTACCAAATCATCAAAAGGTTGCTGAAACCAGCCACTATTTGGAAGCACATCCAGAATATCGAACAAAATAGGTGCGGCTGCTGTAATACCTGTCAATCCTGGTCTTCCTTCACCATCGGCATTTCCTGCCCAGACACCAATGGCATATTTTGGAGTTACGCCTACGGCCCATGCATCCTTAAAACCAAAACTAGTACCCGTTTTCCAGGCGATACGCTGCGAAGAATCAAAAAACTGCCAGTTTTCATTTCCTTCAGGTCGATTTACCTCTTGTAATGATTTAAACGTATGGTATAACGACCCAGCATTCAGAACGGACGGATTAAATTGCTGTTCGCCAAAGTCGTTTTTACTTTCAAAAAGATAGCTTGGTTCCAAAAATTCATCGGTACGATATGTGCTTGAATTTGCTGTAAAATAATTCAAGGTCGATGCCGCGGAAGCATAGGTTTTAGTAACGTCCCATAGGGTGCTTTCGGCTCCGCCCAAAATTAAGGACAACCCATAATATCCAGCAGGTTTGTTCAGGGAGTTCATGTTCATTTTACGGAGCTTGTTGTAGAATTTTTGAAGCCCATATTCGCGTAACAATCGAACTGCGGGAACGTTGAGCGAGCGAGATAAAGCCCTGCTTGCGGGTACGGCACCAGCATATTTCTTATTGAAGTTTTTTGGATTATATCCGTTGATTACCGTTGGAACGTCCTTAACCAAGGTATTTGGCAATAATTGTCCTTCGTGCATAAGCGATGCGAAAAGAAAGGGCTTTAAAGTACTACCAGTGCTTCGATTTTTGGTGATGATATCCACATAGCTGCCGTGTTGTTCGCCCGATTTAGAATTACCGACATAACTTAACACTTTTCGAGTTTCAACATCCAATACCAAAATAGCAAGATTATGAGTTTCATTGCTCTTTAATCTTTGGTAATGGCGCTCTGCAACAAGGGTTGCTTGACCTTGTAAATACCTGTCTATGGATGTTTGTATCCGTTTGCCTTTGTGTTCTTTTTTAACGCGTTCTGTTAAATGTGGAGCATTGTTTGGAAGAGGTATTGGTTTTTGTGGTAAAGGTTCGGCAACAGCAAGTTCGTAGGTGGTCTGGTCAAAATGCTTTTCATCCAATAGTTTTTTAAGCAGTCTGTTTCGTTTCTTCAATAACGATCGATCATTTCTTCCTGGAAAGATTAATGATGGGGCATTTGGAAGCACGGCCAAAGTAGCCGATTGTCCCCAACTTAGTTCGTGTGCGGGTATTCCAAAATAACGCCAAGAAGCGGTTTCAAGCCCAACTACATTTCCTCCATAGGGGGTGTATGTGGCATAAAGCTTTAAAATAGCGTCTTTGGAATGTCGAAACTCCAATCGTGTGGCCATGAAGATTTCGATACACTTTTCAAAATAAGTACGTCTTTTGTTTTTTCTGCTCAGACGGATAACCTGTTGTGTAATTGTACTGCCTCCCCGGCGTGTATCTTTTGTAAAGTTGTGCTTTATAGCGTTGAAAATGGAAATAGGATTAAATCCGGGATGCCTATAGAAATATTCATCTTCAAACAGCAAAACACTTTGCTTAAAACGTTCTGGAATGGAATCAATTTTAGGAAAACGCCATTGGCCATCCTCTGCAATCCGTGCCCCGATCAACACATTATCCGAACTTGTCACTACCGTTGAAGTAGGGTCTTTAAAAAGTTCCCTTGGCAAACAGGACAACCATAGCAAGAATACTATCAGAAAAGCCGAAACCTTGATTTTATGTTTCAGTAAAAATCTTTTTAAAACTGATAAAAAATCGGTCATCCCATTATTGCGATACTTTTATCCATTGCCCCTTGTTACGAGCATATCTGTTATCGTCGTACATGGCTTCTACCTGCGATCCGGGCAGATAGTAATCTCCCAAAAAGGAAGCATTTAGTTTTACCGTAAAGGTTTTGGATTTTTTCGAACCAAGGTCAAAATAGAAATTCGTTCGATCATCCCGAGTATCAATGTACTCCGCTTTGCTCGAATTTGAATCTCCTCCGCCTGCATAGGACGTATTCACGATTTCCCACCCACTTGGAACAATTTGTGTTAATGCCAGATTATCGATATAGTCATTTGAGCTATTAAAAACGGTCAGTTGGGCCTGTAACTCGGTACCTTGACGAAGATTGGATACGCCAATGGTATTTCCAATGGCATCAAGATATTTTACGGACAGGGATAAGTTCCGTTGCTGTGCCAATTCTTGGCCCACAGGTAATTTACCGGTCTGTGTTAAGGTCGCATAGATAACATTACCTTGCTTATTGCTAACGGTAATTTCATTTTGTGCCGATGAAATTGAAAGTCCTCGTTGCGCAATCGCCCTATCTGTTTTCACGGTGACTTCTTTTCCGTTATTGGTGAAGGTTAAATTGATGGATTTCCCACCATTTTTTGCCACCATTTTTGCCATCGCCAAAAGGGCAAAAGACGTTTCTTGAGTACTGTACCAACTTTGTGAAGATAATTTTTTTGCCAATGAAATAGCCAATTCCCTTTGTTGGGAGTCCCCAATAATTACCATAGTTTCCAAAGCCATAGCACTATTTCTAAAAACTGAACCATAGGTTCTATAATTGTACGAATTGGGTTGGAAATTAATATTTGCCGTTTGGGACAATTTTTTGGCTACTTCTTTCTTTCCTACCAATGCATAGGCTGCAGCTAAACGCCACTTGGCTTCGTTGCTTAGGTTTTTAGCTTCCCGTAACCTGTTCATTGAGGCCAGTTCTGGTTGTTGTGCCAAGGCAAGTGTGTATAACCTGTAAGCTTGGGCAATATCGGTATTATAAGTAGTGCGTTGATTGCTCCATTGGCGTGCGGTAGTCTTTTGGTAACGCAACCAATTGCTGAGAAATGTCAATGGCAGCTGGTATCCTTTTTGTTTGGCCTCCAACATAAAATGCCCTGCATAAGAAGTTCCCCAATCATCAGCATAACCGTAGCCTGGCCAGTAACTTAGACCACCGCTTGGTGCTTGAAAATCATTGAGCTTCTTAATGGCAGCTTTGATATTTTTTTCAATTTCCTTTTTCTTGTCAAAAGTGATGTCAAGAATCTCTGCTAAAAATAACTGAGGAAAAGCGGCAGAAGTAGTTTGCTCCACGCACCCGTGAGGATAGCGTAATAAGTAGTTCATTCGTTTTGAAAAATCCATTGGGGGCAGCGTTGAAAATTCTACGAATGCCGTGTTGGTTCCAGAGGTTCCAAAAGTTTCGAAAGAAATATTTTGTGATTGATTTTCCGTTACCGTGTACAATGTACTTTTTGTGGTAATTGGGTTGGGGTTTTCTATATCGATCTCGGTTTCATTGCTGGCACGCTCTCCATTACCAGAAGCTGTTACCTTTATGGTTTGAAATGATTTGCTCGGATTCACTTTAAAATCAAAATTCACGATTTGTTCTCCAACAGCATTAAAAGTGATATTTTTTGTTGTAGCCCCAATAGGCTCAAGCGCCTTTCCAGCAGTAATGGAAACTTTTACATTTTTTACCTTTTTCTCCATGGCAAATACAGTAACGGGAATAGTAACTGTTTCTCCAGGGGATAGTTTTCTGGGTATCGAAGTCAATACCATTAAAGGTTTACGCACAGGAGTCGCTTTTTCAGCTTTTCCATACGCACTATTTATGTTCCCTGCAACCACCATGGTACGAACAGAACCTACATAGTTGGGCATATCAATGGTGTGCGTTGTTTTTTCACCAGCTTTTAAGGTGAAAGGCCCTAAGTACGTAACCACAGGTTTAAAGCGTTGTGCTTTCCTGTTTTTAGCGCCTTCGCCTATTCCACCACCACCAATGGCATAAATATTATCCACACTTATGGAGTAGGCACCCATGACATCATCAAAAATATCAAAGGTTTTTACACCTAATGCTTGTCTGGCATAAAAAGAGGAATGAATATCTGGAGTCTTAAAACGTGTAAGGTCCAATAGCCCTTCATCCACAACGGCAAGTGAGTATGTCATTGGTTTCTTGTTACCTTCGGAAACCGTCACTTTGTACGACTTTTCGGGTTCTAAAACTTCGGGCATTTTTAACTCTGGTTTTAGAAAAGTTGCTGGGTTTTCAACCAGTAAGGGCACAATACCATACAATCGAATAGGCAGGTCGTTTGCTACTTGACCATGTGGTTGCAACAGCGAAATGTTGATGTATGCATTGGGGGCCATATCCGCTGTGATGGGAATGGTTGCCTTGGTCTCTTTAGCAGAAGTTTCAATCCATTGTTGCGATAAAACTTCAGAGCCATTTTCAATACTGAGCAAGGCACGACCTCCAACATCTGAAGGAAATGTGACCACTGCCTGATCACCAAGTGTATATTTTTCTTTGTCAGCAGAAAAAATTAGAATCTTTGAGCTTTCCGTATCACCAGATGCAGGTCGCCTCCACCAATTTCTGTAGAAATAAGCGGTTCGTCCCGTGGCATGACCCGATACTTCATCGATAACACGAATTAAATAGCGACCTCCGTCATCATCGGGAATGTTGACTTTAAAATTAGCTTTTCCATCTGCGCCGGTAGTTACCGTCATTTCTTTAAAAGGACGATGAACAGTAGCGTTTTCGTAGCGAGATAGATTGTCGTAACCTCGGTTCCACCACCAACGCCATGCTATCTCAAAGATTTTTACTTTTAGTTTGCGATTTGCCGCTTTTTTGCCATCTGCATCTACGGAGATGACATCAAAAGTGGTATCCTCATCCGTTAAGAACGAACCGTAACGTTTTGCTTTTGGAGAACGTAATCCCACAAAGTGTGAAAAAGGAGCAAGTTTTTTGGAGAAAACATCTATGGAGAAATCACCACCGCCTTCAAATACCTTAGTTGTGAAGGTGGCTTGTAACATCCCGGGGGCATTGGTGTTGGCCGTAATTTTTTGGTCAATATTCAATGTTCCCTCCCCATTTAATTTTGAGGTTACAAATTGAAGTTCCGTTTCATTATATGTGCGAACCGGATCTTGAAAAATGTATCCTTTATGTTTTGGAAATGCATTTGAAGCCTGTTGCAGTTTTGCGTTGACATCAATTTTTAAATTACGGGCAGGTGCACCGTGCAACCACTTTACGTCAACTTTTCCCTTGTTGTTTTTATTTGCTTTTAAAACTTCATCATCAAAATCAAAACTTACCTTTAACCGATTGGGTTTAATGGTAGCTATTTTTAGACTTTTATTGAATTGCGCTCCGCCTACAATAATCTTGGCATTCCAAGTTCCTGTAGGTGATGTACTCTTTGTCGCGATGGGGAAATAGTAAAAGTCCCCTTCTTTTTTTGCATACAGTCCATCAGAAACGGGAACGGTTCTCTCTTTAAGCACATTTCTTTGAACCAGTTTTCCTCTGGCATCGGTAACCTCTATAGTTATGGGATGTTTTTCTGGTAATGGATTGGCTTTGTCATCCAGAACAAAGGTTAAATGGATAGGGTCACCGGGTCTATGCACCCCTCTTTCTGTATACATAAATCCTTGAAGGCCACTTTGCAATTCTTGTCCCGAGACATCGAACTTACTTAATGAGAGTGCATTGCCATCAGCAAGTTTGGCGTAGGCAAAATTGTTGTTCTTTTCGGCAATAGCGAAAGCAATCGTAGCATCTCCATCATAAATACCAAACCCGGAAGCATCTGTTTTTACTTCGGAAAGTAACTGCTGCTGAAAATTATATAGTTTAATGGTCGTGCCGGCTTCGGGATTGGTGGTCAAGAGATTTGTTGCTGCAAAATGATAGGAACGATTATTGCCTTTTTTGACGATAAGCCCTAGATCACTGCCTAAAAGATTTGTTGTTACAATCTTATCCGAACTGTAATAAGCATCATGACAAGGATTATCTCGCTCTTCCCAATTATAGTTATTGTCTCTCCAATAATAAATTTCGTTGTCCCAATAACGTTCCTCCATAGCTTCTTCACTAAGGTTTTGTGCCTCGGCCATGGAATAGGTTTCTTCTTCATTTTCCGAATTTCCAGAATCTTCGCACCCATACGTTGTATGTTCTTTTTTAAAACTGAATTCAATTCGGTATAAAGAACTGGGATTTACTTTTATGAGTTTTGATAGGTCTAGCGCATGGGCTTTCCAAGAACTGGTGTCTTCGTCTTTATTTTCAGTTAACGGGATTACCTTATAAGCTACCCTACGACCAACGGTTCTAATGTCCGAGTTGTATTCCTGGGTAAGATTATTGTATTGTAGGTATTGCAACATGTTATTTTCAAAGACCTGAATCACCCTGACTTCAACAGCAGAAAGATTTACGGTCTCAAAGTATATAGGTGTTGAAGCGGCATTTGGTAGGATGGTACCTTTAGAGAGCAAACGTACCGAAGGTTTTAACTGTTCAAAGGAAACCAATTCGGAAAATGGCTTTTTGAGGGAGTAGCCGTATTCGCTTTTTATACCTTCAAAAACAGTAACGCGAACCTGTCCTAAAATTCGATTGGCAGGGTATACTTTTAAAACGTTACCATTGATTTCGTATCGTAAACTTTGTGCGTTTTCAATGGTGACCAAGCCATTCAGGTTTTGGTTCGGTTTTAAGGGGTCGGAAAAATTGAGTGTCAATGCGGCATTTGGGGTGGTTGCTGTTTTGGCATCAACAACAATAAATTTATTTAGGCCTGGGATGGTATAATTCTCCGAACCTTTATTTTCTGTTCCCAGTGCTTCTCCGTTCCAACTAATTGCCAAATCGCTATCATCCGTCTTTCGTGGAATGCTATCGATCTTAAAGGTAAAATATCGCGCATCCTCTTTTGTGTTTTCCCATTTTACAGCAATCTTTTTATCGCCTTGTGCTACAGCAAGAACACCATTGATTTTGGAGGCATTTAAAATATCCGAAGCTTCTAAAGTTCCTGTTAGGTATTGCCAATTTTTACTGTAAGATTGTAGATTGCCAAGGTTGATCTTAAAATTTGGGGTGATGGTCTTAAAACTAAAAGTATATTTCTTAAACTCACTATCAATGGTATCAAAAAGTTTGTTCAGCGCTACACTTACAGAATATTCAGTGTCAGGCTCTAGATATTCCGAGGGTAGAAAAACAAGTTCCCTTCCGTTTTCGATGGTTAGTTTACCCTCTATTTTTGGTGAAATCTTAAAATATTCTGCAGGCAGTTCCTGAGTTAATTCAAATTGATTGAGTTGTTTCGCGAGTATAACTTTAATGGGGGTCGATATACTTTGGGTACCATTGGTATGGTAGCTTATATAATCTTTGAATTTGAAGAGATTATCGGTATTCAAAGAGCTATCAGTTTTCTTTTTACAAGAACTGATAAGTACCAATACTGAAATTAAAAATAATCTGAAATAACGTCCCATTTGAAAACCTTTAGAGTTAAATGTATATTAAGCACAGCCAAAATACTTTAAAAAAGAAATATGCAATACACGGTAAATGGGGTTTTTGAGCTTGCACTCTGTTTATTTACGCTGCTCTATTTGTAACGGATTCTTTTTAAGAATATTTTGGGATAGAATTTTTAAAAGCTACCTAAGCTGATTTTGTTGAAAGTAAACAAATTATTTCTAAGAGTCACCAACCTCCTGAAGCGCCACCGCCTCCAAAGCCACCTCCACCGAATCCACCGCCAAATCCTCCACCAGACCCGAATCCGCCTCCACCAAATCCCCCACCTGACGAGCCACGGTATCCTCCGCGCCCCATATTGCTGAGAATGATGATGTCCCAAAGATCCAGTCCTTTTTTCTTGTTTCCAGGTCCACCACGGTTATTACGACCTTTTCGAGATAGAATAATGAGAATAACAATAAAAATAATAAAGGGCAGTACCGCCTTTAGTGAAAATCCTTGATCATTTCCAAAAGTGCGCTCTTCCTTGAACTCTCCGTTCAGTATTTGAAAAATTGCGTCGGACCCCTTGCTAAGTCCGCTAAAGTAATCCCCTTTTTTAAATTCTGGGATAATTACGGATTCAATAATTCTTTTCGACATAAAATCCGTAAGATTACCTTCCACACCAAAACCGGTATTGATGGCTATTTTGCGATCTTCTTTCGCTAAAAGCACAAGCACCCCGTTGTCTTTGTCAGCTTGGCCAATGCCCCATTTTTGTCCCCATTGTGCTCCTAAAAAATTAATATCCTCACCTTCGGTAGAGTTGATAATGGCAATAACGATTTGGGTAGATGTACTATCTGAATATTGAATCAGTTTTTGCTCTAAAGTTTTGTTCTGGGCGGCAGACAGGAGGTTTATGTAGTCGTAAACACTTGTTTGCTCTTTGGGTTTCTCCGGAATGGCGAATTGTCCATGTGTTAAATTAGAAGCAAAAAGTGCTAAAAAGAAAGTAATTGATATAATTCCTCTAGACGAAAAAACAATAGTACCCTCTTCTGGAGGGGCTTGGGGAAGCCTACCCTTTGGATACTGCATCGCTGAGTTCATTGGTGTCGTTATGGTTCCAAGGAAAATGTTCCTCCAATTCCTTTCCTGCCCTCAATATACCTTCTACGACACCTTGTTTAAAATCACCTTTTTTAAAGTGCTCGGCAATAATGTCCTTGGTCGAGCTCCAGAAGTCTTTGGGTACAGCGCGATCAATCCCACTATCACCATAAATAACAAATTTTCTATCATCTACTGCAACGTATAGCAATACCCCGTTTTCCTCTTTGGTATTGTCCATTTTAAGAAAGTGGAACACTTGCTGAGCTCTACTAAAATGGTCGATTTTAGCAGTTGCTTCAAGATGTACCCGTATTTCTCCCGAAGTATTATTCTCAGCTTCTTGTATGGCCGCAATGATTTCCTGCTCCTCTTCTGCGGTTAAAAACTCCTCTACGTGCGACATGCTCAATCGAATTCAAAGTTTACCTCTGGTGCATTTTCAGCACCTGGATTGGAACTGAACAAGGCAAGAGGGTCGAAATTGGCAATACTTGCAATAAAATTGGTCGGTATTTGTTCGATGGTAATATTGTACTCTCCGGCAAGATCATTAAATCTATTGCGCGCTACATTGATACGGTTTTCCGTGCCCTCCAGCTGGGATTGTAGTTCCAGAAAATTTTGGTTCGCTTTTAAATCGGGATAGCGCTCTACGGTAACCAAAAGTCTGGAAAGTGCAGAAGAAAGACCCGTTTGCGCTTGTTGAAACTGGGCCAATTGTTCTGGCGTAATATTATTGGCATCAATAGTAGTAGAAGTAGCTTTTGCCCTAGCTTCAATAACATCCTTTAAGGTTCCTCTTTCAAAATCTGCCGCTCCCTGTACAGTCTTAACAAGGTTGCCAATTAAATCACTCCTTCGCTGATACGAACTTTCCACATTGGCCCATTGTTTTGTGGCCTGTCCTTTCATATCTACAAGCATATTGTTTGTTCTTACGTACCAGCCTCCAAGTACTACTGCCAGCACAACGAGTGCTATTATGACGATTATGCCTTTTTTCATTTTATTGGTTTATTCAGTATTAGTAAATAGGTGTGTTATTGGTATTCTTTGTTACACTTTTTTTGAATATTTAAATTCAGGTTTCAGGTTTCAGGTTTCAGGTTTCAGGTTTCAGGTTTCAGGTTTCCAACTTCGTATTTCTGACCTTTATAGTTGTTCCTTAATTTTTAAAAGCTCGGCTCTTACCTTTTGTAGTTTTTGTACGACCTCAAAATTAGAAAGCGTTTTTTGTTTTTCTTCCTTTAAATGAATTTTTGCACCTTCAAGTGTAAAACCACGTTCTTTGACCAAGTGATAAATCAACTGTAAATTCTTGATGTCCTGTGGAGTAAATTTTCTATTGCCCTTGGCATTTTTTTTTGGCTGAAGTACATCAAACTCTTTTTCCCAAAACCGAATCAACGAAGTATTTACATTGAAAGCTTTTGCCACTTCGCCAATGCCGTAATATCGTTTTTCGGGAAGGTCTATATGCATTAATCCAGGGATTGGTTTTCTTGGTTGGCAAATTTGAGCATGTTTTCAAACTCTTCTGCCGTTAAACTTCCATAGTAGAAATTGATGGGATTAATACGCTCTCCGTCCTTAAAGACCTCGTAATGCAAGTGGGGGGCCTCTGATCGTCCTGTGTTCCCAACAAAGCCTATCAAATCGCCACGTTTTACCTTTTGGCCTTTGCTAACATTATATCTACTTAAATGTGCATAAAGCGACATGTAGCCATATCCATGGTCTATCCTGATATGTTTTCCGTATCCGGATGACCCATTATCTGCACGTTTTATGGTTCCATCACCAGTGGCGTAAACGGGAACACCTCTGGGTGCCGTAAAATCCATCCCCCAGTGCATTTTTCTTGCCTTGGTGAAGGGGTCGGAACGCCACCCGAAACCAGAGGCCATTCGGGTCAAGTCTTCATTGCGTACGGGTTGAATAGCTGGTATGGATGCCAATAACTTTTCTTTTTCTTCGGCAAGTTTGGCAATTTCATCCAAAGATTTGGATTGAATTACCATTTGCTTTTGAATAATGTCCAACTGCTTGGTGGCATTGATTATAATTTCGGAATTATTGAAGCCTTCTAAAGATTTGTACCGATTAACACCACCAAAACCTGCTTTTCGTTGTTCTTCCGGTATGGGGTTGGCTTCAAAATACAATCGATATATATTATTGTCCCTATCTTCAATATTGGCAAGTACCTGTTCCATTTGCTCCATCTTCTTACCCAGAATTTCATATTGAAGTTCATAATTGTTCACCTCTCGTTCCAAGGAAAGCTCTTTGGGCGTGTTCAACAAGCTAGTGTTCAATAATATGATAAGTCCTAAAAATCCAAATAAAGCTGCTCCTACTATAAAAAGGAACAGATTGCGATACTTCTTGGACTTTTTAGGTTCAATCTTTCTGTATGAAAGTGTATCTGGATCGTAATAGTACTTAACTTTAGACATGACCGGATTTTATCCTATTTTTGCGCTTTCTTTCTAAAGAAAACAAGCAAATATAAAAATTGTTTTGCTTATACTGTTAAATTTAATAAAACCCTAGCAATTCCGATGACATCCCAAGAAGTTAGAGCTCAATTTTTAGACTTTTTTAAAGGGAAAAAGCATAAAATAGTTCCTTCCGCGCCAATGGTCATGAAAGATGATCCGACTTTAATGTTCACAAATGCGGGAATGAACCAGTTCAAGGAGTATTTTCTGGGGAATTCCGTTCCTAAGTCCAAGCGTGTTTCGGATAGTCAAAAATGCCTACGGGTCAGTGGTAAACATAACGATTTAGAGGAAGTTGGAAAAGATACCTACCACCACACCATGTTCGAGATGTTGGGGAACTGGAGTTTTGGCGATTACTTTAAAAAAGAAGCGATCCAATGGGCTTGGGAGTTACTGACAGAAGTGTATGGCATTGACAAAGAAAGTCTTTATGTTTCGGTCTTTGAAGGAAGTGAAGATGCCGATAATTTGGAAATGGATAAAGAAGCCTTTTCGTTATGGAAGGCAATTGTTCCCGAGGATAGAATCATCATGGGCAACAAAAAAGACAATTTCTGGGAGATGGGTGACCAAGGTCCCTGTGGTCCTTGTTCGGAGATTCATGTAGACATTCGCTCCAAAGAAGAAAAAGCCAAAGTTTCTGGCGCTTCGTTGGTGAATCAAGATCATCCGCAAGTTGTGGAAATCTGGAACCTGGTCTTTATGCAATATAACCGAAAGGCCAATGGTAGCTTGGAAAACCTTCCAGAGAAGCATGTGGATACAGGTATGGGCTTTGAGCGACTTTGTATGGTGCTGCAAGGGGTTACATCCAATTATGATACCGATGTTTTTACACCACTTATCCGTGAGATAGAAACTATTACCGAGCGTAAATACGGTAAGGATAAAGAGACGGATATTGCCATACGGGTTGTGGCAGACCATGTTAGGGCCGTTGCATTTTCGATAGCCGATGGACAATTGCCAAGTAATTCCGGTGCGGGTTACGTAATCCGTAGAATTTTAAGAAGGGCTATCCGATATGGCTTCACATTTTTGGGGACAAACAAGCCTTTTATCTACCGATTGGTAAAGGTTTTATCCGAAACTATGGGCAAAGCTTTTCCAGAACTGCGCGAACAATATCAATTGATCGAGAATGTGGTGAAGGAAGAAGAAAATTCTTTTTTGAGTACGTTGGAGCAGGGGTTGGTGCTATTGGATTCGGTTATCAAATCTTCTAAAACCAAGACCATAGATGGCCACAAGGCCTTTGAACTCTATGATACGTTTGGATTTCCAATCGATTTAACTGCCTTGATCCTTGATGAAAAGGGATACCAATTGGATAGGACCGGGTTCGAAAAAGCCCTAAAAGTCCAAAAAGACCGATCAAGGGCAGCTTCTGAAGTGTCTAAAGAAGATTGGACCATTCTAATGGAAGACTCGGAACAGGAGTTTATCGGGTATGACCGTTTAGAGGCAGACGTCAAGCTGGTAAAATATAGAAAGGTCAACAGTAAAAAGGAAGGGGAGCAATTTCAATTGGTCTTTAACCTAACGCCATTTTATCCCGAAGGAGGGGGGCAGGTAGGTGATAAGGGGTATTTGGAAGTTCCCAACGGTGATGTCGTTTATATTATCGATACCAAAAAGGAAAATAACGAAATTGTACATTTTGCTAAAAATTTACCAAAAGATACTTCGGGTACTTTTAAGGCAATAGTTGATAAAAAACAACGATGGCGTACAGCAAGCAATCACACGGCAACACACTTGTTGCACCAAGCTTTGAGAGAAATTCTGGGGACGCATGTGGAACAAAAAGGTTCGGCCGTACATTCCAAATATTTACGATTTGATTTTTCGCATTTCTCAAAACTAAAGGTAGAAGAACTACGGACGGTCGAGAATTTTGTGAATGCCCGTATTGAAGGACAATTGCCATTTGAAGAAAATCGGAATATTCCATTAAAGGAAGCCATGGAACAAGGGGCTATGGCACTGTTTGGTGAAAAGTATGGGGACACGGTACGTACCGTTAAGTTTGGTCAGTCCATTGAGCTATGCGGCGGTACACATGTGAAAAACACAGGGGATATCTGGCACTTTAAAATAGTATCCGAAGGAGCTGTTGCAGCGGGAATTCGCAGAATTGAGGCAATAACCTCAGATGCTGTCAAAGAATTCTACTTTAAAAACAATAGAATGCTCTTTGAAATAAAGGATTTGCTGAACAATGCCCAAGACCCTGTAAAAGCTGTCAATAGTTTGCAAGAAGAGAATGCGAACTTAAAGAAACAAGTGGAGCAACTTTTGAAGGATAAGGCAAAAGGACTTAAAAACGATTTAATTTCGGAATTGGAAGAAGTTGATGGTGTCCAGTTTTTAGCTAAAAAAGTGGATTTGGATGCTGCGGGAATCAAAGACCTCGCGTTTGAAATTGGGGGTCAGTTTGCTAACTTGTTTTTATTGCTTGCAGCTGAAAATGACGGAAAAGCATTGTTGTCCTGTTACATTTCCAAAGAATTGGTGACCAATAGAAAGATGCATGCAGGGAACATTGTCCGCGAACTTGGAAAATACATTCAAGGCGGCGGTGGTGGACAACCATTTTTTGCTACCGCTGGAGGTAAGAATCCGGCCGGAATTGAAGATGCACTTAAAAGTGTCAAGGAAATGATTTAGGAAACTTTATACGTCATGCGGTTTTTCAAAGTAAAGACGATTAACTGGAAGTATATCTTCGGTGAAATATTCTTAATTTTTGTGGGAATCAATTTGGCTATTTGGTTCAACGATTGGAATTCTTCAAAATCAATTAAATCCAACAAGAAGATTGCCTTGAACAAAATTGAGGGAGAAATCAAGAACAACCTAGAACAGCTTTTGAATAATCGTGAGCACAATCAAAAAATAGCTTCCTTCTTAAAGGAAGTAAAGGAAATACGGGAAAAAGAATCAGGCAAGCTATTTGGAACACCTGACTTTATGCAAAACTTTGAAAAGAAGTATAAGGATATCATAGAAATCACGGATTCAACTCGGATTGAAAATGGTATTTACGCATATGAAGGGGACAGTTTTGTTAGCTTAGAAATTGCCGAACCCAACAGAATTGCTTGGGAAACGTCTAAATCTTCTGGAATTTTCCAAGAGTTTGGGTATGAGTGCCTCTATGGACTAGAAGGTATATACAATTCGCAGAAAACGCTTCAAAATGAAATAGATAAAGCTGTTGAAGCACTAAGAAATGAATCTATGGATGAACTTAGAAGAATTTTAGGTTTTTTAGATCAACTAGAAGTTCAATTGGAAGCAGATTATCGCGAAATGCTTGAAGGTCTGGACAATTGCAGATGACAGCAAAGATTTTAACGAATGAAGCTACAAACCCAAATACCTTTAAGAGAAGAAGATTCTAAATTTGTTTATGAAAGTAAGCTACTGTTATTAGGCTCTTGTTTTGTGGAAAACATAGGTCAAAAACTTGACTATTATAAATTCCAACAAGTTCAGAACCCTTTTGGCATTCTATTTCATCCACTTGCTATTGAAAATTTAGTAAAGCGTGCCTTACATGATGAAATGTATGAGGAGAACGAGGTTTTTGAGCATCAAGAGATTTGGAACTGCTTTGATGCGCATTCAGATTGTAGCGCCACATCGAAACCAGAATTGCTTCAAAATTTAAATGATGGACTTCGCCAAACGAAAAAACAGCTAACAGAAGCCAGTCATATCATCATTACCTTGGGCACAGCTTGGGTATACCGGAATACTGAAAACGGAAAAATCGTTGCCAATTGTCATAAGGTACCGCAACAGCAATTCTCAAAAGAATTGTTGTCGGTTGATAGCATTCGGGGTTGTTTGGAACGGTTGGTTGATTTAATTCAATCCGTCAATGAAAAAGCAACACTCATTTTCACGATTTCTCCAGTAAGGCATCTAAAAGATGGTTTTGTTGAAAACCAAAGAAGTAAGGCACATTTGATAAATGCACTTCATGAAGTACGAAAAGGTCGCAATATATCCTACTTTCCTTCTTATGAGCTTATGATGGACGAACTAAGGGATTATCGCTTTTATGAAAAGGATATGGTACATCCCAATCAACTTGCGATAGCTTATATTTGGGAGAAATTCAAATCCGTTTGGATTGCTGAAGAAGTGTATTCCAGTATGGAAGAAGTTGAAACTGTTCAAAAAGGGTTATTGCACAGACCTTTTAATCCTTCGTCCCACGCACATCAAAAGTTTACGACTTCACTTCAGGCTAAAATTGCCTATCTTCAAAAAAAGTATCCCTTTATTCAATTCTAAAACATGAAAAAAGTACTGTTTGGGGCATTGATCGCACTGGCATCGGTATTGATCTATAAGTCCTGTTCGGACGATAGGGAGGAAAAGGCGGTCTTAAAAGAAAGTTCGTTGCTCATTCAAGAGGAATTGAAAAACGTTTCTAAACTTATCGTCACCGAGGGCCATTTTGCCGAGGTGTACAATTACAAAGACTCCAAAGAACTATTTGGCTCCCTTATTTCGGCGGATAAAAAAGCTTTGGTAGTGGTGAATGCTGAGGTCGTTATTGCATATGACCTTTCCGAAGTGGAGTATGAAATAGAAGAAACAGAAAAAACGATTTATATTACATCGGTCCCCGAACCTGAAATAAAAATAAACCCCGATTTTGAATACTATGATGTGTCAGCAGATTACCTGAATCCTTTCAGTGCAAATGACTACAACAAAATAAAAAATACGGTAAGGTCTTCATTGCTAAAAAAGATTGAAGCGTCTTCCTTAAGATCTAACGCCGAAAACAGATTGATCAGTGAACTTTCCAAGCTATACGTGCTTACAAATTCCTTAGGTTGGACATTGGTGTACAATCAAAAACAAATTGATTCTCCAGCCCAATTAGAGACTATGGGAAAAACTATGGTCGACTAAACCCAGTCCGTCATCAATTAAATGCCCCACTTTAGGATTATTTTGTTTGACTGTTTCCAAATGTTCCATGATTTCTTTTTGGAAATCTACATCTTCACTTTTTTTGGCCAACTCATAAAGTTCTGTGGGCAATAGCCAATCGTTTGGATGTTCTTTTTTAATTTCCTGAAACACTTTATGACGAGAAATGGTGGTATTGGTACCTTCCCTAAATTCTCTTATTTGTTTGTAATACACTTCCAACTGTGCTCTTTCCTTACTCTTTTTGGACTTGATCGTAGTTGCTGTAAGCTCGTGGGTGATGAGGTCAAAACTGTTTAAATCTGCAGGACCGTTAAAAGCAGAAACTACTTCTTGGCCAATGGCCATATGGTATAGCCCCCAATTTGGCAAGAACAGCAGCGTTCCATCATGCGTTACCTTACAGTCTTTGAAAGTTATCAAAATTATTTTTCCTTGAAGATTACGTGTGCCTGTAACGATAGTACCTTCAACGGTTACCGCTCCTTCAAATTCCAGTGACACCTGTTCCCCTTCATAGATTTTATAGGCCTTTAAGTCTCTCGGGCTCATATCTTCTATAGCAAGGTTGATACCTTTAAGCTTGCCGATAGGAGAGCCAAAGCCTTCTGGATGTTGCTCCGCACCGTGTCCTACCAACTCTTTTTCCCTGTAGGATAGTGCTGTAGGGCCAACAGTCCGTAAATAAATAGGTTTTCCATTATAATCGATAACGGAATTAAACTGTCCGGATATTTGAATTCCGGTACTTAGTTCTATGCTTCCGAGCGCTTTGGAGTCAATCAGTTTCTGAACTCCTGAAAGACCACCAGTACGTAAGGCCATTGTATTTGCAAAGTCCTCCAAAACTTGACTTAAATGTGCAAAATTAGGAGTAACAAAAAGTTGGGGCTGCGGTTTTGTGATATCAAAAGGCATATTGGCAGCTTCCAGGGTATAGGGCTCTTGGGTTACATCGCTTTGCATACACCATTTACTTTCTCCAATGGATGACAACAGGCCGGCTCCATAAATCTTTGCATTTTCGGGCGAGCCTATCAGTCCATATTCCACAGTCCACCAGTGCAGGTTCCTGATGAGGGCCATTTCACTGGGTTTGCCCATATTTTCTTGAAGTTCTTCAATATGTTTTTCAGCGGTATCGATTTCATCCTGTGGTGTTCCGGCTGCTTCTTTTATGATGGAAAGATGTCTTACCGCTTGGTAGAGTTCATAATCCTTTGCACTGGATATTGCTTTGCTGCCAATTTCCCCAAAACGCCTTAAATATTCTGCATATTCTGGATTGGCAATAATAGGCGCATGCCCAGCGCCTTCATGAATAATATCCGGAGCCGGAGTATATTCTATATGTTCCAATTGCCGTATGTCCGAAGCAATTACAAGCACATTATACGCCTGAAATTCCATGAATGCTGAGGGAGGAATAAAACCGTCAACAGCAACTGCCGCCCATCCAATTTCCTTTAGAATACGGTTCATTCCGTACATATTGGGAATATGGTCAATGGATATACCGGTCTTTAACAAGCCATCTACGTAAGACTTGTGGGCTACTTTGCTTAAATAGTCTACGTTTTTCCGCATCACATAGCGCCAAACCGCTTGGTCAATGGCAGAGTAATCCTCATAGTTCTGTGGTTTTATGAACTGCTTTAGATGCTTTGGTAGTTTATCTAGTATGGGATTTGACTCGTAACTCATGTTTCGTTTTTACTATCCCCTAAAGATACGAAATCGCAGTGTTTTATATAAAACGGTGAGTCTGGGTACAAAAAAACCGCCTGAGGAGACGGTTTGTCTATTTTAATTAGCTGCTATCTCATTTGATGGTGGATATTTTTTTAGAATGTTTGCCACAAATTCCCGAATACGCTGCTCTTTTTTCTGAATGTTCTTTGTGTTGTTCAAGGTACCAACACCACGACCTTGCCAGACAAGACCCTTGTTTTTGTTGTCTATTAGGTCAATATACAATGAGCCTTCAGTTCTTGTTGAAACATCAGGACCAAAACCGCCGCCCCAGCCTGGACCCCAACCCCAGCCTGGACCCCAGCCGCCCCAACCGAGACCGCCCCAGCCAAAGCCACCCCAGCCCCAACCAAAGTTGTTGTTGTACACATCAACTTGCTCACGCTCCTTGGTGAAAATATTGACTAAAAGATCAGGTTGTTGTGACTTGACAAAACCTCGGGAACTCATCTCGGCATCTATGGCCTTTAGAATTCGTTTTTTATCCAAATCTGAGATTTGGGCTCTATCGATACCTGTTTTGTAGAAGGCATATGTCTTATATGTTTGAAAATTGGCTTTTTCGTCATAGTCCGCAATAACCTTTACAGAACTACAGGACGCTAAGAAGCTAATGGCTAAAATAGCTAGGGAAAATAGTTTTAAATTCTTCATATCAATATTTTTTTGGGTTAATACAAGTCACTTTAAACTAATCACAAATATTATGCCGAATCTTTGAAAATCAAATTCTTCTATTCGTTTTTTTATCAAAGCCATACGGACAGTGTCTGCAACCGCTCTCGCAGCAATAACCACGCTTAAGGTGATATTTTTCTGTAAATACTTTATAACCCTCTTTAGATAGGTAATAGTCACCTTCTTCCAAAGGAATCAGTTTTTTCATTCTAGAAAACTCATTTATAGTTATAAAATTAGTCTATTGTAAGCAAATGACGAGTACTTTACCATTTATAGATTTTTTGAGCAGTTCACCGAAATAGTGCATCTTCTCATCGATTGAATCCAATTTTCTGGATTTTTGACAGTTACCTTTATAGGAATCTTTTGATACTTTTAAGTTTGATTTTAGTTTTTAAACATTTCTTCTATCGAAATTACGTTGGCCTTTCACTTTGGCCATTTATCATCTTAAAAGAGGGCTCCCTCAAAACGGATGAGGTGCTCATCAATCACGAGAGAATTCATTTAAAGCAACAGAGAGAACTTTTGATCATCCCTTTCTATCTTCTCTACATTACAGAATGGTTGTTGCGAACATTACTTTATTTGAACAGTTACAGAGCCTATCAAAACATTAGTTTTGAACGTGAGGCTTATGCAAATGAGGACGATAAAGAGTATCTTGCGCGTAGAAAACCGTATAGTTTTTTAAACTATTTGGTGCGTTAAAAGTACACCTTGTCAATTCCAAATCAGAAAGTAGATTTACCCATTCTCAAAGAAAAAGGCGTAACCCTTCATATTAAAAGGGAAGACACTATCCATCCACTTATTTCTGGAAACAAATACAGAAAATTAAAATATAACCTTCTTGAAGCCAAACAACTAGGGCATGATGCATTGCTCACGTTTGGCGGGGCATTTTCCAACCATATAGCTGCCACGGCCTATGCAGGAAATATATCGGGTTTAAAGACCATTGGTGTTGTTCGTGGAGAAGAGTTGGAGGAAAAATGGAAAGAAAACCCAACCTTACAATTGGCCAGATCATATGGGATGAATTTTCATTTTGTATCTAGAAGTGCATATCGGAAAAAGAACACCACTGAATTCCTAAATGATTTGAAAGAAAGATTTGGAGCTTGTTATTTCCTTCCGGAAGGTGGAACAAATACCTTGGCCGTAAAAGGATGTGAGGAAATTTTAACTAGCGAAGATGCACAATATGATGTTGTGAGCAGCTGCGTGGGAACAGGCGGTACACTTGCCGGACTTATCAATTCGGCACAATCGTATCAAACTGTTTTGGGATTTCCGGCGTTAAAGGGTGATTTTCTAAAAGAAGATATTCTTAAATTTGTCAAGAATGAGAATTGGAAGTTAATCTCTGATTATCATTTTGGTGGATATGCCAAGGTGGACGAACACTTAATCGAATTCATCAATACCTTTAAAAAAGAGACCAAGATTCCATTGGATCCCATCTATACGGGAAAAATGCTTTTTGGTATTCTGGATATGATAAAAAATGAAGCCTTTGAACGGGGAACACGGATTTTGGTGATTCACACTGGAGGATTACAGGGCATAGAAGGAATGAACCTTGTTTTGAAAAAGAAAAAATTACCGTTATTGGATTTATGATAAGGAGAATAGTATTTGTTATGGTAACGGCTTTGTTGTTGGCAAGCTGTGGGGCCAAAAAAAGAACGGCAAACAGAGAAAGAAAAAGTTCGGTCGCCAAAACCAAAGAAACCCGAAATTCCAATACAAGAACTTCAGAGAACAGCACTGAAGCTTCAGGATTGTATGTGTTACCAGAGGATTCGGGAAAGTTTGTAAAATTTCCAATTGCAAATACCCAGGAATATATTGAAACCTTCGCAGAAATCGCACAATTTGAGATGCGTGCCTATGGCATTCCTGCCAGTATTACCCTTGCGCAAGGTATTTTGGAGAGCGGCTCGGGTAAAGGAGCGCTGACCCTCAAAACAAATAATCACTTTGGCATTAAATGCCATACAGGATGGGAAGGAGAATTCGATTTTCATGATGACGACGAACGTGGTGAGTGCTTTAGAAAGTACAACCATCCTATGTATTCTTTTCGAGATCATAGTATTTTCCTATCCTCGCGCTCACGCTACAAGTTTCTGTTCAATTATAGAAGGGATGACTATAAAAAGTGGGCCTATGGACTTAGACAAGCAGGATATGCTACAGACCGTAAATATCCCCAAAAATTAATAGCGCTTATAGAGCGGTATGATTTGGATACGTATGACAAAGAGGTGGTAAAAGGTGGGTTGGCAACGGTTAGGGAACCAAAAAACTACGAGGTCTTTACCCATGTGGTGGAAAAAGGAGACACCCTTTACGCGCTTTCAAGAAAATATGGAATCTCCGTAAACGAATTAATGCGGATAAATAATTTGGATGATACCAATTTGTCCATCGGACAGGTCATTAATATCCGAAAGGAAAAAAAGGGGAAATAATATCGAGTCACATCGAGATGAGTTGAGGTCAAAAACTTTTAAAATGTTATCTGCTGCGCTCGAACCAGCAAAATCAACACACATAATCAATGCTATACCAAAGAAGTAGTGCTTTGTTCGCCGAAGCAAAGAAATATATCCCTGGTGGAGTCAACTCACCGGTAAGGGCATTTAAAGCGGTAGGGGGAGACCCTATTTTTGTAAAACAAGCAAAAGGTGCTTATCTGTATGATGAGGATGATAATCGCTTGATAGATTACATAGCTTCTTGGGGCCCGCTGATTTTAGGGCATGCCTACGAGCCGGTAATCGATGCAGTGGTCGAGAAAGCCCAAAAAGGAACTTCCTTTGGAATGCCGACCGAGATTGAAACCGAATTGGCAAAATTGGCCGTTTCCATGGTGCCAAACGTTGATAAAATACGTTTCGTAAATAGCGGCACCGAAGCGTGTATGAGTGCCGTTCGATTGGCACGTGGATATACTGGAAAAGACAAGATCATCAAATTTGCTGGGTGCTACCATGGCCATTCCGATTCATTCTTGATTCAGGCTGGGAGCGGAGCGGTTACATTTGGAAGCCCAAATAGCCCAGGTGTGACTCAAGGAACGGCAAAGGATACGTTACTTGCGGATTACAATGATTTGGAGGGCGTAAAAGCACTGGCCAAAGCCAATAAAGGAGAAATAGCGGCAATCATCATAGAACCCGTAGCAGGGAATATGGGATGCATAGTTCCTACCAATGAATTTATGTACGGTTTGCGAAAGTTGTGTACGGAAGAAGGTATTTTATTGCTTTTTGATGAGGTAATGACAGGTTTTAGGTTGGCAAAAGGAGGTGCTCAAGAAGCACTGGGCGTTGATGCCGATATACTTATGTTCGGAAAGGTAATTGGTGGTGGGCTTCCAGTGGGCGCGTTTGCTGCAAAAGCGGAAATCATGTCGCATTTAGCACCAGAAGGACCTGTTTACCAAGCAGGAACCTTAAGTGGTAATCCATTGGCGATGAGTGCTGGGCTGGCCATGCTGACCGCTTTAAACAATACGCCAGAGGTTTTTACCAGCTTGGAAAAGAAAACCGAATACCTACACAAAGGTATTTCTGATGTTTTAACGGAAAAAGGTATGGCCCATCAAATCAACCGATTTGGCAGTATGGTTTCCGTACATTTTACAGAGGAACCTGTTGTTGATTTTGCATCTTCTGCAAAAGGAAATAACGACATGTTTAAAAAGTACTTTCACGGTATGTTGAAGCAAGGAGTATATTTACCGCCCTCAGCTTTTGAAAGTTATTTTTTAAATGATGCCATTAGCTATGCCGATTTGGATTTCACCATAGAAGCGGTTACAAAGGTGTTCTAATATAACTCCTTAGCTTTTATTCACTTTGAAACTTCTTCCATGATTTCGTGGACGGAAAACGTTGCTTTTAATAGATCCCGTTCTGCAGAAGAACTTCCTACATACACTTCATAATCCATATTTTCGATTTGCCATTCCTTTACATCGGGATTGTACCAGGCCATATCATGTACGTTTACTTGTAGCATGATTTTTTTGGTTTCCATAGGCCTGAATGTTACTTTTTTAAAGTCTCGCAACAATTTTATGGGTCGGTCTATCTTGGAGTTTTTGAAACCAATATATAACTGCACTACCTCTTTTGCAGTCATGCTCCCCTTATTGGTTACGTTTACTTCTACTTGTAAAATATCGTTTTTAGAGAGCTCTGGTTGGATAACCTTTAAAGAATCATAAGCGAAATCTGTGTAGCCCATACCAAACCCAAAAGGATAAGCTGGTTGAATGTTTTTCTTGTCAAATAATGTATACCCATGGTAATACTCATATTTGATTTCTGTTGTGTATGGTGTAAAGTATGGATAGTCTTCGGTATTCTTGGCAATGGTAAAAGGTAGTTTCCCGCTTGGATTCACTTGTCCGTATAAAAGGTTTGCAAGTGCTGTGCCACCTTCCATGCCGCTATACCAAGAAAAAAGGATGGCAGGTACTTTATCATTCCAAGAAGTCATATCTATGGCACTGCCCCCAACATATACTAGAGCTAAATTTTTATTTTGAGAGGCTATTGCTTCAATAAGAATTTCATCTGATTTGGGAAGGTGAAGGTCTGTTCGATCACCTCCTATGATTATACCCTCGGGAGCTTTACCGTTATTTGCGGACTCTACCATTTTGTCACGGTCGAATATGATGTACTCCCCTTCATCCTCATGCGTAAAACCTACCACTAAAATGACTTCATCCGCTTTTTGGGCAAGTTCTTTGGCGCCGTTTAAATCACAGCCATCACTTAGAATTACGGTATTGCCCAATTTTTCTTGGTACTTTTTAATGCCTTCATAAGGGGTTTCAACGTAAATAGGGGTAGAGTTACTACTTCCTTGATCACCTGTATTTTCCACGTTGGCCAATCTGCCAATGATCACAATAGTTTTGCCCTGTTTCTGTTGAAAGGGCAATATACCATCATTTTTTAGTAGCACCATGCTCTCTTCCGCTACTTTTCTAGCTAAGTCTAAACTTGATGGTTTGCCGATATTATCGTGCGTGTAGTTGTTTTGGTTTTCATCCAAGGCATATTTGAGACGTGTTTTTAGAGACTCTACCACAAGCTTGTCAATATCAGCTTCGGTAATTTCACCTTTGTCAATCGCTTCCTTTAATAGTTCTGGTTTGTACGCTTGTTTAAAGGGCATCTCGACATTTAAGCCTGCTTTCACACCTTTGACACCATCATAAAGCCCCATAAGCCAATCTGTGGATATAAAACCTTCAAATCCCCAGTCGTTTCTAAGAATATCTGTTAGGAGGTACTTGTTTTCCCCACAAAAATCACCATTTACCGAATTGTAGGCACTCATTATAGATGCTGGTTTTCCTTTCTGTACTGTTTTCTTCCAGTGTGGCAGATAGACTTCACGCAGTGTACGCTCATCTACTTTTACATCAACGACCCAACGAGAGTTTTCAATGCTGTTCAAGGCGAAATGCTTGGGGCAGGCCATGATATTGTTATCCTCCAAACCTTTTACGGCGGCAACTCCGAACTCACCCAATAACCACGGATCTTCACCATACGTTTCTTGGGCTCTTCCCCAACCGGGATGACGTAACAGATTGATACAGGGCGTAGCACCGTAATTGACTTTGTTTGCTCGCATTTCCGATGATATCACTTGATGTATTTCATACTCCAACTGGGGATTCCATGAGGCGCCACGTGCCATCCCTACGGGAAATGTGGTCACACCGTTTACGTTCTTATCCAATACCCGTGCTCCCCTAGGGCCATCGGAAAGTACCCATGGAGGAATACCCAACCTATCATTTTTACCCACATAGATATGAGCAAAGCGTTTGTTGAACAGAGCGTTGATTGCCAATTTTGTTAGGCCACTACCATAATTCTCACCATACATTTGAGCAATTTTTTCCTCAAAGTCCATTTGAGAGACCAATGTTTTTGCTACATTTTCAAAATTGCCCCTAGAAAGTTCCGCTTTTAGATTTTCGTTGGTCACCGACAGGGAATGCATTTGGTAATGCGTATGCCGGAAATACAAAAATCCTCCAGTAATTAAAAGTACACCAACCAGTAAGCTAAGACCTTTTAATATACGTAAACCCCATTTTTTTATTTTTTTAGCGCTCATATGTGTCATTTTGCCACAAATATAATTTAAATGTGGCACAATGACACAATTTATTATATTTGCTCAATGGATATTACCCAGTTTTTGAAAAATGGAGCTAGTTTCTTCTTGCCAAATATTTCTGTTGATATTGTAATTCTAGGATTTAAAGATGGGGAATTGAAGGTGCTATTGCAGGAATTTGATGGCAAATGGTGCCTGCCCGGAGGTTATGTCTTTAAAGAAGAAGCTGTTGGCGATGCGGCAGTGCGTGTACTTGAGGAGCGAACAGGATTACGACAGCCTTTTTTACGTCTTTTTCAGGTTTTTGGGGATAGTAGTAGAAGTTTTGCTGAGGAGTTTAAAGGATTGATGAAACGTATTGGCCAAGAGTGGCATCCGGATTTATGGATAAACCGACGTTTTGTGACAATGGCCCATTATGCCTTGGTCAATATTGAAGAAGTACAGCCGACTGGTGGGATTTTTTCAATGCATCATGATTGGTTCGTGGTAGATGATTTACCCGATATGTTGATGGACCATGCCGAAATTATTGTAGCATCAAAAAACCAGTTACGGCGTGATATTACTTTAGAACATATTTCGTTCAATCTGCTTCCAGAAGAATTCACCATGCCCGAATTACAACGAATCCACGAAGCGATTTTGGGCAGGAAACTGGAGCGAAGCCGTTTTCAGAAGAAAATGTTGTCACTCAATGTTTTGGAGCGACTTCCAAAACCAAAAGAAGATGCACCCCGCCGAAAACCCTTTTTGTACAAAGTCAAGGAAGAAAATCCATAGCGAATCAAACTGTATAAAATCTCGCTTAAAGTTGGTTTTGTAGAAGTTTCAGCTTTCTAACTACTTCTCTTTTTTGCCAAGGCAATCAATCCCAAAATAGGTCCAATAGCCAAAATTATATAAGTGCTATTTGCCGGCATTATATTTTCAAGGGCTGCAATCACTTGAATACTAACGATGGTGATACTGAAACCAATACAGTTTACAATGGTGAGCGCGGTTCCTTTAATTTCTGAAGTGGCACGTTGCGCTACCAAAGTTGAAAAAAGTGGTGAATCGGCAATGACGACCATGCCCCAAAAAAGTAAAAAAACAACGAAGAGTATTTCCGAAGTTACCGTAAAGAACAAGGGTGAAACCAAGCAGCATAAACAGGAGAGCGTCAATGCGAATGTAGCGGTTTTTTTAAGGCCAAGGTTTTGGGATAGATAACCACCAAGTACACAAGCCAAGCCTCCTATGGCAATTATTGCAAACGATAGTGTTGATATTGGTAAGTTAGCATCTTCATGCAGTAGGTTATAGGATTGAAGCATCACAGGCACAAATGCCCAAAACGTATATAACTCCCACATGTGCCCAAAATAACCAAAAGCGGCAGCACGGAAATCCGGATTTTTAAAAACGCTTAGGAAAGCGGTCAGTTGTACCCGTTGGCTACTTTTTCTGTAAGGGCCATCGGGAACTAAGCCAATCATTAATGCGCCTCCCAATACTGCTAAGGCAGAAGTAGTCAGTAATACCGCTGTCCATGAAAACAAGGTGTTTAGTCCCTTTAATAAATGTGGAAAAGCGGTGCCTAGAACTAAAGCTCCAACTAAAAAACCAAGCGATTTGCCAAGGCCTTTGTCAAAATAATCTGCAGCTATCTTCATACCAACTGGGTAAATGCCGGCAAGAAAAAATCCAATGAAATACCGAAACACCAATAAGGTGGACAAGGTGTTGGCTTGCCATAAAATGCATGCATTAAAGACAGCCCCCAACAATGCACTTATCATAAAAACTTTGGAAGGTGAAAAGCGGTCCGTTAACGTTAGTATGGCAAAAAGTAGTGTCCCTGAAATAAATCCGAACTGTACTGCAGAGGTCAAATGCCCAAGCGTATTGGGACCAAGGTTAAAATTAGTAACCAAATCTCCCATAACCCCATTGCCTGCAAACCACAACGATGTGCAAAAAAACTGCGCAATTACAATAATAGGAAGGATGTGTTTGGCTGGTCTCACGTATAGCGTACAATATAAGCTTTGTCGTTAGCTTTTAGCTTGGTTTACAGCAACATAGAAAACAGATTTGCAATTTAAGCTGATTCATCTTCTGAATCGGTTTCAAAAATGTCCGATAGGCTTCCAATAGCTTCTGATATAGCTTGGGGATTTAAACTAAAAACAGAGGCGCCCAGCGTAACGATGGCAGTTGCTATTCCGATTGCTTTTTGTACGTTGATAAGTGATACATACGATTTTTCCATCTGCTCAGTAATAGCAGTTAATTTGGATAATGCTTGCTCTGCATCGTTCATGACCAATTTGGCCGACATGGTAAATAGGTCATCCGAATAATCCAATGTCCTTTTATGGTATTCTCGCAGTCTTTTGTTCTGCGCCCTCGTCAAGGAGCTAAAGTTTTTATAGCGGTAATCACCTATCACCTGTGCATAGGCCAAAAAGATTTTGGCGAGCTCGTTGGTTTGTTTTGAATTCAGTCTAGCCATTAGTCCCTTATTTTTTTGAATTCGATTACAATACTTTTAATATCACTGGCATACCTAAAAAGTTCTTTCTGGATTTCTTTTAGGCTTAATTTATCCGCGTTTTCTGTGAGTATTTGGTGTCCTTCGGAAATTTCCATTAAGGTTTCTGAATACAGCGTAAATTTTTCCTGAATACTTTCAATTTTTCCTATCCTGTTAAAATAATCCGTTGCAATTTCCCTTTTTTCCTGTGCCGAAAGGGAGTTGTTCTGCAAAAGCTCAAAATACTCCGATTTAATACGTTCTTTTTTAACGTCCAGTTTGCCACTGAGGTTTTCTGAAAGATTAAAATCCAAAAAAGATAATAGTGTTTTAAGGGGTTCGTTGCCTTCTTTTATGTATTCCCTTATCTTGTTTTTTCGGTATGCATTGGTGAACGCGCCTAGCAATACCGTAGAAATTCTGGAATATGACCCTGCCTCTTCTTGATTGACCTTAATAGGTCCAAAGTCACCGCTAGTAAGGGTATTTTCTAGAGCTTCGGTGTTGTAAGTGGTCAAATCGTTACTGGAAAGCTTAGTGAGTCCATCAAAATAGGCATAGACCGAGGCATAGATTTTAAGGCTGATGCTATCCGCTTGTTGCTCACCCAGACAATCGCAAGTATTGTCAATAATGTTTAGGTTCTTTATGTTTTCAAAAGTGCATTGGTCCAAGCAACTTTGTTCAAAACTATAGGAGATGGTTTCATACGCCGTGACTGCTTCCAAAGAAGTGGATGAAAATTCACCCACGTGTTTTAAGTCTGCACAACTGGCTATCCCTAATGAGAAGAGCAAAATAATAGAAGCCTTGATAAGATATTTGTTCATTGATCTTGGGGTTATACTTTATGAACGTTTTGTTCAGTTAACCTAACTACTTTAGAATTAGCAGATAGTTTGGTAGGTTGGTTTGGATTATTTCTGTTTTAGGATATCCAGTAATTTTTTGGGACTTTGTCTGTTATCCCAAAATGCATATATAATAATCGACTCATCTGTTATTTTATAAAAGATACTAAAGTTTCCCAACGATGCTACTCGTATATCTTTAAAATCAGTTGATTTAAAAATGAAAGGTGACTTGGAAATTTCTTTGGTGCGCTGTGCGACCAATCTAACCAATTTTTTAGAATATTCTGAAGATTTGTTTCTCTTGACCCAATATTCAAGAATTCCAACAAATTGAATATCCGCCGTTTTGGTCCAGACTACATTGCGTTCAGCCATTCAAGATTTCGTTTGTCCATCTCATCTTGTGAAATCAAGCTGCCATTTTGAATATCTTCCTCGCTCATTTGCAACATCTGTTTTTGCTCATCCGAAAGTTCAACGATTTCCGTTTCTGATGAACTGGAAGAAATAAGTTTGTCCAGTGCTTCTAAAAATTCTTTATTTCGGATAGTTAGAATTTTACCTATCAATTCATTTCGTATTTTATCTACTGTTGCCATCTTAGATTCACTTTATGTAAATATCTTAAAAATTGATGAGTTTGGCTAACGGTTTAACCATTAGTGGTAGCATTCTACAGTGAGATATTGCTTATGAGCTTTGTGGACCTATGTTTTATTCTTTAACTTTCTATAAACCCAATTGAGTATCTTATTTGACTCAATATTTTTTTGTAATTCATTCTCATCACATAAAATTGTTGCTTTCTGAATAGATTTATATTTTCCATACTCTATTTCAAAGCAATTTCTAATTTGGAGTACCGTTTCGATAAAACTTATCAAATCGGTTTTATGTCCGAAGTAGCTCATCCCTTTGACTTCATGTTTTTGTAAGTCAATGAAGTCGGTATTAGAATATTCACTTAGTGTTCCATCAGGTCTTGGTGGTGGTGGCGGGTCTAAAGATAAACCGTTGATGTACACCGAGTCATTTTCAATCGGTAACTCGCCCTCATTACCACCGCTCATTGAATAAAGCATTCCTTCGTAAGTCCTTAGAAATAAAAAAAGTCGTTGTCCAATTTTGTAATCAGTCCATCGGTGAGCGCATGGCCAATTTTGAAATCGTTGAATTATTAATTCACTTTCTTTTCCTATTAAGCTTCGCTCAATCTTGAATGTAAAGGTCTCTGAATCCAATCTGGTTATTTCGCCATAAACAATCTTCTCAGCACCCAGCATCATTTCGTAAAGGCTAAGCGGACTGTAGTCAGCTTTTAATGTAAGTGAAGAAAAAAAGAAAAGTATTACGGTTATAGTTATTTTCATTTTAAAAAGTTTAAACAATGGGTTTACATAAAATGCATCGTCATTCTTCAATTCCAATAGAAAGTCAAGGGAATGATACGTAAAATAAGAATAAAATGGTAAGGATGTAGAAATAAGCTTTTAAACTAACACACTTTCTTGCACCGCATAAATCACCACATTCTCTTTTTTGCCTTTTAATGGAGTGCTCCCCATAGGAGTATAGGTGAAGTTTTTAGATGCCAACTCCGTTTTAAGCTTTTCCGAAAGTAATAAGGCACTTTTCAAAGCATTGCACTGCCCCTGTATTCTTGCTGCTGTATTAATGGTATCGCCATGATAGGCGATTTCCTTTTTATATTTCCCTACCTCGGTAACCGTAACCACCCCCGAATGCAGCCCTGCTTTAAAAAAGGGCTTGCAATTGTATTTTTCCTGATATACGTCGCTATTTTTCTCTAGTAACGCAGCAAAATTGTAATAGGCCCTAAGGCAGTTTTCATTTTTTAACCCTTGGTCTAGTTTCCATGTAAGCACTGCCTCATCACCAACATATTGGTAAATCTCTGCCTCGTTCTCCACGGCTATACCCAAATCGTTAAAGCAATCCTGTATGAGCATGCTGTACTTCACATGCCCTAGACGTTCTGCCAGTTCTGTGGAGGCCTGTAAATCTAAAAACATGAAAATACGTTCTTCTTCATTTGGGGTATAGAATTTACCACGCAAGAGTTCCCCTAACTTTCCTTCACCCAACATTAAGTTTATCTGGCGCAACATAGCCAGCAACAAATCGACCACGATAACATAAAAATAAACGGCAAAACTACCTTTGTCAAAAGCAAAGGCTGTTATGTTGATATTGGTGTCGAGATAGAATGTAAAGATTCCGTAGGAAAGGAATATAAGTACCGTTATGAACAGGTAAAAATACAAAAAACCGATCAGCAATAATCTTCGAATGGATACATGCTTGTAGATGCGTTCTTCGGTCAGAATTTGAGCCCCTCCAGAAATTAAACCTACTATAGGCCCCATGGTGAAGGCGATTAGCAAGCTATTTTCCAAGCTTAGTTTTATGATTCCCAATTCTACGGTACCAACACCTCTTACAATACTTAAAAAAATAAAGGCTAAGGTCCATCCGATACAGTAAAACCGAATAATTCGCCATCGACGTTTGTTTATGAGTCCAAATAAGGGGAAGGTCATGGGTTTAAAGGTATCGGTTTTTGAATACATTTTATTGACCCGTTATGCAAAAAAACTTGATATAACTATTTGTTCTTTTAAACTTCTAACCAATAAAAATAACAAGATGTTTCATTAGTCTTGTCTGGAATACCTGTATGTTTTAACCCTTTACGACCCGCTTAAGCCGAAAGACAAAGAGATACCAGCTGAGCAGTATGAAAATTCCCCAACCTGCGCTTATCCCAATAACTGCAATAGTGGAAGCCTGGTAACGGACCAATAGAAAGTAGTACATAAAAAATAGCATAACTGCATATAGGCTCCAGTTCACGTACCACCAAGCACCCATGATTTTTTTATTGTTCTTTTTCCGTTTTAGCGCTTTTCGTTTTGCTGTAATCCAAATACCCGATAATACCAAACCTGTAATACCAGCTCCCAGAATAAACCAAATAAATTTGGTGATGAGTCCGCCCCAATTTCCAAAATGGAGCGGGTCGGCGATATCATTGAGCCAAACTACTGTATTAATTTCGGTCGCTTTTTGAACTTTGAGAAGCTCATAGGTCACCGGGTCCAGATAAACTCGGTTTGCACGTTGTCTCACCAAAGGCACATCGCTTTTTCCTGTAATGTACACTGCTGTGTTTTGAGATTTGGGAGGTAATATATCACCGACCTGTAACCCTGGAATAGCTTTCATTGCAACCGCCGATGCCTTGGTGTAATCGAACGTATTTGGGTCGTATGTGTTCAAAGAATCAATTTTTTGTTCCTTCGACGCAGTAATTTTTACATTTTTTGGGTTTGAAACGGTCGAAATTCCTCCAACATTGGTACGCTCAAGAAAATACCAAATCCCAGTGACAGCAAAGAGTAGGGTAAAGGGGACGGACCACAGTCCAACTAGCCTATGGAAGCTCCTAAAAAAAACCAAAGGCCCTTTACCAGTTTGTAGCTCAAAGAGTTTTCGCCACCATTTTTTATAAAAAACCAAGGCAGTAATCAAGGAGATGAGCAGCAAAAAACCGAAAATCAAAACCGTAAAATGCCCAATTTGGAACGGAATGAACAAGAAATAGTGTAAATCCCTAAAAAAACGTTGGAACGTGATTTGAGCCTCTCCCTGTATTTTTCCAGTGTACGGATTGGCAAAAACATAGCTGCGTTTACCATCTTCCATTTTATAGATGATGTCGCACAAATAGGGTTCATCCGTTCGTAGCCAAAACTCAAGCGTGCCTTCGGGATATTTTGCCCTAAAGTTTTGGGCGATTTCATTTCGTGGGGCCCATGTGCCGGTTTCATTTTTAGCACGTATTTCAGGAATAAAAAGCCAATCCATTTCATGGCTTAATGTCGCCATAGTGCCAGAAAAGCATACTATAAAAAACAGTATGCTTAACCGAACTCCTATCCAGCTGTGTAGTTTAAAAAATATTTTCTTTTTCAACTTCATTTTAGAATGTATACGACACCGTGGTCATCACATTTCTAGGCGCTCCGGGAAACGCTCTTATAAAATCATAACCGCCCACCCAATGGGTCTTATCAAAGATATTGTTTATGTTCAACTGAATCTGTACCTTGTTGAGGTTGTAATAAATTGCAGCATCAAAAAGCCCATATTTGGGGAATTCTGTAGGGTTTGCTCCGCTAGCTACAATAGAGCCAAAACGTTCCGAAACAAAATTGTAACCTACTCCAAAGCCAACTCCCTTGTAACGCCCTTCTTTCAGAATATATTTGGTCCAAAGATTTCCCATATGTCTGGGAGCATTTGGTTTTTGACGTCCAATTTCAGCAGGATCGTCACTTTCGGTAAATTTTGCATCGTTGTACGCATAGCCAGCTACGATACTCCAATTTGGTGTAATGTTACCTGCCACGTCCAACTCAAAACCTTTTGCTTCTTCTTCCCCTATCTGCACTAATCTTTCTGGATTTTCTGGGTCATCTGCATTGTAAAGTTCATTCCTCTGTGTGAGTTGATAAAATGCCAGAGAGGCACTCAAACGTCCGTTGAACCAATCGGATTTAGCACCAAATTCGAAAAGCTCACTCTCCAGTGGGTCAAAAGGGCCTCCTGCATCCGGGTTGATGATATCCACTGCTGTTTGAGGTTGAAAGCCTTGAACCCATGTACCATATAAATTGATGTTTGGGTTTAGGGTATATACCAGCCCCACTCTTGGCAAAAATACTTTTTGTTCTACCTGTTCCTCATCTTCACTTTGGTAGTTGATAAAATCGGTAAAGTACTCTTGGCGAAGCCCTATCAATAGTTTGAAGGCTCCTAACGCTGCTTGATTCTGTAGATATATTCCATGGGAACGTTGTAAGAACTGGTTGAATGTTCTGGTGGTATATACGTAGTTGGTCATATCCCGAAGCCCATTAGCTGTAGGGGAAGTCAAGTCAAAATGCCCCACGTTGGTTGCTGGATTCCCAGCAGCATCCAAAACATAATCTGCTGTATTATCGGGGTCAAAAACGTTGGTTGCGGTTCCATTTTGTAATAAATAACTCCTTGCTTCGAGTTGTGAACCGCCGGGCTCCAACTCTTGTTGAAAATAATCGTAGCCGACCAACATGGTGTTCTTTATGTTCCCCAAATCAAAATTGATATTAAAATAATTATTGAAACTGTTGTTGTCCCAACTACGTTTTCTAATGAATACGCGCATGGCAACTTTTTCTTCGTCGATACTGCCATCTCCTAGAGCAGCGAATCTATTGGAAGTACGGTGTTCCAGCAAATCCTCATCATAGGTAGAGCGCATGAATATGCTGTTAAAAGTGATGTTTTCATTGAAATTATGTTGTAGGGAAACGGTTCCATTGAGTGTGAGCTCATTTAAAAAATCGTTAGCGGCACTTAACGATTTGGTTATGGGAGTAGAGAATAAATCTCCATCACCAAAAACAGCTTGCCCACGATCTAAACGTCCTTTTGAGTCTTGGTACACAATATCGAAGTTCAACTTGGTGTTTTCTGTTGGCAAAAAGGAGAATGAAGGTGCAAAAACCAGATTTCTGGCAAATTGAAGGTCCCTAAAACCATCGGTATTCTCATAGCCTATGTTCAAGCGATACAATAGTTTGTTGTCTTGGGTCATGGGACCGGTAAAATCCGCAAGCGTCCTAAAGGTATTAAAACTGCCCACTGAAGCGGTTATGGACTGTCTTGTTTCAGGTAATGGTTTTTTAGTGACACGATTAATGGTGCCTCCTGGGGAAGCATTTCCAAATAAAGCGGATGCAGGACCCTTAATTACTTCGACACGCTCAATATGGGGAATAAGTTGCTGTTTCCAAAAACTGGTAAAGGCACGCATACCGTTTACCAAGTTCCCAGAATTGCGCTGTCCTTGAACGCGAAACCCACGAATTGTGATATCGTTGTAGAAACTAAACTGGTTGACACCGCTAATGTTCTTCACGACATCGTTCAAGGTAAATGCCGCTTGGTCCAAGGCCAGTTCTTTTGTGACGAAATTGATGGTCGTAGGTACTTCTTTTATTGGGGCAGCGGACTTTGTGGCAGCATAGGATACCGTATTTTTATAGCCAGTTTCCCTACGACCAATAATTTCTACAGGTTGTAGTTGCAGCTGCCCTTCCGATAGCTTTATTTGGATTGAAACGGTTTCATTGGCATTTACGGTAATTGGATATTCCAAACTGGCAAGCCCCATGGAAGAAATCAACAATACTTGATATCCTGAGGGAACTTCGCCGAGCATAAAATTTCCCTCAGCGTCCGAAGCTATACCATAACTAGTTCCGCGTAGCAGTATATTTACAAAAGGGGCAACGGTGCCATCAGCATTTAGCGTAGTGCCTTCAATGGTTCCTGTCTGGCTTAGGCCAACTATGGTCATGAGTGTAAAAAATAGGGTGGTTATTGATTGTTTCATAATATTTATTTAGACTTGTTAAAAATAATAATTAAGACAAATTTTTTTAGCTTATTCTGTATTGTTCTAGGGTTTGGTTCATATTTATTATGAATTGTGTTCCTACAATCAAATCTTCTAATTTTTCCAATCTACCTTCATCAATTTTAAGGCACAGATCATGCATAGGTCCAGAGCACCATATTTTGGAACATTGGCTTCCTTTACATTCTTCGCAAAAGCATGCTCCGTCCGAATTACGAACGACTTCCAATAAATGTAAAAGGTCATCTTCAGACATAAAGATTCCTATGGAATCAACAATCAATTGAAGTGTGCAAACTGGGTTTGGTGCGTTTTTTACGGTAAAACAAGCACCGTAATCATTTTTATATATCAGTTCCATACATTATTTTAAAAAAGCCGAAGGCCCTGTATTTACTAACCTTCGGCTTAAACTAACTCAAACTTAATTCAACTTAAATCGGTTTGATCCATAACAGATGTTTCCACTTCGCCCGTTCTTTTAGAACAAGCGCAATGTTAATGGCAAACAATGCTCCAGTTTGCAACAGCTCTTGTATTTCATCGGATTCCAGAAACACATGGAACAGAAAAATATGTAGGGTAATGGGCAGTAAAAATATAGCCCCTACAAAACTTGTTCCCTGCAATAAGAGCAATAGACCAAATAAGAGTTCGCAAATACCTAAAACTTGCCAAAAGTATCCCGTCTGTTTTGCTCCGCTGATGTACAAAATCTTTTGAAGCGTATTCTCTTTTTCGGGAGCTTTGAATTTCTCTGCCTTTTCCACTACCTCAATAGGAGCGGGAATTGGTTTTTGAAATTTTTGGACACCTCCATAAATCATAAAACCGCCAAGAAACAGACGCAAGACAATAAAAAGAATGTTGATGGCTTTCATGTTAGTTTGCTAAAGATGTTTCTCCCTCGTTTGGGTTATAAATGTATTGGAAAGTGTAAAATCTCAAATCATTATTGGCAATATCTGGAGTTATATTAGCGGGAGCATCACGGTAGTAGCTTAAAAACTCCACCTTTGCGTATTTACCATCGTGCGTTCGGATTATAAAAATCTTGCCTGGTATAGGAGTCACGGTCTGGGTCATGAAATTGTAGTTGTACCAGCCATTATCACTTCCTGTAGGTATGGCAAAGGTATTATCTGCGTCTTGGTCAAACGTCAATCCATCCGCAGAGGTAATACTTGCAAAAGTTCCTGTTTCTATGGAAACTCCACCATTTCCGTTTCGAGTAGGCTCGTCATTTGTTCCTGTCACTGTCCCCCCGTTTACGGCGACCGTAGTTCCTCTAAATGCGAGGTCCCATTCTGTATCGCTGGTCGTAACTGCACCAGTGGCAAAGCTAAACTTGGTAAATGGGCCAGAAGCTTCTTCCTGTTGACCTTGGCCACCTACCTGGGGTGCTGGTACGTTGGTCGCCGTTTTGCTTTCAACAGCCTCTAACTGTGGTTGGTCATCATCATCATTGCAACCAACAAAGGCAATAAGCAATACAATAAAGCTTGATAATTTAATAAGTGTTTTCATTGTAATCGAAGGTTTAAAATTGAATATTAAGTCTTGTGAATAATTGTATTCCCGGATTTATAAGTACTTCACTGTCTTGTGCTGCAAGGGGGTTATTGCCCTTAAAGTCCAAAAGGTTGTTAACCCCCAGTTGCAGACTGTAATGTTCAAGAAAGGTTTTGCCAAAAGCTAGATTGACCAAAGCATAGCCATCAACAAAGCTATTGTCCAATTCATCCAAGAGGTCATTGCCGTTACGATCGGCAAGACCAAATCTGGAGCGGTACACAACTCTTAAGTTGGCATTTGCACCCCAATCCGGTATTTCGTAAAAGACCTTGAAATTTAGGGTATGACGAGAACGGTTTTCCAACCCAAAATAATCCTCTCGCTCTAATCGAACAGTTTCCAACGTTTCTTGATCTCTGCCGAATACATCACCATTTTCAAAGGCTTCTTCTTTTTCTTTATCAAAAGCATACAATAATTG
>JBCCEC010000010.1:0-73496 GCA_039030475.1 Bacteroidota bacterium
CTTGATTTATAGGTCATATTTCCTTAATGTTAAATACCGCTTTCTCTTTCTAAAAAAAAACATAAAACTGATATATCTCCTTATTAAATACTTATTGATTAGCTAATTTTATTACATGGGATTTGCTTAGCAAACTTTCATTAGCAAACATCAATTAAACCTAATAATATCCTATGGATAAACAAACACTCGAACTCGAAGGACTACAAAAAATCAGAACAGATTTCACTTATCTCATAACTACATTTAAAGAAATGTTGGAATCCCTTGGCGAAGACGACTTAGCGGCGATGATTCCGTTGGAAAACAATCCTTCTCCCATAAATCAGTCTAACATTCCAGATGAAAAACTTGCGCAAGCAATCGGAATTTGCTTCGAATTACTCAATGCGGTAGAAGAAAACGCTGCCACTCAATATCGAAGAAAAACAGAAACCCAATTTGGATTGGAAAGCATTCGTGGATCATGGGGCGAGACTTTGAAATTATGGAATACCTCTGGAATAAAAGAGCAAGAAATAGCGGATCTGTTGCCCAAGATAAACGTAACGCCAGTATTGACAGCTCACCCATCAGAAGCAAAACGGTTGACCGTATTGGATATTCACCGAGAACTTTATGTGCTGTTGGTAAAAAACGAAAATCCTCTTTGGTCCACTTCGGAACAAGCTTTGATAAAACAAGAAATTAAAAGTTTGCTGGAACGTTGGTGGCGTACAGGAGAAATTTACCTACAAAAACCAAGATTGGAGGACGAACGCAGCAATGTGATGCACTATTTTGAAAATGTATTTCCAGAAGCCTTACGTTTAACAGACCAACGATTGAACGATGCTTGGGAATACATGGGGTTTTCCAAAAAACTTCTCGAACGACCAGAGCAATTTCCCAGCTTGGAATTTGGAAGTTGGGTAGGCGGAGATAGGGATGGACATCCTTACGTTACACCAGAATTTACCGCTTCTACCCTCAAACTTCATAGGAAGGCAGCATTGAAAATCATGAGGAAAGAGTTGGTTCAATTGGTCAAGGAACTCAGTTTTTCAGAATACTTAAATGAAACTCCCCCAGATTTTCTCGCCGATTTAAAGACCAGTGCCGAAATTTTGGGAGAAGCTGGTCAACAGGCTCTAGAACGTAATCATTCCGAACCTTTGCGACAGTTCATCAACTTGTTAATAGTTCGCTTGGACAATACGTTGAACGAACGTTTTGAGTTTGGAGAAGAAGGGTATTACCAACGACCTGAGGATTTAGCTTCTGAACTCAGAAAACTAAGAGACGTTCTAATACACTTAGGGGCAAATAGGATAGCCAAAGACTGCCTATTGCCGGTTGAACGGACCATCAATTGTTTTGGTTTCCATTTAGCCAAGTTGGATATTAGACAAAATAGTGCATATCACGAAAAAGCAATTAGTCAGATACTCAAAACTGCCGGCTTTACAGATTTTGACTATTCAAGTTGGGATGAGGAGAAAAGATTGGACTTTATCAACCAAGAATTGCAAAGTAACCGACCTTTTCTTATCGCTGGTACGCCTTGTGGACCAGAAGCAGACAACGTATTGGGATATTTTAGGGAAGTAAAAAACTATGTAGATCTATATGGAACGGATGGTATTGGTTCTGTAATCATTAGCATGAACCGAAGTTTGAGCGATTTACTCGTTGTTTTTCTATTCTTAAGGGAAGTAGGTTTAAAGGATGCCAATTTACCCGTAGTACCGCTATTGGAAACCATAGATGATCTAGTAGCCGGACCCAAAATATTAGAAGCATTTTTGACCCATTCACTTGTTCAAGAAATGCGAAAAGGGGAAAAATCGTTCATACAGGAGGTGATGTTGGGGTATAGTGACAGTAACAAAGACGGTGGAATACTAACCAGTCGATGGACTATCTATAAAGCAGAGGAAGAACTCACGGAAATGGGTAATCGACTTGGAATTCAACTTCGTTTTTTCCATGGACGCGGCGGAACTATAAGTAGAGGTGGTGGAAAAATACATCGGTTTTTGGAAAGTATGCCAGCCGGTTCCATGAGCGGAGATATCAAAATGACCGTACAAGGGGAAACCATTGCCAATCAATTTGCCAATCGCCTAAATGCCTGTTATAATTTGGAAATGATGATTTCCGGTACCGCTAGGCAGGCAATGATAGCAGCAGATAAAAACAAAGACGAAAAATTATATGATATCATGAACCGCCTTGTGGGGATGTCCAGAAGTAATTATAGAAAATTGTTGGACCATCCCAAGTTTATAGATTTTTATAGTCAAGCTACCCCTATAGATGTGTTGGAACAAAGTAAAATCGGTTCCAGACCTGCACGCAGAACCGGGCAGAGAACACTAAACGATTTACGCTCCATTCCCTGGGTGTTCAGTTGGAATCAATCTAGGTTCAACCTTAGCGGATGGTTTGGAACCGGTGCAGCCCTTGGTAAGTTTGAAGAACAGTACCCCAAGGATTTTGAACGCCTAAAAACTGCTGCTGAAGAATGGCCCTTTTTAAAATTCGGGCTGATTCAAATTGAAACAAATCTTTTAAGCTCAAATACCGAAATCATGAAGGTGTTTGCCAATCTAGTTGAAGACTCTACCGTAAGAAGTGAATTAATGTCACTTATTTTGACCGATTATGATACGTGCTTAAAACAAATCGGGAATCTGATGGGTTCATCCATAGAAAAACGTAGAGTCTCCAAACTGGAAAACAACAAACTCAGAAAAGAGGCACTAAAAGTATTGCACATGATCCAGATAAAATCGCTTGAAAAATGGCGACAGCAGAAAGGAATCGAACAACAAGAGGACAGTCAATTGTTGTTAATGCTTTTATTGTTGGTAAATGCGCTATCTGGCGGCTTAAAAAGTACTGGTTAAGATAGAATTCTGTCAGTCTATTGGACATGTATTGAAAGCTTTGGGCGTCGTGAGCCACTTTGTAACAATGCCCAGGGTTTTCGTTTTACATGAGCAAAAGCTGGTATAACAGCGTTTAAAAATCTACTTTTTTATGAGTAGACTATGTGTACGTCTTATGGCTTTTTCGTTCTTCCAATCTATCCACTTTTGACCTTTAATCCTTCTCATTAAATTATCGAAGTGCCGCATAAAAAAAATATTATAAATAGCCTTGCTAAAGTTCTTGGGTTTTCTGGCAATAGCCCGCAGACTCATTGAAAAACCCGGAGTTACGTATTTCATATAATGCCAGTATCCCTCTGGTATGTATAGAACGTTGCCATGCCCTAATGTAGCAGCATATCCTTTGGCGTTCTTCAATGCAGGCCATTTTTTAAAGTTGGGGTTTGCGAAATCTATGTCTTCCCGTGTTATGAGCGAATGTGGAATTTTGTACAAAAATTTGGTTTCCGACTGGGGAAAAAGTATACATTGTTTTTCTCCTTCAAAATGGAAATGGAAGATATTGGCCAAATCAATATCATAATGCATGAATGTATGGGAATTTCTTCCTCCAAAAAAGAGCATAGGCAACCCTTTCATTAGTCGCAACCCAAAGTTTGGATATGTAAAATCTTTTTGAAGCTGCGGAACTTCTTTTATAACATTCCAAAGAAAAATACGATACTTGGTAGGTTTGCTTTTTAACAGGTTTATATAATCCCGCATTTTCATTGTTGCATGGGGTTCATTAAAGCCTTCATCATGCTTTACAGGCCTGTCATCGTAAAGTGGAACCACTTTCTCGCCTGCAACTTGTCTCATATACTCCAAGTTCCATTTTGAGTATGCAGGCCAATCTTCAATAAAATTTTCAATTACTACAGGCTTCTGTCGCTTAAAGTACTTAGCGATAAACTCTTTCTTAGAAAGTGTCTTTACACGAGGGATTTGTTCGAGGTTAAGTTCCAAAATTTCAGGTATTTTGAAACTATAAAATTACTAAAAGGTTTTTAAATTATATCGCCAAGATTACTCCTTTGGAACTAATTTAGCCTTTTGTTTTGCCTCTTCGTTACGTTCAATAGTATGTCCCGGTCTTGTCCATTTAGGCTTTTCACCTAAAGCTTGATATTGAGAATCAGAAGCTTCAACAGTTGTGGGTTGCGCAACTTTTTCGAAGGGTTTTTGAGGAGTTAGCCCTAATAGTCCAAACATTTCCATATCCTCGTTTACGTCTGGATTTGGAGTCGTCAACAACTTATCCCCAGCAAAAATGGAATTCGCTCCTGCGAAAAAGCACATGGCCTGTCCTTCTCTGCTCATCTGGGTCCTGCCTGCGGATAATCTAACCTGTGTTTTAGGAATTACGATACGGGTAGTTGCCACCATACGAATCATTTCCCAAATTGAAATAGGTTCTATATCTTCCATAGGTGTACCCTCTACGGCAACTAATGCATTTATAGGCACTGATTCTGGCTGAGGGTTTAGCGAAGCCAATACAACCAACATTCCAGCACGATCTTCCAATTTTTCTCCCATGCCAATAATACCACCGCTACAGACGGTAACGTTACTTTTGCGCACATTTCCTATTGTATCTAAACGATCTTCAAAGGCACGCGTAGAGATAACATCTTTATAATAATCTTCAGAAGTATCCAAATTGTGGTTATATGCGTACAAGCCCGCCTCTGCCAAACGATTTGCCTGATTTTCGGTCAACATGCCCAAGGTACAGCAAACCTCCATATCCAGCTTGTTTATGGTACGGACCATCTCCAAGACCTGGTCAAATTCGGGACCATCCTTTACGTTACGCCATGCAGCGCCCATACAAACTCTTGAACTTCCCGAAGCCTTGGCCCTAAGTGCCTGTGCCTTTACATGAGGAACCGTCATTAAATCATTTTCATCAATGTCGGTATGGTACCTTGCAGCCTGTGGACAATACCCACAATCCTCGGAGCATCCACCTGTTTTTATAGAAATCAAAGTAGAAACTTGAACCGTGTTGGGGTCATGATACTTACGATGTACGGTCGCCGCATCGTATAGCAACTCCATCAACGGTTTATTATATATCTCAAGTATTTCTTCTTTGGTCCAATTGTGTCTTAATTCGCTCATATGGTAAGGCTCTATCTATTTTCAAAAATAGGTGTTATTCCTAAAAGACTACAATTTTAAGTTCTTAAAAAAAGAAAGGCAATGATAATTATCATCGCCTTATATATTGGTTTAACAAGAATTTATTCTGAAGTATCCTTCTTTTCTGAAGTAGATTTGTTTCCTCCTTCATCGGAAACATCAGGTATTTCTTTTCCTTTTAAATACTCCGGAAGCTGCATTCCTGCCATGTTGAACATATCCTGTAACGGTGGTACGGATTTGTACATACCAGAGATAAAATTAGCTGTGGAGTTTTTACCATCTTCAGTCTTGGCGCCAGAATCCCAAACCGTGACCTTATCAATTTTAATGTTTTTGATCGCTTCTGCCTGTTTTTCGACCAATTCAGGTAATTTATCGGCAATTAATAACAGTACTGCATCTTTTGGATTATCTCCTGCCGCCTGTACAATTTTATCCAAACCCTCGGCTTGTTTGGTCAATACTTCAAAAATACCTTTTGCCTCGGCTTGGGCCTTAAAAAGAATTGCATCGGCTTCACCTTTTGCTCTTCGACGAATCATTTCAGCTTCAGCTTCGGCATCGATTTCAACTTTCTTTTTATCAATTTCAGCAGGTACTACAATATCCGCCATTTGGGAACTACGCTCTCTTTCAGCTCTTGCAATTTCTGCATCCTTTTCTGCGGCATAAGATTCTTCAAGGGCTTTTGCCGATTGTACTTTTTCGGCCGCGATTGCTGTACGCTCTGCTTCTGCTTCACGCTGTCTACGTAATGAATCTGAGTTGGCAACATCGATTTTCGCAATGTTCTCCCCTTCTACAGCCTTTGCATTTGCAGCGGCAACTTGTGTACGTTCATCTTGTACCGCATTTGCCTCACCAATAGATCCATCCCTATTTTTTTCAGCTACCGACTTACGTGCAGCATTTATGGCATGGGCCGCAGCTTCTTTACCCAAGGCTTCTATATATCCCGACTCGTCTACGATATCGGTAATGTTTACGTTGATAAGTTTAAGTCCTACTTTCTTTAGTTCGGACTCAACGCTTTGTGAAATATTGGATAAAAATTTGTCTCTATCAGAATTGATTTCCTCAATATCCATGGAAGCGACTACCAAACGTAACTGACCAAAAATGATTTCTTTGGCCAACTCCTGTACTTCTGGCATACCCAAACCTAAAAGTCGCTCAGCTGCATTCTGCATGACCCCGGGTTCTGTAGAAATACCTATGGTAAATCTTGAAGGTACATTTACCCTAATATTTTGTCTACTCAAGGCATTCGCCAAATCAACTTCTATGGAAATAGGTGTTAGGTCCAGAAATTCATAATCCTGAATAACGGGCCATATAAAAGCGGCACCACCATGGATACACTTCGCCGAATTACCTGTACCCACTTTTCCATAGACCACCAAAATTCGGTCAGATGGACATCTCTTATACCTCCTTATAAAGGAAATGATGATGATAAAGAAAAATAGTACGGCAAAGCCAATACCTAACAATGAGGCGCTTCCACCAATTTGCATTTGTAATAGTAGTAACATTTGGTTATTTATTTAAAAGTTCAACAATCAATATTCCGTTCGTAGTAATCTCTTTTACCTTGACCACATTGCTTTGGACAAGGTCTGTATTCTCATCGGTCAATGCTTCCAGTTCACGCAAGGTGCCCTGTACATTTATACTTACCTTCCCTATTTTGGACCTGTTCGCTCCAACGGTCAAGTACACTTCGCCTATTTGGTTCAAGGCATTTTTCAGCTTCAACGTTCCGCTACTTTGCATCTTGCTCAAATAATAAAATAGAGACGCCATAAGGAACATCATTAACAATCCAAAAAAGATTGATATGACTACGGTGAGACCTTTTGATAACCCACCATCGATACAGGCAATTCCAGACCATCCGAAAATGGTGAAAAATCCCATAAGGTTTTTAATGGAAAGAAATTGAAACGATATTCCACCGTCTCCATCTATATCTGCATCAACATCACCGCTAAGGTCTTCTACTTCTCCGCCAATGAATGTCATGATAACAAAAATCACCAGAACAACAGAGCCCGTAATGGCAATAATCCAATAGATTTTTTCAAATAAAGTCAACGCGGCAAACCAGTTTTCCATAGTTAAAAGTATTAAGTTGATGTTTTGGTCAAGATAAGACTTTACGGTAAATTTTTACAAATCTTATACAGAAAGTAAAACGGAAACTGCGTTCCCACCGAACCCTACGGCATTGACCACTATCTTTTGTATGGATTCTTTTTTTACTTCTTGTTTGTATAATGGAGGTTGAATGTGTTTTTGATATTGAAGCATCAAAATAGCCATTTCTACACTCAACATTCCGGAGGCTCCAAAAGTGTGTCCCACTTTCCACTTATTAGTAGTCAAAAAAGGTAATTTGTTACAAAAAACTTTTTCAATTGCTTTTAACTCGGATAAATCTCCCTTCACGGTTCCTGGGGAATGCATCACAATTACGTCCACATCTTCGGGGGATAAATCGCCAAGGGCCATTTTCATGGATGCCTGAAAACAATGTGCATCCGCAGAGATAGATACATTATGCTTTAGAGGTTCCGTAGCATACCCTATACCTTGAATCAATGCCAATGCATTCGATTGTTTTCCACTTTCCAAACACGCCATTGCCGCCCCTTCTCCCAAGACCATGGAATTTTTTTTCTTGTTGAAATTCAAGGCTTGGCAAGGGTACTCTTCGACAGGCTCGGAATGGTAGCTTCGGCTGCGCTCAGCTTCCAGATTATCTGTTCGGTGACTGAGCGTAGCCGAGGTCACCAAATTTGTCCCCTGAGAAGAGTCGAAGGGGGCATAAATCTTTAGTGCCTGCATTTGAGCGATGGTAAAAGGGGTCAATGGAGCTTCGCTGCCTCCTACTAAAAATGTATTTGCCATTCCTGATTGAATCCAAGCAATACCGTTCAACATAGCATGTAATGCGGTAGAGCAAGTAATGGAATGGGAGATTTCGGGCCCTTTTGATTTTAGGTCGTGCGCAACCCAAGATGATATATTTCCCAAGGTCGTTGTAGGTGATGATAAGGTCGACGATTTTCCTTCCCGTAAAAAGTCTGCATGATATTTTTCAAAAAGCGCTGTTGCCCCTCTAGATGAGCCGATATTGATTCCAAAATCCGTTTTACCTCCCCAACCTGCCTGTTCAATTGCTTTTCTGGAAGCGTGGATGGCAAAAAGAACTGAAGCGTCTAAGTTCTTGTACTTAACATCTGATTGTCTCAGTTGCTCTATTTCCAATATTAAGGTTTCAGGTAAGGTAGCGGCCCAAACTTTTTGTGCTCCAATTTCAATTGCCGAAAGTTTGTGATTGCCATCAAGATAAGAATTCCAGCTTTCTTCCAAGCTTCCCCCCAACGATGAGATAGAGGCTATTGCGGTGATTGAAATAGGTTCTTTCAACATATTTTGCTATACCAATTCTAGTACTGATTCAATAGCTCTATAAATGCGTTCCATTTCTGTTTTGGTAGTGATGTAGGGTGCCAAAATGTAAATGGTATTTCCCAGTGGACGCAAAAACACGCCATTATCCATAAAGTGCTTGAACAACTTATCCCTTAGATTACCATAGCGTTCCATTTTCACATTCAAATCCAGTGCATAGATTACTCCCAATTGACGGGTAGAAGCTACTTTTGGGTGATTTTTTATTGATCCGTCGAACTGTTTGTGCCATGAGATAATATTTCTAATATTCTCTTGGATTTCTTCAGTCTGAAGCAATTCCAAAGCCGACAGTGCCGCAGCACAGGCCAAAGGATTACCGGTATACGTATGTCCATGAAACAATCCCTTAGCAAGGTCATTGCTATAAAATGCTTGATACACTTTTTGGGTGCAAGTGGTAAGCCCCATAGGTAAAAGTCCTGCCGTCAAGGCCTTGGAGAGGCACATGATATCTGGTTTGGTTTCCAAATGGTCGGAAGCAAAAAACTTTCCGGTTTTTCCAAACCCTGTCATCACTTCATCGGCAATGGTGAGCACATCGTATTCTTTTAAAAGTGATAAAATTCTATCAAGACCAACGGCGTCATGCATTTTCATAGCCGCTGCACCTTGTACCAAAGGTTCGTAGATAAATCCAGCGATGCCACCTTGCCCTAATCTAGTTTGTAATTGTGCAAGAATGGCTTCTATATTATCTGTGGTAGGTACTGGAACTCGCTCCACTTCAATAAAAAAATCTTCAAAAGGACCATTATAGACAGATAGGCCAGAAACTGACATAGCACCAAAAGTATCTCCGTGAAACGCTTCTTCGAATGCCAAAAGCGCATTGCGTTTTTCTCCTCGGTTAAAATGATATTGCAAGGCCATTTTAATTCCTATCTCCGTAGCAGTAGACCCATTATCCGAAAAGAAAAGTTTTTCTTGGTTCTTTGGAAGGATTTTTATGAGTTCCTCAGATAATTTTATAGCAGGTTCATGAGTAAAACCACTAAAGACGACCTGATCCAAATGTTGCATTTGCGCGCCCACCTTTTCCAAGATATAGGGATGGCAATGTCCGTACATACAGGTGTACCAAGAGGATATACCATCTATGTACTCTTTACCCTCTTCATCAATCAAGATTGCTCCCTTTGCTTTTGTGATTGCAAGCATTTCTGGATGGACCTTATGTTGGGTCAATGGGTGCCAGAGGTGTTTTTTGTCCCTGTCAGATAATTTTTCCAATGCAGCAGTATTAGTCAAAAGCTTCAATTTATCTATCTTGCAAAGATCGTAATTAAAACACAAAAAAATCAATCCTAAAAGTGCTAAATAACGCTATTAAATTTCTCACTTCCAATTACAAAAATCTTAATTGGAAGATAGTTTTTTTGATAGTTTTTTCTGTAGCTTTTTTTATTCGGTTTCCTTTCTTTTTTAGGGATTATATAGATCGAGATGAAAGTACATTCATCATAATGGCACAATCATGGGTTGACGGTCATTTACCTTATACCCATCTTTGGGACCTAAAACCTCCCATCACTTTTTTATCATTTGCCATGATAATCTACACCTTTGGCAAAAGCTTTTTTGCAATTCGTTTGTTCGGAACTTTTCTAGTAGCCATTACAGCACTTTTTACGTATGGCATTGCCACCAAATCCGTGTCCAAAAAAGTTAGTTTTTGGTGTGCGGTTTTTGGTGTCTTTTTACAAAGTCTTTTTGGCAGTTTGCAAGGGGTCATGTCCGAACATATCTGCACAATGTTCTTTGTCATTGGAATTTATGTTTTGCTGACCAAGCACTCGCCAAAGTGGTTTTTTATTGCTGGTCTTTTTTTTGGCCTTTCCGTAATGTCCAAATTAAACATGGCATATCCATTACTTACTTTAGGACTCTTTTTAAGTTGGAAATCCATTCAAGAAAAACAGATTTTATATGAGTTTAAGAGACTGTTCATAATGGCTATAGGCTTTATGGCTCTTGTTATTTTTACAGCTATACCCTACTATTTAGAGGGAGAAATAAGCATATGGTGGCAATCTGTTTTTGAAGCACCTATGGCTTACTCGGGTTCAAAGTATCATTCCGTTTTAAAGCCTTTGCCATTTGTCTTTGTAATATTGATGCTATTGTATGCTGGATATGTATTCAAAATCATAGATTTCAAATTACGACACGTACAAATTGTTGTTGTAATTATAGTAGGTATTCTCTTTTCATTTATTCAAGCAGGAAAAGCTAATGGACATTATTTAATTCAATTGTTTCCATTTATTTTAATTCCAATCGGGATTGCAGTAGATAAGTTTCCTGCAATACCAAGAAAGTTTTTAGGTAGTGTTGTCCTACTGCTTTTTTTAATTCCAATTGAGTCATATTTAGAATATGCCAATATCATTTCCAATAAATTAGAAAAAGGCACCTTTTATAATGGAGAAGGCATTGACCTGCCCAAATATATTGAAACGAACAACCTTGAAACTGAGAATATATTTTTTACGGAGTACCACATAGGATATTGGGTATTGGGGGAAGAGCCACCTACAAAAGCGGCAACACATCCAAGCAGCATAGGTCGAGAAGAATTGTTTCCTTATATGAAAAACCCAAGAGAAACAGGCATGCAAGAGTTACAATATATTTTGGATGTCTTGCAACCTAAAATCATAGTAGCCCGTAAAGGAAAAAAGATTTTTGATAAAAAAATGATTGATTTTAACACGTATATCGATGATTATCTGGACAAACACTATCGCTTAGTTAAAACAATCGATAAGGGCTTAATATACCAAAGACTAGAATGATAATAAGGCCTTTCTAAATTGTGACGCATATTTCAAAACGATTTCTTCATCAAAGCCTTTCTCCTCATCGATTCTTCCAAGAAAAGAAACCTCCGTTTTTCTTAGAATGATACTTTCCGTAGTCGGGTGCTCATTTCCGCTAAAAATAATCCCAATTTTTAAATTCCGTTCTTGTAATTTTTCAATCGTAAGTAGTGTATGATTTATACTGCCCAGATAATGTCTAGACACTACAATGACCTTATAATCTGGTTGTATTAAATCAAAAATGGTGTCCGTGTCGTTCAACGGAACCAATAATCCTCCAGCACCTTCTATGACCAGATGGTTTTCTGTCTCTGGTGGAACAATCTTTTCTAAATTAATAGTTATCCCGTCTATTTCCGCTGCCCCATGTGGACTCATGGGTGTGTTGAGCGCATAGCTGTTTTTATGGATTTTGGTCTTGGGGTTGGAAATCAGTTCTCCAACTTTGTGGCTATCGGAGTAATCTAAATCCCCTGCTTGTACAGGCTTCCAGTAATCTGCTTCTAGGGCTTCCACAACTATTGCCGATGCAATGGTCTTACCAACATCTGTTGATGAACCTGTAATAAAGAATTTTGTCATTGAACTCGTTTAAACTTTTACTTTTACCTACTAATATCACATTTTGAGGCCATATTTCCTCATTTTTGAACACCTTAGCCCTGCTATGCCATTAAAAAAATGACATCATCTGGCCATAAAAGCCGATATTCTCGGTTCCAAACAAAAAGTTTAAACAAGTTCATTGTGGTTTGGTAATAAAGTTACATTGGGCACATTTATACTTTCTAGGCTCAAAAAAAGGAAAGAGTTTATAAAATATGCCATTTCTTGAATAATATATTTCTGATTTGGTAGCGCCACAATTAGGGCAAACAATTGGTTTTCCATCCTTATCGGTAGCGTAGTTTCGCACATCATCATATATTTTCTGGGCGATGTCCTTATCCGTAGAATAAACCAATAGTTTTACACCACCAATGGCTCCGCTAATCAATGGGTCTGAATTTATGGTATTTTCATCCTTTAAAAAAACCTGTATGCCTTCAGATTCCAGTTTTCCTTTTATAATCTGAACATCTGCAGGAAACTCAAAACTGCCCAACGTGAAAAATTCCTGTTCCATTATTTTATGAGGTTTCTTATGGTTGATAAAACTTTTGATATTTCTTCTGTTGTGTTATAGGGATGTAAGCAAAAACGGAGTCTTTCCTGCCCTGTTTTTACAGTTGGCGAAAGAATAGGTTTTACATTAAATCCTTCCTCCCATAGTTTGTTTGAGACTTGTTTTACTTTTTCGTTCCCTGGAATAATGATACAATGGATGGCAGAATTACTTTCTATAAAATCTTTTGATAAACCCAAAAGTTTAGCTTGATTTTTAAAAAATTCTATGTTTTTCTGAAGCTTAGTCCTTTCCCTCACGCCTTCTTTTTCCAAATATTCATATGCTATTAGAGTAGTCGCTAAAGCATGTGGGGAAAGGGCCGTAGTATAAATAAGACTTCTAGCAAAATTAACCAGATATGTTTTTAAAGCATCACTTCCAAGAATGGCTGCACCATGATTTCCCAAAGCTTTTCCAAAGGTGATAACTCTCGCAAAAACATGGTCTTCAATCCCTAACTGGCACACCAAATCCTTCCCATCACCAAAAATCCCATTTGCATGAGCTTCATCGATAATTAAATGACATTTATATTCCAAGCAAAAATCTGACAATGTTTTTAAATTAGGAGAATCACCGTCCATGGAAAAAACCGATTCGGTGACAATATAAATCACCGCATTTTCACTGGTGGCGTTTCGGCTACGCTCAACGCACAACAGTAAATCATCTAAACTATTGTGCTTAAACTTATATGCCTTGGCATTGCTCATTTTAATCCCATCCCTGATACTTGCATGTACCAACTCATCATAAAAGATAAGATCTCCTTTTTGGGGAACAGCTTCAAAAAAACCAATGTTGGCATCGTATCCCGAATTAAATACCAGTGCAGCGCTTGATTTATGGTAAAAGGCCAAGAAGTTTTCAAGCTTTTGGTACAACCTATGATTTCCTGTAAGCAATCGAGAACCAGAGGCTCCATTTTCTGTTAAGTTCAAGTTCTCCAACAGACTCAATGCTAGTTTTGAAAATTCTTTTTTCTTTGCAAGCCCTAGATAATCGTTGGAAGAGAAATCAATCAATTGTTGCGCTTCTGGCAAAACCCGCAAAGCATTTTCCAGCCTTCTTTTTTCAAGCTTTTGTTCCAATTTATTTGGGAGATTCACCATGTTTCAAAAGTACTATCTTTATTGAAATATACGAGGTATGGCTACCTATAAACAAGCATCGACAACTAAAGAACTTGAACAAATTCTGCTACTGCAACAACAAAATCTCTCAAAAAATCTAACGAAGACAGAAAAGGATGATGAAGGATTCGTGACCGTAGAGCACTCCTTGGAAATTCTAAAGAAAATGAACGATGCGCACGGCCACATCATCGCTATTGAAAATGATATTGTTATTGGATATGTACTTTGTATGCATCCTAAATTTGCCCATTCCATTGCTATTTTAAAGCCCATGTTCATAGAAATTTCCAAAACCATGAAAACAAATACCGAATACATGGTTATGGGACAAATATGTATTGCTAAACCATATAGAAGAAAGGGAGTTTTTAAAGGGCTTTACTCAAAAATGAAGCGTACACTGCCCAAAGGCTTTGATTGTATTATAACCGAAGTAGATGTAAACAATAAACGTTCTTTATATGCGCACGAGGCAGTAGGGTTCAGAGAATTAAAGCGGTATAAAACCGATACCAAAGAATGGTCACTTATTGTATTAAAATAAAGAAGCCGCTCAATGAGCGGCTTCTTTTGTTATTGTAAATATGAATTTAGCCTAATCCGCTAAAACAATCACTTTATTTTCTTTCATTTCAATAGTGCCGCTAGAAATGGGTAATACTGTTTCTCCATTTGCGCCTTTAGAAAATTTAGTTTGAAAGTCCTCAGCAATAGTAATATCTCCTTGAACTTTTACATTGCCTTCTTGCAATAACGAAACGATTGGCGCGTGATTTTCTAACATTTGAAACTCGCCATTTACTCCCGGAACGGTAACCGAGGTTACTTCTCCTGCAAATAAAGTAGCTTCTGGTGATACAATTTCTAAATACATGGTTCTAGTATTAAGTAGTTAGTAGTTAGTATTGAGTAGCTAGTATTGAGAAGTTCTAATTACTTTATACCAACTACTAGATACTAAGTTATGCTTCTGCTAGCATTTTTTCTCCAGCTTCAATGGCGTCTTGGATGCTTCCCTTAAGGTTAAAGGCCGATTCTGGTAGGTGGTCTAATTCACCATCCATAATCATGTTGAAACCTTTGATAGTGTCCTTAATATCCACTAATACACCGGGAATACCCGTAAATTGCTCTGCTACGTGAAAAGGCTGAGATAAGAAACGTTGTACCCTTCTTGCTCTACCTACTGCTAATTTATCCTCTTCCGAAAGCTCTTCCATACCAAGAATAGCAATAATATCCTGTAGCTCTTTATAGCGCTGTAACAACTCTTTTACACGTTGCGCGCATGCATAGTGCTCTTTTCCTAAAACTTCTGGCGTAAGAATCCTTGAAGTTGAGTCCAATGGATCCACCGCTGGATAAATACCAAGCTCAGCGATTTTACGTGAAAGTACGGTTGTAGCATCCAAGTGGGCAAATGTTGTTGCAGGAGCCGGATCCGTTAAATCATCCGCAGGTACGTATACCGCTTGTACCGATGTAATGGAACCTCTTTTTGTTGATGTAATCCGTTCCTGCATAGCACCCATCTCTGTCGCCAAGGTAGGTTGGTAACCCACTGCGGAAGGCATCCTTCCAAGTAGTGCAGAAACCTCAGAACCTGCTTGCGTAAAGCGGAATATGTTATCCACAAAGAAAAGTACATCCTTTCCTTGTCCGTCACCTGCTCCATCACGGAAATATTCAGCAATCGTCAATCCAGAAAGTGCTACACGGGCACGTGCCCCAGGAGGTTCGTTCATCTGTCCAAAAACGAATGTTGCTTTGGATTCTTTCATTGCATTTTTATCCACTTTGGATAAATCCCATCCGCCTTCTTCCATAGAATGCAAAAAGTCGTCTCCGTATTTTATAATCCCAGATTCCAACATCTCACGAAGCAAATCGTTTCCTTCACGTGTTCGTTCACCAACACCTGCAAATACGGATAGACCACCGTGTCCTTTTGCAATGTTGTTGATCAATTCCTGAATCAGTACTGTTTTACCAACACCTGCACCACCAAATAATCCAATCTTACCCCCTTTTGCATAAGGCTCGATCAAATCGATTACTTTGATTCCTGTAAAAAGTACTTCGGTAGAAGTTGACAAATCCTCAAACTTAGGAGCCTCTCTGTGTATTGGAAGTCCATGGTCGCCAGATTTAGGCAAATTCTCCATTCCATCGATAGCATCTCCAATTACATTAAAAAGACGTCCGTAAACATCCTCTCCTATCGGCATCTGAATTGCACTTCCAGTTGCATGAGCTTCAACTCCTCTACTTAAACCATCCGTAGAATCCATAGAAATGGTACGAACCGTATTTTCACCAATATGGGATTGAACTTCCAATACTAATTTGGATCCATCGGCATTATTGATTTCAAGAGAATCATAAATTTTTGGGATTTCAGTTCCCGATTCAAATTCAACATCAATGACGGGGCCTATAATCTGTGCAACCTTACCTGTAACTTTAGACATTACTCTGTTTATTTTTAATTGAATACGAAGGAAAAAACTGCCTTTTTTCCGGCTGCAAAGATATACTTTTCCACTTTTAAACTGAAACTTATAATCTCTTTTTTTAACAACAAAAAAGGCACTGAAAAAATCAGTGCCTTTGTCAATATTATATAGTTATGACTTATGGATTAATTGTCCAAGAAACATAGTAAATAGAACCTACCAAACCTGTACCAATCGCTTGAAAATATTCATCTCCCAAAAGGTTTGAACCCCCTGCCTTAAAAACAGATTTGATGCTTGGAACGTTATAATTGATTTGTGCATCCAGAACGGTATAGGCTGGGACGTCACCATCTTCAAATGTTGCTTCCCAGAAAAAGCTATCGCTCCATCTGTAGTTCACATTAAAGCCAAAATTCTTGAAAAGTTCTGTGTTACCAAAAGAAGCCTTAACACGGTGCTTTGGTGTATTGAAATTGGTTTCAAAATCTGGAAACCGTTCCCTATCGAAATCAAATTCAGCGTATGTGTAGTTTACACCCAAGTCAAAATTGCCCAATACTTTAGTATCAACACCAATTGAACCTCCCCAAGAATCAATATCTGCTTCTGAGTTGGTATACACTTGATAGGCTTGGCTATCACCTCTTGACAGTGCTTGAAGTGAAAGACTGTTATCTCCCACTGTTCCGTATAATGGAACCAGTACATTGACGGTTGAAATAAAGTTCTTGTAACGGTTGTAGTAGCCACTTAAATCAATCGTAAATTTACCTACCTGACCCCTATATCCTCCTTCGAATGTTGTAATTTCCTCTGGCTGAATAATAGAAGAATTAAGTGCTTCCGGAGCTCCGTTTAGAACAGAAGTTACTGAGAAAGCGTTCTCATAAGCTGATCTCCCCACAATTTGAACAGTTTCTGGCTGTCCCGCGTCTCGTCCTGCTTGACTAACAGAAAAGGTTCTGACATCCCTCTCCAAGTTTGCTGGTGCAGAACCGACCAATATAGCGGCTCCCGCATTTAGACCTATAAACAAATCTTGTGTAGTTGGGTTTCTAAAACCTTGTTGTGCCGAAACCCTAAAGTTATGGTTTCTTTTTTCACCAGCAGTATAGCCTAATGCCGCCCTAGGTGACAAAAATCCATCGAAGAATTCGTTCTTGTCATAGCGAACTGATCCCGTGAACTTTAAACGCTCCTCTAAAAACTTCTTTTGTAACTGTGCATAAGCACCAAATTCGTTATACTTAATAGGCCCGTCAAAATCGGTAAAAATAGTTCCTTGAGAATTCAGTTCATATTCTCTAAATGACCCCCCTACTTGAATATCCGCCCAATTATCAATTAAATGGGCCAAGTTGTAGTTACCATTTACATGACGAAACTTAGTGTTATCAATAAAGCGTGCACCACGTGTCAAATCACCATCAGCTATTACAGAATTAAATGCATTCTGAAATTCCGGTGTGCCAGGAATCAATCTTCCCGTATCTGCTGCTGCCCTTCCTGCCACATGAGCTTGGGTAGATGCTTGTTCACGTGTTAACCCACCTTGTTGAATACCTCCTAAAAAAGCAGGTATATAAGCTTGTGCATAATCTGTAAACCATTGCGTGTCAGATTTCCACCTTCTGTTAACATTGATTGCGGCAAAACGTGTGTCATAAGAATCTCCAGAGTTTTCTGAGGTAATATATCCCCTTAAGAAAAAGTTTTTATTTCTAAATTCTATTTTATGTTGCTGAAGAATGAAATTTCGAACAGCATATCGGTTAGCACCTTGATAGATGGTATTACCACGGCCTACCCTACCTTGATAGATAATCTCAAAGTCATCGGCGAAAGGACGGTAAAAGAGCGAAAAATCTGTCTTTACGCTCTCTGCACCGTAATCCACTAGATCCCGTTCCGCATATCCTGTTCTTGTAACCGATATTGGGCCCACGGTTCCACTTGGAAAACCTGCAATTGCATCTAAGTCTTGGGTTATTACAAAATCATCCCCATATACATTTAATCCATCATAAATTGGATTACTTCTATCGGCGCCTGGATTAGCAATATCTGTAGTGTTCACAGCATGCCAGTCCTCTCCTTTTAATATGGAAAGATTCGCTTTTATGGCCAACTTATCACTAAAGGCATGTGCCGCTCTAATTCCAAAATCGTAGTATGCATTATCACCGGCAGCTTCCTGGGAAGTTATCCCTGTTTTGGCATAAGCACTGATCCCTTGAAAATCGAAAGGACTCTTACTTTGCATAAACAAGATACCGTTAAAAGCACCAGCTCCATAAAGTGCAGAAGATGCACCAGGAAGAATCTCAACACTTTGAACTTCCAGTTCTGACATTCCCACTAAATTTCCCAAAACAAAGTTTAGACCTGGAGCCGAGTTGTCCATACCATCTACCAATTGTAAAAACCTATTGTTGGCAAATGTTGCAAAACCTCTGGTGTTTATGGATTGAAACGTTAAACTGTTTGTATTGATATCAACTCCTTTTAAGTTTTGTAATCCCCCATAAAAGGATTCCGCCGAAGTATTTTGTATATCCTTTAAACCAAATCTTTCAACCGAAACCGGTGACTCAAAAATACGCTCTGGGGTTCTAGAAGCAGAAATTACAATTTCATCAAGAATCGTTGATGCTTCCATGAGCGTAATTGTGAGTGTTTGATTGTTGGATGTTACATCTGCAATAAAATCAGAAAAACCAATACTTGTAAATCTTAATTTAAATGGTGGCTGTTCCGAGGTTTCAAACGTAAACTTTCCATCAAAGTCAGCAGTAGCACCTTCGGCTTTTCCCACTAATATTACATTTGCTCCTGGAATAGGTTCATTGCTTTCGTCAACTACTGTTCCCTGTACCGTGGTCTGCGCATAAGAGACAGCACCAAAAAACATGAGGGAAAGAATCATTAGTCTTCTCATTGGCTTGTTTATTTGAGTTAATTTAGTTTTAAGTTAATGTAAATCATTGCAGGCGGAAGATACATTTTTTTTTAGTTGCTTTTCACAAAATTGAAAAAAATTATGCATGCATAATACTTTTTTGCCAAAAAAAAAGGGTTATCTCTACGATTTTAACAAAAAAAAGCGCCGATAACAGCGCTTTTGTATGTAATTATTGTTTTTGAAAGTTACTCCACGGTAACCGATTTTGCTAAATTTCTGGGTTGGTCCACATTACAACCCCTCATAACCGCAATATGATAGGAAAGCAATTGCAATGGAATTGTAGTAAGCAAAGGCGTTAGACTTTCTGAAGTTTCCGGTACTTCGATTACGTGGTCGGCCAATTCTTTTACCGACTTATCCCCTTCTGTTACAATTGCAATGATCTTACCGCTTCTCGACTTAATCTCCTGAATATTACTAACAACCTTTTCGTAATGTCCCTTTTTGGTAGCAATTACGACTACAGGCATCTGCTCATCGATCAAGGCAATAGGTCCGTGCTTCATTTCAGCAGCTGGATAGCCTTCTGCATGGATATAACTGATTTCTTTTAATTTCAGTGCTCCTTCCAAGGCCACTGGGAAATTATAACCTCTTCCCAAATAAAGACAATTGGTTGAATCCTTATATATTTCTGAAATCTTCTCTACGATTTCGTTTGACAATAATGTTTTTTCAACTTTAGCAGGAATTCCTTCCAATTCGGTCAAATATTCATGATACTTTGATTTTGAAAAAACACCTTTTTCATGAGCCAATTTCAAAGCAATCAAAGTAAGTACCGTAATCTGCGTCGTAAACGCTTTGGTTGATGCCACTCCAATTTCAGGTCCTGCGTGTGTGTAAGCCCCAGCTTGGGTTTCCCTAGCTATGGAAGATCCTACTACATTACATACACCAAAAACAAAAGCTCCTTTTTCTTTGGCCAACTTTATTGCTGCAAGCGTATCTGCCGTTTCCCCAGATTGAGAGATGGCGATTAAAACGTCGTTTTCTGTTATTACCGGATTTCTGTAACGAAACTCTGAGGCATACTCCACTTCAACAGGAATTCTTGCCAAATCCTCAAAAATGTATTCTGCAACAAGACCAGCATGCCACGAAGTTCCACAGGCCACGATGATAATTCTATTGGCATTGAGGAATTTCTCTAAATTTTGGTCTATCCCAGCCATTTTAACAAGACCTTGATCCGCAAGCAATCGTCCTCTATAAGTATCCAAAATTGCCCTGGGCTGCTCATAAATTTCTTTGAGCATAAAGTGGTCATAGCCCCCTTTTTCAATTTCCTCAAGGTTTAACTGAAGTTCAAGAATATTGGGATACGCTATTGCATCATCCTTAATCTTGCGCATTTTTATCTCCTTGCCAACACGGACTATGGCCATTTCCTCATCTTCCAGATAAACCGCATTATTGGTAAACTCGATAAACGGAGAAGCATCTGAAGCGATAAAATATTCATTTTCTCCAATCCCAATGGCTAAAGGACTTCCTAGCTTGGCAACCACTATCTCATCTGGTTTGTTTTTATCAAATACAGCAATAGCATAAGCTCCAACGACTTGGTTTAAGGCAATTTGAACTGCTTTTCCAAGTTTGACATCTTCTTTCTTCTTTACCTCTTCGATAAGGTTTACCAATACCTCCGTATCCGTATCTGATTCAAAGGTATAGCCCCGACCTATCAATGCTTTTTTAATGGATTCATAATTTTCTATGATTCCATTATGGATAATCACTAGATCTCCAGAATTTGAATAATGAGGGTGCGAATTAATATCATTTGGAACACCGTGTGTAGCCCATCGTGTGTGACCTAACCCTAACTTTCCAACAGTATCTATTGTTGCTTGTGACTTCTTTTTTAGATCATCGACCTTTCCTTTGGTTTTGGCAAGATGTGTGTCTTCGCCATCGAACAGCACAATCCCTGCACTATCATAGCCTCTGTACTCCAATCGTTGCAATCCTTTCATGATGATTGGGTATGCATCTCGATGACCAATGTAACCTACAATTCCACACATAAGATGATAATATTAATTATTGATTTAGATTTGCAAATCTAAAATCTATTAAATAAAATAGGTAATTCTATATGTTATATAACAAAAAAAGTCTTTGAATGGTATGTTTTAATTGGCCTGGGTATAAAAAATCTCTAATTTTAATTTTTTGTCCTCGTTACCTGAGTCCACATTACTCCCAAAAAGTACAGTTCCCAATGGATTTACAGTGGACATGATGGGAACATCGATAACCGGTTCAACTGTTCCCATAGCTTCAGAAACATTTGTAATAAAAACATTCGAGCTTACCGTGAGCGCAAGCTTTGCATTTGTAGAATCCCTTACGATAATATCATTGATATGATCGGTAATTCTAAATTTGTATTGAACTCCATTATCACTTTCTTTTTGTAATATCCCATCATAATTTAGAAAAATGCCTAAGGGTTCCGCTGAATCACTCTGTTCCGTAGCGGCATTATATATTGCCTGATTGGTCTCACCATTGTACAAATACAGTCTTGGTGGTTCTATAACATCGCCGCCAGGGGTGTCCAAGGTAGCTCTGTCTACGTAAAACACTAAATTGGCCTCGTTTATAATCCAATTGTTAGCTTTAATTTGGTTAATGAACTCTTGGCCTCTTGCATCAGAATCTTCCTCTTCCCCGAACAACCGAATCTCAGTAATCGTCCCAGGACCACCTTTTAAGTATATTCTGGATGCATTTTCACCATTATCCAAAGCTCCTGAAATGTCCGCAGGAAATTCTTCGTTCTCAAAAGTATTGACAGCATTGCCCGTAAAACCTGTTCCAACAAAGCCCAATACAAAATCTCGTTCTACGGTTTCCACAACTTCATCGGTAGTATTATAATCTTGGAAGTCATAGGTAATAGTGATTGTAGCCTGCGTTAGGTTCAGCAAAAACAGCAACTCCTCCATATCTGAACCTGGAACCAGTTGTACTCCTCTAAAATAATCATTGAAGTTAGCTTGGCTCAACAATTCCGATTGTCCTTCCTTATCTAAAATTTCTTGAAAGAAAGCAGTATTTAAATCAACTCTGATTCCTGGTGCTATTCTATCAGCTATCTGAGTGGATTCGTCCTCTTCAGTCTCAGGGTCGTCCTCATCGAAAACTAAAACTTCCTCATTACTGAATTCAACCGTACCATCAAAAAAAACATCTGAAACGAATCCAGAAAAATCTTGATTTGAGAAATATTCCTGATTTTCCTCAAAATTTGTGTTCGGATCAAAATCCCTAAGAAAAAATGTAGATCTGGACACTTTTAAATTGAAGGATCCTTCAATTAGACCATCATTTAGTTCTGTTAAAGGCCCATAGATGCTATCCAGATCAAATCTTTCAGGAAAAGAATTGGCAACAAAATCAGTGTCTGTTCCATCTTCGGTTGGATCAAGGGGATTAGAGCCCAAAATACGCTCATCGTTGTCACTTACGCCATCGCCATCCGTATCGGAATTTGGGTCATCTGGATCGGCATCAAGTGCGTCCTCTACCCCATCATTATCACTATCCCTTAATGAATCTGGAGGTCTTTGGAATGGAATATACAATGTGACTTCAGTTACTGTTTCATCTTCGGGTATGGTTGAAGCAGAGTCATCATTATCGGCATTGTTCTCCGTATCCTGTGAGGAATCACCAAATGTTGGATTTACATTGGGCAAGGTAACCTGAGAGATGATACTCGCTGTTCTTTTCCCATAAACAGGATCATTGAACACCCCTAATTGATATAAGGGCAAAGTATTCGTTTGTACCGCTGCTATACCTTTATTATAAGCAAAAACATCAAATACCTCGCTGTCTGTTGTAAAGGGCTCTCCTGCAACTACACCTTCACCAATGGTTCCCAGCTCTTCCTCACAAGAAGCCAACATTATTAGTAGAGCCGCAACCAAGGTTGAAACTCCTGTAATCCTAGAAAATTTCATGCAACTTATTTTAAAACTTCTGTTTTATAGAAATTCGTGTATGCTTCTTCTGCTTCTTGAAGCGAAACATAAGGTAGCACAGGTTTGGAGAGATTTTCAATATGATTTTTCAGGTCATCAGAGATTTCTTCCGAGGCTAAAATAATGGCATCGGAATAATCTACTGCTACCTTTAACAAATTATTATAGTCGGGAACGGCAAGAGCAGCGATATTTTCTTCTGCCATACCATCAAAAGCTATTTTACCTTTCATCCCACTATCCAATTCCCCTTCGTACCCTTTATCATAAACAGAGGTTACGATTTTACTATCTGCAAACAAAGGTTCGTCCGCATAGTAATTCCGAAGATACAAGGGAAGTAAAGAGGCCATCCAACCATGAACGTGTATGATATCTGGTGACCAGTTTAATTTTTTTACAGTTTCCACAACGCCCTTTGCAAAGAAAATAGCGCGTTCATCATTATCAGGAAACAAGTTTCCATCTGCATCAGCAAAAGTTGCTTTTCTTTTAAAATATTCCTCGTTATCTATAAAGTAGACTTGAATACGTTCCTTTGGAATCGATGCAACTTTTATAATAAGCGGCATGTCCATATCGTTGATAACCAAATTCATCCCCGATAAACGAATCACTTCATGTAATTGATGTCTTCTCTCATTAATATTCCCGTACCGTGGCATGAAAATACGTATCTGTCCCCCATTGCTGTTGACCATTCTAGGAGTTTCGTAGGACATTAAGGAAACTTGATTTTCTGGGAGGTATGGGACTAATTCAGAAGATACAAACAATATCTTTTTACCATTCATAAACACTTTCTTTTTCTTTTCTGAAAAACGTAAGTGCAAAAGTACAAAAATTATGCTGATTAGCAGTATTTATAGTATTTTTGCACGTTTTCGAACAGCTTTATGCTTGTATTTTATAACAAAAAGGAGCTTCATCCTTACTTGAAAAAAGAGAGGGACATCAAACATACTATTGGTTTGGTGCCTACAATGGGAGCATTGCACCAAGGGCACATTTCTCTAATACATAGAGCTCTTGCCCAGAATCATTTAGTCGTTGTGAGCATATTCGTAAATCCTACCCAATTCGATAAAAAAGATGATTTGGATAACTATCCAAGAAGCTTGGACAAAGACATGGGGCTTTTGAAACAAGTTTCGGAAAGAATTGTCGTTTTTGCCCCTTCTGTAAACGAGATGTATGGGGAGCTGGTAGTCTCTCAGGCCTACCATTTTGATGGATTGGACAAAGTAATGGAAGGCGAATTTAGGGAAGGACATTTTGATGGTGTCGGTACTATTGTAGAGACGCTATTAAGAACGGTTGCCCCCAACAAGGCATATTTTGGAGAAAAGGATTTTCAACAACTCCAAATCATCAAAAAAATGGTTAAATCAAAAAGCTTACCTTTTGAAATCATAGGCTGTCCAATAGAACGTGAACCTCATGGCTTGGCAATGAGTTCGCGGAATGAGAGGCTCTCTCCCAAGGTAAGAACCGAAGCTAAATTTATATACGAAACGCTACTGACTGCCAAAACAAAATTTGGCACGGAAAGTGCAATTGAGATTATGGAATGGGTCAAGCTTCAGTTCGAAAAAAATACCCTATTGGATTTAGAGTATTTTCAAATTGCGGATGAAGACACACTGACTCCCTTACTGATGGTACAGGCCGGAAGAAAATATAGGGCGTTCATTGCCGTTTATGCAAATGACGTTCGTTTAATAGACAATCTAAAATTGAATTAATTAATTTTGCACCATGCAAATAGAAGTTGTAAAATCCAAAGTTCATAGGGTAAAGGTAACTGGCGCCGATTTAAATTACATTGGCAGCATTACCATTGATGAAGACGTAATGGATGCCGCTAACATTATTAGGGGCGAAAAAGTTCAAATTGTTAACAACAACAATGGTGAGCGATTGGAAACTTACGCAATTCCTGGGCCTAGAGGTTCTGGAGAACTAACACTTAACGGAGCTGCTGCTCGCAAAGTTGCCGTTGGCGATGTCCTTATTTTGATAACCTATGCAACAATGGACATTGAAGAAGCAAAATCCTTTAATCCCGCCTTGGTTTTCCCCAATGAAGAAACCAATCTCCTAAATTAGCTTTGAGCTCCTCTCTCAAAAAAATTCTTAAAATAGCTGTTCCAATACTTATTGGAGCTGGCTTGGTTTTTTATTCTTATACATCGACCTCGGCAGAGGATAGGACAAAGATTCTTGAATCTATCCAAAATGCAGATTTAACTTGGGTCTTTTTATCTATATCTATTGGTATTCTAAGCCACGTCTCAAGAGCAGTTCGTTGGAACTATCTATTGCAACCTCTAGGATATAAGCCCCGGCTAATCAACAATGTTTTAATAATACTTACAAGTTATTTTGCAAATACCCTGGTATTGAGGTCTGGAGAGTTTTTGAGGGCCACGGCATTGACCACGTATGAGGACGTTCCCTTTGAGAAAGGCTTAGGCACCATTGTCACAGAACGTATCATCGATGTCATTATGCTCATGTTGATTATCCTAACCGCTCTGCTTTTTCAAACCGATGTGATTTTGGGAATCCTTGAAGAAAAAGGGATAGGTTTAGTAGGGTCGTTAGTCCTCTTACTTGCAGGTATTTTAGGTCTTTTAATCGCTATTCGCATCATTAAAAAGTCGACTTCCTCCTTTGCGATAAAGGTCAAGACATTTCTTAACGGGCTTTTGGAGGGCGTTCTCAGTATTTTCAAAATGAAGAACATGTGGGCTTTTATTTTTCACACACTTTTTATTTGGGCATGTTATATAGCCATGTTCTGGGTCATTAAATTCACGGTCCCCGAAACAACGGATCTTCCCTTAGGTGCGTTCTTGGTAGCATTTGTAGCCGGTGCATTTGCAATGGCCGCAACCAATGGTGGTCTGGGGCTTTTCCCAATTGTAGTTACCGCCGCCTTGTCCGTATATGGGGTTAGCAAAACTTCTGGCGACGCCTATGGTTGGATAATGTGGACAGCACAAACTTTAATGGTTATTGTTTTTGGCACAATATCTTTTATCATATTACCGTTAATAAATAGAAAATAGGTAGACCCCGACCTCCTAAAAACTTAACCACGATGAAAAGATGTCTATTTGTACTAATAGGCCTATTATGCACCAATCTTGGCGCGCAGGTAAAAAAAGAGATTTTCGAATCCTTTAAACTGCAGGAAAGAAGAAACGTTTCCTACTATTTCCCAGAAGACTATTCTGAAGAAAAAAAGTACCCCTTGATTTTGGTATTGGATGCCGAACATCTTTTTGATCAAGTGGTGGCCATCTCCAAATTCAACAGTCAATTCCAAGGAATGCCCCAAACCATAATCATTGGTATAGACCAATTAGAGAATGACCAACGCTGGGAAGATTGTGCTTTTGATGAGCAGACAGGTCTACCAACAGAAAAGGGAAAGCTCTTTTTCGAATTTTTGGGTATGGAGATCATACCTTCTATTGAAACGAAATACAGTACTGCACCTTTCAAAATGGTCATCGGATATGACATTACCGCAAATTTCATGAACTATTGGCTCTTTAAAGAGCGTTCACTGTTCAATTCTTACATAAGTATTTCTCCACTTTTGGCTCCAGAAATGGAAAGCAGAATTCCAGAGCGTTTAGCCACAATGGACAAACATCTTTTTTACAATCTTATAACAGCAGGTAACAGGGATAAAATCACCAATACTATTTTGCAGTTGGATAGAGGCATAAAAAGTCTGGGGAAGGAAAATATCCATTACTACTCGGATGAGTATCCTGATGCTAGCGAACTTTCGGTAATAACTTATGGATTGGGAAAAGCATGGGAAAGAACGTTCCAAATGTTCAAACCTATCAGTCCTAAAGAATATAAGACAGAAATATTGACTTCCAATGAGCCGGTGATTAAATATCTAGAGGATAGATATAGTATGATCGAAGAACTCTTTGGTTTTGAAAAACCTATGGAACTCAATGACATAATGGCTATTTATGCTGCAAGTTTGAAAAAAGAGGATTTTGAATCTTTAAAGCCCTTGTCGGATATTTGTAAAAAACTATTCCCAGATACCATGCTAGGTTTTTACTTTGAAGGGGAATATTATGAGCAACTTGGAGAACCAAAAAAAGCGTTCAAAACATTTGAAAAAGCCTTTCAGCTGGATGAGATAGACTTTTTGACCAAGGATATGGCACTTGAAAAAATAGATGCCCTTAAGGCAGATTTTGGATATTAATTCAGATTCTTGGATAAATTGGATTTTTGGAGGGTTGGATACCTGGATTATTTGAACTACTTCATGTCATCCTGAGCCTGTCGAAGGATTAAGTTGGATATTTAGATTGTTCGATACATACCTGGATTATCCAAAGACCTTATTGCAAACTGAACGCACCTACCTGAAACCAAGTTCACACAATAATTGTCATCCTGAGCTTGTCGAAGGATTTTTTGTTCGATTGCTCGATTTTTTGTATTACTCACCTAGATGGCGGTACCTATATATACTATCTAATCCAATAATCCAGGTATCCAACCCTCCAAAAATCCGATAATCGAATAATCCAATCCCCCAAAACCAGTATCTTTAGCCAAAACCAAGACCGGTTCATGGCTAAGACCAAAACAACTTTTTTCTGTCAAAACTGTGGTGCGCAATATCCTAAATGGGTAGGGCAATGTTCATCTTGCAAACAGTGGAATACCATTGTCGAAGAAGTAATTCAAAAAGAAGAAAAGAAAAGCTGGAGAAGCAAATCCAATGCAACAAAGAAAGTTGCCACCCCATTACGTGTCTCAGAAATCAACAACGAAAAAGAAATTCGATTAGACGCCCGAGACCAAGAATTCAATAGGGTATTGGGTGGAGGCATTGTGCCTGGTTCTTTAATTTTGTTGGGAGGAGAACCTGGTATTGGAAAAAGTACATTGCTTTTGCAGATAGCGCTAAAGCTCGCCTACAAAACACTCTACGTTTCTGGAGAAGAAAGCCAAAAGCAAATAAAAATGCGCGCTGATCGCATTCATCCCAACAGTGAAAGTTGCTATATTCTTACTGAGACTAAAACACAAAACATCTTTCAACAAATAGGTGCTTTAGAACCAGATTTGGTGGTCATCGATTCCATCCAAACCCTACATACCGATTATATTGAATCTGCAGCTGGAAGCATATCACAAATACGCGAGTGTACCGCAGAACTCATCAAATTTGCAAAGGAAAGCAGCACACCCGTTATTTTAGTGGGGCATATCACCAAAGATGGCAACATTGCCGGACCAAAAATTTTGGAGCATATGGTAGATACCGTGCTTCAGTTTGAAGGCGACCGCAACTATGTGTACCGAATTCTTCGCTCCCTTAAAAATCGGTTTGGTTCCACGGCCGAATTGGGAATCTATGAAATGCAGGGGAGTGGTTTGCGCGAAGTGAACAATCCATCCGAAGTGCTTATTTCCAAAAATGAAGAAGACCTCAGCGGAACAGCAATAGCTGCTACGGTCGAAGGTATGCGCCCCCTTCTTATTGAAATACAGGCACTGGTCAGTACAGCGGTGTATGGAACCCCGCAACGTTCTGCAACAGGCTTCAATGCCAAACGCTTGAATATGCTTTTAGCGGTCTTGGAAAAAAGAGCTGGATTTAAATTGGGTGCAAAAGATGTATTTCTGAACATTACCGGCGGAATCTCCGTAGATGATCCCGCAATCGACTTGGCAGTGTTGGCAGCTATTTTATCCAGCAATGCGGATATCCCCATTGAAAAAGGAACTTGTTTTGCCGCCGAGGTAGGTTTAGCAGGTGAAATACGACCTGTTCAGCGTGTGGACCAACGCATTTTAGAAGCGGAAAAACTTGGCTTTTCCACCATCTATGTTTCCAAAAGCAACAAAATCGGAATTAAAAATACGACCATACGTCTACGACTGGTATCAAAGATTGAAGATGTGGTAAACGTGTTGTTCTTGTAATTTAAGGTGCTGGATTTGGAAATTCACTATGGATATCCTCAATCCCTTTCAAAACCTCATCAGAAAGTTCTACATCAATGCTCTCAACGTTCTCCTTCAATTGCTCCATGGTCGTAGCTCCTATGATATTACTGGTCAAGAATGGTCTTGTATTTACAAAGGCCAATGCCATTTGTGCTAAACTTAAACCATGATCTTGTGCCAATTGAAAGTACTTTTTTGTAGCTGTCGTTGCAGTTTCTCCACTATAGCGATTATAATGAGGAAAAAGTGTCATTCTTGCTTTTCTTGGCTTTATCTCATCCAAATATTTTCCGCTCAATACACCAAATGCCATAGGAGAGTAGGCCAAAAGACCAATATTTTCACGCATAGAAATTTCAGAGAGCCCTACCTCAAAGAGTCTATTGAGTAAGCTATACGGATTTTGTAGGGTAAGCATTCTTGGAAGACTACGGTGCACCTTGCTCTCTTCCAAAAAACGCATGGTCCCCCAAGGGCTTTCATTGGAAATTCCAACATGTCTTATTTTACCTTCGGAAACCAAGTCCCGCAATGTTTCCAAAACTTGGTGGATATTGTCTTCCCATCCATCTATAGCATGTGCATTATAGCCGCGCTGCCCAAAATAATTGGTGTTTCGCTCTGGCCAGTGCAATTGGTATAAATCGATGTAATCCGTTTGCAATCGTTGCAAACTACCCTCAACCGCTTTTATAATGGAATCTTTATTAAAACCCGTTGTTCTTATGAACTTAGCAAACTCAGCCCGACCAGCAATCTTGGTGGCAAGCACTACTTTGTCCCGATTTCCTGTTTTTTTGAACCAGTTTCCTATTATTTCTTCAGTAACGGCATAAAGCTCTTTTTTGGCAGGGATTGGGTACAACTCTGCCGTATCAAAAAAATTGATTCCTTGTTCCAGGGCAAAATCCATCTGTTCATGACCTTGTTCCTCAGAATTCTGCCGTCCCCAAGTCATTGTTCCCAAACAAATCTTGCTGACTTTAATGTCGGTATGTGGAAGTCTGGTATATTTCATGTGGCAATTTTTTTAGACTGGCAAAAATACTCAATCCTTATCGGTCTTGTTTAAAGCAATCGTTATTTTTCAACCTCCAGTAAAATTGGGCAGTGATCACTATGCTTTGCGTCCGACAAAATAATAGATCGTTTCAGCCTATCCTTCAGGGTTTCGTTCACCATACCATAATCCAATCGCCAACCTTTATTGTTCGCCCTTGCATTGGCACGATAGCTCCACCACGTATAATTGTGCGGTTCTTTATTAAAATGTCTGAAGCTGTCAATAAATCCACTTTTCATAAAATTCCCTATCCATTCGCGTTCTACGGGCAAAAATCCTGAAACATTTTTATTCCGTACCGGGTCGTGGATATCCATAGCTTCGTGGCAAATATTGTAATCCCCGCAGACAATCAAGTTGGGACGCTCTTTTCTGAGGGTATCCGAATACTTTTGAAAATCTGCCATATACATCAACTTATGCTCTAACCGAGCCATATTGGTACCAGACGGCAAGTACATACTCATTACAGAAATATCCCCAAAGTCGGCTCTAAGATTTCTCCCTTCAAAATCCATATAATCGATTCCCGTGCCATATTCCACGTGGTCAGGTTGCTCCTTGCACAACAACGCCACCCCACTGTACCCTTTCTTTTGCGCACTGAACCAGTAATGATACTTGTAGCCCGCCGCTTCGAACAAAGACACATCCACCTGTTCTTTCATGGCCTTGATTTCTTGTAAACAGACCACATCGGGGTCCACGGCTTGCAACCAATCCATAAATCCTTTGTTGAGCGCCGCTCGAATTCCGTTGACATTGTAGGATACTATCTTCATCTTCAAATTTTTGTTAAAAATAGCCATTGTGTTTCGCTATTTAAAATTCGACTTTTCAATGGACATGGTTTAAATTTGAATTGTGGAACGTTAATTGATTCCTACTGTTGGATTTAAAAACGAAAATCATGAAAAAACTCTTTTTCTTAGGCCTCTTTCTCTCTTGTTATTTCATGAATGCACAAGCCTATCCAAGATTTAACAACAACCACGAAATAAAGCTCAACGCAGGACTGTTTTTGGTTACGGGCTCTGTAGAGGGTTCCTATGAATATTTTCTTGGCGAGGATACCAGTGTTGGGGGCACGGTATACTTTAACAACGATGCCACGGAATACAACGGAGACTTTGGTATTGGCCCCAATTTTAGGGCATACTTTGGCTACCAACCTCGTAGCGGTTTTTTTGCTGAAGCCTTTGGACTCTATTACACAGGTGAGGATGAAGTTGATGACCCAGATGCCTTTAGGAACAACGACTACAGTACATTAGCCCTAGGATTGGGATTGGGGAATAAATGGGCGACACGGAGTGAAAAATTCACGCTGGAAATCTTTGGCGGTTTTGGAAGAAATATCAACCCTGAGGATTTTCAGGACACCTTTATGTATAGAGGTGGGCTATCCATAGGTTTTAGGTTTTAGAGCCTGTTTAGGAATATGTGATTGGAATTTATATAGGTCATTTTTGATGCCTTATGAGGCAAAATTTTTAAGCATAGCCTTAGCTAAGGTTCAAAATTTTAACGAAATAAAGCGCAAAAAGGGGCATAAAAAAACAATTGACAAATTCCTAAACAGGCTCTTAATCCCTATTTTTAAGCTAAGACTTGTATAAATGACAGTACTTTTATTGATTGATGTCCAGCTCGGTTTACAGGAAACCGATTTCTACGGAGAAGAACGAAGTAATCCTGAAGCTGAAAAAAATTGTAGCAGATTATTAGCTGAATTTAGAAGTAGAAACTTGCCACTGTTTCACATTCAACACTGCTCCACAAATCCTGAATCACCGTTACATCCCACCAAAAAAGGAAATGCGTTTCACCCTTTGGTTGAGCCAAAAGAAAATGAACCGATTGTACAAAAAAATGTAAACAGCGCTTTTATAGGCACAGACTTGGAATCAAAGCTTAAGGCCGAAGGCATTACTCATGTGATTATTGCTGGATTGACCACAGAGCACTGTGTTTCCACCTCAACCCGAATGGCTTCAAATCTTGGTTTTGAAACAATATTGATCTCCGATGCCACGGCATCCTTCAATAAAATTGGAATTGATGGGGAGCCCATATCCGCAAAGACCGTTCATCAAATTGCATTGGCCAATCTTAAAGATGAATTTGCAACCATAAAAGATACTGCGACACTCCTGCAAGAACTGGACAATTAGTATTATTTTTATTCAGTATTCCCATCATTCAAACCATTTTATGTTTCGCATAGCCCTAGTCTCCATTGTATGTCTCATCATGAATAGTTTCCCCGCAGCATCGCAAGAAAAACCACTTAGAATTGGAGTGGCAGGGCTAACCCATACCCATGTGCATTGGATTTTGGGTCGTGAGGATATCGGTGATATCGAACTAGTGGGCATTGCGGAACCCAATCGGGATTTAGCGAAAAGGTATGCCGAACAACATGGCTATTCCATGGATTTGGTATACGATTCCCTTGAAGAGATGATTGCTGCCACAAAACCCGAAGCCGTAACCGCATTTGGCACCATCTATGATCATTTGGAGGTGGTTGAAACCTGTGCCCCAAAAGGTATCCATGTGATGGTAGAAAAACCACTTGCGATGAATTTAAAACATGCCAAGAAAATGAAGGCCTTGGCGGAAGAAAACAACATTCACCTATTGACCAACTACGAAACCACCTGGTATCCCACAAATCATAAAGCAAAAGAATTGTTGGAGCAAGGTAAAATAGGGGATATAAGAAAGGTCATTGTGCGTGATGGACACCGCGGGCCTTCCAAATTGGGAATCAACAGTGAATTTTTGGATTGGTTGTTGGACCCTGTAGCAAACGGTGGGGGCGCTATAATGGACTTTGGATGCTACGGGGCTAATTTACTGACATGGTTGAAAGATGGTGAAAAACCAAATACGGTAACCGCCGTTACGCAACAATTGCAGCCAGAAAACAATCCAAATGTAGATGACGATGCCACTATTTTGCTCACCTATGATGATTCGCAGGCCATTATCGAGGCCTCTTGGAATTGGCCCATCGGTAGAAAGGATATGGAAATCTATGGACTTACCGGAGCGCTCTATGCCGATAACAGGAATCAATTACGGATTCGCATCGCAGAGGGCTACGATGGTTTTTCCGAAGAGAAAATGGACCTCGCGGAGCGGGATTATCCCTTAAATGACCCCTTTTCCTTATTGGCTGCCGTAGTCAAAGGGAAATATCAACTTGCTACGTACAATCTGTCCACTTTGGAAAACAATATAATCGTTATGGAGATTTTGGATGCAGCACGCGAAAGTGCACGCAAAGGAAAAACCATTAAACTGAAAAAATAGCCTCCGCAATCCATGAAAAATCTTTTGCTAAGCCTCTGTCTGTTGTTTTTTATTAAAAGTTGGTCCCAACAAGTACAAAACGATACGCTTACCCGCTTAGACGAAGTCATCTTGACAGAAGAGGTCATTCCAAAAAAAGCAATCGGAATCACGCCTTCCTCCGCTGTGGGAACCCAAACTTTTGAGCGGTTCAATCCGGTGGACATTCCTTCGGCGATAAATCAGATATCGGGGGTGTACGTGCTATCGGGTGCGCTCAATACCAATCGTATCACCATTCGTGGCGTTGGGGCACGTACTCCTTTTGGGACCGACAAGCTTCGTCTGTATTTCAATGGCATTCCCGTAACAAACGGAACTGGCTTTTCCACCATCGAGGCTTTTGACCTAGAAAACCTAGGCTCGCTTGAGGTCATCAAGGGACCCAAAGGAACGGCCTACGGGGCCAATTTGGGCGGGGCCATTCTGCTGAATACCAAACTTGCCCGTGAGGGAACAACCCGCTTGGCGAACAACGTTACCGCAGGTTCCTACAATATGTTCAAGAACAATGTCTCCGTTAGCCATCAAGAAAAGGGGTTTGGCATAAAAGTGAGCTATAACCATTTGGAAACGGATGGTTTCCGGCAAAACAACCGCTTTGTTCGCGATGGAATTCTGGTCAATTCCAATGTTGCACTGAGTTCAAAAAGTACGTTGGGCGTTTTGGTCAATTATATCGATTACAACGCCCAAATACCCAGTTCCTTGGGGGAAACCGATTTTCGGGAAGACCCGCGTAGGGCAGCCGAAAACTGGTTGGCTGCAAGGGGTTTTGAGGCCAATAAATATACCTTGACCGGCTTGTACCACCACTATCAAATTGCGGATAACCTCAAGAACACCACCAGTATTTTTTATACCTATCTCGACAAAAATGAACCCCGACCGTTCAATATTCTGGAAGAAATTACCAACGGTTTTGGGTTTAGAAGTCTTTTTGAAGGCAGCCTTGGGCCAGCGGACTATGTGCTAGGCGGCGAACTGTACAAGGACGAATACGAATGGAGCACCTTTCGGAATCTGTTTCGTGACCGTGATGGCGATGGCAGTTTTAAGGGCGACCAAATCAGCGACAACAAGGAGTTTCGCACGCAGCTCAACCTCTTCGGGACACTTACCTATCCATTTTCGACACATTTTTCGGCACAGTTGGGCCTCAATTTTAACAAAACGGACTACGATTTTCGGGATGTGTTCAACACGGGTGCGGACAATACCTCTGCGGAACGAAACTTTGAGGGTATCCTGCTCCCCAGTTTTGGATTGCGCTATACCTTCACCAACGGAAATGTGTACGCCAATGTGAGCCGTGGATTTTCCAACCCCAGTTTGGAGGAGACCTTGACCCCCGACGGTATCATCAATCCCGATATTGCCCAAGAAACCGGAACCAGTTATGAACTGGGCAGCCAGCTCAACTTTTTTGACCGAAAATTGGTCATTGGCGCAACCCTCTACCGCATGACTATTAAAAATCTTTTGGTGGCACAGCGCGTGGGCGAGGACCAATTTGTGGGCCGAAATGCCGGGGAGACCCGCCACCAAGGTCTGGAACTGGATGCCAAATACCGAATCCCCATTGCCAAAAAGATGCTGCTTTCGCCATATATAGGCTATACCTTGAACGACCATAGTTTTTTGGATTTTGTGGATGGCGACGATGATTTTTCGGGCAACCCGTTGACGGGCGTACCGCGACACCGCATTAGCTCGGGCATCGATTTTACGCATGTGGAAGGATTTCGGGCAAGCCTGACCCACCTGTTTGTGGACGAAATTCCATTGACCGATGCCAACACCCTGCGTAGCGAAGCATTCAACGTTTTTAATGCCCGTTTAAATTACCGCACCCCAATAGGCAAGCATTTTACGTTGGGGCTGAATGTTGGGGCCAACAATCTCTTTAATACCCGTTTTGCGCAATCGGTGTTGATCAACGCCACGGGCTTTGGAGGTAGTGAACCCCGTTATTTTTACCCCGGCAATGACAGGAACTACTTTGGTGGTGTGCGATTGCAGTATCTTTTTTAATATAGATACGGATATCCCTTACAAAATGTAGCGTTTATCCCCTATATTTGGGAGTATATCGATGTATTTTATATTCATATAAACAAGTTGGCAGTAATTATAATTGACCTATGATGAAATATTTAATCACACTTTTTTTCGCTTTGTTTGTACATTTAGGCACGGCTCAAGTGATACCTTCACAACCTTTCTTTGGATTGAGCAATACACAAAAGGCACAAATCTTATTACCAGATATTGTTTCCTCTATAGCATGGGAAACAAATGGCAACTTTTCACCTGATGGAAAAGTGTTTCTTTACTCCACTAATTTTATGTGGGCAGGGACAACCATCATCCACATGACATTGAATGATGATTCATGGTCTGAGCCTGAAATTGCTTCATTTTCAGGGGAATACGCGGACATAGACCCCATATTTTCACCAGACGGGTCCCGAGTTTATTTTACTTCTAGACGACCAATTGATAAAAATTATCCTAACAAAACAGATACTAACTTATGGTATGTTGATGTGCTTGAAGATGGTGGCTTTGGCGAACCTAAGCAAGTCAGTCTAAAAATTAACAACGATAAAAAACAAGCTTATAATTCAGTTACAAGGGAGGGTACCATTTATTTTCATCAAAGAGACTCTGTTTCCAACGATATCTATCGGGCTGTCTGGAATAGTAGTGAATATGAAGTCGAACGATTGGATTTATCAATCAATAGCTCAAATTCTGAAGCTGATCCGTACATTTCTCCAAACGAAGATTATTTAATTTTCACTTCTGACCGACCAGGAGGTTATGGTGATTATGATTTATATATATCATTTAGGGTAAATGGAACATGGAGTCAGCCAATAAATCTTGGTGAAGATGTTAATTCGATTGATAAGGATTTCGCTCCTTGTATGAATTCGGGAATATTAACATTTACTAGTGGACGAATGATTGAACCTTGGAATAAAGATGCAAAAAAAGATTTTAAAACTTTAATGAGTAAATTCATGAGTGCAGACAATCAAACTGACAATATTTGGTATGTGCATTTTGACCCTGAAAAATACAAGAAATAGTAACATACTGCCAACAAGGTATAAACCCCATTAAAACGGGGTTTATACAAGCCGTTACCTGCAATTTGAACGAATGAAGAAAAAAATACCAATCGGATTAAGAAAAATATTAGACCAAGAAGCAAATGACAAGAATCGCTTGTTTCGAATTGAATTTGCAGAAAGTCCATTAATTAAATTTGTGGATTTAGACAACTCAAGCGACTTCTATTTTGAAATAATGAGAGTAATTCCGGCAAGTGGCAACAACAAAGTCGCTTACCGAATAAAATATTTGCCACATAGCGAAGAAACGTTATCACCTCTGGAAACAAATGTCAGCCTTTCTAATTTTCGAGCACACTTTACGAAATGGAAAAACTTGCTGATTGAATCAAATAAAGAAAGTCCTTTTTTTGATGACGAGTTCGAAAAAACCTATTTTGAGGAAATAGCACCACAGTTTGAAATAGTTGAAGAGGATGCCAATATTAAACCGTTTTCCATAGAGCAACAAAAAATGATTACTGCTTTTCTGAATAAAGCAGAGAAAGTAATCAAACAGAGAAAAGATGACTCAAAAGACTCAAAATCCACTATTGAATTAATCGGAAAAACTAAATCCGAAATCACAAAATCGACAAAGAAACAACTGATTAAGAATATTAAAACTATAATAGCAAAAGGGTTTAAAATTGGACTACAAGTTGGAGAAAAACTATTAATAGAATTCAGTACTGAATTAGCAAAAAAGCTTCTTTTAGGACCATAAAAACTACAGGTAATATTGGCTATAATTCATTGCGGCTTTTTAACTACCTTGAAACATATTAACCATTAACACGGCTGGATTTCATTGTCAAGACAAACGTGAAGGTAAAAAATCGAAATTTTGAACCATAATGACTGAATTTAAGTCTCAACCGGTATTGAAAATCAAAATGGAATCTAAACCGACCAAAACAACTTAAGGAAATGCAGAAACAAACAGGGTATGTATTGATCGGAATAGGAATTGCTTCAATACTGGCCGGAATTTATGCGGCAGTTCGAAACGGAGAACTAATAGACGCTACAAGTGGCGTTTTCATTGGAGTGGCATTAATTGGAGTAGTACTTATAGAACGGAACAAAAAAGACAAAACCGAATAAAACAACCAAATACCAATAATGGCCATAATTCATCGTGGTTTTGTGCCACACTAAAGTAAAAGTATAAATCAACAGCTGGATCTACTACAGTTGGAAATCATCGCCATAACCGTAATCACACATCTGAAAAAAACCTATGGGACTGTTTTCAAGATTTAATAAAAAAGAAGGGTTCAGGCTTTCAAAATCTGACTTTAAAACGGAACGTGAAGATTTTGAAGTTCTTTCCGTAAAAGTTAGCGGAGATTTTTTTGAGAAGTTTCCACAAGCAAAAAAGAAAGAAAAGTATACTGGAAAAAATACGTTGATTACCAACTCAGCTAAAATCACTCTTTTTGGAAACCAAGTAGAACTAATGTATGACCCAAACGAAATTGAATTGGAGGAAAGTGAATTTATCGACCGGATAAATAGAAGATTGAATTGGGTTGCGGACAATGAAAAAAAATTAAAAAATGGAATCGCAAAAAAACTTGTTCCTTTAAAGAACGAAAGTTGGCTTGTTGAAAACGAGACCGAAATCTCGACTAGTGAGTTTATACAACGAATTCAATTAAGTGGAATATCGTTTTATGGAGATGGAAATTCTGAATTGACTTTTGACGATGACGGTTTATTTTGGGAACATCAAATTGTTGCGGATTTGAACATTAAAAACAAACTGACTGACATAATTATTCGCGGATAAAATCGTGTGCCATGACCGTTATAGCACATAAAAAACAATGACAGGAAATTTTGTGGATACCATCCGATTTAGTCTAAAAGGATTTCAAGAGAACTGGGATTCAACTATCAAACTGATACAGACAGACTATGGAACAGTGCGCGTTTTGGATACTGGCCAGAACAAACCTGTAATCGTTAATGTCCCAGATGGGCCAAATGTGATCGAGCATCATCTGGATTTAATTAAATCGTTGTCCCAGAATTTCAGGGTCGTTTGTTTTGAATTTCCTGGAATAGGTTTCTCCTACCCAAACTCCAAGTTCGATTACTCTTTTAATAAAGCTTCGAAATTGGTCATTAACCTATTGGATGTGCTAAAAGTGGAAAGGGCTACATTGGCCTTCTCATGCTCCAATGGCTTTTACGCAATCAAGACCGCTCAGGAATTTCCCGATAGGATAAAAAGATTGTTTTTATCCCAAACACCATCAACACATGCCATGAAAGAATGGACCAATGGTTCAATTCCCAGAATCCTCAGGTTTCCGGTTATCGGACAAATTGCAAACGCCTTTTCCGAAAAGAAGTTTGCCAAAATTTGGTACAAATATGCACTTCCAAAAAGTACCGATAAGACGGAATATCAAAATACTGCCCTTACCGCGCTCAAAAATGGAGGATGTTTTTGTCTTTCCAGTTTAGTGCAAGGACTTGAAAAAGAAGTCAACAAAAAGCTTATGGTAGATAACGTTCCAACGACCTTAATTTGGGGAGGTAAAGATTTTACGCATAGAAACACGGACAAAGATTCAATTTTACAACATGTCCCCAATTGTGAAATAGTTGAGTTCAATGACTGTGGACACTTCCCTGAACTCGAACAAACGGAAAAATATATTAGCCTAATCCATGAGAGGTTTTAATAGTATGAAGTCTTAAATAATGACTATAATGTATCGCCACAATTTGTTAACCTCAAACTTAGAAACAATCCTCGACAGAATCTCCCGTAATAAAAATCTAACGATTTCTGTCATTCTAACGAATCATATACAGACTGAAAAAATGAAACTACAAATATTATTTCTATTGCTAACATTATCTTCAATAGGTGCTAATGCATGTAGTTGCGCTATTCCAAAGAGTTTAAACGCGATTCAAGACTATGAATTTGAAAATTCTGAGTGTATTTTTATTGGAGAAGTTATAGAGATAGATGCTTCCCATGAAAATTTTAAAACTAAAGTTGTGGAGTCCTTTAGTGGAGACAAAATTGGAACAGTGTATAACGGAATTTATGACAAGTTTTGTGGACCAATAATCGACGAGAAAGGAAAATGGCTAATTTATGGGAATTTCAACTCTGAAAATCTCTTAGAAATAAATACTTGTGGACTGACACGTAGTTTTGAAAATCCTGAAAACAATATTTCAGTCACAAAACCACCTAGACCATTGCCACCAAATAAAAAAGAATCTAAATCTCAAATTGAAAAGGAAATAACTGAATGGAAGTTAAGAGCAAAATCCGATTTAGAGATTGAAATAACCGATTTAAGAAAAAGAATACAATAAAGTTAATTGCCAACAATATCTCGCCGTTGTTACAGCCAAAGATTCAAAATGAAAACTGAACTTATAGATTGGAAAAGCCTACTCAACTCTATGTCATTGTTGTAAATTCTTTTGTGAAATTTGGAATAACCTCGAATTGGGAAAGAAGAAAAAGGTCTTATGAAAAAGAATTAAATTCAATTCCCTTTAAGGTGATTAAAAGGATTGATTTTAGTTTTAGATGGCAAGCTGAACTTATAGAACAAATTGTTAAATGGAGGTTACGAAGGTGGGCAGTCAACGGACGTCATGAATGGGTTGAATTACCTATTCAAATAGTACTTGATTGTATTTCACAGTCGATAAAAGAAATAGAACCAGAATTTGACAGACATCAATATATTTACAAAAGGGAATCGGAAATATGGGATTTTTACAAACATATAGCACAATACTATTTTAATGACAAGTAAAGAACCGATAAAAAAATTATACACGCAATTTGTCAATTTCGGAAATATGTAAAAATGTTCAAATCCCGTAAATGATTATTGAACGTCAATAGTACTTAAGTTGTATCGAGATGTAATTTAACCATATAGTCAGCATCAAATAAATTAATTGTATTTGATTCATTTTTGGTGTATTTTTACACCAAACCATAATTTATGGCTCGACAAAGCATCTCCCTTACCAAACCCAACGACGACTGGTTAAAAACCCAGATTGCCAATGAAGAATATTCAAGTAAAAGTGAATTGGTCAACGATCTTATTCGGCAAGCCAGAAAGCAACAAGTACAAATCGATTGGATTCGGGCCAAACTTGAAACAGCGGAAAACAGCGGATTTTCCAACGATAGTGAATCACAAATCTTAGCCCAGTCCAAGTCTATGTTGAATGACTAAATATCGATTGAGCAATGAAGCCAAGAACGACCTCATCCGCATTCATCAGTATGGGATACAACGATTTGGAATGCAACAAGCCGATAATTATTTCAATGCATTCTTTACCTGCTTTGACCAAATAGCACAACGCCCTTATTCATTTGAATCGGTCGATTCTATTAAAAATGGCTACAGACGCTGCGTTTGTGGTATTGATAGTATCTACTTCAGAATTAAAAACGATACTGTAGAAATCATGGCCATTGTGGGACGACAGGATTTGAAGGAGATTCTATAATTACAACTACCCATTTCCCTGTTCGGAATACTCCCAATATTATGGTATATTTAGAGTAGCGATTTTGCGTCTTGCCAATCGCCCAAAAGAACACCTAACACCTTCCGAAAATGAAAAAACACTACATCCTTTCTACACTATTCACTTTTTTGTGCTTCACATTCAGTTTGTCGGCTCAAAATTCATCAGCCCAAAACAAGACCATCGATACGAATTTTTATGAAGGCCTGGAATGGCGAAATATTGGGCCACATCGTGGTGGTCGCTCCTTAGGCTGCGCAGGAAGCCCAACCCGGCCCAACGAATATTATTTTGGGGCCACGGGCGGAGGACTATGGAAAACCGTAGATGGCGGCACCGAATGGAAACCCGTCACCGATGGTCAGGTCACCAGCTCATCGGTAGGTGCCGTAGCTGTTGCAGAAACAAATCCAGATATTGTTTACATCGGCATGGGCGAGGTACAATTGCGCGGAAGCATCACCCAAGGCGATGGTGTCTACAAATCTGAAGATGCGGGCAAAACCTGGGAGCATTTAGGGCTAAAACAGACCCAAGCTGTTGCACGGATCAGAATACATCCTACCAATCCAGATATCGTCTACGTAGCCGCATTGGGACATCCGTATGGCGATAATGAAGAACGTGGCGTATTTAAAAGCACGAACGGTGGTGATACCTGGGAAAAAGTATTGTATGCAAGCCCAAAAGCGGGGGCGGTGGACCTCATCATCGACCGCAACAATCCCGATGTCTTATATGCCAGCACCTGGCAGGTATACCGCAAAGCATGGAAAATGTGGGGCGGTGGTGGCGACAGCAAACTTTGGAAATCCGTTGACGGTGGGGATACATGGACCGACCTAACCAGTAACGAAGGAATGCCCAAAGGGCCCATCGGAAAGATTGGTGTTACCGTATCTCCTGTTGATTCCAACAGGGTTTGGGCCATTGTGGAGGCCAATGAAGGCGGTGTTTTCCGTTCTGATGACGCAGGTAAAACATGGGAGCGTACCAACGATAAACGCAAACTGCGACAACGTGCTTTTTACTATTCCAGAATCTATGCCGACCCCTTGGATAAGGAAACCGTTTACGGCCTTAATACCCGCATGTACAAATCCACGGATGGCGGTAAAACTTTTGATACCATCATAAAAACCCCACATGGTGACAATCACGATTTATGGATTGACCCCAACAATCCTGACCGAATGATCAATTCCAACGACGGTGGTGGCAACGTGACCATTAACGGAGGCAAAAGCTGGACGGAACAGGATTTTGTGACCACACAATTTTATCATGTAATGGCCACAAACGATGTGCCCTATCACGTAGCCGGAGCCCAACAGGACAATAGCACCTTGGCCATGCCCAGCGACGGATGGGATCATATGCAGGCAAGAGGGCCCAATAAAGATTGGTATTACGCCGTAGGTGGTGGAGAAAGCGGCTGGATAACGCAACATCCTGAAAACTTGGATATTTTTTATGCGGGGAGTCAGGGCGCATTATTAACACGATACGACCGAAGCAATGGTCAAATACGGGACATTCAGGTATACCCTAGATTCTTCTCCGGGGAGCCCGCCGAAGCATTACCTGAACGCTGGCAATGGACCTTCCCGATTATGTTCGCTCCGCAAGATTCCAACATCATGTATACCTGCTCACAACATATTTGGAAAACTACCGATGACGGACAGTCCTGGGAAAAAATCAGTCCTGACCTCACCTATGCCGACCCAACGACCTTAGGAAAAACTGGAGGTGTCATCACCATGGATATGAACGGCCCTGAAATTTATGCAACCGTTTTTGCCTTGGCTCCTTCTTTCCATGACATCAATACCATCTGGGCAGGCTCGGATGATGGAAAAATTCATATCACCCAGGATGGTGGCAAAAACTGGAAGGACATTACCCCCGAAGGTTTGCCCAAATTCTCGCGTGTAAGCATCATCGATGAGTCCAATCACCGACCGGGCACTTTATTTGTGGCAGCAAACCGCTATCAGGTGGATGACAGGCAACCCTACGTGTTCAAAACGCACGATTACGGTAAAACTTGGAAAAAGATTACCAATGGCATAGCCGATGGACATTTTGCAAGAGCGATTCGAGAAGATCATGTACGACAAGGGCTTTTGTTTCTGGCTACGGAACATGGCGTTTACTTTTCTATGGACGATGGCGAGCAATGGCAAAGTCTGCAATTGAAATTACCAGATACGCCCATTCGCGATTTAGTAATCAAAGACAATGATGTGGTCTTGGGTTCGCACGGTCGCGGCTTTTGGATTTTGGATGACATTCAACCTTTGCGACAATATAAGGACGAGATGAAAAATCAGTCGGCTGTGCTGTTCAAGCCTTCAGATGCAATGCGGGGAATCAACGATGCCTCCATCCAATATTACCTTCAAAACGAAACGGACACCATCACTTTTGAAATTTTGGATGCTAATGATACGTTGATTGATACGTTTACCGGAAGTAAACCTAAATACGAAGAAGACCCCAATATTCCGTGGTGGAAAAAAGGCGGTTCTTCCAAACCCACAACGGCCAAGGGCATCAACACCTTTACGTGGGATTTACGTTATCCCGGCGCTACCGAATTTGAGGGAATGATCATTTGGAGCGCACGTCCAACAAGAGGGCCCAAAGCACCTCTGGGCACATACAAAGTAAAAATGAAAAGCGGGGATTATGAAAAAACATATCCTTTTGAAGTACATATGAATCCCAATTTAAAAGGTATCACCAAAGCTGATTTGGACGAACAGTTTACGCTGTCGAATAATATCATGGAAAAAACCACTGCTGCGAATGAAGCCGTTATCCAAATTCGGGAAATCAAGAAGAAAATCGATTCAAGCAAAGCGAAGATTCCGGCCAAGGCCATGAAAAGGACGGTGACACCTTTCTTGGAGAAAATCACAGCTGTTGAAGAAGAGCTGTACCAGGTTAAAAATCAATCTGGTCAAGATCCCTTGAACTTTCCCATAAAACTGAACAACCGATTGGCCTCTTTACGAAGAAGTGTCGAAAACGGGGAGGCAAAGCCAACAAATGGTGCTTACAAAGTGTTCAAGGAACTTTCAGCCGAATTGGACGAGCATTTGGGCAATCTTAACGAGGTTCTGGAGAAAGATGTATCAAAAGTAAATGCTATCCTAGAAGCTAGCGGTGCAGACCAAATTGAAGTGTCTAAATAATTGTTTTAGCTTTAATTCTACAGGGGTTTTTACTTCGGAGTAGTGGATTTTGTGATTAAAAGAACATGTCAGGTCGAGCGCAGTCGAGACCTAATCGAAGGTTTGTGATTTTTGAGCTTCTCGACTGCGCTCGAAGTGACGTCATCCGTATGGATTGGTGTTGCAAATACGGAATTATTATATTGAACTTACATGATTTAAAATGCCCTAATCAATTTCAAAATCCTTTTTTATGACCGATTTACAGATTGCGAAGAAAACAACCTTACAGCACATTTCTGAGATTGCTGAAAAATTTGGCATAGCCCCAGATCAATTGGAAATGTATGGCAAGTACAAGGCAAAATTACCCTTACAGGCCATCAACAAACAAAAGGCAAGCAAGAGCAATCTTATACTGGTATCGGCCATTTCACCAACTCCTGCGGGCGAGGGTAAAACCACCATGTCCATCGGCCTCTCCGAAGGACTGAACCGTTTGAACAAAAAAACAACAGTTGTACTACGGGAGCCTTCCTTGGGTCCTGTTTTTGGCATTAAAGGAGGTGCCACCGGAGGCGGATATTCGCAAGTGTTGCCTATGGAGGATATCAATCTTCACTTTACAGGCGATTTTGCCGCCATTGAAAAAGCCCACAATCTGTTAGCGGCCATTATCGACAATAACATTCAAAGTAAGACCAATTCGTTACGGCTTGACCCCAGAACCATTACTTGGAAAAGGGTGGTTGACTTAAATGACCGTGCGTTGCGACATGTTATCGTAGGTTTGGGCGGAACAACATCCGGAGTACCACGCGAAACGGGTTTTGATATTACCGCAGCTTCGGAAATTATGGCCATTCTTTGTTTGGCCGAAAATCTAAGCGATTTAAAACAGCGGTTAGGAAACATTTTTATCGGCTATACTTTTGATAAAAATCCTATTTACGCCAAGGATTTAAAGGCTGAGGGCGCAATGACGGCATTGCTCAAAGATGCTATAAAGCCCAATTTGGTTCAGACTATTGAAGGAAATCCAGCGATTATCCACGGAGGTCCCTTCGCGAACATTGCCCAAGGCACCAATACGGTGATTGCCACCTTGATGGGCATGTCCCATTCCGAATATACTGTTACCGAAGCTGGTTTTGGATTCGACCTTGGGGCAGAGAAATTCTTCGATATCAAATGCCAAAGTGCTGACTTAAAACCAAAGGCGGTAGTCCTCACCACAACCATCCGTGCCCTAAAATACCATGGTGGGGCCGACTTAAAATCCTTGACCGAGCCCAATGTGGAAGCCCTAAAAAAAGGAATTCCAAATTTGGAAAAACATCTTGAAAATATTTCGAAGTTTAAGGTCGCTCCTGTCATCGCAATCAACAAATTCATTACGGATACTGATGAGGAAATTGAAACCATCAAAAAATTTGCAGCTACAAAAGGAATCAAAGTGGCACTTGCCGAAGTTTGGGAAAAGGGAGGGGAAGGAGCCCTGGAGCTAGCGCAAAATATTATTGATGTAGTTGAATCCAATGTATCGGATTTCAAACCTTTGTACTCCTGGGAATCCAGCGTTATGGACAAAATTGAAACGATTGCCACAGAAATCTACGGTGCCGAACATGTGGATTATACATCAAAAGCAAAAGCACATCTTAGAAAAATAGCCAACTTAGGATTAGACCATCTACCTGTTTGCATTGCCAAGACCCAAAAGTCATTATCGGACAATCCAAAGTTGTTAGGACGGCCAAAAGATTTTATCATTACAGTTCGGGAAATAGAGATAGCTGCGGGTGCTGGTTTTCTAATCCCGATAACCGGCGATATTATGCGAATGCCAGGATTGCCCGCACACCCGGCATCCGAAGGAATCGATGTTACCGATGAGGGCGAAATTACCGGATTGTTTTAGGTTTAGGATTATTTAACATGTCAGGTCGAGCCTTTCGGCTTGGCTCAAGATAAACTAAAGTCGAGACCTATTTATACTTTCTATACGTTAACCACCTCTCGACTGCGCTCGAGGAGACTATACGTGATTTTGTTTCCCTTTGTCGCGATATTCAGAAACGTATTTAAAATGAAACTCGCGTTATTTAAGTCTTAAAGAGTAAAATGGGATAATAAGAATCGGTTATCTTTAAAACAAAATATATTCTGTACGTCATTCTGAACTTGTTTCAGAATCCCATCTTGGGAGACCCTGAAATGAATTCAGGGTGACGTTTAGTACTAAAATGGATATACAGCGTTTTTTAAATTACCATGTTCCAATGAAGCAACTCCTACTGATTCCACTACTGTTATTTTTGAATATATCAATTGCCCAGACGGCAGTTGAGCAACTCACGTTATCAGACGCTGCATTAGAATTAACGGAACAGAACGTAACCTACGACCCCAGTTATTTTTCCATAGCTTACCCAAATGGGGATGTGCCAAGCGATAAGGGTGTTTGTACGGATGTTATTATACGAGCATACCGAAAACTTGGAATCGATTTGCAAAAAGAGGTACACGAGGATATGAAGGCTAATTTTAATGTGTATCCCAAAATATGGGGATTGCGAACTACCGATAAAAATATTGATCACCGAAGGGTGCCCAACTTAATGACCTATTTTAAGCGGGAAGGCGCTGAAAAATCAATTTCAAATAAGGCGAGTGATTACCTTCCAGGCGATGTGGTCTGCTGGAATTTGGGTGGAGCTATCACACATATAGGCATCGTAGTTGATAAAAAGTCGAGCGATGGAGAACGAAATTTAATCGTTCATAACATTGGCCGCGGACAAGTAGTGGAAGACATGCTTTTTGACTTTAAAATCATTGGTCATTACCGTTACAATGCTAACCAATCTTCAAATCAATAATTCCATGTCGTTTTATCAAAAAGCAACAGAAGTAGGTTCTAAATATATTAAAAAGCATAAGCTCTTTAAATATGGGTTCAACCTTTCGCCAATGTACCGAAGAAGTACGGCCAAAATCATTTATGTGTCCGAAGATTTGCTGAAAATAAGCATCAAACTTCCCATCAATTACAAAAACAGAAATTACATGAATACCATTTTTGGAGGGAGCATGTTTTCTGCTGTAGATCCCATTCCCATGACACAATTGGTAAATCTTCTGGGGAAAGATTTTGTAGTATGGGACAAATCAGCGGAAATTTTCTTTAAACGACCTGCCAAAGAAAACCTTTATGCCCATTTTACTTATGATTTGAATGAAGTAAATCGCATAAAAGATAAAATCGCATCACAGCACGAAATCGAAATCGTAAAAACTACTGCCCTTACCAATGAAGCGGGGGACAAAGTGTATTGCGAGGTCAAAAAAACCATTTATGTGGCCGACAAAGCTTTTTATAAAAAGAAATTGGCCAAGCGAAGGGTGAATTCGTGACGACAGTGAATGTAATCAATTAAAGTATCCCCTCCCGAAATTGCGAAAAAACAATTTCGACCTCCCCAGAGGGGAGGTGTGATATCAAATCTAAAAGAAAAGTCATTATAACTATATACGCTGCAACCAATAACGCATGTCGACTTCTTTTTTGATGATTTCCTTAACCTCAGAAAGCTTGACCCGTTGTTGTTCCATGGTATCGCGGTGGCGAATGGTGACTGTATCATCTTCCAAAGTTTGATGGTCAACTGTAATACAGAAAGGTGTACCTGCGGCATCTTGGCGGCGGTAACGACGGCCTACGGCATCTTTTTCATCGTAAGCCACATTGAAATCCCACTTTAGCTCATCCATGAGTTTTTCTGCTACCTCTGGAAGTCCGTCACGTTTTAACAAGGGTAAAATAGCGGCTTTTGTTGGTGCCAAAACCGCAGGAATTTTAAGCACTGTTCTTGTGGTTCCGTTTTCCAGCTCCTCTTCTTTTAATGAATTGGAAAATACTGCCAAGAACATCCGATCAAGACCAATTGAAGTCTCTAGGACATAAGGCACATAACTTTCATTCAATTCATGGTCAAAATATTGCAGCTTTTTACCCGAATGCTTCTCATGCTGACTTAGATCAAAGTCCGTCCTGGAATGGATTCCTTCGAGTTCCTTGAACCCGAACGGGAACTTAAACTCAATATCTGCTGCCGCATCGGCATAATGGGCTAATTTTTCATGATCATGGAAGCGATAGTTGTCCTCTCCCATTCCAAGGGAAAGATGCCATTTCATTCTTTTTTCTTTCCATTTCTCGTACCATTCTTGTTGTGTTCCCGGTTTGATGAAGAACTGCATTTCCATCTGTTCAAATTCACGCATACGGAAAATGAATTGACGGGCCACAATCTCGTTACGGAACGCTTTTCCTGTCTGGGCAATCCCAAACGGAATCTTCATTCGTCCGGTTTTTTGGACATTCAAGAAGTTAACAAAGATGCCTTGTGCGGTTTCTGGACGTAGGTATAAATCCATTGCAGAATCTGCGGAAGCCCCCAACTTGGTTCCAAACATAAGATTAAACTGCTTTACATCGGTCCAATTCTTGGAACCTGAAAGCGGACATGCAATTTCCAATTCCTCAATCAATGCTTTTACATCGGCCAAATCCTCATTTTCCAATGATTTGCCAAGGCGCTTTAAAATATCATTGGCTTTGGTCTGATAGCCTACGACCCTTGGATTGGTCTCGAAAAATTGCTTTTTATCAAAACTATCCCCAAAACGTTTGGCCGCCTTGGTTACTTCTTTATCGATTTTTGCTTCAATCTTGGCGACATAGTCTTCTACCAGAACATCGGCACGGTATCTTTTTTTGGAATCTTTATTATCGATCAACGGGTCGTTGAAGGCATCTACGTGACCGGAAGCTTTCCAGGTGGTAGGGTGCATAAAAATAGCGGCATCTATCCCAACGATATTATCATTGAGCTGCACCATGGCTTGCCACCAATATTCCCGAATATTCTTTTTTAGCTCAGCACCGTTCTGCGCATAATCATATACTGCACTGAGTCCGTCGTAAATCTCACTGGATTGGAATACATATCCATACTCCTTTGCATGGGAGATAACTTTCTTAAAAATGTCTTCTTGATTTGCCATTGGGCAAAAATAGAATTTTACCCAAAAAGAAATAGGTTATTTCAACTGAAATTCGGTAGAGGCCAATAGTCTTTCGTCCTCAAAAACATTAAGGGTGTAAATTCCATCTTCCAAAGACCCTTCTGGAACGGTAATGGCGTCACAAACGCTGATTTCTCTCCCAGTATAAACAATTTCCACTTTTTTGCTGTAGGTATTTCCACTTACGGAAATCGTGGTCGCATTGTCTTCGATAACCTTCATGTCGGGGTCCAAAAATTGAAGGTAAAGCACTTTTACCGCTCCATCTTCGTTTGTATCGCTCAAAATAGTGACGCACCCCCGTAATTTTTCTATGGTCGATGCCTTATTGGTTTTTAACGGCCTGCCTGCCCGTAATCGAAACCCGCTACCTTCGGCATCCTGAAGTTTTAGGTAACTCTTAATCTTAAGTTCTTTGGTGAGCTCTTTATTGGTTTCCCGTAGAATTGATTCTGCACGTTCCATGTTGCTTGCCCTTCCTCTTACCTCTTCCAATTGCTTTCGAGTCTCATCATATCTGTTGGCCAATACACTGTTATTGTACCTAAGGAAGTTATTTTTAAGCTTTAAACTATCAAATTTGACCCCTAACATACGGAGTTCTTTACGCGTTTCTTTAAGTTTTGTAATGCTAAAGTTTAAACGTCCAACAGAATCCAACAATTGTTGTACCTTGAACCTCGAAGTCTGTAATTCGATTTCGTTCACCTCATTAAGTCCAGATAGCCGGTCTACATCAGCTTTCATTAAGGTCAAATCCTTTACTAAAAGAGACTTTTCCTGCTCCAGAAAAGACATTTGATTTTTGGATTGTGCGTAGCTGTAGTAAAAAGCTATTAAAATACCCACTATTACCGCAATAAGGGCGGCAAAAATAATCTTGTAGTTGAAATTATTATCTTGGGCATCCATGGGTTAATAGGCTACTCTAACACGTATAAGATTTGATTCCAAAAAGGTTGGCTAAGATACTAAACGATATTAACAACATCCTATTGCCAAAGGTATGTTTTGGATGTAATACCCAAATAACCAGAGGAGAACGCATTTTGTGTGCAGTTTGTCGACATGAGCTGCCACTCACCGATTATAACTACACCGATCCGAATACCGTAGACCATATTTTTTATGGGAGAATTCCTATAAATAAGGCGATGTCCTTTGTTTTTTTCACCAAAAACGGAATTGTAAAGAATCTTTTGCACTATTTGAAGTATAAAAACCAAGAACAGATCGGTGCTTTTTTTGGAGATTGGATCGGGTCTTCATTGCAGGAAGAGAAAATGCTAAAGAATGTAGATATAGTAGTTCCCATTCCGTTGCATCCAAAAAAGAAGCAAAAAAGAGGTTATAACCAAGTAGCGTTATTTGCAGAAAGAATAGCACAATCCATCAATGCTGAATACAGAGATGATATCCTGCTAAAGGTTGTCAACACAAAATCCCAAACTAAAAAAGATAGACAGTTACGTTGGGAAAATGCAAAAGATATATTTCAATTGAATGTTCAAGCCAAAAAAGATTTTACCCATGTATTACTCGTAGATGACGTCATTACCACGGGAGCAACGATAGAGGCGGCTGCACAGACACTCTTCAAAATTGAAGGAATCTGTGTTTCCGTGCTCAGTATTGCCGTTGTCGCATAAGGGTTAAATTTTATTAATGCTTCTTTTCAATTTTTAAATTAGTTGTTTCTTTGTTCCACACTAGTTGTTTACATGCGGTATTTAAAAAAACTGTTGAGCTTTTCTTTTATTATCCTACTTGGGCTTGCGCTTTGGCAATGTGCCCGAAGAGGAAATCCTACAGGCGGTCCCGAAGATAAAACGCCCCCAGAGCTCTTACGAACAGAGCCGGATAATTTTTCCACTAATTTTAAGGCAGCTAAAATACGGCTGTACTTTGACGAATTCATTAAGTTGGAAGATGTGCAAAACCAATTGATAGTTTCTCCACCGTTAAAATATCCAGCAGAAGTAAGACCTCAAGGTGGCCCGAGCAAGTACATTGAAGTTACCTTGAAGGATACCCTTAAAGAAAATACGACCTACACCATAAACTTTGGACAGAGTATAGTGGACAACAACGAGGGAAATCCCAATAGTTTTTTGACTTACGTGTTTTCTACAGGTTCTTATATTGATTCACTTACCTTATCCGGCGCCGTAAAAGATGCCTTTAATCGTAAAGCCGAGGAATTTATAAGTGTTATGCTATATGAGCTCGATACGGCATACACAGATTCAACAATTTATAAGAATCCTCCCAACTATATTACAAATACGCTGGACAGTCTTCCATTTTTTGAGCTAAAGAATTTAAAGGAGGGAAAATATATGTTGGTCGGTATAAAGGATATCAATAAAAATAACACCTTTGACCAAAGGCAGGATAAAATAGGGTTTTTAAAGGATACGATTACCATTCCTACGGACTCTATCTATTTACTCACGCTTTTTCAAGAACAGCCAGACTATAGTGTTTCCTTTCCTAGTTACGCGGCCAAAAACCATATCCTCTTTGGGTACCAAGGGGATTATAGGGATATTGAAATTGAACCCTTGACCCAATTACCAGATTCTGTAAAAACCATTATTCTAAAAGATCGCGAAAAGGATACTTTGGACTATTGGCTTACGCCGACAGATATTGATTCTATTGTTTTCACTGTGAGCAATGAAAAAATGGAAGCGATAGACACCTTTACCGTAAAGACCAGAAAATTAGGTTTGGATTCTTTGAAGCTGAGTCCCAACGTAACCGGAAAATTCAATTTTGAGGATACGTACAGCCTTTTGGCCAACACTCCAGTGACCAAAATAGATTCCTCTAAAATTGACTTTTATATAAGTGATTCGATAAGCGAACCTTATGCGTATGCAGTGGATTCCGTAAGCAATAAAATTGACTTTAATTTTGACATTGAACCAAATGAAAACTATCGCTTTACTTTTTTACCAGGTGCGGTCACGGATTTTTTTGGAATTGAAAATGATTCTTTAGAGCTACGGTTTTCAACAGGAAGCTTTGCCGATTACGGGAACTTACGGGTAAATTTAAGTGGTGCCGTTCGTTATCCCCTTATCCTTCAGTTAACCGATGAGCAAGGTGAAATTGTGCGTGAAACCAAAGCAACAGAACCCAAGGTTTTTGAATTCAACAATTTAGACCCTGGAAAATATGCCATCCGTGTTATTCTTGATGATAATGGCAACGGCGTTTGGGATACGGGGAGCTACCTCAATAAAATTCAGCCAGAAAAAGTAAGTTACTATCCAGATATTATAGATGTTAGAGCCAATTGGGAACTGGAACAGACCTTTATCATACTAGATTAAAATCATCCCGATCTTCCAAAAACTTTAGCTTTTCACGAATTGATTTTATATGCTGTTTATCGAGCGTTGCGTATATTATTTCTTCTTTTTCCGAGTATGCAGTGCAATGTCCCAACACATCATAAACTGCAGAATGGCCTGAATATTCATGTCCAAGCTCATCCAAGCCTATTCTATTTACTCCGATGCAGTAAGACATATTTTCAATAGCTCTCGCTTTAAGCAAAGTATCCCATGCATCAATCCTTGGTTTTGGCCAATTTGCTACATAGATAAGCACATCGTAATCTTCTGCGTTTCTTGCCCACACTGGAAAACGCAAATCATAACAGATCAAGGGCCGTATTTTAAATCCTCTATATTCCACAAGCAATTTTGTAGTTCCTGCCTTGTATATTTTATCTTCTCCCGCTAAAGTGAAGGTGTGCTTTTTATCGTAAACTGCCAATTCTCCATCAGGAAAGCAAAAGAACAAACGATTGAAGTTTTTATCCTCCTCGGTAAAAACGATACTTCCTGTGATGGCCAAATCGTTCTTTTTCGCAATTTGCTGCATCCATGCTATAGTTTTAGCAGCTTCTGAAATATCGATGCGTTCCGGATTCATGGTAAAACCGGTAGTAAACATCTCTGGCAATACAATTAACTCGGTATCCTTTGGAATCGTTGCTATCTTTTCTGAAAACCTGGCTCTATTCGCTACAGGATTTTCCCAATGTAACTGAGATTGTACTAATGCTATTTTAAGTTCTGATGCCATTCTGCTAATCGAAATATACGTCTACTGTTGAAGATTTTGCCAAATGGAACAAATGTTTCAACTGACTTTCCAAAATTCGTTCTTCTGATAGTTCTGGAAGGTTATCCAGCGAGAAAAAATCCGCTCCCAACATATCAAATCCGGGTTTGAGGTTCCCTCCCACCATTCGGCATAGAAAAAAAAGCTTGTAAATATAATAGGGTTCTGGTGGATGGGGGTGAACTTGTTTGTCGTAAACTCCCAAAAACCGAACGACTTCCACTTGAATCCCTGTTTCCTCAGCAACTTCCTTAACAGCAATTTCCGAAGGGGTACTTCCAATATCCGCCCAGCCACCGGGAATTGTCCATTTACTGTCTACACTTTCCTTCGCCATTAAAATTTCATCCCGCTCATTCAATACCAAAGCCCTTACATCTACTTTTGGCGTTGGATAGTCCTTCTCGGGAACAAAAAAATCCTTTAATGCTTCAATTGGGGCATTTCCAATAACCGATAGTAGCTTAAAGCTTATCTGCTTCAATTCTTCATAACGTTCCTGATCATAGGCATCTTTGGCATAAACCAACCCTATTTCAGAAATCGACTTTATCCGTTTGATAAGATTGAGCTGCTCTTTCGGATTCATTTTATAATTAGGATTAGGATGTGTGGGTTTCCAGTAGTGCTATCAATTCTTTAAAATCTTGCATTTTTGCTTGGTCCAAGGCGGTATTCCCGCGTGCGTCTTTTGCAGAACTGTCAGCACCGTGCTCAAGGAGCAATTGGGCCATTTCCAACCGATTGAATGTAGCTGCATAAATAAGACAGGTAGCCCCCATTGCGTTGACGTGATTTACATTGGCCCCAGCATCTATCAATAATTTGGCAATCCCTATATATCCTTTAAAACACACACCCATTAATGCGGTATTTCCAGAACTATCCTTCATATCGATTTTTGCCCCTTTTTGTAATAATAAGACCGCAACATTTTCATGTCCGTAATAGGTAGATAGAAGCAAGGGCGTAGAGCCTCGTTCATCCGTAGATTCCAATAATTCGGGGTTGGTTTGCAACGCTTCTTCTATGGCTTTTGCATTGCCATTTCTTATTTGGTCAAAGAAGTCTTTCTTTTTGTTCATCATGGTACGGAAAGGTATAAAAAAACTGCCACAACCTTTTGTGGTCATGACAGTCTTTACGTTAATTTTCTTTTCTATTGTTTAATTGATTTTATAATAAAATCAAGCTAAATCAAAACGGTCAAGGTTCATCACTTTGTTCCAAGCAGCAATAAAGTCTTTTGTAAACTTCGCTTTTGCATCGTCACAGGCATAAACCTCTGCTATAGCTCGGAGTTCGGTATTTGAACCAAAAATTAAATCTGCACGTGTGCCGGTCCATTTTGATTCTCCTGTTTTTCTGTCCGTACCTTCAAAAACTTTTTCATCCGCTGAAATCGCTTTCCAAGAGGTTCCCAAATCAACAAGATTAGTGAAGAAATCATTGGTCAATGCTTCAGAATGGCCTGTGAACATTCCATGTTTTGAGTTGTCAAAATTCGTATCCAAAACACGCATTCCACCAATCAAAACAGTCATTTCAGGAACTGTAAGTGTCATTAGCTGCGCTTTATCCACCAACAATTCTTCCGCTGCTGCGTGTGCACTTCCGTTTACATAGTTACGAAAACCATCTGCACGTGGTTCCAATGCTTCAAACGACTCAACATCTGTCTGCTCTTGTGTAGCATCGGTACGACCGGGAGTAAAAGGAACTTCAATAGTATGACCAGCATTCTTGGCCGCTTCCTCAACAGCGGCACATCCTCCCAAAACGATGATATCTGCAATGGATATCGCTTTATTTCCAGATTGTGAAGCATTAAACTCCTTTTGGACTGCCTCCAAAGTTTCCAATACTTTAGCCAATTGTTTTGGGTTGTTTACCTCCCAATCTTTTTGAGGGGCCAGACGAATTCTACCTCCATTGGCACCACCTCTTCTGTCCGAACCGCGAAAAGTAGAAGCCGAAGCCCAAGCAGTTGAAACCAATTCTGAAATGGATAATCCAGAAGCCAGTATTCTTTTCTTTAAGTCCGTAACATCACTTTCATTTACCAAATCATGATCTACAGCTGGAACCGGGTCTTGCCAAAGTAATTCTTCGGTAGGAACTTCTGCACCCAAGTAGCACTCTTTAGGCCCCATGTCACGGTGCGTTAGTTTAAACCATGCTTTAGCGTATGCATCTGCAAATTCCTCTGGGTTTTCCAGGAAATGTTTTGAAATCTTTTCATAAGCTGGGTCCATACGCAAAGAAAGGTCCGTAGTCAACATAAAAGGTGCATGTTTTTTCTCCGGATCATGTGCATCAGGGAATGTACCTGCGCCTTCATTATTTTTTGGCTTCCATTGGTGTGCTCCAGCAGGACTCTTAGTTAGTTCCCAATCATACTTGAATAGGTTTTCAAAGAACTTATGACTCCATTTTGTAGGAGTGTCTGTCCATGCGCCTTCTAAACCACTTGTAATCGTGTCCGAACCGGAACCCGTTCCAAAATTATTCTTCCAACCCATGCTTTGCATTTCAATCGATGCACCTGCAGGTTCAGCTTCTAGGTAATCGGCATCACTTGCTGCTCCATGGGTTTTTCCAAACGTGTGCCCTCCTGCAATCAAGGCTACGGTTTCATAATCGTTCATTGCCATTCTACCGAATGTCTCGCGAATATCATGAGCGGCTAAAACCGGATCAGGATTTGCATTTGGTCCTTCGGGATTCACATAAATTAGACCCATGTGTACCGCTCCAAGGGGGTTTTCCAATTCACCTTCCTTATTATAACGTTCTTTGTTTCCAAGCCATTCTCCTTCAGAGCCCCAATAAATATCTTCTTCCGGTTGCCAGATATCTTCTCGGCCACCACCAAAACCATACATTTCAAGACCCATTGATTCATGCGCAACATTACCAGCTAAAATCAACAAATCTGCCCATGAAATTTTCTTTCCATATTTCTTTTTGATGGGCCATAACAATAGTCTTGCTTTATCCAAATTGGCGTTATCTGGCCAACTGTTCAAGGGTGCAAATCTCTGCGAACCTGTTGATCCGCCTCCCCGACCATCAGCAATTCTATATGTACCTGCAGCATGCCATGCCATACGTATGAAGAAAGGTCCATAATGCCCATAATCCGCAGGCCACCAATCTTGGCTATCCGTCATTAAATCGGTCAAATCTTTTTTAATAGAGCTCATTTCCAGAGATTTAAACTCTGCTGCATAGTCAAAGTCTTCATCCATGGGGTCAACTAAATTTGAATGTTGACGCAGAATGTTAAGGTTTAACGCATTTGGCCACCAATCTTTGTTTGTAGTTCCGCCTCCAGCGGCTTGGTTCAACTCGCCGCTTAAAAAAGGGCATTTCCCGTTTGAATCATTGCCTTGCCATGCATGACCGTTTGATGATGTGGATTCTGTTTTCATGATAGTATTGTTATATAAGTGAATTTTTTAACCTCCATAAAATTAAGAAAACACAAGCCTACACGATAGGTAATTAATATTAAAATACTATTAAATCATAAGTGTTGTTTATATTAAAAGTGTTTTAAACCGTTCATTTTTTAGCTGCACAATGCTAAGTCCGATATGTCTTTTGTAGGAAGTATTAATGTAGCCAATCTGGTCTATCCTTTCTTTCCGAGCACTTTTAATATCAAAATAATGGTTTGATATGTCCAATCTCTTTTGCTTAATTCGTCTTTAAACAAAAAACACTACATTTCTAACTTATTTAAAATCAATTACATTATGAAAAAAATACTATTACCCATTGTAGGCTTGTTACTTTTCAGTTTTAGTAACGATACTTGGAAGCTTTCTGACGACGACCGCAAAATGGCCATTAAACATTTAGCGGAAAGTAGAGATCACATGACCAATGTACTTGACGGACTCACGGATGAGCAATTGCGCTTTAAACCTGAAGAAGGGGCATGGTCGATCGCAGAATGTGTTGAACACATTACTATTTCTGAAAATGCTTTTGGAGGACTTGTCCAAAAAACGGTCGCAGCTGGTCCAAATCCATCAATGAAAGACTCTGTTAAACTAACGGATGAAAAACTAATGGGCATCATTAAGGACAGAAGTAATAAAGTAAAAACTTCCGAGCCATTTGAACCTAGTGGGAAATTTGGTTCTCATGAGGAAACTGTAAAAGCATTTATCGATAAAAGAAACGAGCATATTGAATATGTAAAAACTACAGAAGATGATTTGAGGAACAGTTTCAATAGTGACCTTCCTTTTGGAACCGTAGATGGTCTTCAGGTGATTATCTTTGCTGCTGGTCATACAGAGCGACATGTATCCCAAATGGAAGAAATCATGGAGCATGAAAGTTTTCCCAAAAAGAATTGATTCTCTTAAGAGAAACCTAAAAGTTGGCTCTTTCTACTACTGAAGGAGCTTATTTTTTTACATTTATCCCATATATTGTAAATATGAAAATATTTAAATCCTTTTTGTTGCTTAGCACCTTGCTATTCGCTTTTACTATTTCTGCTCAATCTAAAAAAGATAGAAAGATAATGAGTGATGCCAAGGAAGCTAAGAAAACGCTCTTGAAAGCAGATTCTGGACTCCAAAGCTTTTTTGATAATTCTGCAGGTTACGTGATTTTTCCCAATGTGGGGAAAGGCGGTTTTATTATTGGTGGAGCTTCTGGCAATGGCGTAGTTTACGAAGGTGGAGAAACTGTTGGGATGGCAGGGCTTAAAAAACTAAATGTAGGATTGCAAGCAGGAGGGCAAGCCATCATAGAAGTCATCTTTTTTGAGACTCAGATAGATTTAGACCGGTTTAAAGAGGGGAAATTCGCTTTTGCCGCTGAAACTTCGGCCGTGGCATTGAAATCTGGAATTGCCTTCAATGCAAAATATAAGGATGGTGTTGCCGTGTTTGCCCTACCAAAAGCTGGATTAATGGCAGATGCTTCTGTAGGAGGGCAAAAGTTCAGTTATAATTCCTTTTAGAGTTTAAGATTCTCAATCAAGCTAAGGTGATTGGTTTTTGACCAAAGCCTTGTATATTTCGTGAAATTCCTTCAATTGCATATACACTGCTACCAGAGGTATTGGAGCGTCCAATTGTTTAAGGTGTATGTCCATAGCCAGTTCTGAACTGTCACTATGTATTGTTACATCTTCAACATCAGCATAGCTAAGCTCACTTCCAAAGAGCACAAAAGTCTTATCCTTAAGGACGATTTTACGTTCCTTTATCCTGTATATCCTCGAAAAATTATGAAGGATATAAAATCCCCAAAGCACTAGGCCTAAGGCCGCAATGGAACAGATGGTGTTTATCCAAGGCTCTTTTATAACAAAAACGCCTAATCTAAAAATCACAAAAGCTCCGTACAGCTGTGTGATTCCCAAAAGAAGCAATCGATATAAAGGCTTAATTTTTATGACTTTATCCCCACGGACTGTTTTCATTTTTCTATCTTTCACTAAATCTAAATTTTACAATGGTAGAATTGCTCATTGGGATTGTTATCAGTTATTGGGCCTATAAGTTACTGGTAATTATACGCAATTCAAGAGAATTGTCCCGATTTTCCGAAGAGTGTAAGGCCTTGGCAAGAAAAGACAATAGCGAAACTTCGAAAAAACTACATGCCGGCGGACTGGCTTACAAAAAAGCCAATAAGAAGATAACGACTTCCAATATCATTTGGTTCTTACTAGAAGTTGTAGGTTTATCTACCGTTTATTTTGCTTTCATTCACTAGTTCCTATTCCCTAGCACCAGGGGAAAAATCTTCCGGAGCATTTTGAGGTAGGTTTATTGTTTCTGCATCCCCAGTGTCATTATAAATGACCCATTCGCTAAACGTGTAGACCGGATTGCCTTGTACAATAGCTACATTTCGCAATGCCCTTCCATCTTCAAATTCGTGATTTGTGTTACTTCCATCTTCCCCAATAATTCCAAAAATGTCAATTACAGCACCAAATGGGTCTACCAATTCCAAATTATCATCGCCATTTGAATCTGCCGGACTGTTTGTAGAAACACCAAGGTCTGGACTAAAACCATATACCAGTTCAAATTCTTCTGCGTTTGGAGAAATCACCAAAGTACTTTCAGCACCGATTATCATTCCCGATAAATCAATCGTGGAACTTACTTCGGTATTGGCATTTGTATATCTTCTTAAAGTCCACTTATTCAAATCTAACGGTTCTTTTGCGGAATTGTACAGTTCTACGAACCGCGCCCCCGTATTGTTTTCTGGGTCTGCCAATTCAGAAATGAAAATACTTGTCGATGTAAATTCCGTTATGATTTCCGGACATCGTTCATCCGTGAATTCTATATCGTTCAAATCTCGAACAACGATTTGATACTGATCGCCATCTTTAACCAAAATGCCTGTGATATTCCCATTGCCCCGTGGTAGCGTATCAGCCTGAAAATCTGAGAAACCGCTATTGGTCAGCGCTATGTTGTTTTCTTCACAATCTTGCAATGTACGTATCGTTTCTTCCCTAGCGACCGCAAAAATACTGTCCAGTTCTTCTTCTACCACTTCCAGACTTTCTAAACGTACCAAGGTATTACTCTTTAAACCTTCCAAAGTTTTAATTTCGGCTGGTACAGGTATAATTTCCGCAACTGCATCACACGACAAAAAAATATGTTCTGGAACTTTTAGCGCCGGTATCCTGCCAACGGAAATATTTCCAAATGCGGAAAACGGACTTCCCAGTCTTAGCGTTTCATTTTTCTTGTTCACATACAGACCTTGTAGTTTTATCAAAACCTTACTTCCTACCCCAAAAAACAGATGCGATTCCCGTAGATCAATCGCTACTTGAAACCCATGGGATGGTTGGTCGCTTGCATCTTGAATGTAAAGCTCACCAAAAAAATTACCTGCAACATCTGACGAGATTATGTAACCTTCAATAATCCAATCTTCTTGAATTTGAACGGTTTCTTCCATATAGAGGGCTTCCAATTCCGCAACGGTAACATTTGGGACCAAATCAGTAGTACAGTTTCGCTTTGGCGCATCATAATCAGCAGTGTTGACACATGAAACCGCCATGATTAGAATTAGAAAGTACTGGGTCTTATTTAGCAAATACATGATTTATAATTTAAAGTTTCTGCCATATTGGTAGTGACAAAAAGGATTCCATTTAGTTTTTATTGCTATCCAGAAAACTAAAAGCTTACGGCCAGATTCACGAAATAGGTCCTTCCAAAGCCGTACCAATATTTAGGGGCAAACGAGGGCGTTCCGCTAAGATTGTCCTGTTTTAACTGACCGTAATTACCATTTCTGCTCTGCTCAAAACCACCTGTCCTAAACGTTTGGTCAAAAGCATTGTTAACACTCACAAAAGCGCTTACGTATTTTTTATTGACTATCCATGACTTTCCGCCCACTAGATTTAATAAGTAGAAATCATCCAGCTTTTGTTGCGCTAGAATTTTAGCAACGTTTTCTGTAGTGGCATCTGGAAAGCGTTGACCAGTATCCGGGTCAATTAAAAAGCTTTGGGTTCTGGTAATCGTTGAAATATTAGCATAGTTATCGGCCAAATAATTTGTTGTTGCTCCAAGCCACCAATATTTTGGACTTCTGTATTCGACTCCAAAAGCAAATGCTGTTTGCGGACCTTGGGCCAATTTCAAATCCTTTAGTTGCGCTATGCCCAAATCAATATTGCCTTCTGGGGCAATAAGGTCTTCGGATGCTCCTGCTGTATCAAAGTTTATTTCTACAGATGGATTACTGGCATAAACATAGTTCGCCAAGTTGCCCACCAACGATAGTTTTACACTGGAAGAAACTTCATATACCAATCCAAGTTCAATACCCCTATGCAATCTATCCAAATCTGTAATTACTTCTTGCACAAAGTCAGATCCCAAACCAGAATCGACAAAAAAGAAATTGATATCCGTAGTATTCTGGAACCGAGAATAAAACGCACTTATACGTCCTGTTACATCTGGTAGCTTAACAATATAATTTACATCTAAACTGGAAATAGTTTCCTGTTGAATTTCTGGAACATTGTTACTGTTTTCTCTTGGATTGATAAATATATTTTGAAGGGTTGGGTGTTTATTTATAAAAGCGCCATTTATATTCAACCAATGCCTTCCTGTTATAAAGTAAGTACCTCCAGATTTGAACCCAAAGTTGGAAAAAGAAATCTTTTCACTGTTACCGAAAGAGTTTTCCAAAAACCGTTCGTTCTGGAACAATCCATTTCGCTGCGTACCAAAGCTTGAATAGGTTCCCGAAGCAAAACCGCTCCACTTTTTAAAAGCAAGTTTCAATTGACCAAAAGCTTCAATTTTTGAAGTGTTGAGTATGTAGTTATAGTTGAACTTTTCTTCGGTAGTTTTGGTAGTATTCCCACTGATATCATTCAGCGTATTGGAAAAGGAATCTATATCTTCATGAAAATCTGCACCCAGTAAATCTTTGATCTCTGCAAAATTTTCCGAAGCCAATGTCCTAAAGTGCAATCCAGCCCCAACATTTAAATTATCATTGATTTTATAATCAAAAGCGCTTGACGCCGACAACTGTTTGTCTGCTACCACATCATCATATAGTAAATAAGCTGCTTTTCCTTCCGCAGAAGTATTGGAATTGGCATCATAAATTTGAGACCATTGAATTTGTGGATTTTTCTTAAAACCATTTTCTGCTAAAGAAGCATTGGTAAAATCGGCACCTATTGAACTATTGATATAAAAACTTGGCAAGTATCTGTAATAGGTAGGATCGGGGTTTGGAGCATTATAGTAACCCAACCTGCTCCTGCTGTTGGTTCCAAATTGATAGGCAATGCCCGTAGTCAACTTCAATTTGTCTGATTGCAGAAAATGGTTCAATATAAATAAAGGTTCAAAAATGGTGCGTTCCCTCGAATTTCTGATGTTTCCATTTTGACTTCCCCAATAGGGATTGTAACGGTTTCCCATCAAATTAAAAACCTCCTCTGTAACTGCAGAGGAACGACCACGTCTATTTTTTGCCAATATAGCGGTCAGTGCTAGACTATTTTGGTCATTCAGTTTATATTCCAAAGCACCGAAAAAAGAATAGGCATTGTACAATGTACCTTCCATATAGCCTGTCTTTGCCCATCTTCCAGACGAAGAAAAGGTATATGCCAGACTGTTGTTCTGCAATCCTGAACTATACGTTGCCATAAGTCGACCCTTATAGGTACGATTGGATGCAGAACTTGAAAGACGTATCCCCGGTCTTAGCTGTGAAGGTTTTGTATTGATGTTGGTATTCCCCAGAATTCCCCCAAACGTATAGCGGTTCGGTGCGAGTCCACTTGAGAACTCTTGGTTTCGGATAACATCGTTCAATCCGCCCCAGTTGTTCCATTGCGGCCTTCCAGCGAAAAACTTGTTCATAGGAATCCCATTGAGCAGTACCTCACCATAGCTGGAATCGTATCCCCTAACCCTAAAGAAAGCTTGCCCAAAATCAAACGCGGCCCGATTCAAAAAAATATCTTTAGTGGATTGCAATAAACCTGATGAGCCTGAAACGGCAGCATCATCCTCGGCTAGATCATTGTCCGTTAAGGTGATGAGATTGGCTGTCTTTTCTAGGGTAATATCCTTTTCCAAAAAGATGTCTCCCAAGTCTATAGGTTCTCCATTTAAAGTGACCATAAATTGTTTGGATACAAAGTCAAGTGCTGATATTTTCAAGTATTTTTCCCCTGTTGAAGAAGTCTTTACTTCAAAATACCCTTCGCTATCAGTAAAAAACTCTTTGGAAGATCCATCAATTTTAATTACAACGTTCTGAACTAGATTTTTTGTGGCAGCATCTTTTATACTTCCAGAAATGATAGTGACTCCTTGTCCCCTGAGAAATGTGGTACAACAGAGCACCACCAAGAACAACGAGATTCTCATAGGCTATGCAGTAGGTTACTTTCGTAAAACTGGGGTTATTGTCTTTATTCTTTGTAAGAAAAAACAATCTTACTTATTTTCGGATTAAAATCAAAATATAAATGAAGTTTTTACGACACCTACTAGTAAGCCTCGTTGTACCTTTTCTTGCGCAATCCCAAAAATCCTATACGGTACGGACCATTGCTTTTTACAATGTTGAAAACCTTTTTGATACTGTAAATGACACCTTAACCTTTGATGACGACAGAACTCCTGAAGGAAGGTATCATTGGAACCAGAAACGATATAACAAGAAAATTGAACACATCTCAAAAGTATTATCAGAAATTGGAATGGATGTGACGGAAACATCTCCAGATGTTATTGGACTGTGTGAAGTTGAGAATAGACAGGTTCTCGAAGATTTGATAAACCATCCCAATCTACAAGACAAGGGATATGGAGTCGTACATTTTGATTCTCCCGACAGACGCGGTATTGATGTCGCCCTGCTGTACAAAAAAGTTGCTTATCTGCCCAGTTCCTTTAAAAGTCATAGACTCTTGTTATTTGATGAGATAGGCGATAGAATCTATACTAGAGATCAATTGGTCGTAGGTGGGGTATTGGACAATGAGGAATTCCATTTTATCGTAAACCATTGGCCTTCTCGGCGCGGCGGGGCGAGCAAAAGTAAACCTAACCGTGTAAGAGCTGCCTTATTGAACAAACGCATCATTGATTCCATTCAAAAACTACATTGGAATGCCAAAATTATAAGTATGGGCGACCTAAATGATGATCCTAGGGACGATAGTCTTAAAAAGATACTGAAAACCACGGGAAAAATAACTCCACAGGATAGCCTAGCGCTTTTTAATCCCATGGAACGGCTTTATAAAAAAGGATTGGGGTCGTTAGCTTATAGGGATAAATGGAATCTTTTTGACCAGTTTTTTATGACACCCAATCTTATCCATAAAAATGAGGACATGTTTTTTTATTGGAAAACTGCAATCCATTCCCCCAATTATATGAAAACCTCTGATGGAAAATATAAGGGATATCCTTTTAGAACGTATTCTGGCACTAATTATACAGGAGGCTATAGTGACCATTTTCCAGTGTATTTGTTTTTGATCAAAGCCTCCCCCAACCCCTCCAATGGAGGGGAGTAAAGAGATGTTTTTGTGAGTTCTCCCCTTTTTGGGGAGTTAATGTGGCTACAACCACTGTGCCCAAGGAATGCGGCTTAAAATAAAAAGCAGTCCCAAACCGTAGAAAACAGTAATGCTCTTAAACTTTGCACTGCTTTCCAACTTCTTTTTATGCCTTGACCATCCTATCGTTATTAAAGCAATGGCAATAATATTGATCAAGGGGTGTTCCAAGGCCAATAACCGCGCAGCGGAATTTAAACCTCCCATTCCCAATACTTGGATGGCCTTTATTCCATTTGGAGAAACAAAGTATAGAATAAGACCGATCAAAAGTTGGATATGACTCAGAATCAAAGCAAAGAGACTGATTCTTAAGTCTTTTTCCATGGTAAACTCTTTTTTTCCAAGCCAGCCTATCAAGGCATTGAAAACTGCGAAAATCAATATGGCCAATACTACATAGGCTAGATAGGAATGTACGTTTTGAAGAATTTCCATAGGTTTAGTTTAAGGTCTAAAAATAGTGATTTTTGGGCATAAAAAAACCCCTGCACCGTTGGTGCAGGGGTCAAATTATAAAATAAAAGATTCTTGCAATTAAAAGATATAGCGAACCCCTAACTGGGCTTGCCATCTTGATGATTGAAAGCCAGCATCATCAATATTGTTCAATGCTCCGTCTATATTAGAATTAAAGGTATACGTTGGTGTAGTACCATCATCTGCAAAACCTTCGAAATTAACTAAGCTTGCTGTGTCAAAGGTACTAGTGAAAAACCTTCTCCCCCAATCTTTATTGATAAGGTTGGTGAAATTGAAAACATCGGCAGATATTTGGATGGTATGCTTTTTTGAACCTACGTTGAACGAGAAATCTTGAGCAACTTTTAAGTCGATTACATGACTCATTTTAGCCCTAGAAGCATTTCTCTCTGCAAATTGTCCTCGTCTAGTTCTTAGATAATCATCTCCTTCGATAAATGCATCCAAAGCTTCCCACTGCGCTTCAGCTGTTATATCATCATCGTCAACCAACAAAGCTTCTTCAAAAGTACTGGGTATAAAGGGTAGCGGCACAAATGCCTCGCCAGAATCATCAATCAAATCAGCACTTCCAAAATTTCCTACTACATAACTAAATGGTGTCCCGTCAACACCTTCATAGAATAGACCAATAGTTGTTTTTAAATTATCCGACCATTTAAAATCAGCAACTACATTTGCCAAATAGCGATCTCCCTGAGCAAAATCTGAAGTGGAAAGTGTAAGATTATTAGATCCGTTTACACTTTCATTAAAAGCCCAGTTAGAAATAACCTGAGATGATCCTCCATCAAACAATACATCGGAATCACCATAAGAATAAGTAGCCTGAGCCCGAACGTCAACCAATGAACTGTAAAAATTCTTTGATAACGTGAATGCTGTATTCCAAGATTTACCTTGACCCGTATTGGATACCAAAAAGATTCCACCATAGGTTTCATCAACAAGTTCACCGCCAAAATTAGCTCTTGATCCAGCACCTGTAGTAGTGAATTGCTGCCCTGCCAAGTTCACATTTTCAACATTTAATCCCGTAATCGTTGTATTGCTCAATATTTCTGCCGAAATCGTAAAGCCTGCAGGCAAGCGTTGGTCAATAGCAAAACTGGCTTTAAATACCTGTGGTAACCTTAAGTCTTCCGCCAATAAGTCAATATTACCTTGAAATGGGTTATCTTCCCTTAGCTGCGTATTTACATCTGGGTTAAAGACGGGTACAGTATTAGGACGATCATCTCCTTCTCTTGGCCTAAAAATTCTTGTGTTGGCCACATTATTACCTGTATTGTTATAAGCACCACCGGGCCATACCAAAGGCATTCTGGAAGTAAAGACTCCTAAACCACCACGTAGCTGTGTCTTTCTGTCTCCCTTAACATCCCAGTTGAAGCCTAATCTAGGAGAGATATGGGCCTTAGTCTCAGGTCCCTGTCCTACGCGGGCACCTTGTAAATCTTTTCCCGCAGCTTCCAATAAATTCACCCCTCGGGTATTGAAATCGGTATTGCCACGCCCATCATCCCAAATAGGAAAATCGAAACGGAGACCCATTGAAAATTTGAAGTTATCGGAAAGTTGCACTTCATCTTGGGCATAAAAACCAAGTTGAAATAATTCAAATTCCGCTGCTCCTACAGAATCATCACCAACACCGCCAAGAACAGAATAACTACTTCTGTATTCATTCGCATCATTGTCAAAAAACCCTTGTAGTGTACTATAAGTATACTCTCCAAAGTTTCTACCAAAGAAAACATTAGTGATATCACTGTATTCGTTATGCGTTCCCAATGTTATTGTATGCCTCCCAGAATAAATCTCAAAATTGTTGGTCAACGTTATAATATCTTGATCTAAACGGTTCGCTGTAGAAAATGGTTCTGATCCCGCAAAAATACGAGCATCACCATCATTTATTTCAATTCTAGGAAATGGATCACCTACTGTATTTCTATCATCTCTTACCCTAGTATAACCTAATATAAAATTATTGGCAAGATTGTTCCCAAAAGTTGAGTTCAATTCTAAAGATGCTGTATTGCTTGTGGATTCAAAACTTTGCCCGCCATTATCAAATTGTATGTTGGTACTTGTAGAACGGCCAATTCCAAAGAAATCTGCCTTTACATAATTATTCCTAAATGATAGTTTGTGGTTTTCATTGATATTCCAGTCAAGTCTCAGTGTCAGTTTGTCACTACCCAATGTCTCTGTATTGTTTTCAAATGAACCTGGATTATACCCATATTCAGATTGTAGGAAGTTACTAAAGTCACTTAGCCCTTCTAAACCTGAATCACCGTCATAGACACCTTCAAAAGGTTGCGGTGTTTCATCATCTTGCCTTTCATAGTTTAAAAAGAAAAATAATTTGTCCTTTACAATAGGTCCACCTATGCTTACACCGTAGGTATTGGCCGTAAACTCAGGTAATTTTTCTCTATCATCCTCCTCACCAGGAGTTTTACCAGCCAAATCCTGATTTCTGAACAAATAATAAGCAGTTCCCTTAAATTCATTGGTACCAGATTTAGTGATAGCATTGATAGCACCACCAGCAAAACCACCTATTTTTACATCATATGGAGCAACATTTACTTGAAAAGATTCGATGGCATCAATAGAAATCGGATTAACCCCTGTTTGACCACCATTCGTTCCAGTACCAGAAAGTCCGAATACGTCGTTGTTGACCGCTCCATCAATGTAGATGGCATTATACCTGTTGTTTTGTCCAGATATCGAGATTTCATTGTCTTCCCGAATTTGTACTTCAGGAGTTAATCTCGCAAAGTCGGCAATAGATCTTGATACGTTAGGGAGGGCAGTAACTTTTTTGTTGTCGATATTTGTAGCTGAACCCGTTTTATTGGAATCAAAGACACCATTACTTTGTGCAGTTATTACCACTTCATCCAAAGCGGTTGCATTTTCACCCAACTGCCTACTTATGCGCTCCGTTTGTCCTAAGTTCAAATACACTCCTTCACTAATATCATCATTAAATCCAACGTATGATATTGTTACAGTATATGGTCCCCCTATTCTCATACCAGACATACGATAGAACCCATCAAAATCCGCAGCAGCTCCATACGTCGTTCCAGATGGAACGTGAACTGCAACTACACTTGCTCCTGGTAACGGTTCACCGGTTGCATCGGTTATTTTACCACCCATAGATGATGTAGTAACCCCTTGTGAAAAAGCCATTGTAGCCGTTAGCATGGCGAAAATGACCAAATAAATTTTCTTCATCTTAATAAATGTTTATTAGCGTTTAATTAGCGTAGCAAAAGTCTCGCTTTTAATTCTTACAAATATTAAGGCAACGTTAAGAAATAGGGTATTAAAAAGTGTATTGTTTAAAACTAAAAAGCTTTAAATCAGCATATTAAATATTTCTTGAATTTTACCAAATTCTAAATCAATTCTTAAAAAATTGCAAAAGATTTAATGTGGAACTGTCATGTTTGCCAATTTCTGGATTTTCAATATCTGAGAGGATACTTTTTGCCAATTGCTTGCCCAATTCCACCCCCCACTGATCGTAACTAAAAATGTTCCAAATAATACCTTGAACAAAGATTTTATGCTCGTATAATGCGATTAACGATCCAAGGCTTTTTGGCGTAAGCTTGTTGACAAGGATAGTATTGGTCGGTTTATTTCCTTGAAAAACTTTAAAGGGAAGTAACATTTCAAGTTCTTCAGGGTTTAACGTTTGGTTCTGTAGCTCTTTATGTACCTCTTCTTTCGCCTTACCGTTCATTAAAGCTTCGGTCTGGGCAAAGAAATTGGCCATTAATTTGTTATGGTGGTCTGCATCGCCATGCAAGGATTCCTTAAAACCAATAAAATCGGTAGGAATCAGTTTTGTGCCTTGGTGAATGAGCTGAAAGAAAGCGTGCTGTGAATTGGTTCCCGGTTCTCCCCAAATAATAGTGCCGGTTTCATACGATATTGGATTGCCAGACCTGTCCCTACTTTTGCCGTTACTTTCCATAATACCTTGCTGCAAATAGGCCGAAAAACGACTTAAATATTGTGTATAGGGTATTATTGCTTCGGTTTCTGCTTTAAAAAAGTTATTGTACCAAACGCTAATAAGTGCCAGTACAACAGGAATATTTTCAGAAAATGGTGCAGTCTTAAAATGCTCATCCATTTCGTTGGCTCCGGACAGTAGCTCATCAAAATGTTCATATCCAACAGCTAGGGCAATGGATAGCCCTACCGCACTCCAAAGGGAAAAACGACCGCCTACCCAATCCCACATGGGAAAAACGTTCTCGTCCGCTATTCCAAATTCCTTGATTTTTTCGGTATTGGTGGATACTGCCACAAAATGCTTTGCGATATCCGTTTCCGAAGCATGTTCCAAAAACCATTTTTTAATGGTCAGGGCGTTGCTCAAGGTCTCTTGTGTGGTAAAGGTTTTGGATACCACAACAAAGAGTGTGGTCTCTGGGTTCAATGCTTTCAGCACTTCGTTCACATGGTCGCCATCCACATTACTGACAAAGTGCATTTTTAAATGGTTGCCATAGTATTTGAGTGCCTCAACCACCATTGCAGGACCTAAATCCGAACCTCCAATACCAATGTTTACTACATCTGTGAAACTCTTTCCCGTATATCCTCTTCGCTCTCCAGAAACTACGGAATCTGAAAAAATCTTAATTTTTTCTTTTACCTCGTATACTTCTGGGACAACATTCTCCCCATCAACATGCACCTCATCGTCATGTTTAGCTCGTAATGCAGTGTGCAAAACCGCTCTTCCTTCGGTTTGATTGATTGCGTCTCCCTTGAAATAACTTGAAATCGCCTCCTTTAAACCAACTTCTTCGGCAAGTTCAAATAATAACTTGAGCGTTTTCTCGGTAATTCTGTTCTTTGAATAATCAACCAGAAAATCGTTCCACAGCAAGGTCAACTTCTTCCCCCTATCTTGTTCTGCAGCAAATAATTCTTTAAGGTGGATGTCCTTACTTTCTTTATAATGGGCTAAAAGAGCGTTCCAAGCTTTTGTAGTAGTGGGGTCGATATGGGGTAGTGCCATTTTATTTGTTGAGTGTTATCAAATTTTCTTTGGGTTCTGGGTTTGGAGCCATAAACTCGATACAGTCCAATTGTGTTTTAAGAGGGGTTATGGTTGCTATATAATCCATTCTTAAGGAGTCTGCAATGGGTTCGGCCGCTGGTAATTTTTCTCGTAACGGGTCTACTTGCCTTCCATTTTTCCAGAATCTATAACACACGTGGGGGCCACCTGTATTCCCTGTCATTCCAACCCACCCTATTACGTCACCCTGTCTAACAAACTCTCCCTTTTTGACTTTCTGTTTTCTCATATGGAGATATTGGGTGCTATAGGTTCCGTTATGCCGAATCTTTACATATTTACCATTACCCCCTCTTCTTCTGGACTCGGTCACGGTTCCGTCTGCGGTGGCGATGATTGGGGTACCTATTGGTGCGGCATAGTCTGTGCCCTTATGAGGCCTTACTTTGTATCCGTAATATGCTATTCTTCGTTTAAGGTTATACCTGGATGATAATCTGTACCCAAATTTTATTGGGGCTTTCAAGAAGGTGCTTCTTAAGTTATTGGCTTCTTCATCAAAATAGTCGGTCATCTGTTTTAATGAATCTGCTTCGTACGCAAAGGCGTAAATTGGTTTGCCCTTATGTTCAAAAAAAGCTGCCTCAATAGGTTCTGCTCCTGCATAAATGGAATCATTGATATAGCGTTCCTTGTAAATCACCTTGAATTTATCGCCTTTTTCCAACCTAAAGAAATCAATACTCCATGCGTATATCTCGGAAAGGTTCAACGTAATATTGTAGTCTATCCCCTGATCCAAAATTGCTTCGGACAAAGATGTTTCTATAATTCCCGAAGCTTCGCGTTCTACATATTTTACTTTCTTTCTGCTCTTGTATGCACGAACACTATCCCTTAAATCCACTACGGTATAATTGATACGGTCGTTTTGATAAATGAATACTTCCGCAACTTCTGATGTGTCCTTCGATTTTAAAATTACATATGGCTTGCCAACCATTATTTTCCGAACATCAAAGGTATCTTTAAAGTTTTCGGATATGTTATAAATTTTTGGGTAGTCCACTTTGTTCTTTAGCATCAGTTCCCCAAAACTATCTCCGTTACGTACGGTATCGTGAACCACATTGAACTTCTCCAAATTAAATCCAAACTGTTTTACAACTTGCTTTTCAAGTGGTTCTTCTGGTGCCGTGTCTTGCACCAATATTTTTTCTTCTTTACATGACACCGTTATCAAAAGTGCCAAAAGTGCCCCAAAAAATTTCTGCATTGTTAAAATTACGTATTTGTAGGATTAAATATGTGGTCTACCCATTGTTTCCCCCACGTTTCCCTTTCTTCTTCTGAGTGCAAAGTTGGGAAAAAAATTATTTTCTGAAAACTGGGCGGTAAATATGCTTTCCAATTGGTGCCTCCAGTAGCATCCACATTCTTTCCTTCTTTGGCCAAATATCTGTATGCTGAACCCATATGCATCAATGGCCAATTTACGTTGGCATTGACATCCAAGTCTTTTAAAGCGCTCATTAGCGTTTCATTTTCTCTTGATGCTTTAGGTAATTGAAGGTACTTATGATAGATTGTACTGCTTATGACCTCATTGGATATTCGCAATAATCTAGGCGTATATCGAAACTCAAATTGTTTGAGCGTCAATGTTTTTTCCCCGGTAACGATATCCGTAGCTCCTTTTTTCCAATAGATATGTTCAAAAAGCTCTTCTATACTATTTTTATTGGTAAACGAATCTCGCTCGGTATGATGCACCAAATTTTCTAAGGATGTTGCATAAATCTCTATCATTCGATACTGTGCCGACTGAAAACCACTAGCAGGGAGGAGTGCCATACGATAACGTAAAAACTGCTCACGTTGCATTCCATTGATCATAATCTTAAAGGAAGATATGAGTGCCTGGAAATAACTGTTGATGCGGTTTGCTTTTTCTATGAAGAAGTCAAGATTTTGGGACTTATCCTCAACTATTTGCTTTTGTTCATGAAGAATGAGTTTAAAATACAGTTCTGTAATCTGATGGTACATGATGAATATCTCTTCATCTGGGAAATGTGTTCGTGGAACCTGAATACTAAGAAGTGTATCTAAATGGATGTAATCCCAGTACGTAAGATACTTTTGGTAAAGGAGCCCATCGAGATATGAGCTTAAGTCTTGACCAGAATTTTTGAACTTCTCCTCAAGCTTATTGATTTGGGACTCAATTCGCTCATCATGCTTCATTAAAACTATCTCATTATTATTTTAAACTGATTTTTGAGGCCATTGTATCCATCTAGGTCAGCTTTTAGGGACCCCACGGCCAAATCGGCCTTTATTCTAACGGGGATTTTATTCAAATCATTTGAAACCCACAAGGTTAAACTTTCTTTTTCTTTAAAAACACGACCTGATTGAACAATCGGTCTAAATTTAAGACATTCTACTTTCCCAAACTTGGTACGAATGATTTCTTTTCCCAAAAATTTCAGTTTGAATTTGTAAACCCCATCATCGTCAAACAGCATATCCATATCTATAGATTTGCCAACTTCGAATTGGTCTAGACTATACTTGTTTCTCAAATAGTATGACGCCGATATTAAGTCCTGAATGTCATCGTTTACAGAGAAGTTAAACTCTTTCCCGTTTTTGTTATCCTTTAAAATTGCCTTGTCCTCGTTATAGAAAAAGTCTATTTCAATATCTTTTGTATACCCGCCTTCGTTGGTTTTTCTGATAAACCGATACGGCTTCCCATCTTTTCTTCCAAAATAACTTTCGAAGGTATTGTCAACCTTAAAAAAAATACTTGCAAAACCAGTGGTCTTGCCCCTACCTACAACATGGTACACAGGAATATCATCAATACTGTCATTGGTCAAGTTTAAGGTAGCATAGCTCGCATTTAAGAATCCGTAATGAATGCGAAATTTAAGCCATTCCCCAGCTTTATAGGCAGGACGCACATCTTGCGCAGTTGCATATACTGCAAACATTAAGGAAAAAAGGAAAAATGTCTTTTTCATAAACTGTAATGTTTTGGTAAAATTACTAAAATCACTTTTCCAACAAAGTGAGTTTACATTTACATAAACAAAACTTGTTCCAAAATAGTATAAAAAAAAGCCCAGTTTCAAAACTGGGCTTTTCCTAAATAACCAACCAAACTTTAAATTATGAAAAACCAATACTTAAA
>JBCCEC010000011.1:0-67998 GCA_039030475.1 Bacteroidota bacterium
ATATCATCCATCAATTCTATAGAAGTGAGTATAACATTTACTAGTTAAAACCCAGATAAAATATCATAGTTGACAGGATAGAAATATTTTTAAGGAAATATGTGACCTTATCAATTAAGTAGTGTCTGAATAGTTGGGATAAAGAAGATTTCAATCCACGATTCACCCTTTATCCTTAAACAAAATCAGCACACCCATCGTAACCGGAAACGTTAGGAATTCATTTCACCCGGGATCGTACCTCGGTGGGTGGTCTGTTTTGCATTTATAATTTGCCGTAATATATTTCCACAGATAACTCGAAAATAGAATTGTATCGTATCCATAGATTACCACATTACTTTCCAGACGAATGCTTTGCCTTTCAATACGAGGGAACATAAGAAGGCCAAAAAAAGTTTGTGTTTAAAAGAGAAGGTTAAAACTTCTTGGGATGAACGAGTACTTTAAAAGATTTCTTTTTATGTTTTGAATATTAATTAGTCCAAGACTTTATAAAACCAACTCTTTTTAGTACAATATACCCTTCTTGGGTACGGTCGATTCAAGTCTTAGTCTCTAGTTAAAGTTCAAAAAAACGGTTTACCTTTCTAAAAAGTTTCTGGACAATCTAGGAATTGGATACCTATAACAACTCAGGGTATTGAGAATGGACCTTTATAACCAACTCTCCAAAAAGCGTGTTTGCCCAAGAAAACCAATCACGTGTATAATTTTGTGCGTCATCCTTATGAAATGCTTCATGCATAAAACCGGTGCCTACATGTGAAGATTTGAGCATTTTAAGACATTTTTTTATCTCCGATTTATCGGTTGATGTCAACGCCCTCAGAATAACCCCCATTGGCCATATTTTTTCTTTTCCTGTATGAGGGCTTCCTTGGCCCTCCGCCACTTTCCCTTTTAAATAGTATGGATTGAAATCACTGATTAAAAATGCCCTGGTATTCTTATACGTTGCTTCACCCGTAAACTTTTTATCGAGGTAGGCCAAGGACATCAGGGAAGGAACATTGGCATCATCCATAAAGACCTTATTACCAAACCCATCTACTTCATAAGCATATATTTTTCCGAAATCCAAATGTTCTGAAATGGCATATTTGTTTACCGCATTCTCAATTTGATTAGCAAAGTCCTTACATTCTTTGGCAAACTCGCTGTCTTTTAGAACTTCATCATAGATTTTAGCAAGCTGTCTAAGCGATAACATCGCAAATAGGTTTGAAGGTATTAAGTATGGATACATAGTTGCATCATCGGATGGTCGGAACATGGAACAAATCAACCCCGTATATTTAATAGGCCTTCCCGCACCTTCAAATAGTGGAGCATCAGTCATTTTACTGGTTTTCCGTATAAATTTATAGGGTGATGTACCATCTTCTCGCTGTTCCGCTCTAAAGGTTTTTACAATAAGCTTCATTGCTCTGTCCCAACTGTCATCAAAAATCGATGCATCGCCCGTAAGGTTAAAATAGCCGTCCGATAATCGAATGTTGTAACATAAGGAGTCGATTTCCCATTTCCGCTCATGCACTCCCGGAACTGTTTTGGGAATATCGTCGTTCCATTTCGAAACCTTGGATAAATCTTTATAAAAAGCATTTGCATACGGATCTATCAAAACACATTTTACCTGTCTGTTGATTAAACCAACTATCAGATTCTTCAATTTCTCGTCTTTTTGAATCAATGGCATGTATGGCCAAACTTGTGCTGTTGAATCCCTTAGCCACATCGCATCAATATCGCCAGTTATAATAAACGTGTCCGGCTTACCGTTTATGACTTCATAATCAACGGTGGTATCCAACGTATTCGGATAACAGTTTTCGAACATCCAGGCCAACTCTTTGTCTCTTACGGAGGATTTGATCTCAAGAATGAGTTTTTCCACTTCAGAACTTATAAAAGTTCTCTTGTCCAAGGGTGGCCTTCTAGAAATAAAATCCTTTGGTACGTTTAGAAAATCCATACCCCATGTACTGGTCATGGGCATTATTCCAAAACCACCTAGCGCCAGAGCTTTGGTCTTCAAAAATGTTCTTCTTTCCATCTTAGTGTTCGTTTTCAAACCACTTTATGCTTCTACAATAATCAATGATATCTTTTCCATCTGTTTTTTTTCTTCTGTATTCCAAATCAGAATGGTTTAATCCTATACATACTCGATTTTTAGGTATTCTATAATAAATATCGAACAGTAAAATGAATATTATAAAAACCGATTTCAAACACGTAGATTATCTATGGGACAATAAAAAAGCAGCAGAATTTGATGATGATCAAGTCGAACTTTTCTTATACAGGTCAAATATTTTAGGAGCCGACTTAAGAATCACAAATTATGGTGGTGGGAATACCAGCTGTAAGACTTTTGAAAAAGACCCATTGACCAATGAAGAAGTTGAAGTCATGTGGGTGAAAGGTTCTGGTGGTGACATTGGCACCTTAACACGTGCTGGAATAGCAGGTCTTTATACCGACAGATTGCGAAATTTGAAAAACGTTTACCGTGGTCTGAAAGACGAAGATCGAATGGTGGGCCTATTTAATCATTGTATTTATGATTTGGACAGCAAGGCTCCTTCAATCGATACCCCGTTACATGGGTTATTACCATTTAAACATATTGACCATTTACATCCAGATGCACTTATCGCTGTAGCCGCAGCCAAGGATAGCGAAAAAGTCACCAAAGAAATTTGGGGCGATACCATGGGCTGGATACCTTGGCAGAGACCTGGTTTTGACCTTGGGCTCCAGCTGGAAAAATGTCTGAACGGTAACCCAAATATTCGCGGTATCGTATTGGGAAGCCATGGACTTTTTACTTGGGGCGATACTTCATACGAATGTTATATGAACAGTTTGGAAGTCATTGAAATGGCTTCCGAATTTATCGAAAACAAAATAGCTGAAAACGGAACCGTATTTGGAGGTCAAAAACAAGTTTCGCTTCCAAAAGCGGAACGACTTAAAAAGGCAGCGGTTTTGATGCCCGTACTAAGGGGGCTTTGCTCATCGGAAAATAGGATGATAGGCCATTTTACCGATGCCGATGTGGTTATGGAATTTATAAACAGTAATGACCTTGAGCGTCTGGCCCCTATGGGAACCTCTTGCCCAGATCATTTTCTACGCACCAAAATACAACCTTTGGTCTTACAGTTGGATAAGGATTTAGACCTCAACAACACTGAAAACCTTCTAAAAAAGCTAAAACCTGCTTTTAAGAATTATCGCGATGCGTACAAACAGTATTACGAAACTTGTAAAAGAGACAACAGCCCCGTTATGCGGAACCCAAATCCAGTAATCATATTATTTCCCGGGGTAGGAATGTTCAGTTTTGCCAAGAACAAGCAGACGACACGTGTAGCAAGCGAATTCTACATAAATGCCATTAACGTAATGCGGGGAGCAGAAGCAATATCGATATACACATCTCTGCCCAGGCAAGAAGCGTTTGATATTGAGTACTGGCTGTTGGAAGAAGCAAAATTGCAACGCATGCCAAAGGAAAAGCCTCTTTCACGAAAAGTAGCCTTGATTACGGGTGCTGGAGGGGGAATTGGAAAAGCAATTGCGGATAAATTAGCACAAGAGGGTGCAAACGTCATACTCACCGATATTATCGAGGATAGGCTCAAAGAAGCACTAACAACCTATGGCAAAGATATCGCAAGCTACGCAGTTTGCGATGTCACCAAACCTGAATCAATAGTTGATGCCTATACTAAAGCATGCCTTGAATTTGGCGGTGTGGATATCGTAGTACATAGTGCTGGTCTTGCTATTTCAAAACCTTTGGAAGAGACCACGGAGCAGGATTGGAACCTATTACAAAATGTACTTGTAAAAGGTCAGTTCGAACTTGCAAAATTAGCGGTCAAAATCATGCGAAAACAAGGATTGGGAGGAGACTTTATAAGTATTGCCAGTAAGAACGGATTGGTCTCGGGTCCCAACAATGTTGCATATGGCACCTCCAAAGCTGCACAACAGCATATGTCACGACTTTTAGCGGCAGAATTGGGTGCAGATAACATACGAGTAAATACCGTAAACCCTGATGGCGTTATCATTGGCAGCAAAATTTGGGAAGGTGATTGGGCCGAAGGTAGGGCAAAGGCCTACGGAATCTCTGTAGAAGAACTCCCTTCACATTATGCCAAAAGAAATCTGTTGAACGCAATCATCCATCCTGAAGATATTGCCAATGGCGTATTTTCTTTGGTAGGTATATTGAGCAAGACCACGGGCAACATTATCAATGTTGATGGTGGTATGCCAAGCGCGTTTGTTAGATAACATTAGTTTGAGTTAGTTTTTTAGTGAGCTTCCAAGGACACATTGGTCCTTGGAAGTACTTTTTAAAAATAAGATTTTGGATAAAAATAAGATTCAAGACAGCAATAAAGAGTATTTACAAACCCATAAGGAGACGTTTGATTTTTTATCTGACCAACTTACTTCACAAGGGCATGATGTCATCTCTCTTTTAGATAAGCTATCCCAATTTCAAGTCGCAATACCCAGCTGGGCACTTGGCGCGGGCGGAACCCGATTTGGTAGATTTGGTTTTCAAGGAGAACCTTCCAATCTTGAAGAAAAAATTGACGATGTTGCCACTATTAACGACCTTACACGAACGGCAGGTGCCATTTCACTGCACATTCCCTGGGATATACCCACAGATTTCGATGCTATAAAAGAAAGGGGCAAATCACGAAATATCATTTTTGATGCTGTAAACTCCAATACCTTTCAAGACCAAAAAGAATTGACCGAAAGCTACAAATACGGTTCTTTGGGCAATATATCGAAGGCCGTTCGCGAGCAGGCCATTCAGCACAACAAAAGAGTCATTGATATTGGTACAAAACTCGGTTCCAAAAGTCTTACCGTCTGGTTGTCGGATGGGGCCAACTTTCCGGGACAAAGTAATTTTCAGACCGTCTTGCAACATACACAGCACAGCTTAAAGGCTATCTATGGCCATTTACCGCAAGATTGGAAAATGTTTGTTGAGTACAAACCTTACGAACCCAATTTTTACAGTACCATAATTCAGGATTGGGGCACCTCGTTTATGCTAGCGAATGCGTGCGGCGAAAAAGCATACACCCTTGTTGATCTAGGCCATCATTTACCGAACACCAATATTGAACAAATTGTAGCTACACTAATGTTGAAAGGCAAGTTGGGCGGGTTTCATTTTAATGATAGTAAATATGGTGATGACGACCTAACTGTTGGTAGTGTTAAACCCTATGCCTTGTTCTTAATTTTCAATGCCTTGGTGTACGGTATGGAAAACAATCCTCAAAACCCCTACCCTGCTTGGATGATAGATGCGAGTCACAATGTAAAAGACCCTTTGGAAGATTTAATACAGTCTTTGGAGGCCATTCAAGAAGCGTACGCCAAAGCACTTTTGGTAAATCAAAAAGAATTGTTGAGAGCACAACAAGAAAATGATGTGGTTGGATGCCAAGAAATTCTACAGGATGCCTACCGAACGGATGTTAGACCCCTATTAAGACAATCACGTTTGAATACTGGCGGTGCAATACGCCCAATAGAAACTTATAGAAGTTTGGAAATAAGAAAGGAATTGATCAAAAAAAGAGGCGTGAATTCGGTCGCTTCAGGACTATAATCAAAGTCGATGCGAAAAGTAACGGCCATATTCGACATTGGCAAAACCAATAAAAAATTCTTCCTGTTCGATAAACAGCATCAAGAAGTCTACAGGGAATATGCCCAATTTGATACAATAGTGGATGAAGACGGCCATCCAACGGAAGACCTTGCCGCACTTAGGAAATGGTTGAAGGATGTTTTCAAAAGACTATTGGGAAATAAGGAATATTCAATAACTGCCATTAATTTTTCAAGCTACGGTGCCAGTCTGGTCCATCTGGATAAAAATGGAGAAATACTTACCCCATTATACAATTACACAAAATCAATAAATCCAGAATTGATGGTAGCTTTTCTTCAAAAATATGATCATGAAAAGGAGTTTTCGACCAATACTGGAGCCAAAGTTGAAGGCATGTTAAACGCGGGGCTACAATTGTATTGGTTGAAACATGAAAAACCTGAAGTTTTCAATAAAATAGTTATTACCCTTCACTTGCCTCAATACATAAGTTATCTGTTTACGGGAATTCCGCTTAGCGAATACACTAGCATTGGTTGCCATACATCGCTTTGGGACTATACCAAAAATGACTATCATGATTGGGTATACAAGGAGCATGTTGACAGGGTTTTACCCCCATTGGTTTCAACAGAGACAAGTATTAACATGAACTATGGAGGCAAGCGCATAAAAATTGGTGTCGGTATTCACGATAGTTCCGCTGCCCTGTTGCCTTATATTAGAAGCGTAAAGAAAAAGTTCATTTTAGTTTCCACGGGAACATGGAGTATTTCCCTAAATCCGTTTACAGAAGGGGTTCTATCAGAAGAGAACATTTCCAAAAATTGTATAAACTACATGAGAATCAACGGAAAGCCCGTAAAGGCAGCCCGTTTATTCTTAGGGAACGAATATAAAGCGCAGGTTGCGGAATTATCCGATTTTTATAATGTTAAGAGAGACAAGCACAAGGAAGTCTATTTTGATTTCAGTATTTATACCGATGTAATCAAACAGTTCAGACCATTGTTCCATTGGAAAGGTTTTGCAACTTCGGACATGCCGAGAACAACCATTTTTAAGTACGACTCTTACGAATATGCCTACCATCATTTGATGGTGGAGCTCGTGAAACTTCAGGCTGAAAATATCAAATTATGCAAAGGCAATGATGCTATCAAAAGACTGTACGTAGATGGTGGATTCAGCAATAATGATGTTTACATCAAACTACTCTCCTATTTCTTAAAAGATATGGAACTGCGAACTACGGATTCTTCATTAGGTTCCGCATTGGGTGCAGCTTTGGCAATCTCAAACGCCAAACTTGATTCAAAATTTTTAAAGCGGAATTATTCATTAAAAAAACACAATCCCTTTATAACAAAATAATGACTATGGCTTTCAACCCAAACTATCCATCCGTAGAAGACCTTAGGACAAGAGCGAAAAAAAGAATCCCAAAGTTTGCTTTTGAGTATTTGGACGGCGGATGCAATGAAGATGTCAGTCTCATACGAAACACTGCCGATATCCGAAAGATTCAATTGCAACCACGATACTTGCGAAACACGGGAACAAGCTGCACAAAAACAAGCGTTTTGGGAATGGAATTCGATGCTCCGTTTGGGATAGCGCCTGTAGGATTGCAAGGTCTAATGTGGCCCAATGCCGCCGAAATATTGGCCAAATCCTCTTTTCAGCATAATATTCCCTTTATTTTGAGTACTGTTACGACGATGAACATTGAACGTGCCGCTGAACTTACCGAAGGAAAAGCATGGTTCCAATTGTACAACCCTGCTGAAGATACACTACGTGATGACATTCTAGAACGCGCCGAAACCGCTGGATGCCAAGTCTTGATTTTATTGTGCGATGTTCCAACGTTCGGATACCGTCCGAGGGATATTCGCAACGGTCTTGCCCTTCCACCAAAAATGACCATCTCAAATGTCCTGCAGATTTTGGGAAAACCCTCTTGGGCCTTGAACACGCTTAGATTTGGTCAGCCTACCTTTGAAACCTTAAAGCCCTATACCCCAAAGGGACTTAATCTGAGGCAATTGGGCCAATTCATGGACAAAACATTCTCGGGCATATTGAATGAAGAGCGAATTAAACCGATTCGTGATAAATGGAAGGGTAAACTAGTACTAAAAGGAGTGGCATCGGAGCAGGATACAAAGGATGCCATCCGGATGGGTTTTGATGGCATCATTGTTTCAAACCATGGTGGCAGACAATTGGATGCTGCACAATCCTCTATCCATACGCTGTTTGAAATTGTGGAGAACTACAGTGAGCAGATAGAAATAATGATGGACAGCGGTCTGCAATCGGGTCCTGATGTAGCCAGAGCAATAGCGGCTGGTGCAAAATTCACCTTTATGGGGCGTTCTTTCTTATATGGTTGCAGCGCTTTGGGAAAAGATGGGGGCGACCACACCATCACCATGCTAAAAACACAATTTAAACAGGTTATGGATCAATTGTGCTGTGACAAAGTAGAAGATCTACCAAAACACCTTATTAGTCCTTTTTAAAAAGCATAATACTTGAAAATCTGTTATCGTTCGGAAAGAAACCCTCTCATAAGCTGCTTTAACTTATCGACTTGCACTTTTAAACTTGACTCATTAATTAAATTGAAGGTTTCACTTGGATCTGTTTCCAAATTGTACAGTTCGGCAGCCATCCCATCTTCCGAGTATTCTATATATTTCCACTTTTTGGTTCGAACAGCCTTCCATGGACGGACTCGCGGTGCTACTTTTTCGAGAAAATATTCCGCTAAAAATGCTTTTCGTCCCTCAGTTTTGGGTTCTTTGAGTATTGGCACCAAACTTTCACCATCCATAGGTTCCAAAGGCGCTACATTTGCAAGTTTCAGCAGGGTAGGTGCTATATCAATATTCAAGACCATTTGTTCCCTAGTGCTTTTAGGTTTGATCAAAGGTGGATATCGCATCAGCATGGGAATACGAATAACAGGGTCATAGGCCCATCGTTTTATGTTAAACTCTCCATGTTCCCCCATCAACATCCCATTATCACTTACATAAATGATAACCGTATTCTCCAATAAGTCTTTTTTTTCCAAGGTTTTGAAAAGTTCACCTACTCCGTCATCCACACTTTTAAGGCTGCGATGTTGGTCACCTACAATGGCATCGCGCTCTCGCCCACGCCCTCTTCTAGATTCAGGAGGTTCTGGCAATACGTTTTGATACTCATAAAACTTTTTTCTATCTACGGTACTTCGCAAATGTGGTTTGCCAGTGATGTCATTTTCATGGACCGCAATGGAATCAAACTTAAAATCAGGATAAAGCGACCCGTGTCTTTTAGCAGGAAGCAATGGCCAATGAACGGCCTTATGCGCAATAATCATTGCAAATGGAAGGTTTTGATTGTGATTTTTCAAAAAAGTCAACGCTTTTTCATTGATGATATCGGTCATGTAGCCTGTGGTCTGTATTCTGGTATCCTCATCATTTACAACCCCGTCTATATAATCACCCTGTCCCTTAAAACTGAACCATCTATCATAACCTGGTCTACGTGAATCGTCCAGACCCATATGCCATTTTCCAATAAACGCCGTAACATATCCAGATTTCCGCAATTGCCTGGGCCATGTCAACAAGGTGTGGCTTATTACGTCCAAACCTAATTTGTCATTGTTGATGACATTGTGTTTATGAGCGTAGTTTCCAGTTAGAAAACTTGCCCTGCTCGGCGAACACAAAGGCGTGACAACAAAAGCATTTTTAAAAACGACACCTTCCTCACCTATGCGGTCTATATGGGGAGTGTTGGCGGTTGTATTGCCTTCAACACCCAACAAACCCGTTTGCTGGTCATCGGTAATGATAAAAATGATGTTTGGTCTTTTGTCCTGCTTTTGACTTACGGCAAACTTTGGATACAAAACAAATAACAATAATAAGCTTAAGTAAACAGGGACTTTCATTCTCATTAAATTCTAAATTGAACTATTACTATTTAAATTAAAAATCCAACATTTTTTCAATACTGAAGATAATTGCATGTATGACTTTAATGTGTATTTCTTGAACTCTATCCGCATAACCTTCATAAGGAACGAGCAAAGTGATATCCGAATAATTTTTCAGCTTACCCCCCGAATTTCCTGAAAGCAAAACAGTAATTATCCCTTTTTTCCTAGCCATCTTGAATGCTTCGATAATATTTTGCGAATTGCCACTTGTACTTATTCCTAAAAGTACATCACCAGAAGACCCCAAACTCTCCACAAACCTTGAAAAGACATGTTCATATCCATAGTCATTGCTGATACAGGATAGATGGCTTGGGTCGGAAATGGCAATTGCTGGCAAAGGTTTACGAGTCTCACGATAACGTCCCGTCAGTTCTTCGGCAAAATGCATTGCATCGCAATGTGAACCTCCATTACCACAAGATATGACCTTATTGCCGTGCGTGAAGGCTTCGGTTATTTTTTTTGAAATTTCTAGAATGGTATCAAAATTGGAATCGGCATTTAAAAAGTCATCAAGTATATCGCGTGCTTGAAGAAATTCATTTTTTATATTCTCCTTGAGATGTTCCATAATCTATTTTGTCAACATTGCTGCCCCAAATACTCCGGCACTATCGCCCAACTTGGGCTTAAGGAACGATGTTTCCAGCGTACTATTGAAGATATACTTCCGTACCCGTTCAACACCTCTGGTGTATAGCAAATCGATATTGCCCACTCCACCGCCCAGTACTATGGCCTGTGGATCAAGAATATTAATGATCGAGGCAATTGCTTTGCCGAAAAAATCCAACAACCTTTCAACTGTACGTTCCGCATGTTCGTCATTTCCTTTTTGATAGGCCTTCATGATTTCCTTTAGGTTCTTTCGGTTTCCGCTGTGCAATTCGTAATAACGTTCCAGACCTGTCCCTGATATTATAGTTTCTACACAACCTTTACGACCACAATAGCATTCCCCGCCCGAAGCGTCCAAAAAGTTATGGCCCCATTCTCCACATATACCATGTCTTCCATGTATCGCCTGTCCGTTGACCACTACGCCCCCTCCAACTCCAGTTCCCATAATTACACCAAAAACAACATTGGCATTTGGTACCATGTCCGGTACTGAGCCCATGGTCGCCTCCGCCAGCGCAAAACAATTTGCATCGTTTGCGATTTCAACCTGAAATCCAAACAATTCTTCTAAATCCGTTTTTATAGGCTTTCCGTTCAAACAGACCGTGTTGCTATTTTTTAGGGTATTCGTTTTAGGATCTAGCGTTCCTGGCGTACCAATACCCAATTTAAGAATATTCACACCACTCTTTTTTTCCAGCTCACTGACCAGCTTTCCAATTTGACTCAGGATATGCCTGTACCCTTTTTGCTGTTCCGTGGGTACACGAAATCTTTCTATCACTTCAAATTTATCATGGTTTCTCCTGAGAACGATTCCTTCAATCTTGGTACCCCCTAAGTCGATTCCGCAGAGGATTTGCTGTGTATTGCTTTCTTTCACCATATGTTCTTTTGAAAAATCCTTGTACTCGTGATACAATTCAAAAATCTCGAAATAACACCTTCAACAACTTCTATTTTGCAAATCGAAATACAAGTAAATATCAGAACGTATACATTGAATTTTTATAAAAAGTGCCACTAAAAAAAATTTATCCAACGTATAATGACACAAAAAAACCGTAGTACCAGTTTATTCGTCTTGACCATTTTATTCTTTCTATGGGGATTTTTGACATGTATGAACGATATCCTAATTCCTTACCTAAAAGAGATTTTCGTCTTAAAATATTGGCAGGCCATGTTGATTCAGTTCTGTTTTTTTGGAGCATATTTCATAGGTTCATTGACCTACTTTCTGATTTCTTTAAAAAAAGGAGACCCCATCAATCAAATCGGTTATAAAAATGGAATTATTGTAGGGTTAGCAGTTTCTGGATTGGGATGTTTTATGTTTTATCCAGCGGCGGAGTTTGAACTGTATGGGTTATTCCTGTCTGCCCTTTTTATTCTAGGACTTGGTTTTACGTTATTGCAAATTGTGGCAAATCCATATGTATCCATTTTGGGCAAACCTGAAACGGCATCTTCCCGTCTTAATATGTCACAGGCCTTTAATTCGCTAGGTACCACCATTGCTCCAATTCTTGGAGGTTACCTCATCTATGAATTTTTCTTTATTGAAGGTGACGAAGGTGATTCTACAAAAATACCTTATGTAATCTTTGGGTCTATTTTCGTTCTTCTTGCGGTTCTATTTCGATTTGTCAAGCTTCCTAAATTTAAAAATGAAGAAGAAATAGTAAAAGGAATCGGTGCGCTGCGTTTTCCCAATTTGTCTATGGGAACAATCGCCATATTCACCTATGTCGGAGCCGAGGTAACCATAGGTAGTTTTTTGATAAATTTTATTGGACTTGAAAATATTATGGGTCTGGACGAGGCCGTAGGGAAAAACTTTCTGGCCTATTATTGGGGTGGCGCAATGATAGGGCGTTTTTCAGGAGCATTATCGCTTAGCAGCCTGGATACATTTAAAAAATACGCACTTATGATAGTGCTCACAATACTTTCTTTCACCTTGATATTTTCTATATCAGGAATTGAATTCAAAACAGTTTTGCCCTATGTTGGAATCGTAGGATTAAATTTCTTGGTATTCTTGGCGGGCAGGGGCATTGCTTCAAGAACCTTGGCATTATTCGCTATAATGAGCGCGGGTTTGGTTCTTTTCGCAATAATGGGTTCGGGCAGTTCGGCTATGTGGGCACTTGTTGGGATAGGTATCTTTAACTCGATTATGTGGTCGAATATTTTCACTATAGCAATCAAGGGTCTCGGAAAGTATACCAGTCAAGGTTCTTCATTACTGGTGATGGCTATTTTGGGAGCTGCATTAGTTCCATTGATTCAAGGTATACTAGCCGATACCTTGGGCTTACAGCTTTCGTTTTTTGTACCTTTTGTATGCTATCTCTATATTATATTTTATGGTTTTTCTAGCCCCAGATTGATGCAACAGGAAAAAGTTGATAATCTTTTTGAAGAGGAGAAGTCAGGGGATGTATTGCAGCATTCGAACAGTGCTACATCGGCACAACAAGTTTTAATGGGGCAAATTGCTAATTACTGTTGAGCGATGTTTCGCTACCCTCGGTCTCGATTATCAATATATCGTTTTTTGAAGTCAACAACTCATGACCAATCCTGTAGTCCACTTCTTGGCCTCCCAAACGAATTGACTTTATAATACCATCTTTTGGACCTTGGCGTTCGATAAAAATTCGATTTCCCTTATAAAAATCTTTGTTCAATTGTATTTCAATCTTCTCAAATACGGGAACGGTGACCATATATTCAGGATTACCGGGCGTGTGGGGATAAAGTCCCATCATGGCGAAAACCACCCATGAAGACATGGCACCGGCGTCGTCATTGCCAGGAAGTCCGTTGGGAGCGTTTGGAAAATACTCTTTTAAAAGATTGTGAACCGTATGAGCAGTTTTCCAATACTTTTCCTTGGTAAGATTATAAAAAAAGGGAAATCCGAAACCTGGCTCGTTGGTCATGTCGAAATACCTTTTATCAAAAATGGTATTCAAGCTTTTTAAGAATCGTTCCTCACCCATTCTGGCCTTTAAAGTATCTATCCCATGTGGTATTGAAAACAGGTATTGCCAGGCACTACCTTCCACAAATCCAGGGCCACCGCGTAGACCAAAGTTCATTCTGTCCCATAATTCCTGAGTAGGGTCAAACGGTTCGTACCAGCTTCCATCTTTATTCTTAGGTTGAAGCAAACCAACCTCATCGTTATAGAACGACATAAAAGATTTGGAACGTTTCAGGTATTTTTTATAATCTTCTTCGTTACCCATAAATCTGGCTACTTGTGCAATATTGTAATCCGCTAAATTAAACTCCATGGTGTTGGACACAGCTCCCCAAACTATCCCATTATTCCATTGAAAATTCTCAACGTCACTAAAGTCGCCATCCATAGTGATATAGCCATACGTATTATAATCCCTGATTCCCCGCCTATTGAGATTATCTTCTTCGTAATTGGCACTTTTAACCATTGCTTCATAAGCTTTCTGGATGTCGAAATCCTTAATGCCCTTGCTATAGGTATCGCCGATAACAATTGGGGCAGGGTCACCCACCATTAAATATGGTTCAAAATTGAAGATGGGCCATTTGGGTAGCCATCCAGATTCATCATAAATATCCAACATGTTTTTTATAAATTCCTGTTGCCTTTCAGGGTAGGCCAATGTCAATAACGGATGTGTTGTTCTGTACGTATCCCAAAGTGAAAAAGCTGTGTATCGCGTGTATGGTGATTTACCAATTTCCGTGCTTCCCATTTTTACGTATTCCCCATTATGATCGCTATACGTCATGGGCATCAAAAGGCTATGATAGAGCGCCGTATAAAAAACGGTCCTGTCATCATTTGAATTACCAACTACCTTGATTCTGCTCAATTCCTTTTCCCATTCCTCCCCAGCTTCTTTTTTGACTTTTTCAAAATCATACCCGGTCTGTTCCGTATTAAGATTTTCCTCAGCATTGGTCGTGGACACATAAGAAACACCAACCTTAATGTACAGTTCCGTAGGTTCCGTAGTATCATAAACATAGATAATACCACTAGCTTTGTCATCCAAATTTTGATTAAACCGTGCATCTGTTTTGTTGTTGTGCACTAAATACGTTGAGTCCGCTTCTTTGTTCAGGTGAGCGCTAAAAAAAATAGAACTTCTATTTGCAGCACCGCAAAAGTTGCCCTCTAGTTGGTATCCATTCGCACTTGTATCCGAGTAATTCTCGATGACACCGCCTTTTACATGTGCCTGTTGTGCCATGAGGTCTAGATAAACTTTGGTTCTACCCTTTGGTAATTCTAATTTGAAAATGGATGATCTTTTGGTGGTCGTCGCGTGCATCGTAATGTTTTCCTCATCTAATTTTACACTGTAATATCCCGGTCGTGCCACTTGTTGGGAAAAACTTGAACCTTTTGACGCCAAGGATAGCTCACGTGTAAAAAATTTGAAAGGTATACTTCCCGTAGCGGGGCATCCCACTCCAGAAAAGTTGACATTGCTAAACCCAAAGATTTTTTTCTCTTCGTGTCGATAAACACTCGGTGATTGCGTCTTGGTGAAGTCAAAAGACTGAGGGCTTACGGAAACCATTCCCCATGGACGAACGGCACCTGGGTGTACATTACCAATAGAATGTTTTGTTCCGTTACCTTCGGTTCCTATAAAAGGGTTTACGTAGGATGTATACCTAATATCAGTGCTTGAATCATCCGGCGTATTCTTTGAAGGCTCTTTGCAGCTAAATACAAAAACAAAATGCGATAGTATCACAAACAAAAAACCATATCTAAATTCTTTCATCCAGCACCTTACTTTGATTAGAAGTAGGAATTTAAAATGGGGATATCTCCCAATACTGCTATTTTGGAAAATAAGAGACAATATAATCTGCTTAAAATTACTTTAGGTCCTACTTGTGGTTGTACGGGAGGCAACGATTCCATTCAATGTTTTTATATTTCGATATGTATGTTACCATCAAAATATTTCATGAACGGATTGAATGCACTATTCCCAAAAGTGAATAAACCGTCTTGTTCTATGAAGTTTTCAAATACTTCTTCTTGTATTGTTTTGGAGTAAGTCCTGTTAGTTTTTTGAAATTCACATAAAAGACCGATTCCGAACGAAATCCACTGTCCACCGCTATGGCAAAAATTGTGAGGTCTTTGTGCTCTTCACTTTCCAACAATCGTTTGGCTTCTTCTATCCTTTTTTCATTGATATAAGAACTAAAAGATTTTCCCAGATAATCATTAAGAACGATGGAAAGAATATACGACTGAACTTCTAGGGTATCCGCCAGTTTTTGTTCATTTAATTCCGTATCCAAATGAATTTTGTCCTCGACTATCAGTTTGTTCAGTTTGTCTATGTAGACCTGTCCATCAGGAACCTTTGAAGTACTCTTTGATTTAAAAATGGGAAGCCCTGATAGTATTTTTGGGTACTTGAAGAAGAAATATATTGTTATGAATATAATAGAGCAGGTAAAAATGATATAATTGAGCTCAACCAATTTTTGTATGGTATTCCTAACAGGAGAATCAAGGTCAAAATTGGGAACGATCAATAAGAAATAGCAAAGGTTTAGAAATGTAATGTACGTTAGCACCCCCAAAAAATAGGTTAGCATTCTTGGCCACCAAAGAATCGCTTTCTTTTTGATGATATCTTTCTGTTCTTGAATGATGTTCCACCCTTTTAGAAAAAGAAACAACTTCCAGATGAGAATCGTTGTCAATACTATTTTGTGATAAAGTGAACCCACATAATTGTAAAAGCTAAAATCGTTTCTGATAAAAGCACTAAGAACCAAAATCAAACCTGCAACCATGGGAACGCACAAATACTTTTTGTCCTTTTGACCGATACCACCACCCACAACCGCTTTAATGTAGAGGAACAATAATGTAGGTAACAAAAGGTCCAAAAAATCCGGAATGACCAACAATCTAGGGAATTCATTTTTCCAATCTTGATAGCGTAAAAGGTATTGAAGGAGTATGTTCAGCGAAGTGACAAAAAATATCAGGGACAGGATATAATTGTTCCTGGCCTTTTTAACAATAGGTATAAATATCCCCACTATCAGACTTTGAACACATCCCCAAATAAAAAAAATTACCGCCATTTTTTATTGAACCTTAATAAATCAATCAAGTATAACCATCATTCGAATTTAATAATAAGAATAAAATCATGCATCACTACTAATTAAGTATGGAAATCATCAAACTTTAGTTTAAAAGATTAATTCTTGCCTTCTTTGGAAAATTCTTTCAACGTTTCTATCAGCTCTAGATACCTTTTATCCGTACTATCAAAAATGTTATTGGTTTCTGAAATATCATCATTAAGATTGAATAGCTGGAAAGCTTCCTCATCAGATTTAGAAGTTATTTGAAAAGGTTCCGTAAATCCACCTGAACCCAAGCCGGCAATTAGTTTTAAAGAATCCTTTCGAATGGCAAAAAAGCCCCTAGAAGAATGATGAATCAAAAAGTTCCTATCTTCGATTTCCTGTTTTTCATCTTTCAAAATAGGTAATATACTTACACTATCCTCGCCTTCGTTTTCTTTAAGGGATGTTTCCGTTAAATCGGCCAGGGTCGCCATTAAATCGTTGAGCAATATAGGCGTGTCCGACTTTGCATTGGCAGGAATCTGATTTTTCCAGCTTGCAATGAACGGTATTCTATGGCCTCCTTCATAGATATCGGCTTTTTGTCCTCGATAGATAAAGTTCCCATCATGTTCATAACTTGCGTCTATATACGCCCTTTGAAACGTACCATTATCACTGGTAAATATAATAAGTGTATCATCCGATAAGCCTTGTGCCCTCAACGTATTGGAAATGGTCTTGACCACATTATCCACCATATGGATAAAATCTCCATAGATTCCAGCTTTGCTGGTGCCCTTGAATTTATCCGAGGGCAATAACGGACTATGGGGAGCTGTCAAAGGAAAATATAGAAAGAAGGGTCGTTCCTTGTTCTCATTTATAAAGTTCACTGCTTTTTCGGTCAACTTTGGCAACACTTCGGCATGTTTAAAATCAGTCGCCACCAGACCGGCGTACCATTGTGTTAAACTATCTCTTTCTACCAAAAACTCCTTTCCAATGGGTTGCATAGGTAACCCTAAAATAGTCTGGTTTTCTATATAACAGTACGGTCGCATGTCCAAAGAAGCAGGAACCCCAAAAAAATAATCAAACCCCACCGAGGTTGGGCCATTTTTTATCGGTTTGGTAAAATCTATGGCATCGCCAGGGTATTGTGCGGGGTGAAGATTTTTGTTTTCCCAAGGTACTTCCCTACCTTCCTTAACGGGCCATGTCATACCAAGATGCCATTTTCCTATGCACGCCGTCTTGTAACCATTGGCCTTTAACAATGAGGCTACCGTTGTTCTATTTGAATCGATCAATGGTGGTGAATATCCCCAGGTGACTCCCCGTTTTAATTGGGTTCGCCACGCGTACCTACCTGTGAGTATGCTATATCGACTTGGAGTACAAACAGAGGAAGAACTATGGGCGTCAGAAAAACTCATTCCAGAAGCAATCAAGGAGTCCAATGTTGGTGTATTGACCTTTGCATCTGGATTGAGGCCGCTAATATCGCCATACCCCATATCATCAGCTAAAATATAAACGATGTTGGGTTTTACCAATCCATCTGAACGATTTTCGGTTAACGACTTTTTCTCTTTTTCCCCACAAGAAATAGCGCTCAGAAAAGCAAGTACGGATACACAAAAAAAAGTGTTCTTAAAATTCATTCATCCTAGTTTTAATTAACGAATTCATGGTAAAACTTTAGTTTGATGGAACCTCATGGGAAATTGTTTCACTTTTCTTATAGCCATAGCGTACCGTCTTAATCTCAATTTTATTGACATCATCTTTTGAAAGCGGTTCATCATAAATAAGCCATCTTTCCGTGCCATTTGTTCTGTAAGCTATGGTCGCTCCCTCTGTTTTGCATTCCAATACAATACTATCGTTCTTAAAAGTAATATTGCCTTGTTTGGTTTTTGGTTGTACACCTCCTGGCCACATACGCTCTGCCTGTTCCGTTTCTGAAACATCTTTTAAATCTCCGTAAGTACGTTGCCAATCTTCCAGAGCATTTCTCAAACGTTTCAATTCTTTGGTGTGACCTTCATCTGAGGCTATATTGTTCAATTCGTATGGATCTTTGTTCAGGTCATAGAGTTCCTCACTAGGTTTGGGACCCTTCAACCAGTAGGATTGTTTTTCATTCAGCTCACCTGATTTTTCCATTCGCTTGATTTCTTGCATCAACGGCATTTGGTTCAAGAACGTAATTTCTTGTGAGTAAGAAACCTCTGGGGTGAAGTTTTTTATGTATTTGTAATTTTCATCTCTAACCGCTCGTCTAATATCGTATCTATTGTCCATTCGATCTCTGGCGGCATATACGTACTCCCTAGGATTCTGTTCCAGCTCAGAAACAAGGGATTTTCCCTGAATCCATTCTGGAACTTTAATACCTGCCAATTCCAATACGGTAGGGGCCAAATCGACAAAACTATAAAGGTTATCGTCCCTTGAAGGCTGTTTTATATTTTTCGGCAGATACTTTTCAGGATAATGAACGATTAACGGAACCTTTATACCACTATCATAAATCCATCTTTTGCTTCTAGGCAGACAATCTCCGTGATCGCTCATGAACATGATTATAGTATTTCCCAAAAGCCCATCTTCCTCCAAATCTTTTAAGACTTCTCCAATTTGTACATCCATTCTACTCACGTTATCATAGAGCCGTGCTATATGGCCACGACTGGTGGGGGTATCGGGCAAAAAAGGCGGAACTATGACTCCTTCAGGATTTACCCTATTTTTCTCATTAAAAGATGGTCGTTCACGAACATCGGGAGTCAAATTTGGTCTTTTGACGTTAAACTCATCAAAAAAGCGATTTTTAGTACTATCGGGCCAAATATTGATTTCATGGGTAATCTCAAAAGTGTAATACACGAAGAACGGTCGTTGCTTATCTGCTTCTCCTCTATTACGCCAAGAAGGATACGCAGACACTTCGTCCCAAATCGTAAAAGGCTCTCCAAACTGGTAGTCCAGTTTTTTATAGGAAGCGGTCCAGTATCCATTTTTTCTTAAAATCTCTGGAAATGCTTTGACTTCTGGTGGTGGTACGGCATTGTATTTTGGAAAACCTGGTATATCGATAACTCCAGATTTTTGCCGCATATGTTGCGTTCCAATACTTGTGGGGTACATACCCGATATCATAGAGGAACGGCTGGGAGCACAAACACCTGAAACCGTAAATGCATTTTCATAGACAATACCGTTGGTAGCCAATTGGTCTATATTTGGGGTATGGGCCAAGCTATCACCATAGGCTGCAAATCTTGGACTAAGGTCCTCTGCTACCAACCATATGATATTGGGGCGATTTTCCGTCAAAACAAGATTTTCCTCAATCCGCTTCTTTTTTGAATCACATGCTAGAAATAGAAGAGAAAGTGCTGCGATTATTGAAATATATAGTTGTTTAAAGTTCATTGGGTCAACTATTCAAATTCGACTATAGCTATGGAATGCGGGGGCAATTTGATGATGTCCACAAAATCCACCGTATCCACAGTGATATTTTCAAAGTATATTACAGGGTCCGAAGGGTCCGAAGCATACGTACTCACCTTGCCTTTGGAATCCGAAATGTTGGCAAGTTGAATTCCTTGTTCGGTAAAACCATAATTTACGATGATGGCGGATTCTTTATTTTCATTCTTGAACAGGTATCCCTGCAAAGAATTAAACTGCCCCCCCCTATCATCGGTTAAAATGGTCTTGATGTCAAAATTCAAAACGGTTGCTTCCAATTGATCTTTCATTACATCCCCAAATAATTTTGTGATCATACCACCTGCAGATAATGTATAGGGCTTTGATTTTATATTTTGGGATTTTAAGTGTTGGTACGAAAGTGAATCGGTGTGTACCATACCAAATAGAGTTCCTATTAAGTTATGCATGTGTACAAGCTTCACGTCTTCCTCTAAAAACTTAAAAAGGTATTTGGACAAAATCAACGTTTGTGCCCAACTATGGAGAACGACTGAATTATCATCCCTAATATTAAATTCGGTAATCCAAAGATCCATATCGTCGGGGAGATAGAAATCGTCTATTTTTTTAAGGTTTTTTGAAGCTGTTGTGAACATATTGCTGTACGCTTTCTCGTCCTTGAGGAGTTCCAGTTCCCATTGTTGACGTTGACTAATTTTTTGAGGACCTGTTCTTGTTGCGGTTTGGGCAGCTCCTAAACCTTCTTTGCCCGGAGCAATCTTTTTTCGTTCCAATCGTCCATCTAACCCAGATGGCGAATACATGTGCAGTACAAGGGCATCGGCATTATCGCATTTTGCCAAAACCCGTTTGTTCCAATCTACTTGGCGCGGATGTCTTGTCATATAGTTTCCTACCAGTGCAAAGGAGGCTTGTGGAAATTCTTTTTTTAAGGTTGTAATCCAAGATTGACAAGTTTCACCATAGGATTCGGGGGTCGGGTATCGCAAAAGTGGAAAAGGAATATTGAAGTACAGCTCATTGCCCATTTCAATATATTTGATGGGAATGCCCAATGCTTCGGCTTTTTTCAAGTTCCTAACACTGTGTTCCAAGTCTTTACTCAGCATATTCAGCATAAAAACGGGAACTATACCTGTATGCTTGTACATTTTTGCTAGACTCTCGATAGTGTATCGGTCTGGGCTCTTGGTATGGTCATTGGTCACCACCCATTTTATCATTAAACTATCAGGTACATTTCTATCGATTGCACCAATATCCCAATCCCAGTAATTGCCAATAGTCCCACCAGGATATCGCAATGTTTTTATTTGGGTCTTTTTAGTGACCTCGACCAGACTTTTATTGCTCCATGGGTCATTGAAACTGATTAGATTGGCATTGGCACCCAATACATTTTTCTGAATTGGTTTCCATTCGCCGATCTTCGCAATACTGACTTTTTCTTGGGAAGCTTTGGAATTGCAACCGCTGAATAGAATTAAAGTGGTGCAGATTAAAAAATACTTCAAGTTGACCCAAACTCTATTTTTCTGGGAAAAACATAAAACCTTCTTAGTATTCATCAGGCAAATCTTTTATATTAAACAGCAGTTCGGTATCCCATTGCGATTGGTGGGGATGTTTTTCTTCGTGTTCTTTCAAACCAATGTTTACAAGAAAATCATCGTTAATAAAATCGAATCGCAACAAAAGCGTGTTAGTGCCTTCTATCAAATGAAGTTCTGTGGTTTCTGTTCCCGGCCATCGTCGCTTTGGAGTATCGGTTTCATGTAATTTTCTATCATTCAACCATACTGTGCAGTAATTACAATGGCCCAGACATAACCATTTTTTTATATTTTCCGAAGCATCGACTTGGGAATATAAATAAAGTGTACGTTCACCTTTTCCATAAAAGTAGTCCGCCAAATCTATTTGCATGGATTTTGGAAAGACCAGTTGGCTTCCGTAGGGTACATTTTTAAAATCGGACAGTTTTAGAATTTTATCGATTTCAGCTTGGTTTATAAATTGAGTTGTTGGCCTCTGCTTGTCATGGTTCATATAGTTTACGGAGGGCAGCGAACCCATACCATGATCTGGATACTTTTTATCCATTGGAACCAAACTTGAATCATCCTCGATAAAAGGTCCTAACAGCAACCATTTGCCATAGTTGGGCATGCCCTTCTTAAAAGCCTTTTTCCCTGTTCCAGAATCCACTTCTAAGGTATAGGGGAGACTCGGTTTATTTAGAAAAACATCTGAACTACAGATGATTTTTAAATCACTACATACTTTTTTATGGGATGGTACAGTAATTTCATCGGTTACCTCCACAAAAAATTCTGAGGTTAAATTGACTTTAAGCTGAAGTGTTGAACCCGTAAAATTTTCAATGGATACTAGTAAGGAACCCGTTTTGTCCAAAGCAAAACATGGATATTCCTTAACACTAACATGAAGAGCATAATCATTTGGTGGGATTTTTGTCGATGATTTATGGATAGGCAGGTCTAAAATCTCAAAATTTGGATTCAAGTCAAGGAACGGTTTGGCTGCAATACAGGTAAGTTCAGTAAGCTCGGTAATGGAATTTGGGCAACTGATTCCCACTATTTCCGGACTTACGAGAATCTCGTCTCCTACTCTGTTTTTCCATATTTCTGGTAAAGAATTAAATCCGGTTACACAACCTAATAGAGCACCTGCGGTCGCAATAATACAATCACTATCATGACCGTAGTGCAAAGCGGTGTTCAAATTGTCTATTTTTCCTTCTGAATTTAATAAAGAAAGTATGGTGAATCCTATATTCATGGGAGCTGATGAAAAATCAGCATCACCATACAAGCTTTTTATTTTTCTAGATGCGACTCCCTGACCGTATTCACGGTTCCAAAAGATTATGGCACGAATTAAGCGGGCGCAAAGATGCTGTTTAGGTATAAATTCCAATCCTTTGGTCAAAATAGAATACATATCGTTTTCTATAAAAGCAATGGCCATACATGCGGATAAGTATTGTTCTGCCTCAACCGAAAACCCGTCATGATCTAGGGTAGAGTCCATTTTTGCATAGAAAGCAGCTTTTTCTGGGTTTCCGACACACAGCATCCCCCATATTTCACTGCGTATGGGCGAACCCATACTTTCTTTCCAATATTGATTGTTGTGGGAACCGGAATCGGGATTGTCCAGTCCAAGGCGTATGTTTCTAGTGGCAATTCCATACTCGTTCCAAGGAAACGCGACATGGTTTATCCAATGTTCCTTAAAATCGTTCTCCCTGATTTGTGCACCTTTTTTCAGGACCATATCCAACCATAATAACTGTAGGTCCAAGTCATCGTTGGCAAAATTATTTTCGAAAAGGGTATCGTCCAGTTCAATCGAATTGAATTTCTTATACCCCTCAATTGGTGCCCCAAGAATACCCCCGGCACACTTACCTACCCAAGCACCTCGAACTTTATCGATATAGCTATCGTATTGCAATGTTTTTTTCATTTAAGTGTTTCGTTGCGTAGTTTTTGATTTTGACTTTACAATAACATGTATACTTTCATTCTTTTTCTTCGGATTTGAAACTTCTTAGTATAAAAATGACTTGAACATGCCAAGAAAAACTTGTGCAATGGCTTCCATTTAAAGCATTTGTAAGGGTATCTTTCATCCCTTATTATCAAAGAAATAATCTTGAAGCTATTCTTCTATTTTATGTGAATTTGAAAATTAAAAGGGATATAGTTTCTATAAACTCAATTTTAGCTTTGTTAAATTGACGATTCTGTAATTTGATGAATTGTTAGTACTAACCAACAAACTGAGATAACAAAAACTAACTTCAAAAAACTAAAGCTACTATGATGAAAATGTCGTTGAAAAAAGAAACTATAGCTTTCTGTATGTTTTTTTTCGGGATGAGTACGCTCATATATTCCCAAGAAATTACAGGAACTGTAACAGACCCTGGTGGTGTTCCGTTATCAGGGGCTACCATAATTGAAAAAGGAACCACCAATGGTGTGCAGGCAGACTTTGATGGAAACTACGCCATAACGCCTAGCAATGGGAACGCTATATTGGTGTTTTCATATATTGGATTTTCCAGTAAAGAAGAAAGTGCAAGTGGTAGGACCACGATTAATGTTACATTGCAGGAAGACGTTTCAAAACTGGACGAAGTCGTTGTCATAGGATATGGAACGCAGCGACGTGAAAATGTTTCTGCTGCTATATCTACAGTAGACTCTGAAGCTCTCGAAGGTAGGCCTGTTGCCGATTTTCAAAGCGCATTGCAAGGTCAAGTTTCGGGGTTACAGATTACGAGTAATTCAGGCAGACCAGGCGCAGGTAACAATATTCAAATAAGAGGTGCAGGAACAATTACAGGGAATAGTAGTCCGCTGTATGTAATTGACGGCGCTATAGTAGAAAATGGTATCGGTGGCGGTGGTGATCCTTTTGCTACTATAAATCCATCTGATATCGCATCTATAAATGTATTGAAAGATGCTTCTGCAGCGGCAATTTATGGTGCAAGGGCCGCCAATGGGGTAATCATCGTTACTACTAAAAAAGGAAAACCAGGTAAAGCTAGCATCAATTTCAATACTTTTAGTGGCTTTCAAAACGTAACGAATAAACTCGACCTTTTAGATTCTCAACAATATCAAGAAGCTTACAATACTGCTAGAGATAATGCTGGACAAGCTAGAATACCAAACCTTGATGGTACAACGATAACCACCGATACAGATTGGCAAGATGCAATATTAAGAACTGGAATAATACAAAACTACGAGTTAAGCGCTTCTGGTGGCAATGAAAAAACAAGATATTATACATCTGTAGCACATTATGATGAGGAAGGCATTGTATTGAACACAGGTTTGAAACGAACTACTTTGCGTTTTAATTCGACCACCGAACTCGGCAAGTTCACTTTTGGTAATTCGGTTACCTATTCTCGCTCGGTATTTGATAGGGAGTATTCGGGAAATGGTTTCAACGTTCTCAATTGGGCAATCAGAAACCCACCAACAGTTGAAGTTTTCAATCCCGAAACGGTCGGTGGCTTCGGAGGACCCGTTGAAGATGATGGCAACGATAGAATTCTGAATCCTGTTGCTGCACAATCGCTTATCACGAACCAAAGTACGGTGAACAGATTACTGGGCAATATTTATGGCGCTTATAAAGTTCTGGACGATCTTGAGTTTAAAATAAGTGTCTCCGCAGATTTGAATACCTTCAAAAATCGAGAGTATGCCCCTTTCTTCAATCAAATTCCTGGGGCTGGTGTAGGTTCTGTAGTAACATTGGATGACGGGGCTTTTGTTGAAGAGCGCAGGGGAGATGGTAATTCGTTTATCGTTGAAAACACTTTAAACTATCGAAAAGATTTCAATAAGCATACTGTTGATGCACTTATCGGCTTCACTACCCAAGAGCGTACCAATAGTTTCATGGAGGCAAGAAATGTGGGCGGAGCCATTAGCGATGGTTTTCCGGTTTTAACCGCTTCTGTGGACGATAATTTAGGAGCGGCGACAGGTACCATCTCCGAAGTACGTACAGTTTCCTATATCGGAAGGATGATTTATGACTATGATGACCGCTATTTGGCCACTGCCAATTTTAGGAGGGATGGTTCATCCGTATTCTCTGCAGGCAATTATTTTGACAATTTCTTTTCCGGATCTGTCGGATGGGTCGTTAGCAATGAAAAATTTCTAAGAAATAGCGAAGCTATTACTAACCTAAAGATCAGGGCCAGTTATGGTTTTCTGGGTAACGATCGTATCAATGCCAATGCGGCAAGATCGACCCTACAGAACAACATACGCTATATTTTAGGCATCAATGGAGAAGAAGTTTTGGGAACCGCAAGGGCAGGTAGAGTGGGAAACTCGGCCTTGCAATGGGAAAAACAGGAACAATTGAATATTGGTCTTGATGCTGCATTTGCAAAAAATAAATTAACACTTACCGCAGACTACTTTGTGAAGAGTTCTGTTGATTTACTTCTCAATTTTGATTTGCCCGAAACCACAGGTTTTAACAATATCATCATTAACTCGGGTGAAGTGGAAAACAGAGGGTTGGAACTGGCCATTGGTTATCGTGATCAATTCGGTGATTTCAGTTTCGGATTTTCTGCGAACGCAACATTTTTAGACAATGAGGTAACACAACTTACGGATGGGTTGGATTTTATAGGCAGGAATTCTAGTAATCTCTATGGAAATCAACCCAGAAACAGAGTTGAGGTAGGTATGCCTATTTCATCCTTTTTTGGTTACAGAGTCGAAGGTATTTATCAGTCCCAAGAAGAAATTGATAATGGCCCTACACCTATAGCTACCGCCCAACCGGGTGATTTACGTTTTGCAGATGTCAGTGGACCTGACGGTGTTCCAGATGGTATTATAAACGAAGATGACCAGACTTTTATAGGCGATGCAACACAAGATTTACAATATGGCTTTAGTTTTAATTTAGGATATAAAGGCTTTGATCTTTCGGCACAGTTTCAAGGTGTAGCAGGCAATGATATTTGGAACGATACTAAATTCAATACAGATACTTACTATCTTTCTGGTAATCTATCAACACGAGTTTTAAATGCATGGACACCTGAAAATCCATCTAACACGGTGCCAAGGGCAACAACCGATGCTACGTTCTTCGCACAGCCTTCATCATTTTACGTGGAAGACGGATCATACCTTAGACTCAAAAACCTACAGGTAGGCTATTCTTTTTCTGTAGGAACGCTAGACCAGATCGGTGTGGGTCTTACAAATGCTCGAATTTATTTTGCAGGACAAAATATTTTTACGATCACCAATTATAGTGGTTATGATCCAGAGATAGGGATAACCAATCCCAATAACAGTAATGCTCTTGGCTTTGATAATGTATCATACCCGCAAGCAAGAACTTTAACTGTGGGGCTTCAATTAGGATTTTAAAATAAAAATGAAAAAAATGAAAAAACATAATAAGGCCGTTTCAACTATTCTAAAACTAAGTCTATGCACTTTTGTGACATTACTTTTTACGAGATGTGGTGATAGCTATCTTGAAGATGCTTTAGTGGCCACACAGTTAGAGGACGGTAATTTCTTTGCAAGTCAAGAAGACGCCATAAGCGCACTAAATGCAACTTATGACCCTTTCCATTCAGGTGGTTATTTCAAGTACCACTATATAAGCATAGGTCATATGGCGGGTGATACACGACAGACTGATGGCACGACCCAACCCGCGGAACAAGCTTATCCAGAATTTAGATTCAATGCAGGTACGGGACATTTGATCCCCGGTGTATGGAGAGCATGTTACCTTGGTATTCAAAGGGCTAATAATTCTATTACCGGAATTACCGGTATGGACGATGTATTGTTTTCAAATCCTGAGCTAAAACAACAATATATTGCTGAGGCACGTTTTCTAAGGGCATTTTACTATTTTGAACTTGTTCGTTTATATGGTGGTGTCCCACTTATCACTGAAGTATTTGATGGTGATATTACTAATGAAACAGCTATTTTTCCCGCCCGTAACAGCGTTGAAGAAGTGTATGCCCAGATTGAAAGTGACTTCATGGTAGGAGCCAACAATTTGCCCAACAGCTATAGTGATGCAGATATAGGGCGTCCAACTGCGGGGGCAGCACAAGCCTTTCTTGGTAAAGCATATTTGTATCAAAAAAAGTATGCCCAAGCAAGAGATGCCTTTAAATCTATTATAGATGGTGATTTCGCAACATATGTTTTGACCGAAAATTTTGGGGAGACCTTCACATTAGCAGGAGAGAACAATGCAGAATCTGTTTTTGAGATTCAATTTCAATCTGGTTTCGGTACAGCATTTGCCGTTCCCGTGAATGAGGCCAATTGGATTGCCAACTGGTTTAATCCTACTTCACAATTTCCGTTCGGGTTTAGAAACTCGGTACCTTCCAAACAAGCAATTGAATTTTTTGAGCAATATCCCGAGGAAGATGCCGAACGTAGATTTTATACCTATGCCAAACCCGGAGATACATGGGGCAGGTGGGATCCTGTAGCAGACGATCCCGTAGCGGCTCAACAATGGCGCGCTAGAAACATATTGGTTCCCTATGCAGACGATCCTGATTTTCAGTTACTGGCCATTCGGAAGCATTCCGGTGGGTTTGAGGAACGCGGCGGGTTTAACCAAAATCCCAATAATCATAGAGTAATGCGATATTCAGACGTACTGCTAATGTTCGCTGAAGCAGAAAACGAAGTTAATGGGCCTACCGGTGATGCTTATAGTGCCATAAATATGGTTAGACAACGTGCAGGCGTACCAGCTGTAAGTGGCCTTTCAAAAGAAGATTTTTTTGAGCAAATCGTGGTAGAAAGACGACTAGAATTCATGTATGAATTCCATAGATATTTTGATTTACTTCGTTGGGGAAGGGGCGATGAGATGCCCGGTTTTGTAGCCAACAAGAATGAATTGTTACCAATACCCGCAGCACAGGTAACGAACAACCCAAATCTAAATCAGAATCCAGGATATTAATTTGAATAAGTTTTTTTATTAAGTTTAGTTCAGGAGCTGCTCTCAATGAGAGCAGCTTTTTTTGTATTCGAAATGGACATGACCTATATATATCAATTTGATTTGAAGAAAGTTTTCTCAACCTCACCATTATCGGTAAGATATTTGACTATCACTTTGTCATCTATTAAAAGTACACTTTTTGTTTCCAGAAAGTCAGCCTTGATCTCCATTGCGAACATGTAGTAGGTTTTGGTCAAGGTCTGTTTTGCATCTATAAATTCAAAAGAAAGGTTTCCAAAATAACTATAATCCTTAACCATGAGTTCCTTAAAACCTAATCCCAGCCCACAGGTTGCAAATTCAATTGCCCTACCCGTTACTTCGCCATTTTCAGACTGATGCCAAACGTTCAGCCATGGATATTCCTTTGTGTTCCAGACGTAGCCTACCAATAGCTGTTTATCGGAATTGCTGGCGGTAGCCCACCCAATAGTATCCGATTCTGAAAATACATGGGAAGTCAAATAGGTCTTATTCCTACTGCCAGATGTTCTTAAGTCGATTTTACCATCGGGCAAAATCCCATCAGGCCAATGAAAGGAATCAGCATCCAAATTATTGTATGAAGTTCTTGGGTATGCTCCTTTTTGATAGAAACCTTTTCCAGCATTGGTGTCGATTCGTAAGTTTTCAGAAACAAAATCACCACCAAATGTTGGATGTTGTAAAAAATTATAAACTCTGGATATAGGCAAATTATTGATGACAGATTCTTTTACTTTTACCAGTGCTTCATTTTGGTACAACATTACTTTCCTTTCTAAGCTAAGACCTTCAATCTTTGATTGAAAACCTGTTGCAGAAATCTTGTTTCCTAGACTGTCTTTATAAAATTCAATTTTTTTCCAAATTTGCGCCGTAGGTTCACCATACAAACGGATACCTGCATATTGTTCACCCTCTGTAGGTATGCCCCAAGTTCCCAGACTGATAAAATGACCTTTAAAATCGAACCCGCTTTTATTGATTTCCGGTTGTTTTTCTACGGGCAGTGACCAATCAAACGGGTTTACTGGATTGTCCTGAAATTTTAAAGAATTGATTGTCCCCCCGTTTACACTTTGAACCAGCTGAAGTTGTTGGTTCTCTAAAATTATGGAATCGCCTGGCTTGTTTGTATTTTGGCCCTTTACTGGAATTAAAACAAAGGATGCCAAAAACAAAGAACTGATTACGTGCTTCATATATTCATTTAGTGATTGGCATAGGCGCATTGGTGCTATCCAACCATTTTATAATACTGTCCTTCATTTTGGATGCAACTTCTGGAAACATGGTGTTCAAATTATTTTTCTCCCCTAGATCATTTTTTAAATCGTACAATTCAGTGGTTTCATCTTCCAGTGATAAAATAAGTTTCATATCTCCCCTTCTTAGCGCAGCTTTTGGTCTTCCGCCTTGATTGCTAAAGTGTGGGTAATGAAAATAAAGTGATTCCCTGATCAAGGCTTCTTCTGATGAAAATGCCTTGAGTTTGCTTTCGCCATCAATGATTTGCGCCATATCATTGTCTTCCCGAACAAGTTTCAAGAGCGTCGGGAATATATCGATGGTCGATACTACGGACGAATTAACATACCCGCCTTCCCAATTTCCTTTCCAATAGGCAATCATCGGTACGCGTAAACCACCTTCGTACATGGTTCCTTTGCCTGCCCGTAGCGGATCGTTTACCGTAGGTTTGCTACCTGCTTCCCCAACGGCAAGTCCACCATTGTCCGAAACAAATATGATGAGTGTGTTGTCCATCAACCCATTATCTTCAAGGCTTGTAACGATTTGACCGACCGATTCGTCCATCTGTTCGATCATCGCCCCATAAACAGCATTAAAATCACCTGGCCTTGGATTTTCTTTCACTTCATACTTTGCTATTAATGTGGAATCTCCCTGAAGCGGCAGATGGACGGCAAAATGGGCCACGGTCATAAAAAAGGTGGTGTCTTTGTTTTGTTCAATAAATTTTATGGAATTCTGTGTGATTTCATCAGTTATATGAGGTAGTTCATAGGCTTCAGTACTATTACCAATTTTATACCATTTGTAGGTTTCATTCACGGGCAATAATTCATAATCAAATCCTTCGGTTACATCAAAACCTTGAAACTTGGGGTCGGATTTTCCAAAAGTGGTGTTCTCTCCCAAATGCCACTTGCCTATAAGCGCAGTCTTATAGCCATCTTTTTTAAGCTCTTCTGCTATGGTGATTTCATCCAACGGCAAATGATTTCTATAATCAGCGGGGTAGATAGGTGAATCTGCTACGGTTTTTGTGCCGTATAAATAATTGGTCAACCCCACTCGTGCTGGATAGCGGCCTGTTAGCAAGCTCGCTCGTGTAGGGGAACACACATGGCTGCCAGCATAGGCATTGTCAAAACGCATTCCATTTCTGGCCAGTTTATCCAAGTTTGGGCTCTCGAAATAGGTATTTCCATAAGCACCAAGGTCCGACCATCCCAAGTCGTCCGCTACAATGAGCACGATATTTGGGTTCTTATCTAAATTCTTTTTTTCAAACAAACCCTTATTTAATTTTTTCTTGCATCCAGTGAACACAAGTAATATGCTTAGAAGCGCTACGAATCTTTTTTTCATCATTATAATAGTTGAAGTTGAAATATCCTCAAAAACTATTCTTAATACCTTGTGTTTTCCAAATTGAAAGAGAAAGACAGTTTAAAAACATGACTTTGATACCGTATAAAATCCATAAAGGGATACATCAGGTATGAAAGAGAATACAATTTCGTATAAAGAGAAATTGACCGAGATTGATGAATATGAACGGGAACCCGTTCCTAAAAAGTCGGTCAAAGGGCTTAAAAGCTTTATAGGTATGGTTGCTGGCGAACATATTGCGGGCACTGAATTTATCATTGGTCCTTTGTTTGTGTTGCACGGTGTTGCCATTGCCGATATTTTTCTAGGATTATTCATCGGGAATTTATTGGCTACGCTAAGTTGGGCTTTAATCTGCGCTCCTGCTGCCGTGAAAACAAGACTTACTATTTTCTATCAATTGGAAAAGATAAGTGGCGTTGGTTTAGTGTCTATTTATAATTTGGTCAACGGCCTTTTATTTTGTGTCACGGCTTCCGCAATGATCGGGGTATCCGCTTCTGCGATCGGTTTGTTGCTCAACGTCCCTGGACCAGGGCTTACCGATCTATACCCAACCAGTTTTTTATGGATTTTAATCATCACATTTATCGGTCTGGTCATAACTATAGTGGCAACTTTTGGTTTTGATAGGGTATCCAAATTTGCCAATATTTTTGCGCCTTGGATGCCACTTATTTTTTTGGCATCTGGTATTGCTATGCTTCCTTCCTTGGGAGTAGATTCTCTGGATAGTTTCTGGGAAATCGGAAAAGAGAAAATATGGACAGGTATTCCCGCCCAAGGACAGACCAAATATACTTTTTGGCATGTGCTTATTTTTGCCTGGCTCTGTAACAGTTCCATGCATATAGGACTTGCGGATATGTCCATTTATAGATATGCAAAAAAATCATACTACGGACTGGCCTCTGCATTCGGAATGTTCATAGGTCATTTTATGGCATGGATTGCCTCAGGGATTCTCTGTGCCGTAGCGTTGCAAGCGGGCAATTCAAATCCAACTCCTGGTGAAATAGCGTTTATGGGCGCAGGGCTTTCTGGTGCCATTTGCGTAGTTGTGGCAGGATGGACTACGGCGAACCCAACAATCTATAGAGCGGGACTTGCCATACAAGCACTGTTACCAAAATTTAAGCGTTGGAAGATTACTATGATTGTTGGAATCACGGCAACGATTCTGGCATGTTCTCCCATAATAATCAGTAAACTGGACCAGTTTTTAGGTTTGTACGCTTTGCTGGCCTCTCCCGTAGGTGCTGTGGTCATTCTGGATATTTTTCTATTTCCTAGAATTGGTCTACAATCCAATCTGGCATCTTTTAAAAATATCAAAGTGAATTTTTCGGTATTGGGTGCATGGGTAATCGCAATTGCTTCAAGTTATTTCATATACGAGTATACCAATGCTGATTTTTACTTCTTTGTTGCCGTACCGGGATGGATAATAGGTGGTGTTGGTTACCTGTTCCTAGCTATTATACAACAAAACTATATGATAAAAAAAGAGACCATCAAGTTGAGCTCTGCCCCAAAATGAATGAAATATGAAAGTAATAAAGTTAATATCGTATATAGGTCTCATTTTAACTTTAGTCCCATCATTTTTGGTGTTTCTGAACGTATTGGAATTGGAGCTTTATAAGAATCTGATGCTGTTGGGTACTCTTACTTGGTGTACTACAGCTCCTTTTTGGATAAATAAAGAAAGACCTCATTGATACTTACTTCTTGATTCATTACAACTGAATTTATAGGACTGTTCAACACGAAAACTAATCTACGAAGTATGATAAAAAAAATATGGTTATTCAGACACTTTCGTTTTGTCTTCGGATTCATTTCATTTAATTTCCTTATTATGGGTTGCGGTCAAAAAAAGCAATCAACCGACACTGCCGTTGAAGAAGTAGAAAAAAGTACTAAGTTAAAAGTCATTTTCGATACTGACTGTAACAATGAACTCGATGATCAACACGCCCTAGCTTATTTATTGTCAAATGGGCAGACATTTGATTTAGAAGGAGTCACCGTAAATGCCACTAGGCTGGGAGGGGATATTCAGGAACATTATAAAGAGGCGTCCCGTATTTTACAGTTGTATAATCTTCAGAATTCCATACCCCTTATAAGAGGGGCCAACAAGGGTTTTGCTGAGGTTTTGGATAGTAATTCATCGACTTTGTACGATGGAAAGGAAGCTGTGGAATTTATTTTGAACAAAACTCGAAAAGACTCAATAGTCATTATAGCCGTGGGCAAACTAACAAATATTGCTTTGGCCTTGAAAAAAGACCCTACACTTGCAACGAGGACCAAAATTGTTTGGTTGGGATCTAACTACCCAGAACCTGGGGAATACAACCAAAACAATGATACGATAGCCATGAATTGTGTATTGAACAGTACCATCCCTTTTGAAATGGTTACTGTACGATATGGGAAATCCTCTGGAACCGATGCGGTGAAAATTAGCCAAAAGGAAGTTAACCAAAAAATGCCCGGTTTAGGACCTTTGGCGAAAACCAAAATCGTTGGAAGACATGGCGGTACGTTCACTAATTTTGGAGATTATTCTGTAAGCCTTTTTGAGCACATCGAGTACCATTCAGACCCACCTACCCGCTCTATGTTCGATATGGTCGCGGTGGCCATCTTGAAAAATCAAGGTTGGGGAGAACCAAAAACTATCCCGGCACCTGTGCTAATCAATAACAAATGGGTGAATCGCCCAGAGAACAGAAGAAAGATTACCATATGGGAAAATTTCGATAAAACAGCTATTCTTGAAGATTTTTATACCTCCTTACAAAGTCTTTAATTATTTTGTCATGGAACTTATTTATATAATGAACCTACTGATTTCAGACCAATACATTATGACAAATTAGTCAAGCAAACGTTTGTCTATCCCTTCAAAGGTCATTTTAACCGGTCGTATGGTTCCGTCATCGTTAAACTCCATTTCGTCAATACAGACTACCCGATGGTTTCGGTGCTCATTTGGTATCGGCCTGCGATGATATACGATATACCAATCATCTGTATTTGGAATGTTCAATACTGAATTGTGCCCGGCTCCCGTCGCGATGTCTTTGTCGGACTCAAGAATCGTAGCGATACGCTCGAATGGTCCAAGCGGTGAATCGGCCATACCATAAGCAACTTTATAATTGTCTTTGCCCCAACTTCCCTCTGACCACATCATATAATATTTTCCATCACGAAAAAATAGCAAAGGACCTTCAACATAGTTTTTCGGTGTTATGTCCTTTACAAGTTGTCCATCTTTAAAAGGTACCAAGGCCGTAAAATCATCGTTTAGTTTTCCTATATTACAACGACCCCATCCCCCATAAACAATATAATAGATTCCATCCTCAGCTTTAAATACAAACTGATCTATGGGCTGGGCCTTATTGAGCACTTTACCTATTAACGGTTTCCCGATATGGTCTTGGTAGGGTCCACTAGGGTTTTTAGCGACTGCAACCCCAATACCGCCAACTTCGGTACTATCGTGTTTTTTTGGGTCCCACCAGTGACTATCCGGGGTTTGGATATCGTTCGCACTAAAAAAAACAAAATACGCTCCATCTTTTTCAATAGCGGAAGGTGCCCACAGTTCATTCTTGACCCATTTTACATTCTTTGGGCTTATAATTTTCTTGTGCTTTTTCCAATTGACCAAATCTTTAGACGAAAATGCGTCCATAAAATTCTGTTTTTTGACAACACCAGAAAAAGTTGGAAATATCCAATAGGAATTATCAAAAATTACAATCTCTGGGTCCGCATACCAATCCCCAAAAATTGGATTGCCAGTTTTTGAAGAGGATTGCGCTATTAGTGACGATACCACAAAATATATCAAAAAAGTAGTATTTCTTACATTCAACATTATAATTATTTTTAGTGGAATCTATCCATTATCCAATACTGGTCAAACTTTAAAAGTTGTTATCATGGTATTCTGTAAGCCTTTACTTATCCATCATTTTCAGGGCTGTTCTTAATTTATCCGTAATCAGTTTCCCTAATTTTTCCTTACCCTTTTCGGTGTAATGTACATCATCTGATCCTATCCCGTACTTATCATGAATCGGTATGGATGCTTTATAAATATCATTGATTTCGACCGAGTGTTCACTCATAATTTTTTTTGCCGCTTCGTTATATTTTATTGCATCTGCAGTAAACCGTCCAGATTCGTCTTTAGGAACATAGGTAGTGGTAACAAAGATTAATTTTGCTGAGGTCTTAGATTTCATAATTGATACTATAGAATCAAGATTAGAAGAATACTGTTCTAAGGAAGTTGTTAACTTACCATTAATTCTATCTCTATATCCTTCATTTTTTGATTCTGGATTACGATAACATAAATCGTGTAGACCCCAATTGAATTGCACAATGTCCCATTCCCCATCACCTATCCATTCTTCTATTTCCTGAAGTCCATATCTGGTATGCCTGGCATTTCCAGGATTATGTTCTATAAGTGCCTGATTGCCTAAATCCTTTGATACATAAGACATATAACCAAGAGAGATTGAATCCCCAATTATGAGAATTCTTGGCTTTTTTTCAATATGTGCCAATAGCAAGATAGCCACCGATATAGTAATGAGTATGCAAAAGAAATTTTTAGACTTCATGTATAAGCTTTTAGTTGTTCGTATAAATATGGCTCAAGGGATTCTACCGCTTTACCAAAATTGACCTCGATACTATTTTATTAATACGAAAAGTTCAGTTTATATATAGTGTATTATCTGATAAAGACCTGCCATAATAGACTTTATCCTACATTTTCAATTAAGATTTAAAGTAAACAGATTTGATACTAAAAGCTCTTTTGATTTACAAATCCATCGTTTTACCTCAGTTCATTTTGAGATTTTCGTTAATAATCAGTTAAAAATTAACAAATCCCATAACAATGAAAACAAAAGCTACTTTATTGATTTTTCTCCTTTTTACGTGTATCACCCAAGCTCAGATACAGGTTTCAGAGGGAACAGTGATGTCCAATAATCCTAATATTATAGGATGTAATAACAATACTACGCTTATAGAAGAACCTTGGAACAGTGGGAGCAGAATTTCTTCTTTGATCGAGTCAAGAGTGACGAACCTCCGCTTTCCTGGTGGAACAGTATCCGAAAACTGGGACTATCGAAATGATACTTTTTTCCCTGCCAAAGGAACGCCAGGTAGCGAAGATGGATGGGTAGATCCTACGCAAATGATAGGGTTTGTTAAATCGATTATCGAAAACGGAACGGGAAGGACAAATTCTGTTGAAAATTTTTCAAAAGCGCAAGAAGCCAATGACTTTCAACCTGTTTATGTCATGAATATGACGACTCCCGGACTGGATTATTATGCCGAGAAGTTTGGCGTTCCCGAGGATAGTGAAACTTTTGAACCTCTACAGGCTGATTGGTGGAGGGCTTTTGAGGATAGGTTACAACGTAATCTTGAGATGTTGAGACGCGCCGAAGCAAGTGGAATGCCCGTTAAGTTCATCGAACTGTCCAACGAGGTCTATTTTGGAGCGGGAAAATATCAATTTTTGAATTTTCAAGGATTCAGAGAGGATAATGCAGGTTTTGGATACCCTGAGGCATGTCATTATTTTATTACCGAAATAAAAAAGGAATTTCCGAATGCTAAATTCTCCGCTGTCGCCTACTTTGACACAGAAGGTTCCTCAGGTAAACGAAAGGATTTCTGGAATGGCTACGTAATACCCAGATTGGATAGAAACTTGGTAGATGCGCTTACCATGCATGCATACATAGAATCAAATCCAAATCAAACCGCTACAAATCAAGCCGAATTAAATACAATGTTGGATTCCTTTAGAGCCGTATTCGACCAAGCTAAAGTGAATACGGATTTTGCCAATGTCGTCACTGCCAATAATTGGGACATTTGGTGGACAGAATATATGCCCAATTTCTTTAATATAGGTGCCGGAGTCAATCAGGATAGGTTCAGTTGGGAAAATGCACTGGTCGTAAATTATAACATTGCCAGTTATTTAGAACTGCCTTCTTCTGAACTTTTACAGATGCACGAGTTTAGCGGAATGACCACTAACGATGGTGGAATCAATGCCGTTGGGCGGGCCATTTCTTTGGCCAGTTTGGCTACTTCTGGTATGAATCAACGACAAGAATTATCTTTTTCTGGAATTTCCAATCTTGCAGGCACCAACGTTCCAGAACTATTTGGTTTTTCTTTCTCGGACAACAACAAAAAAAACTATTGGATCACCAATGCAAGCGGGGAGAGCAAAACACTGGATATTTCCAGTTTAGGGTTTTCAGGTAAGGTCATATACCAATCTGTTGGTACTTTGGGCAGCAAGAACGATCCTACGGAAATGACATCGCTACCAGATGGCACTATACAACTTCCACCCAATTCCGTTACAACATTACTGACCACAAATCTACCTGATATCCAAGTGGTTGCGGGAGTAAACTTTACACTGGAAAATGGTGGTACTTTTGATTTTGGGACCTTACGATTGGGAGGTAACGGCGTAACGAGTGATTTTGAAATTACAAACTTGGGTGGTGGCAACCTCAACCTTTCCAATGTTACCATTGATGGTGCAAATGCAAATGATTTTCAGATTACGGCACAACCCAACACAACTTTGGCCAATAGGGAAAACACCATACTCTCTATACAATTTGAACCTACCGATGATGGAACACGTACGGCAACAGTAAACATTACTAGCAATGACCCAGATGAATCTCCGTTCAGTTTTACCATAATCGGTACAACCTCCAGAGCCTTTGCGTTCAATCGATTGGATGTTACCGTAATAGCAGATGGATTCAAAGATATTCCTTACAACGGTAATGATTCGGGAAAACAGAATACCGGATTACGGTTAACTTCCTTTGGAAGGGTCAAAGATGCAAACGGCAATAGCCTTTACACAATTTGGAGGGTACGGAATTCATCCGAAGAGAATAAACAGGTGGTTTTAAAATCTGTGGACAACAGCTTTGAGTATCCGTTTACCATCAAGAAAAACAAAGAAGCTTTTATCCGAAGTACGTACATCACAGATAGCGCAACGCATAAACTATTTTTTGAAGGCAACAATTTAGATACGAAAGCATCGAGCCAAACCAATTACTCGGATGGTAGAACCGTTTTTGTTGCCAAGAACGGCAATGTGGGTGGGGCAAATCCATCTGGAAGGGTACAATCTTCCAATGGTATATTTACAATGGATGCTTCTGGTTCTGGAATAGGTGGAACATCTGACCAGTTTAGGTACATCTATGAAAGGTTGGAAGGTAATTTTGAATTTACCACAAAACTCTCAACGGTATCACAAACAGGAATTTTTGGAATCATGGTTCGTGAATCAAACGTGGTGGACGGTGAAAACCTGTTTTTGGGGTTATCAGGAACATCAGAATTGATACTTCAACAAAGAACTGCGCAAGGAGGTGGTACGGAACAACTTTCCGCAGTAAATACGTCTACTCCAATATGGTTAAAAGTAGACCGTTCAGGAAACAGGTTTACCACTTTTTATTCAACGGACGGAATCACCTTTGAAATTTTGGATACCACCATTATAGTATTTCCTTTTGAAGTATTACTGGGGCTTGCAGGCTCTAGTACGATAAATGGTCAGCTTGCCACAGCAGTTTTCGAGGAAGCCGTTATCGTTCCAGATTCAGGACAGCCCTTACCGGATATTGCATTGTATGATGCAGAAACAAACATACTGATAGCAAATGGTTCCTTGGATTTTGGTCTTATTGATTTAAATACTACCAAGACCAAAACTATAAACATAACCAATATAGGTACAGCTTCTTTACAGCTAAACGGTATTTCGGTTGAAGGACCAGATGCGCAACTTTTTACGTTTCAGAACCAATCTGGCAATATATTGGAACCTGGAGCATCTGCTACACTGGAGATAACGTTTACCGCTTCGCAATCCAGTTCTAGAAGGGCAAGTTTGATCATTGAAAGTAATGACCCTGAAGAAGCAACGATTATAGTATCACTCACTGGCCAGGGCCCTGGGAATCTTTTGAGCAACGGGGATTTTGAAGATTCATCAAAAGCACCGTGGACAAATGGGGGAACCGTGGTAGATGACAATACGGAATCTAGGTCGGGCAGTAAAGCACTTCGTTTGTTTTTGCCGCCGGATACACCAGAAGCTTCCCGTTTTTTTGGCGCAGTACAAAATGTACCTGTTCAACCATTGGGACAATACTCGGTACAAGGTTACTTTAAAGGAGAACGGACCTCGGAAACAGGTGCTTTTCGGATTCTTGTAAAGTTTTTGGATGCGGGCAACAACGATATTGGACAGGCTACCACAAATTTCTTTGCCAACTCAGCCGATTATAAATTGATGACAACCAGTTTTACTACTCCTGAGGGCTGTACACAGGTAGAAGTAACTCCACAGATTTTAGCAGCCACGGGAACTGCATGGTTTGATGATATTGAGATGGCAGAAAACAGTAATATTGCACCCACCACGATTTTAAGAAACGGGGATTTCAATAGTGGTCAAAAGAATCCATGGACCAATGGTGGCACGGTAGAAATCGATATTGTGAACGCACAGGGCGCAGAAAGTCCGATTATGCGATTGTTCCGTTCCTCTAAAGGTTTCAGTGGATCTAGACAATTGGTGAAAATCAACGAAGGAAGCACTTATAACTTATCGGGGAAAGTCAAAAGATCGCTTACCGAAGGGTTCTCTCGATTTTTTATTCAGTTTGTTGATGACAATGGAGATTATATTCAAGACGGAAGCGGGAAAAATATAACCAAAGCTACCCAATTTGGCCAATTTGGCGGTGTAGACCTTGCTTATAAATTTATTGGCTTGAACAACATAGTTCCTCCAGCTGGCACTGCCAACATGGAAATCAACCTACAGTTATTCAATGGCACAGGTTCTGTTTGGTGGGAAGATATTAGATTGGAGGAAATACTACCTGTTACAAGCAGTACCGCGCTAAGAGCTTCAATTCCATTGGATTCTATTGAGAACGAGGGATTATTCGCACTTTATCCAAATCCTGCGTCTGAACAGGTAACGGTTTCTTTCTCCAAATCACAACAGGAATCTGGACTAACAAGTGAAGTTATAGAAATACGAATTTACGATATGACGGGAAGGACGGTTGCAAGTTATTCCTATGGGCCGAATCAATCTATTGAGGATAATCTGACCGTGCCGTTGGAAACATTGGGAGAAGGGCTGTATATCTTCAAAATTGGTTTTGCAAACGGGGATACGGAGGAAAAACTTCTTCGAATAAACTAGGTTTGATTAATTAGCATGGAAACCCACTGAACGTGTTGTTGCGTTGAATGGGTTTCCTTTAACTTAATAAAGTATTAATGATCAATAAGTAACCTTACAAACATTCTCCATGAAGCTTATTCTAGGCGTGTTTATTTTACTTTTTCCGGTTTTGAATTTAGCACAGGGCACTTCCTCCAAAAACGTCACCATTGATTTGGACACAGGTAATGAGGTGGACGACGTGTTCGCCTTGGCAAGAATTTTACTGGATAGTAGTATAAACGTGATGGCCGTTAACGCAACTCATTGGCAGACTAGCCATTGGTCCATACCAAATACCATGGAAAACAGCCATAGATTGAATCAGCAGTTATTGGCTGTCTTGGGTATTAAGACGAAAACAAACAGGGGCGGACAAGCCAGAATGTATGATTGGGGCGATAAGGCCCAACATTCGGCCGCAGCTTATGACATCATTGCGCAAGCTCATCTCCAAGAAGAAGGAGATAAACTTACTGTCATTGCATTGGGAGCACTTACGAACATAGCGTCAGCATTATTTATTGATAGTACTATTTCAGACAAGATAGACTTATACTGGTTGGGTTCTACTTACGACTTTGAAAGAGGGGTTTTTGGGCTTACAGATTTTAATAGCACGATGGACGTGCCGGCGCTTCAGTTGCTTTTGCACTCTAATGTGGAAATGCACGTTTTACCGGTTAATATCGCTAGAGCTATGAGAATACGCTATAAGGACATGAGGGACAAATTCGAGAATAGCTCTCTGGGGAATTATCTCATAAAGCGCTGGGACAATCATTTAGATCCTTTACGAAAGGAGCGGACTTTATGGGATGTGGCACTTGTAGAAGCATTTCTGCATCCAGAGTGGAGTAAGAGCAAATCAATAAAGATGTCCAAGGACAATGGTAATCGTAAAATTGAGTTCTATCAAAAACTTGAAACGGACTTAATGATTAATGATTTTAAAGCAACGATACTAAACTTCAAATACTAAAATTGTTTATGTGAATTTGGTTTTCAAATAACTTAACAAGAACAGGAATATTAAAGATATTTTTAACTACAGTGGCTACTCCCCTTCTTGCTTTTCGCCGCTCTTATTTTAAGACTTGAATGTGATATGAAGAAGAAGAATAAAAAACTATTCAGTTGGTCTATTAACAATAATGTTTTCCGAATTGCTATTTTCAAAACTATTTTAGCGTGCCTTTTGGTCAACGGCACCATGTTGGCACAAGAAAATACCAATAAAAGGGCAGAGTGGTTTACCGATTCTAGATTTGGTATGTTCATTCACTGGGGAATCTATAGTGGGGCCGAAGGTATTTGGAAAGGTGAGAAAATACGTCACGACAACAATTATGCAGAATGGATTTACTATCGAAACCGTATTGATAAAGAAGAATATGTTAAGCTTTTAAATCGTTTTGAATGGGATGCCATAAATCCCGAAGAATGGGTTCTATTGGCAAAAAAAGCTGGAATGAAGTATATCACCCTAACAGCAAAACATCATGATGGTTTTGCATTATGGGATAGTCAAGTAAGTGATTATGACCTTGGAGATTATACCTCGGGCAAAAGAGATATTGTAAAAGAACTTGCCGAAGCTTGCGCCAAGCATGACATGAAGTTAGGCTTATATTATTCACATTGGGTAGATTGGGAGCACGAGTATGGCTGGGACCATTCAAAGGAAATCCATGGCCTCAACGAAGAAAATTTCGATAAATATTGGCAGGAGAAAGTCATACCACAAATGCGTGAACTCTTGACCGATTACGGCAAAATAAGCATGATTTGGTTCGATATGTGGATGCACCACTCAAAGACCGTGGTAAAAAAAGACCAGCTTTTGGAGCTTAAGGGTCTTATTCGCAAGTTGCAACCGGAATGCTTGGTAAATTCCCGATTGGGCCTATCTATTGAAGAGGATTCGGATATAGACTATAAAACGTTACGAGATAATCATTTAGGAGAATCCAAGGAGGATTTTCCATGGCAAACGCCTGCAACTGTTGCCCATTCTTGGGGATTTAACGCTATGGAAAACCAATGGAAGTCAACAACCACTCTATTACAGTCATTGATTGGGAATGTTAGCCTTAACGGGAATATGATGCTCAATATTGGACCGCGAGCCAATGGTGAGGTACCCTATGAAATAAGGCAGCGCTTAGAAGAAATTGGACAATGGCTTACAATCAATGGTAATTCTATATACGGTGCACAAGCTTTTGATTTAAGCAAGGATATGCACGACTGGGGCAAGATTACCTGTAAGAAACTCAAGGATGGTAAAGCGCTCATTTTTCTCCATGTACATAATTGGCCTCTTCATAAACAACTGCCCGTAACTGGAATAAAATCCAAACCTAAAAAAATTTACCTTCTGGCAGACAAGCAGAAAGTTCCATTGGATTTTCATTTCAACAATGTAATTATTAATGTAGATTTACCTGAAAAGCAGCCCGATGAATATATTTCGACAATAGTTTTGGAATTCGACAGCTATCCCGATACGGAAGTAAACTTGGTTGCCAAGTCCACTTACGGCGGTTATAGTCTTACACCAAATAATTTACCAAAACTTATTTCGGATTATCCTATCGTTGGGGCCGCACGTAAAGGAACTGTCCCAGACCATATCAAAGTAAAAGAAAGTTCTGATTTTCAATGGCGCATTTATGTTGAAAACCCAATATCTGTTTACGCCGATGTTTCCTATAGCTCTCAAAGCAAGCAAAACCAAGGAAAAATAACCATTAAGGGGGCAAACCTGAAAATAGATGGAGAAATTAGGTTTACCGGTAGTACAGTTGGTGAACCAAACCTAGATTGGCATATTGACAGTTTTAATCCTCATAGGATTGGGGTTTTGGATTTCCCCAAACCTGGGTACTATGATATCACGCTTAATATAGTACCGGATAATGAGAAATCTGTTGACTTTCAATGGTTATTTTTAAGTGAGAATTGATGAAGACTGGAGTTGTGCAACGGCCACGGTGATTTATATTTAATGCCTTATTTTAGTTAAAACCTCCTAGATAAGTTTTAGGGTATGAAACGAATTGATTGTACAATCAACTCCTTTTTTCATCTTTTTGAGCCGAATAACTCTCCTAATCGGCTCATTTTCATTAAAAGCGAGCAAAACAAAGTTTTGCGCTGCAAGCGTCCCAAAACTTACACAAACTAATACTACAGAGCGAGGCAGAATGATTTAGGTAATGCCTAAAAGCAGAAAGCGGATTCTCACAAGACATTGTAGTTTCATAAGATTATAATGGCCATTCATGACCGGGATGGTTAGATACAATCATTTACCATCATTGTATTATAATTTTGATAACAGTTCTGTTCTGTTGTTATAGTGCATTACTCAAAATACTTAGGGAACAAAGTTTGATACTGACTTCTACCTGAGTCTGTTAAGTATGGATACAACATTCCTAATAAATTATCAGCCTGAGATTCTATATAGTCTTCATTAATTTTTAGGTCATAAACAAAAGAATTATAAAGCCAAGTATTACTATAACCAATCATTCTTTCGATTAAAAAACGGCTCTCTTTCTTAAACTGAAAATCTTTTAAAACATTCTTTTTTTGCAATAACTCAAATAAAAGCTTGTAACCTTCATACCGCCTTTGATAGATATTTTCGAAATGAATCTTTATCCTCTCATTGAGCCTTAATAGATTGTATAAATCAGTCCAAAAAAAGCGATACTCAATCATTCTTGTTAAACTTGAGGTTACATCTCCTTTTACCATTTCCAGTGTGATTTCTGATGCTCCCAATTGTTTGACCCTATTGTCAAAAACCTCTACCATCTCAAAGTACAGGGCTTCCAAGATGTCGTCTCTTCTTTTGAAGTGATAATTTAAGTTCCCCGAACTCATTTTTAGCTGTAATGCAATCATCCTAATGGTCACATTGCCAAACCCTTTTTTGTTAAACAAAACTCTCGAAGTTGATAATATTTTTCTTTTTGTTTTATCCATTAGTAAACTTGTCCTAATTTTTGTTTTTTAGTAAATTTGTCCTAAAATAGGGAAATGAAGTCTTTATATAAATCTGAACTAGAGAAAAATGAAATTCTTCAACTTTATGATAAAAAACTGAAAGAGCTAAAAATAGCTTATGAGTACCTACACGTAAATACCTGTTTTGGAAAAACAAACATTATAGTCGGTGGAAAATCTTCAAATCCTGCAATGATAATAGTCCATGGGTCTAACGGTTGTGCGCCCATAGCACTGGAAACATTCCCTAACCTAGACAAAAAATATAGGGTGTTTGCTATAGATATTCTTGCTCAACCCAATAAAAGTGCAGAGACAAGATTGAGTATGAAAGATGATTCGTACGGAAAATGGATCAATGAAGTAATCAGTAAGTTGAACATTGACAATGTTACAATGGCGGGATTTTCATTTGGTGGTTTAGTCATATTAAAGACTCTTGAATTTGATGAAACCAAAATAAAAGAAGTCTTTCTAGCCTCACCGGCCTATATTGTTAATGGAAATCCCCTAAAAGCACTATTCAAGATTTTTATACCAATGAAAAGATTTAAAAGCACTGGAAATCCAAAGTATATTGAAAAGTTCTTATCAGAAGTTTTCACAGAACGCGATGAATTTGCGATAAAGTATCTCTCAAAAGTATTTCTATTTTTTGATATGGACTTCACCCCTGTTCCCATTATAAATTCTAAGAAAGCAAAAAAAATTAAAACCCCGATTACCATATTTGCTGCAAAAAAAGATATTCTTTTCCCTGGTGAAAAAATGATTAAAAGGGCATCAAAAATATTTCCCTCTTTAAGAAAGGGAAAACTGCTCGAAAACTCCAAACACGTTCAAAACAAATCTCAAAATGAAAGAATTGAAAAAGAAATAATGGAATGAAAATGTGTTACGACCACCTATGAAACCTATTGCTTTCGATATATGTATTCACTTCTTGGCGTACTTTAATTACGGTTCAGTACTTATTTGAAAGTATAGCTCTCTGCTACCCGTAGGAGAAGAACATAAAATTACGAGCACTGAAAATAACTTGATATGTCTCCTAGAAATTTCTATAATGAGAAGGGACTTTCTTTGAAGTAAAAGCTTCTTGTACATGACGACAACCTCTATTTACTACTAGGTTGGTTGACACCTATTTCTCTTTCACTTTTATTATCTTCATTCTCGATAAAAAACTGCGTTTAGTAAGGGGTTTTAGCTACTTAGAAAATGAATATTGAAAAGGTCCTAAATAAAGTTGGAGAAGTATATTCCCCTATATCCATTGAATGTCAACAAGAGTTTCTTGCATATTCAAAAAGTAGCACATTCAAAAAAGGAGAGATTGTAGTTCACGAGGGGCAATTTTCTAAAAAAGCCTATTTGATAGTAGCAGGTTGTGCCAGAGCTTATTATTTGAAAGACGGTAAAGAGATATCAGATTGGTTTACATTCGAAAATCAGTTTATGGCCCCAATAGTTAGCTTTTTTAGCAAAGAACCAAGTCCTCATTATGTTGAGTTTGTAGAAGATTCAACAGTTCTTGAATTTTCAAAGGACACTATGGATAGCCTTATGAACAAACACCATGATTTTCAGCGTTTTATTGGTAATGTAGTAACCGAAACTATGTTAGGTCTGTGCGAAAGGCTGTATACGATCCAATTTAATAGAGCAGAAGAAAGGTATAAGCATTTACTAGGCGTATATCCTAATATCACAAATAGAATTCCCCTTACCCATATTGCTTCCTATTTAGGGATTACCCTTGAAACTCTGAGTAGAATAAGAAACCCTAAAAATCGAATTTGATTTATATCAAATGATATTTCTTCCGTTGACCTGAGCTTTGCAAAAAGATTAAAAATGGGAGAAAGCAAAAAAGTACTAAAATCAATTTGGGGAAAATGGTGGGTACCAATCAGAAAATGGTTTTATCTAATTTGGTTACTCTATGAGACTTCGATTCGTTTTTACGTTTATGCTCAATCCGTTCATGATTATGTCATATGTCAGCAACAAGATTTAACATCCTATATTGGGGAAACGGGTACTCAAAGTTTAGCTTTTTTTTGTAGTGTGAGCACTTTTGTTATTTGCACCTTCTTCTTAACAGTACCTACTTGTTTTCTTCTGTACAAATTCTTTAAAACAGAAAATTTAACATACACCATGTTCGAAGAAACAATTAAGCCATTATTCTAATGTCAAATCTTTTGGAATAGATGAAAAAAATACTGATTATAAATGGTCACCCCGACGAGGAAAGTTTCAGTTTTGGACTTTCGGAAGCTTACCAAAGAGGCGCAAGAAGTTCTGATGCTGAAGTAAAAACAATCAATATTAGGGATTTGAGTTTTAATCCCAATCTTGAATTTGGATATAGAAAGCGAACCGAACTGGAACCGGACTTATTGGATGCCCAAAACAAACTAAAATGGGCAGAGCATTTGGTTTGGATATATCCGGTTTGGTGGAGTTCTTTTCCGGCAATAATGAAAGGCTTTTTAGACCGAGTGTTTCTTCCAGGATTTGCTTTTGATAAAAAGAAAGATTCTTTGCGGTGGGACAAACGTTTTACAGGTAAGACAGCCAGAATAATTTGTACTTTAGATCAGCCTGCTTGGTATTACAGAGTAATTTATAAGAATCCAAGCCATAACGCCATGAAAAAAGGAACATTGAACTTTATTGGAGTGAAAAAGGTTGGAATTACAACTATAGGCCCTGTAAGACTGTCAAAAAGAGAGTTTAGGATAAAGTGGTTGAAAAAAATTGAAAAGCTAGGGCAAATGAATAGATAATAAGCAGCTAAACAAATGAAAAACCTTTGGATAATCTCAATTCTCCTTATCACATGTAAACCCGAACTAAAGGTTAAAGACATGCTGAAAAACGAAACGAGTGCAAAATATGAGACATACGGTTATATGGGTTTTACCAAAGAAGAGGAACAGGCTTATCACAAACTCCTTCTGGAAGGAGGTAGTCTTAGACATGGAGGGGATATCAGTAGATTTTATTTTTTACACTTCTCTGAAATAGAGAAGCACGCACGTATACTCAAATCAGATACGCTAACAACGCTCGTAGAAATGCCCAGAGCAGATGTGAAGGGCTTTGTTGTCCCAACGGATTTGGATTTAGGTGGAGGAATGCCATTAAACGAGTATATTCAACGAGCAGAGGTCGACGGCTTGATTATTATCCACAAGGGTAAAATTGTTTTTGAAGGTTATCCCAGAATGTTTCCCACCGATTTTCATGTTAATTACTCGATTACAAAAATCTACGTCAGTACCTCCATTGCCATTTTAGAGGATCGTGGTTTGCTCGATACCAATAAGCCTATTGATTACTATCTTAAAGATCTCGATGGTTCAAGCTGGGAAGGTGTTCCCATAGTGGACATACTTGCCATGAGCTCTGGGATTGACCCAGGAAAGAGTGGCCAATTGTTCAATTCTGCGTATACACGTCGTGAGCAAATAAAAGCCTTAACGACGGCCAAGGCTACCAAGCCTTCAGGTATGAAATACGACTATAGAGGTATCAATACCACTATGCTCACCCTACTTGTAGAAGAAATCAGCGGTCTTACATTCAGTGATTTTCTAGAACAAGAGATATGGCGAAGAATCGGGTCAGAATACAATGCTCTGTTGGGCAAGAGGGCGAATGGAATAGTGGCTACATCTTCTTTTGGCATATCGTCTACACTAAGGGACTTGGCCAGGTTCGGCCTAGCCTTTACACCTAGTGGAAGAAAAAGTGTTGATCCAATAATTTCCGATGATTACTTGGCAAAAATTAGGGACGTGAATACAAACTTGAAAGAGAAGTCTTGGTATTCCAAAGAAATGAAGTATTCTGGCTATCAATGGGACGAGATCTATGAAGATGGTGATTTCTATAAAGGAGGGCACGCAGGTCAAGGGCTTTACATATCCACATCAAGAGACTTGGTAATTGCTTTTTATGGAACATACAATGAAAACAAACAAGAACATCAGCTACCCGTTATCAGTAGACAAATTGCCAAATCTGGGATTTTTTACATCGATTGATAGGTTGGAAAAAATTGAGCACATATAAAGGTTAGTTTGTAAAAGTACCTTTGGACAATAATTAATGTAAAGGGCTAGTTTTCAGGCTCACTAAAAAAACTAAAATTGAGACTTCCCAATGAAATGGAAATTAGGAAAACAAGAATAGGCCATTGTGAATACCTAAAGTAAAAACTAATTAAATAGATGATATACGTAGCCGGAATAGTCATTACATTCTTCTTGTCATTTATTTTGTTGACAAAAAAAGGAAAAAGCATTGCTGACAGAATACTTTTTGTTTGGCTTTGTGTAATTCTTGCGCAACTGATTTTGTTTTCCATAATTCACTCTGGGAAGTATTTACAATTTCCGTATCTACTGGGGTTAGAAATCCCTTTATCCTTCTTGCATGGACCTTTTCTTTTTTTTTATGCCAAGGCACTCACTGGCGGAAATATATCCTTTGGCAGAGTATCTTTTCATTTTATTCCCTATACGATTTCATTTTTATTAATACTTCCTTTTTTGCTTCTTGAACTGGAGGAAAAAACAACTGTCTATCAAAATGATGGGCAAGGTTACAAAATGTTGTCAAGCCTCATTACGTGTGGGGTCATCATTTCAGGGATTACATACACTGTATTGTCTATACGTACATTGAAGAAATACAAAAGTCATATCAAAAACAACTTTTCTTACACCGAAAAAATAAAACTCGAATGGCTTTTTCGATTAATTATTGGTTTATCATGTATCTGGGTTCTTGTCTTCTTTGCTGATGATGAAATCATCTTCACTTCCGTTGTTCTATTTGTGCTTTTTATTGGATATTATGGTATTAAACAAGTGGGTATATTTACCAACCAGCCACCATTGGAATTGTCTTCAGTTTTGGAAACCCCAAAAGCCACTGAGTTATTAATTGCTCCGTTGGAAAACGTAAAATATGAAAAGTCTTCCCTTACTGATGACCACGCTCATAAAATACATAATAGATTGGTTCATTTGATGGATGAAAAGAAAGCGTATCTAATTCCAGAGCTTACGTTGGCCATGGTAGCCAAAGAACTTGGTGTACATCCAAACTCACTTTCCCAAGTCATCAATACAGTGGAACAAAAAAACTTCTTCGATTATATCAATACGCTGAGAATTCGAGAATTTATGAAACAGGCGGCCAATCCAAACAATAAAAAATATACACTTCTATCGCTAGCTTATGAATGTGGATTTAACTCAAAAACCTCATTCAATAGAAACTTCAGAAACCTAACAGGTCAATCCCCTTCGGAGTTCCTTAAGAAAGCTAAAGCAAGGATTGATTAGGAGTTTTCTTTTATCATCACAAATTTTCAAATCTCATAATCGAATTAATAGGTTCCACTTTTCATTTTGGGGCGATTGAGGATCAATAGACATTGATTTTTGTATCGAATTTAAAACCCAAAAAGTATGAACTTGAAAGTTATTGTATTTGTAGGATTGACCTTTGTCCTATTGGCCTCCTGCGAAAAAGAACGGTACATTAATGAACCGGGCAACTTAGTGCCGAAAACCGTAGTGGAAGACCCAGACTTGCCTTCAATAGCGGTGAATGGAACAACACTTCATGCCCAGACCTATGGAAACCCAAATGGCTCGATGGTTGTTTTTCTCCATGGTGGACCGGGTTCAGATTATCGAAACGGACTTAATGTTAGGCAATTGTCGGATGATGGCTATTATGCAGTTTTCTTTGACCAACGTGGAACAGGTCTGTCTAAACGACATAAAAAGAGCACTTACTCCATCCAACTTTATTTGGACGACCTCACCGCTGTTATTCAACATTACAAGACTTCACCTAATCAAAAAGTATTTCTTTTTGGGCATTCATGGGGAGCTATGATTACCGCGGCATATATCAATAAGTATCCAGATAGAATTAATGGAGCAATCTTCGCTGAGCCTGGTGGATTTAACAAACAACTCCTTGACGAATATGCGGAATCAAGCCGCAAACTGAACCTTTTATCTGAAGAAGCAAATGATTTTTTTTATTATGACCAATTCCTAACTGGTCGAGAAAATGAACACGAAATATTGGATTACAAAATGGCCATAGCTTCAAGTTTCTACTTTGCGGAAGGTAATAAAGAGGGCATTGAAGGACCCTCAACATTTTGGAGGAACGGAGCGATCGTTTTAGAAGCTTTTACAGACATCGCGGAAAATGAAGGTTTCGACTTTACCACTGATCTGAATCAATACCAAACCAAGGTGCTTTTCATCTATGGTGAGAACAATGAATCCTATGGGTTGGATTTTGCTGAGAAAGAGGCGGCGTTTTTTCCAAGTTCGGAAATTGTCCAAATAGATAATACGGGGCATCTAATGATTGATTTCAAATGGAATGCTGTATATCCTGTGGTGCTTAATTATCTAAACTCCTTAAACTAGAAAAAATGAATTTGATAAAAACTTTGGTATTCGTTATCATGCCATTCTGTATTTTTCAAAAGAGTATTGCGCAAACTGTTAATTGGGAAACTCTGGAAAATTCTAATCACATCATATCCGTTGGTATTGGTTGGGATTACAGTTTTTCATACAACTTAGGCTACGCCTATCAGCTTAAAGTAAAAACACCGTTGCTATTAACTGCCAATTTTTCGATACCTTCAGGTGAAACCCTCTTGGATGACTTTAAAACCAAGATTGGCGCTCAGGTGTTGCTTTTAGATAAAGATAACTTAAAGGGGACTGTTGTTTTGAATGGAATATACCGCAGATATGAGAACCCGTTAGTGAGACTACATAATTTTGGAAGTGAGTTTAAAGTAACATTTGGTTATTATAAATCCAGATGGTTTGCTGCCGGAGAAGTCGGTTTTGATAAAGCTATCGTAACCCATTTCAAACATTCCGAAATTTTCAAAGAAACTATATTTCCAGACGTAGAAGATGGTTGGTATGAACCTGCAACTGGCGGAAATTTCAACTATGGTTTATTAACGGGCTATTCATTCAAAAAGTCCGATCTGACATTTAATTTAGGAATGTCAATAACCCAAGACTTCAGAACCACGCCTTCAATACCATTATATCTGATGTTGGGTTATAACTATAGGTTAGACTGAATTTATAGCTAGCATACGATCCCTTTCAACATCGGAAATAGAAAGAAAGCACAATGAAATGTAATCAGTCCATAGCGATGTTCAAATGAAAGATGATATACCCTTTATTGAAATTAAGGGGATGACAAATTGGATAACTTCTTGAATCAGTTTAACTTTTTCAAGAGGTTGTATCCACAGTTTTATAACCTATTTTTGTAGTAAACAAGCGGAACTTTGCAAAAAATCAAAGTCATAGTATTACTTGTCTTGCTGCACGCCCAACCGGTAGCAAACGGGTTGGTTTTCGTGGATTTTTTGCTCAACCAAGAATACATCAAAGAATTTTTATGCGTCAATAAAGGGAAACCTAAACTAGCATGTAAAGGAAAGTGTTATTTGATGCAGCGGTTAAAAGAAACTCAAGATGAGAAAGAACAAGATTCTCCAATTTTAATACTTGTTGAATTTGATTTCATATGGACACATTGTCAAAAAGAACCATTTGATAACGTCCATTTTAAAAAAGAAGAGGCAGCATTTATTCGTTATGAAAACAGATATGTTTTCTTTTTTGAAAAGAATATTTTCCACCCACCCATAGTTTAATTGTTGTTTCCAATATTGTTTCAGCACTTCTTCAGTAAGGCATGCAACACTTCATTGTATCAAAATCTAACAACAGTTGTTTTTTCTTGTCATGAAAACTGGAAAAGCATCTCATTTAGCATAATTAAATATGGAACAAAACATCATTTGTATAACTCCCCCAAGAGTGCACCTTTTAGATTTAAATGGGCCAGCTCATATATTTTACGAGGCGAAAGAGTATGGAGCTGATATTGCGCTACACTTTGTAAGTCTAACCGACAGTTGTAAAGTAACTAGTAGTGCTGGTCTTAAATTCTGTGAACTCAAATCTTTTAAAGAGGTTGAGCTTAGCGATCAAGATTTTATAATAGTCCCCGGAATAGCATTTTCCTTATTACAGGACCAAAGTTTTCTGAAAGAGTGTAATCCATTTTTTCAGTGGTTAAAAACCCAATACGATTTAGGAGTGACCATTTGTTCTGTTTGTACAGGTACTTTTTTACTGGCAGCTTCCGGGATTCTAAAGGAAAGAAGTTGCACTACTCATTGGAAAAGGATTGAAGCCTTAAGGCGGCTTTATCCAAATATTGATATCAAAGAAAACCGACTGTTCGTAGTTGATGAAAATATTCTAACTAGTGCAGGGATATCCTCTGGAATAGATTTGGCCCTGTATATTCTTGAAAACAGGTTTAGCACAAAACTGGCCGTTGAAGTTGCTAAAGAAGCCGTAATCTATTTTAGACGGGGAGAATCTGACCCACAACTAAGTATATTTCTGAAGTATAGAAACCATTTGGATGAACGAATTCATCGGGCACAAGAGTTTATCTTAAACAATTTGAGCGACTCTTTTAATCAGACCGATATAGCTGAAAATGTTAATATGAGCGTTAGAAACCTGACACGTTTGTTCAAGTCAGTGACAGGCATTACGATTCGACAATACACAGAAAAGCTTAGATTGGAACGAGCGATTAATCTTGTTTCGGAAAAAAACAAGTTGGAAATGGTAGCCGCCGAATGTGGTTTTAAGAGTGTAAGCCATCTTTCAAAAGTTTTGGGCACATATAAAGAGGTGTAAATCAAATTGGAAATTTGTCCTAAAATCAGAAAACTTTGTCCTTAAAAAGTAACTGTTTCAGCACTAATTTTAGCCTTTCATATTTGAATCGTAAGGTTATGTAATGTGCGTATAAACAATTATTTGTGATTTTTAATAAGATTAGTGAAGAGGTAAACTTGGTTTCATTATTTTTTTAAACGTTATTGTTTAATAAAATTTTTACGTATGTTTATTTCTAAACGAATATGTTTAGAAAAATGATAACATAATGTTTCAATGATAAGTGAATTCAAAGAAGCATTAAATGAACATGAAAAAGCTAAAAGTTAAATCGGCAGTTTTTTTCGCTGTCATTTTTATTTGTTGCAATAGCGAGAAATCAAAAACTGATCTCACTGTTGAAAACATCAATCAATTTGAATTGCAATCAGATACGCTTACAAAACGTATAAAGCCTTTTAAGGCTGAATTACCAACAACGGGTCTTCTTATATTCAATGGCATTTTACAAGGAGAGGTTATAGCTACATCAGATGTTTTTGGAAAACCTAATAACAATCCGGAGCAAATTTTTAATATAATTACCATTTCTGAAAATAGAAAGGCAATTACAACAGAAGAAGGAATGCATTTTGTCCCTGATTATACTTTTGAGGATTGCCCAAAATTAACCGCTTTATTTGTTCCCAGCGGTTGTGATATATACAACCATATCAATAATGAAAAAATGATGGAGTTCATAAAAAGTGAAAATGAAGAAACCAAATACGTAGTAAGCAATTATGGTGGTGTACAGCTAATTGGAAAATCAGGAATAGCGGATGGACATAAAATAGTCACTTACATTGTAGGCGGAAAAGAGCCACAGGAACAGTACCCAAATTTAAAAGTTCAAAATGACAGTTTGATAACCTTCGTAGAGGACGGAAAGTTCAGTTCACCGAATGGAAATTTAACGGGTTACATATCCGCCCTTAATTTACTGGAAAGAATGACCAGTTTAGAACACAGACAGTTTGTGGAACAGTATCTATATCTTGATTGGCTTCAAAATTGGAAAATAAACGATTGTGATCAAAATTGGAGTTTTGGTACTTAAACAGATAAATTTTTTGTACAAAGTGAATAGGGTTTCAGTATTAACGGCGGGTATTTTTATACTAATGCAACTCAGTTGTAAAACCGGATCTATTATTCAATTGCTACCATCAATAGCATTCGAAACACAGAATCGTATAGATAATGGATTTCACTTAGGCACCGTAATAGGGATTATCGACCAAAACGGAACGCGTTACTATGGTTTTGGACAAACGTCATTAACCAACAAGTCAAAGCCCAATGAAAATTCCATCTTTGAAATCGGTTCAATAACCAAGACTTTCAACGCTACCCTTCTAGCAGATTTAGATGCCAAGGGCGAAATGGATTTGCAAAACTCCATTGGTACTTACCTTCCTGTTTTTTCAAATGTAGTAACTGATAGTACTAAAAAAATAACACTTGAAAGCTTAGTTACACATACCTCTGGACTTCCTAGGGAGCCACGTAACATGAATCCAAATGATGACAATCGCTATAAGAACTATTCATCAAAAGACTTGGTCGAATTTTTATCGGCTTACAAGCAAGATTTGGTTTCAAATACCTTCTCCTATTCCAATTTGGGAGTATTAATAGCCGAGTACGCTATAGAAACAGAAACCAAAATGGAGTATGAAGTGTTAGTAAAAAAAAGAGTGTTGGATATGCTTGATATGAATGACTCCTATTTTGAGGTACCAGAAAGTAAAAGACATCATTTGGTGAAAGGATATAAAGATAGCAAGGAGACCGAAGAATTGGATTTGGGTGAATTTCAATCCATGGGAGGACTAAGAAGTACCGTAAAAGATATGCTCAAATATTTGTCTGCGCAACTCTACCCCACTTCTTCTGGATTGACCGAGGCCATAGAAGCTACACAAAAAGTGCATTTCTCAAGTAAAGAGCTGTCAATGGGCTTGGGATGGGAGATTGTGCAAAGGAAAAAATCGGGTAAGACCATCTATTTTCATAAAGGTGGCACCAATGGTTTTGTAAGCTTTGCAGGGTTTGATTTGGAAGGAAAGATTGGCGTGGTTGTTCTTGTGAATGGAAGAAATTGGTTTAGTGATTTAGGTTTCAAACTAATTGACCCTTCCTATCCACTGAGCAAACCCGGTAACAATTAAAGTCAAAGATTAAACATTTGGTCAAGTATATTGCACCAGCGCAATTTTGAAGGTTTTTAGGGATGTAACACATCATTTTTTTTAATCTATCAATAAGAACATATATAATCGCATAACTATGTTGAACAATCCAAAACCCAATATCAAGCTTAAACTGACCTCATTATGGACAGCATTAATGTTTCTTTATGTTTATGCAGATTTTTTTGATGAAAAAACACCTGCTTCAATTGAGAGTTTTGGAAATCTACAAACCCCTATAGGACCTCTGACTCCAGAGTTATTGTTAATTTTTTCCGTAATACTGATTATACCCTCATGTATGATTTTTTTGTCTGTCTTTTTGAGTCCTAGAATCAACAAATGGTTGAATATCGTAATTGCGCTTCTATGGTCAATTATGTCTTTTGCCCTGTTGATTGATACTATAGGTTCAGATTGGTATAAGTTTTACGCCCTTTATCAAATCGTAGAAATTTTTATCTTATTTATGATAGTTTGGCAAGCATTAACCTGGCCCAAGGTGGAGTCAAATACACGATAGAACTGCAAAATCAAAATGAACCAATTAGAAATACAAATAATCAATACTATTATGAAAAACAGCAAAGTCTACACAGTCGAACAGGCTTTTAATTCCATTTTACTTCTATTGCTTTTTTTCTCTTTGTTTTCCTGTAAGGAGAAGAATTTTGAAGATGTGTCGAGGATACAAATGCTTTTAGAAAAAACCATGGAAGAAAACAATCTTCCCAGTCTTTCGATCGCAATTGGCTATAAAGACAGCATTCGTTTGGCCAAAGCTCTGGGCTATGCCGATCTGGAAAACAAGGTTTCTGCAAATGCAGAAACTGTTTATCGTGTAGGCTCCATAAGCAAAAGTTTGACCGCTACATTGATTATGAGACTATGGGAAAATAAAAAAATTGACATTGATTCCAATGTGCGCAAATACTGTCCTTCTTTTCCCGATAAAGGGACAGTGATTACAAGTCGTCAACTATTGACCCATTTAGGAGGTATTCGGCATTATGATTTTGATAATATTGATAAGGAATACTATAGTATTAGGCGGTATGATTCTTCTCTTGAAGCTCTCGATATCTTCAAGAATGATTCCCTAGTTGCGTGGCCCGGGGTTAAACATCATTATAGTAGTTATGGCTACAGTATCTTGGGGTGCGCTATTGAAAACTTGGAAAACTCTTCATTTGAACATGCCATTGTGAAGAACATTTTCCAAACCGCCCATATGGAAGATAGCTATTTGGATTATCCAGAGCGGCTTGTCCCAAATAGGGCAAGGTTATATGAAACTTTGGAAAACGGAGCTTGGAGTAATAGTAGATTTGTTGATTTAAGCAATAAATTTCCCGGAGGGGGAATACTTTCAACACCTAGTGATCTAGTCAAGTTTGGGAATAGTTTGTTAGCAGGTGAGCTATTGAACCAAGATTCATTAAAGGAAATGTGGAAAGAGCAACTTACCGTGGATGGTCAAAAAACGCAATACGCACTGGGCTGGAGGGTTTCTGAAGATTATACGGTGTTTTATCATGGTGGGTCCAGTGCTGGCGGAACCGCTTACCTCTATATAGTACCGGAGAAAGAGTTGGTAGTTGCATTTGCGACGAACACAGGATCTGACCAATGGTCCACTTCACGTCATGAGTTTGTGCAACTGATTGCAGAGTTGTTTCTTAAAAACGGTGTCGACTTTCCTTAAGACCTCTTAAAATAGAAGTACAAAACCATTGATTCAAACGATACGTTTAGCGATCATATCAGATGAAGGCAACTATCCAATAGGGTAATTTGAAGGTAGAGAAAGAAAATTGACAGGTTAGATTTTGGTTTTTTGTTCGCAAAAGTTTTGAAACCTCTTAACCTTTTTCATAGGGACAGGATTTGTTTTTTACAAAACCATGAGCCCGTTTCTTAAAAGTAATGCTGATTTTTCAGGAAGCGGTCCATCCCTATTTTTACGCTTTCGATAATCCTCTCTATCAGAATTATTGATGGCTCTATCGATTCCATTAAACTGTCCCCAAGTAAATAAGTGTGCCTATTGCGAGCAACAACATCCACTGGCCTAGTTTGAGATATTTCTTAGGGAATTCTCGTGAAATGGCAAGCCCGATAAACCAAACAATTCCATAACCCAAAAAGTAAACTGCCAAAATTCTCAATAGTGTTTGCTCGTCTTCAAAAAAGTCTGTGAAGTTTACTAATCCTAGACCAAAAGTAGCTAACAAAAGGTCAAAAGAAATCCAATGCCATCCGCTTCTTGCCATTGTCCATTTTTCCAGTTTTAACTTTTTCTCATCGGCATCATCTTGGGGCTCGATCAATCTTAACTCTTTATCTCCTATGAACGTATGGATAACAAAGGCTAGAAGTGTTAATAGGTTCGCTACTACAATGGGTATGTTCATTTTGTATGTTTTTGAATTGAGTTTACTAAGCTTGTCTAAGCTTTATCTTAATCCTTTCATATTAAACCAGGATACTATAACCAGGTTCATTCATTTTTAAAATTGTTTTCAACAAAGCTTTTTCACAGTTCCCTGCTTTTACTTTCATTGGGGCGATTCCATTATAAAATGGTACAATTCATCTTTAAAATCTTCTTTTGCAATTTCAAGACTTAATTGTTCAGCTCTTTGTTTGTAACTAGCATTGTTGAATAAGTCCAGTATTTTAGGTTCAAGGTTTTTAGCATTCATTTTATCAATTTTGATTCCTTTGGGCCCAAAACCTTTGTTGTAAACTACTTTATTCCATACAAATTGGTCCATAATATGTGGGATAATCATCATTGCACAGCCATGTTTTAAGGCTGCATGGGTAGTTCCTGTCCCTCCATGATGAACGACCGCATAAACTTTAGGAAAAATCCAGCTGTATGGAACGCTTGAGGTATAGTATAACAAATTAACATCACTGTTTTCTAGCTCTAAGAGCCCTCCATCGGCCGTATTGATGATTGCCGCAATGTTATGCTTCTTCAGAATGCTCCGTATCATCTTGGTTTTTTCTTTGGGTTTCGAATTTGTCATGCTACCAAAGGTTACAAATAGAATCTTGTTATGTTTCTTAATAAAATCAACCAATTCTTTTTCAGGGATCCACCTAGCGGTATTTGTTCTTTCCCGATATCCTAAAACCTTAAGATTGTCTTTCCAGTAGATAGGTTTTGGGAAAAGGGAAGGGGAAAGTGAATAAATAACCTTACTTGTGGAAATTTCATTTTTGAGTTGTTGGTAACTATAGTTTTTGGACAGGTTTAGTTTTTTTAGGGCAGCCTTGGTTGTTACAATAAGTCCAAAATTCACCAATGAAAAAGTAAACCTGTTTAAAAAATCACCAAGATTGCGGTTGAACGCTACGTGCGGATGACCTTTCACATAGTGCATATAAGGCACAGGACACACAAGAAAAGTTTTTCCTTTGTTCTCTATACCCCAAAAAATGGGATAGAGAACTTTTCCACTATATAGTATTCTGTCAGGATTTTGATTTTCTATCAGTTCATATTGCTTGGCAAATAGCTCTCTGCCTACTTTTTTTGAGTCTTTCGCCAGTTCGATATATGTTTTGATTTTCCCAAAAAAAGAACTACCACCACCCAAAACAGTTTTTGCCTTATCGCCATTTAACAATTCTGTAAAACTGGTTCCCAATGAAAAAAATGACAGACCAGTACGCTCCGTAAAAGTTCTAAACTGTTCTGGGAAGGCACAAGTTACATTATGCCCCTTTTTTTTCAATAATTCACCCATCGCTACAAAAGGCTCTATATCACCACGAGTCCCGATAGAAATAAGAATAATTTGCATTCGATTGCTTTAATGTTTTTGTTGACCAATTGAAATTGAAAACTGTGACTTGTTCATTTTATGGATATGAACTGATTTAGCTCTTGCAAGACTTCTTGAACATAGTCTTTTCCCTGTTTTTTGTAACGAATCATTTCGTGATATCCAATCAAATATTTGTAAAATAAGGTTGCCTTGACCTTTGATGCATTTGTATCGTGACCCATACCCATCAGTAGAGAAGATACATAGTCTATTCTTCGTTGATCAATTTGGTCTATAGCCGTTTGAATGTGTTTGTGCTTTCTTGCAAACCTTTTCAAGTAAAAGACAAAATCCATTTCAGGATCTTTTTTGAAAGCGATTTTTAAGAGTGCCGTGAATTTGTCTTTTGGTGATTTCAACCTTTCTGAAAGTTTGATGATTTGTTCTGTATCAAAATCAATCCAATAATCGACCACTTCATCGATAAACTCTTTTTTAGTATTGAAGTGCCAATAGAAACTTGATCTATTACATTTAAGTGTCTTTGCCATATCATCAACCACAAGACCTGATTCTCCTCTTTCGGCAAAAAGTTTAAACCCTAAAATCACCCAGTCAATCTTCTTTGCAACTATTCTTGGCATTTTCTAAACACTATTGTTTAGAACAAAAATATTAAAAATCTACATAAAGTCAATATTAAATAGCGGCCAAATGAAAGCTTTCACCATATCAATTATTTCTTAGTGGTATTAAAGAAGTGAAACACATAACTATTAACAAACCCGTTTTTTATTGATTCTAGAGCGAAATCGATTATGGTCTGAATAGTCCTTCTTCAATACGAGCAGCACAAAATGTTCTAGAAGTATTTGTCCGAAAAAGACAGAATTATGTCCTTTTTAGGCCCTATCCACTTCGGTAATTTTGAAACTCAATACAACAGACCAATGAATACTGGAGTACAAAAAAAGATGACGCTCATACTATTGACTTTTCAGATTGTAATATATGGACAAGATGCATCAAACATGGACAGTTATGGCTATGTCTGCCCTCCCTGCAATAGAAAGTGTGACAATATCAAGTTCACAGAACCTGGAATCTGTGAGCATTGTAATATGGAGCTAATTAAAGAACATGAGCTTATGGATTATCCAAAAATCAATCGAAAGAGAATAGGATTTTATTTACAGTCCGGTGTTGAAATTTTAGACTTGGCAGGTCCCATGGAGGTCTTTGCATATGCAGGGTATGAAGTCTTTACCATTTCAAAAACAAAAGAACAAATTTATGCCCAGGGTATACTGACAGTGACTCCAGATTACAATTTGTCCGATGCCCCAGAGGCAGACATGTTAGTCTTTTTTGGAGGCAACTCAGTATTACCTTCCAAAGATATGGAGTTAATACAATGGCTCAAGTCTCAAAAGAACACAGAATATTTTTTTTCGGTTTGTAGTGGAGCGCTTTTTCTAGCCGAAGCAGGAATCTTAGATAATAAAAAAGCCACAACCTTTAGGTACGTTCTGGATGTTTTAGAAGAAGGTTATCCGAAAGTGGACGTTATTCGAGGAGCGCGTTATGTAGATAATGGAAGGGTGGTTACCACTGCGGGTGTATCTGCGGGAATAGACGGAGCCTTACATATGGTTGCCAAACTCGAAGGACTACCTAAAGCAGCAGAAACTGCATTCTATATGGAGTATGATTGGGTTCCGAACCGTGGAATGTCATTTGCAGATACTAATCCCTATGCCCAAATGAATGATTTCTCAATCTTAAAACAATACGAGGGCATATTCAAAACAGAGGGTGAAAGTGAAATAATTCTTGAACTAGATCAAAGTGATGGTCAACTTAATATGGTTCTAAATGGTAAAAATCATCCCATTTTTTACATAGAAAAAGATAGGTTTTTAACCTCGCACGCTTCTCACTTATTGACCTTTCAAAGAGATAGCGAAAACTATGTTATTGAGGTGGAGTCCACGGAGAACAAAGAAGTATTTAAAAGAAAATCAAATGAACAGTAAAGGCCTTACAAGATGAAAAATAGTCTTCTTTTTTTCTTACTACTTGTTTCTTCTTTAGTAAAAGCACAAATAAAAGACACCCTTAATATCGCCCTGTTTGTCTATGATGGTGTTGAGCTTTTGGATTTTACTGGTCCGGGGGAGGTTTTTGCTGCTTCATCGTATTATACCAACCTCTATCATTTTAATGTTTATACGGTTGCAAAAGAGGAGCAATTGACATCTCAAGATTTCTTGTCCATTACTCCCAACTACAATTTGGATAATGCTCCAAAATCAGATGTTCTAATTCTACCTGGCGGAAATGCTGGGAGCGTCTTTAATGACAGAACTGTACAGAGCTGGATAAAGGATGAGATTGAGAACGCCACAAACGTTTTGACGGTTTGCTCTGGTGTTTACTTTTTGGAAAAACCAGGCAAGTTAGAAGGTATTAAGGTGACTTCACATCATAAAATCATACCTTTTTTGAGAGAGACTCTTGACGCCGAAAATGTAATTGATGATGTCAAATATGTTGATTCAGGCAAAATTGTAACCTCTGCCGGGGTTTCGTCAGGTATTGAAGGAGCACTTTTAATGGTCTCAAAAATTGCAGGCTATGAAGTGGCAAACAGAACGGCCAGATATATGGAATATCCCCAATGGGATATTTCAAATGGTAGAATCACCTATGACTTGATTAAAAATGCTGATGCGCTTCTTGAAGATAAAGAGGAGCCATTTGTTTTTGGCACATTTGATTTAGCTGGTTATAAGGCCCTTTCTGAGAATGACAAGGAAAGGGCTCACAATTTTTTTTATCAAAATTCCTTGTATTTTCCAAAGAGTGCAACAGCATATTATGGGTTGGCAAAGGCTATGTCAAGTACTATTGATTGGGTGCCGCCAACCTATGAGGATTATCTGGACGTTCTACGAAATGATGGTGCTGAAAAGGGGCGAAAAATCTATGACAAAGCGAAAAAAATATTTCCTGATTGGCTCTTATTTACACAGAAGGACATTAAAGTGAGAGGGAGCAACCTGCTCAATGAAGAAAACATTCAAGCAGCCGAACTGGTCTTCAGCATGGGCGTGGACTCATATCCTAATGACCTAGAACTGCATATACAACTTATTGAAGCTCAAATACGATTGAAAAAAAGCAAAAAAGCAAAAGAAAGTATATCAATGGCTTTAGTGCACTTTCCAAAAAACGAACAACTCCTCTCCTTGGAACAAATTCTAAATTCTAAATAAGCATTCTATGAAAAAAGTATTCATTATTGTACTGATATTACTGATACAATTTATAGGCCACTGCCAGCAGAAATCAGAAATCAAGAATATCGCTATTTATTTACAAGACAATGCTGAAATCCTTGATTTTGCGGGACCTATGGAAGTCTTTGTCGTGGCTGGTTTTAACGTATACACCGTGGCAGAGACAAAGGAACCTATTAAGGCTATGCATACACTAACCATTGTTCCTGATTATTCAATTGAAGATGCTCCAATTCCTGACATTATAACATTTGTTGGAGGCGGGAATATTGATGACTCCAAAAATGGGAAAATTAAAACTTGGGCAAAAAAAATGGCTAGTGGCTCAGAATTACAATTCAGTGTATGTACAGGTGCTTTTTTCTTGGCTGAGGCAGGTTTGTTAGATGGTATGATTGCAACAACCTATCATTCATCCATTCCTTTACTTAAAGAAAGCTATCCAAAAATCGATGTTCGGGACGATGTTCGTTTTGTAGATAACGGAAGAGTCATAACTACTGCCGGAATCTCTGCTGGAATAGATGGTGCTTTTCACCTAGTGGCAAAGATTAAAGGAACAGCATATGCACAATGGGTTGCCGATGCTATGGAGTATGATAAATGGACTCATGGAGAAGGTTTGATTATAAAGAAAAACTTATTACAAGAAGTTTTAAATAAAGGGTTCGATGCAACAATAAAAAATAGCAAAGAAAGTAACTTTTACAATGGTGAGATTTTAGATTTAGCAATGATGCTTGAAAAAAGAGGAAAGCTTGAATTAGCTGAAAAAAGTATTAGGTATATAATATCTAGAATAGAATCTCCAGAATTGACCACATATGAGTTGTTAAGAAACATTCTGAAAAGACAAGGTAGACCTGTTCCTCCAACAAGCAAGGATTTTATGACCGAGCTAAAACTCAAGGGGGTAGATTCAGCAAGAAAGCTACACAAAAAGACATCAAAGGAGTTTCCTGATTGGGTATATATTGATAAAGATTTGGCAATCACCAATGCCTACCTGGACCATTATAATAAAGGAGATTTGCAAACAGCGACTGAAATCGTAGAATTATTGTATGAAATATTTCCAAAGGATCCTTATGTGAATTTTGTCATGGGGCTTTATAAAGAAAGGAATGATAATCCGCAAGAGGCTATGAAATTTTATAATCAAGCTCTAGTGATTGATCAATACTTCTATATGGCACAAGAAAAAATAAATGAATTAACTCGAAAATAAGGAAAGCTAAATTATGGTAATTAAAAAAGAAGTTCTGCTCAAGGTGAATAAAGAGAAAGTTTGGAGTTTATTAACCAATCCGGAAATGACAAAACAGTATATGTTTGGATGTGAGGTTTTATCAGATTGGAATCTTGGAAACAAAATAATCTGGAAAGGACTTACGGAAGATGGAAAAGAAGTCATTTATGTAAAAGGAGAAATCATAGAAATCACTTAGGAAAAAAAAGTATCATTCACTATGTTTGATCCAAATATTGGGATAAAGGATATTTCTGAAAATTATGTGAATTTAACATATGAATTGGCTGACGTAGAGTACGGAACCAAGCTTACAATTATTCAAGGAGACTTTAATGGAGCAGAAAATGCTGAAAAAAGATTTGAAGAATCTAAAGGAGGTTGGGATATGGTAATACCCTTAATGAAAAAATTAATTGAAAAATAGCTAGCACATAACAACTTGTCCTATGAAAAGCCTTAGTTCAACCTTCTAAAGTTAAGTAATATTTTTTTGCTTTAAACCACTTTTTTGCTTTTAATATAACTTGCTCCGCATCCTATGTGTAATCGATTTGATTTGTGAAACGTCACCAGCATTTCTATGATTGTAAGTGAAAATAAACGATGTCACTTGCTATAAAAATGTGAGCTCATTTAATGATGAGTCGCCCACGTTATTTTGTGATTCGGGCTTGTATATTGTGAGCTTTGTTATCATTCTTTTTAGTTTCCCGTGCTGACTCCACTACTCTATCATACAGGTAACTTCAATTTACTGACTGCTAAAATTCTATTTAAGAGCTTTCTTGCTACTTTGATGATGATACTCTTTACGTTCTTGCTCATATGATTGCGATAGTAATCATGCATTAGGGGTCGGCACGTATAGCCTTCCATGATGCTTCAACAAAGTAATTGCTTATCAAACAATGCGCCTCGGAGTATAATACCAATACCTTATAATTGTTTTCGCTCTGATCTATCCAAGGGTAAGACCAATGTAACCCGCCAAATGTTTTACGTCGTTAAAACACCTAAGATCACCAAGTTCTCCGTAGGTTACGATTCCACAGATACTAGGGTTAATTCTGAGCTATGTATAATACTTCTCTTAATATACTCCTAACTACAATCGCTAATGTCAATAACAATGAATAACTTTGGTAAGGCAGTACGTTGAGTGTTTGTATCTTTTCATTTTAGTGAATCTTAAAGATACTTGACTTACTGCTTTTTCATCAATGCTATAGTGTATAACAAGAGGGATACACACCACACGCAGAACGTTGTATACCGTTAAAAAAAAAGAAATATGAAATGTTCAGTTTATATTGCTGCGAGTGTAGATGGTTTTATTGCAAAAACAGATGGAAATGTTGAATGGTTGCATACGACAGGAAACTTGGAAGCTGATATGGGAACGGAGGATATGGGCTTTCAAGCTTTTATGGATTCTGTTGATTGTATGATTATGGGGCGCAAGTGCATGGAAATGATTTCAAACATGAATTTAACCCCTGACCAATGGTTCTAAGGAGATATGCGAATTATAGTTTTGAGCAATACTATTAAAAAAGCTCCTGAAAACTTAAGTGGGAAGGTCGAAATATACTCCGGTGATATAAATGAATTGATTGTTTTCTTGGATAAAGAAGGTTATAGACATGCATATATAGATGGAGGAACTACAATTCAATCATTTATCAATCTTCAATTGATAAATGAAATAACAATTACTCGAATACCTATATTATTGGGCGAAGGAGTTCCTTTATTTGGAAGAACATATAAAGACATTAATTTGGAAAATGTGAAAGTCACTTCATTTCCTAATGATTTTGTCCAGGTCAAATACTCAGTAAATTACAAATAGGTAAACGAAATTTTGAAATAGAACACAGATTGAACCGATAATACAAAGAACAACGTTCAAGAACAAAAAACATATTCCAAGGCATATGAGATATCACGGCAACCTACGGAATATTATGATTCATATGATAATCCTAATGGTTAATTGTTAGAAATTCACCAAATACTGGAGAATAAACTAATAGCGCTCATCGGAAGTGATAAGTGTATGACTGATGTTTTGAAAGGCTTAAGATGCCCATCATCGAGGTGATGGGTATTTTTGTTTGTAATGACGGTCAGGAGGGCAGGGCGCCAGCCAACCCCTCTGGCTCCACTGAAACGACCACATCCCAAACCATTAAACCTGTAAATTGCTGATTTACAATCTTTTTGTTTTGTTTACTTTGATTTAACAGTAAAAAATATCATACTCATCGATACCAATTAACTTTTAATTACTAGTACATTCTTCCCTTGGGGAATACTGTTTTCTACGTATTCATGCGCCTTGATTACTTCATTGAAATTAAAAACCTTATCAATCATGGGCTTTAGATAGCCTCCATTAATGATACTCGTAATTTCCGCTAGGTCTTTTCCAGAAGGGATTACCCAATTGTACTTGTTCTTTTTATGAAAGCCATATTCTTCTTCATTATGAGGATTCTGATACGCAGCAAAGGTTCTTTCTGAAGGCACATTGGAAATGTAGGCTCCCGTTTCTGTCAAATTACCTTGACAGGCTTCGTAATTCCTGTTTCCAACTACGTCAAAAATGATATCGTATTTTTCCTCCGACTTAGTGAAATCAAAGTGCTCATAATGAATAATTTTCATAGGGTTTAAAGACTTTACAAAGTTATGCGTGCCCTCACTACAAACAGCGGTAACCTCGAGACCCATGTAATGGGCGATTTGTATTGCGGCGCATCCAACCCCGCCAGAAGCTCCATTAATAAGAATCTTTTGATTTTGCCGGGCATTTAACTTTTTTACAATTGCTTGGTAGGCCGTTAAGGTTACCAAAGGAATCGAAGCAGCTTCAACAAACGATAGGTTGTTAGGCATTAATGATAGCGTATCCTCTCTGGTAACGCTATACTCGGCATATGCTCCTGTCTTAGCAAAACCTGACGCAGCAAATTCATCATTTGCGTCCATCATTGCATAAACATTTTGTCCTACAGAAAACTTGGTAACGGATTCACCTATAGCCGCTATTTTTCCTGCAATATCAAGCCCAGGTATTATTGGTGAGTCAGTTTCTAAAACTGAAGCAAGCATACCCCTTCTAAGGTATAAATCATGAGGATTTATACTGGCCGCATAGTTGTCTACCAATACTTGGTTCTTCTTAATTTTAGGAGAGTTTATTTTACTTTTTACTTCCAACACCTCCGCTTCTCCATACTTCTTAATCACTACTGCTTTCATAGTCATCTTAATTAATTTGCGTTTATTTTTGCTATATCTTCCAAATCTTACTTAATGTTCTCTTTTTTCTATTTAGATAATCTACTAGAGTATCGAAATCTCCTTTGCCCTAAGTAAATTGGGGTACAAACATGTAATTCAAAAGTTCCCATAGTACTCTGCTAACCTAATAATGAGTATCAATTGTTTTATATTTTATAAATAAACGAATATTCGTTTATTTATTACAACAAAAAAATACCTTATCCTTTTATCGCGTTCCAAGAGGTTGACTTATATAGTTCTAAATCATCTGATTGCATGTAAAATTTGCCATTCTCAATAGTACTCTTCATAATTCCGTATAGTGGCGATAAGGCTATATACACGAAATTCATCAAAGACATTTCTTTCATTGCCCCATCGGCTATTGCTTTAGCAAGAAAATCATCTAGCTTTTCGTAAAAGGGTTTTAGACTTTCACTTTCATCTTGCTGAACGATACATGAATATGTCATTCTCCTGGTAAAAATAAACTCCCTCGGGAACTTTGAACAATACTCGTAAGCAGCCTCCCACAAGCTATCAAAATTTGTTTTAACGGATTTATCTTCGCCGAGGTCTTTAGAAATAAATTCAAAAAAATCAGAAGTTATCTCATCATTTATAACTTGAAACATATCATTCATGTTTTTGAAGTAAATATAAATACTAGATGAAGACACCTCCGCCCTCCTTGCCAGCTTGCCAGCAGAAATTCCTTCTATACCAATTTCATAAACAATGTCTATACAAGCCTTCTTAACTCTTTGAACTTTTTGAATATCTATTGTTCTCACATTGCAAAAATAAACGAATATTCGTTACTTTTAAATTTTTTAATATTTTTTTAAA
>JBCCEC010000012.1:0-67917 GCA_039030475.1 Bacteroidota bacterium
AATATAATCAATGGGGACATCCAGAAAATTATAGATGAATTGATGCTCGTGGAGAATACCGAGAAATTGAAGGAAGCATCGGAGATTTTTTAATTTTAGTAGTTAGTAGTTAGTAGTTAGTAGTTAGTAGTTAGTAGTTAGTAGTTAGTAGTTAGTAGTTAGTAGTTAGTAGTTAGTAGTTCCAAATTGATTGTCAGTTCGAGCGCAGTCGAGAACCAAGTTGGTGATTCGGTTTTTGGTGTTAGGTTAGCTTAAAAAATAGTTATTGAGAAATTTCAGAGAATTAGATGTATGGAAAAACGGAATAGCGTTGGTAAAGGATGTCTACCGATTGATAGATGGTTTTCCAAATACTGAAAAATTCGGATTATCATCTCAAATTTCCAGATGTGCTATTTCTGTGCCATCAAATATTGCTGAAGGATGCTCCAGAGAATCGCAAAAAGATTTTTCAAGATTTTTGCAAATAGCGCTAGGTTCTTCATATGAATTAGAAACTCAACTATTAATTTCCAAAGAGTTGAAATTTATTGATGAAACTGAATTTTATACTTTTATGAAGAAGCTCCACACTCTACAAAAAGGTATTAACTCACTTAAAAAATATGCCGACTACAAGATTCAATAACCGAATACCCAATACCCAAAAACCTAATTATATTTCATGAAAATAGACCATTTAATATCCCAGATTCACCAAAAGAAGTCCTTTTTATGTGTTGGTCTGGATACGGACCTAGATAAAATACCCAAATACCTTCTTAAAGAAGAGGATCCGATTTTTTCCTTTAATAAAGCGATTATTGATGCTACACACCAATATTGTGTTGCCTATAAACCCAATATTGCATTTTATGAAGCATATGGTCTAGAGGGATGGAAATCGCTCGAACGTACCATGGAGTATTTAAATGAAAATCATCCCGATATTTTTACAATTGCGGATGCAAAACGAGGGGATATTGGGAATACGTCCACAAGATACGCCAAGGCGTTTTTTGAAACATTGAATTTTGATTCCATCACTATAGCCCCGTATATGGGTAAGGATTCTGTAGAACCGTTTTTGGCGTTTGAAAATAAGCATACGATTCTGTTGGCACTAACATCCAATCAAGGTGCTTTTGATTTTCAAACTAAGAATATGGGAAAGCATGAGCTATATAAAGAGGTTTTGGAAACGTCTAGAAATTACAAGAATGCAGATAGATTAATGTACGTGGTAGGTGCTACAAAAGCATCTTACTTAGGGGAAATACGAAAAATCGTCCCAGAAAACTTTTTGCTGGTCCCTGGTGTTGGTGCACAAGGGGGTAATTTACAGGAAGTCTGTAAATATGGTATTACGGAAAACGTTGGGTTGTTGGTAAATTCTTCCAGAGGAATTCTATATGCTTCGCATGACCATAATTTTGCGCATGCTGCTGCAGAAAAAGCTAAAAGTATACAAAAGGAAATGGAGATTGAATTGAATAACTTGAACTAAATCGTTATACCAAGCTCTCCAACGTCTTTTTAATTCCCTGAGCTTTCTTGGTGAAAAATTCTCTCAAATTAGTGTCCATATGTGTTGCATCAGATGCTTTTTCCATAAAATTCTGATACATAAACTCTAAAACTGATATCGCTTGACTTCCGCTAGTTATTGGAGTCACAGCTCCAACTTTACAATATTGCTCACTCATCATTACAAGATTTGTTATAACAAAGATACGTTGAAAACCCAGCTATGGACTACGGAATATGGCGTTACACACCTAGAAATCAGGCACTTTATCTAAAATTTAACAAAATCGAGTTTGCCATCATTTTAATCTAACCTTTTGTAAGTAAAAAATTAACGTACTTTTATAAAAAACAATATTTGCTACACTACACGGCATACAGACATGAAACATCAAAAGATTGGGTAACTTTCGTACACGGTGCGGGCGGTAGTTCTACGATTTGGTACAAACAATTAAGGGACTTTAAAAAGCATTTCAATATACTATTATTGGATTTGAGGGGTCATGGAAACTCCAAACCTAACATAAAGGATGCTTTTAACGACAAATATACCTTTGACTCTATTACAGCTGATATAATTGAGGTATTGGACCATGAGAAGATTGAGAAATCCCATTTTATTGGAATATCGTTAGGTACCATTTTGATACGAAATTTAGCCGAAAAATATTCGGATAGAGTGGTCAGTATGGTTATGGGCGGTGCTATAATGAAGCTTAACTTTAGATCTCAGGTGCTAATGCGTCTAGGCGTTATTTTTAAATCGATAGTGCCGTATATCTGGTTATACAAGTTTTTTGCCTTCGTAATCATGCCAAACAAAAACCATAGGGAATCTCGCTCCTTATTTGTAAGAGAGGCTAAAAAATTATATCAAAAGGAATTTATCAGATGGTTTAAATTGACTTCGGAAATTAATCCCTTATTGCGTTTTTTTAGAGCGGTCGATATAAAAATACCAACGTTTTATATCATGGGAGGCGAGGACTATCTATTTCTTCCAACTATTAAAAAAGTAGTTAACAGCCATGTAGAGTCTACCTTGTTTGTTATTGAGGATTGTGGCCATGTTGTTAATGTTGAAAAACCAGCGGTGTTTAACGAAAGAGTAATCGCTTACCTTAAAAATGTTGAATAGTTATAGACCGTAGTGTCACCCTCTCTTTTTGAAGAATCCATTTAAAAAATAAAACAGCTCTTAGGTAAAGGGTAGTTTGCTGACTAATTCAATCATTCCTTAAAAGTTGAGACCATAAATGTCTTACTGTTTCCTAGTGAGCTGTTTTCTGAATTAAAAATAAATGGATAAAAAATGAGAAGGGCAACATCTGATAAACTTTTACCCTTTTTTCGGTGCAATTATGTTAATCACTATGCCTTTGCAACTGCTTTTTGAAATTCTGAAGGAGTAAGTTCTGTGTCCTTCTTAAAAGCTTTATTAAAAGTTACCTTGTTGTTATAGCCTACCTCATACGCTACGTGGATAATATTTAACTTATGGGACTCATTGTCCATAAGCAATTGTTTTGCTTCTCTTATCCGGTATATATTGACAAATTCATGAAAACTAACATTAAAATGCTCATTGATAATCTGAGATGCATTGTGTCTTGTAGTGTTTAGGCGTTTTGCAACCATGTCCAGACTTATGTTGTTTTCCTTGTAGATTTTTTCAATTGCAAAAAGATGTAGTAGATTTTCTTTTAATTCATCCGATAGACTGGGCGTTAGACCAGATTTCTCATACTTTGGAAATAATCTATTTTTATAGGCATAAATACCACTGAACACATCAGGTTGTATATTGGCGGAATAACCAACATAAAGTACCATAAAAGCCATTGTAGCCGCAGATATATCGAAAAGGACACCATTGGAGTAACCATTGATGATAACTATGCCGTACGCGGCATACGTAAACACATACAATATATGTATATGATATACATTTTTCTGCCAGGTAAGGCTTTTTAAGTCTAGCAGCTTGTTGTCTTTACCCTGGTTATAAACTTTACCGATAAAATAGCCATAGACGCTTAACGAGATGATCTTAAAAATGACCAAAACTACCAATCTGTTTGAATCTTGGGGTCCTAAGCCATTTTGCATTCTGGAAAGCATCAAGGTTATTTTACTTTCCTCCGTCATTGTGTAAACATTTAATACAAGGTACGTTAGAAGTACTAGGCTTGGTAGTAAGTGCAATATATCGATGGGTCTAAAAGTATAACCGGTTGTGGTTTTCTTAAAGTAAAAGTATAATAACGGACCATACAGAAAAATAGCCCATGTTGACATTAAATAAGTATGCGGGTATTGAAAAAAGTAGTTCGCGGAATTGATGCTAAGATGTAGAATGAACAAAGAATGAATAAATATGAACGAGGCTATCAAAAAACGGGATGTACGGTATATCTGTTTATTCAAACATAGAATAAGTACTACATAAAAGCCTACAATGGCAACAAAGAGATAAAATAAAGACCAAGTAGTTACTTTGGGAATCATTTTGTCTGAAATCTTTTTAAACCCTTGTTCTTTACGTATAGGGTCAAACCCTTCGTTGAGCAAAAAATTTGGTTTGAATTCTAGTTGTAGATATTTGGTCAAATTGGTAGTAGACCTATCCACATGGTTCAACGCAGCTTCACTAAGCGCAAGTCTTTTTAAAATATGTGTTTTCTCTGCATCGGGATTGACCAGATTTTTTTCATAAATAGGTATTGCCTTATTATATCGCTGTATGTTATAATAATAGTCGGCCCATTTCAGCGAATCATATACCGAAATGGTATTGGGTTGACCAGCTTCATAACAACTATATACTCCAACCGAATTGAATGTACAGCAGATTAAAGACAGGAAAAAAAAGATTTTTGACCATCTCATTTTGATTGATGAATTAACTCCCTTGAAATTAGTGAATTACAAAAAACGATTTGTTAACGAAATCCTAAAAAAAGTAAATTCCGATAAGAACTTACCTTTTTTACAATGCTTAAAAGCTACTTTTTAAATAAAAAACGCTTCGGAAGTTAAAAAAGGGTAAAAGAAAAAACCGGTGCGAACACCGGTTTTAAACTAACTAACTCAAAAAAATGCTAACTCAGATAATCTTTTGCAAAATTCTAGTTTAACCGCTGTACCAAGGTTAATTAAACTTTAGGATTTTGTTATAATTGTCTTGTTTTCTTGAGTTTAGAACGCATAAAATTAACGAATATTGTACGTAGGAAAAATCTTTGGCTAATCTTGTAACGCGAAAACTTTTCTCAGTAGATCAGTAGTTCTTGAAGAAATTTTCGTTCTAATTTCTTTTTCCTCAACTGCAATCATTGTATACACCCCTTCTAACGCTTCTTGCGTGGTATAATCTGTTAAATCTGGATTAACGTTATTGGTAAGTGGAAGGTTATTGTATTTGGTAATGATATTGCTCCAAATTTGATCGGCTCCAACTTTTTTAAAAGATTTTTCGATAATGGGGTTGAATTTGTCGTACAATTTAGATTTTGTGGATTGCTCTAAATAGTTGGTAGCTGCGTTGTCATTTGCCAACAAAATTTGTTTGGCGTCATTGAACGTAATTCCCTTTACCGCATCCACAAAAATTGGTGTAGCCTCACTTACGGCATCTTCGGCAGCTCGGTTGAGTATCTGTAGCCCTTTATCGGCTAAACTGCCCAAGCCAACATCCCTAAGTGTTTTATCAACTTTTTTCAACTCATCCGGAAGTAAAATTTTAACAAGCTCATTTTTGAAGAAACCGTCCTTAAGAGCCAATTTGTCTACTTGTTTATCTATTCCCAGATTAAGTGCATCTCGCAAACCTTGCGCTATTTCTGCGTTTCCAATACCAGTTGTTCCTTGCGGAAGTTGGTTAACAACTTGCTGCAACTCATTACAACCAACTAACTGAAAAATTAAAAGCGCTAATACGATTCGTTTCATAGTGTTGTTTTTATAGTTGAGGTGAAATTACTACATAAGCTGAGAAAACTGAATGTTGTCAGAATATATTTAAGAAAATATAACCGTTTTGTTATTATAGACCATGGTCTTTCTGTCCACATGGAGCTGTACCGCCCTGGAAAGTACGATTTTTTCCAAGTCTCTTCCCTTCGCAATAAAATCCTTGATAGCATGCGAATGGGATACTGTGACAACATCTTGCGCTATGATGGGGCCTGCATCCAATACCTCTGTTACATAATGACTTGTAGCACCAATAATCTTGACCCCTCTTTCAAAAGCGGCATGATAGGGTTTGGCTCCGGCAAATGCAGGTAAAAAGGAATGGTGTATGTTAATGACTTGCTGTGGAAATTCATCGATTACTTTTGGCGAAAGGATTTGCATATATCTGGCCAGCACAATGAAATCAACATTGTGTTTTTTTAAAAGATGTAGCTGTTGGTCTTCTGCAGATGCCTTATTTTCCTTAGTTACAGGAATATGATAATATGGAATATGAAACTGATCAGCTACATACTCAAGGTCTGGATGATTGCTTAAAATGAATGGAATATCAACCGGGAGTTCCCCTGAATTGTAGCGGCTTAAAAGGTCATAAAGACAATGATTGTATTTAGAAACGAAAATCGCCATTTTGGGTTTTGTCGCTTCCAAATAGATGTTCCAATGCATGTTATACTTTTTTGCCAATTGTTCTTCAAATCCATCTTCAAAACTTGGCAAACTGAAATCAGTGCTATATTCACTTTCTAATCTCATAAAGAATACTCCAGCTTCTTTATCAACATGCTGGTCCAAGTAAATGATGTTTCCCTTTTTTTCGTGAATGAATCGCGTTACTGCACTTATGATTCCCGATTGGTCTGGACAGTGAATAAGGATAGTTAGCTTCATTATGGTTAGTTTGAGCACGATAAAATTATGATATTCAAAAAAAGTAACCCAAAGTACCTTAGGTTTTTATAAAATTCTAATCAAAATCGTTTTTATGTTGCATTTTCTGTAAATTGCATGGTGAAATAAGACCCTTTATTGCCAATGGAACAAATAAAGCCCTACAAGCCCAAAAATAAGATTAGAATCGTTACCGCTGCTTCGTTGTTCGATGGACACGATGCTGCAATTAATATTATGCGTCGAATTATTCAATCGACAGGGGTTGAGGTGATTCATTTAGGACATGATCGAAGTGTTGCTGAGGTTGTTGATTGCGCAGTGCAAGAAGATGCCAACGCAATTGCGATGACTTCGTATCAAGGTGGGCACAATGAATATTTTAGGTACATGTTCGACCTATTAAAAAAAAGAGGTGCGGAACATATCAAGATTTTTGGCGGTGGTGGCGGAGTAATACTTCCAGAGGAAATTAAAGCGTTGATGGATTATGGTGTTGAACGTATTTATTCTCCTGATGATGGTCGTGAGTTGGGCTTGCAAGGTATGATCAACGATTTGGTGATGCGTTGCGATACCGCTGTACCAGATTTAAAGCTATCCAAAGGAAAAAACCTGGAGGGCCAGCTCGAAGCGAAAGATGTAAATACCATAGCACGCTTAATATCCTTGGCAGAAAACAAACATGAGCTTTTTGAAAAACATCAAGATACCATTGAAAAGAATACCAATGCAATACCTGTGTTGGGGATAACAGGAACTGGTGGTGCGGGAAAATCTAGTTTGGTAGATGAACTTGTACGTAGGTTTCTTAGTGACTTTTCAGATAAGCATATTGGTATTATTTCCGTAGACCCTTCAAAGAGAAAAACGGGAGGTGCCCTGTTGGGCGATAGAATTCGTATGAACGCGATAAACAACAACCGTGTCTACATGCGTTCATTGGCAACCAGGCGTTCAAATCTAGCGCTTTCCAAACATGTGGCAGAAGCCGTGCAGGTACTTAAAGCTGCTAATTTTGATTTAATTATACTGGAAACCTCTGGTATTGGTCAATCTGATACTGAAATTTTGGAACATAGTGATGTTTCCCTTTATGTGATGACTCCAGAATTTGGTGCGGCAACCCAACTGGAAAAGATAGATATGCTGGATTTTGCAGACGTAGTTGCAATTAATAAGTTTGATAAAAGAGGCGCCTTGGATGCGTTGCGCGATGTAAAAAAACAATACATGCGCAATCAGGGTTTATGGGATATCAATCAAGATGATTTGCCTGTTTTTGGAACCATTGCCTCACAATTTAACGACCCTGGAATGAACAGGCTTTATAAAATTGTTATGGAAACTTTGACCGATAAAGCAGGGGCAAAACTGGAATCCAATTTTGAAGTTTCCAACGAGCTTACGGAAAAAGTTTTTGTCATTCCACCCGCAAGAACAAGATACCTTTCCGAAATATCCGAAAGCAATAGGGCTTATGACAAAAAGGTCGATGAACAAGTTGTCGTAGCACAAAAATTGTTTGGGATTCATCAAACGATTTTATCCATTGTTCCAAGCAAAAATGAGCAGTCCAATTTGATAAAGTCAGGACTTGATGCAGATATCATCTTGAAACAGGTTAAAGATGAAGAAATCGTATTTGTAAAATTATTAGTGGCGCAGTTTGATAAAGTTAAAATGAACCTTGACCCCCACCATTGGGAAACCCTATTAAAATGGCAAGACAAGGTAAATCAATATAAATCTGAACGATACACTTTTAAGGTGAGAGGTAAAGAAGTGCATATCGAAACCCATACTACATCACTTTCGCATAGCAAAATACCAAAAGTAGCATTACCAAAATATCAAGCCTGGGGCGATATTCTTAGATGGAGCTTGCAGGAAAATGTTCCGGGGGAGTTTCCGTATACTTCCGGATTGTATCCGTTCAAAAGAGTGGGGGAGGATCCTACCAGAATGTTTGCTGGTGAAGGTGGACCGGAACGAACCAACAGACGTTTCCATTATGTGAGCTTGGATATGCCAGCAAAGCGTTTATCCACCGCCTTTGATTCGGTGACCCTGTATGGTAATGATCCAGACCACAGACCGGATATTTATGGAAAAATTGGAAATGCGGGGGTTTCTATTTGCTGTTTGGACGATGCCAAAAAACTTTATTCCGGGTTTGATTTGAGCGACCCAATGACCTCTGTGAGTATGACCATTAATGGTCCTGCACCTATGTTGTTGGCGTTTTTTATGAACGCTGCTATAGACCAAAACTGTGAAAAATACATCAAAGAAAATGGATTGGAAAAAGAGGTTGAGAAAAAAATAACTTCAATTTTCAAAAAGAAAAATAGTGATAAGCCCTCATATTCTGGAGCGCTTCCCGATGGAAATAATGGATTGGGACTTATGCTTTTGGGAGTGACGGGAGACCAGGTTCTGCCCAAAGATATTTACAGCCAGATTAAAAAAGATACACTAAATCAGGTAAGGGGAACGGTACAGGCAGATATTTTAAAAGAAGACCAGGCACAGAATACCTGTATTTTTTCTACAGAATTTGCATTGCGATTAATGGGCGATGTACAAGAGTATTTTATTGATAATCTCGTACGTAACTTTTATTCGGTCTCAATTTCTGGATACCATATTGCCGAAGCTGGAGCAAATCCTATCACACAGCTAGCCTTTACACTCTCCAATGGGTTTACGTATGTAGAATATTATTTAAGTAGGGGAATGGACATTAATAAATTTGGTCCTAACCTTTCGTTCTTTTTCTCAAACGGAGTAGACCCAGAATATGCAGTAATCGGACGAGTGGCAAGACGTTTATGGGCGAAGGCAATGAGAGAAAAGTATGGTGCCGATTCACGTGCGCAGATGTTAAAATATCATATACAGACATCCGGTAGAAGTTTGCATGCCCAAGAAATTGATTTTAACGATATACGTACCACCTTGCAGGCGTTATATGCCATTTACGATAATTGTAATTCGCTCCACACCAATGCCTACGATGAAGCTATTACGACCCCTACCGAAGAATCCGTACGAAGGGCCATGGCCATTCAATTGATCATTAATAAAGAACTAGGATTGGCCAAGAATGAAAATCCTATCCAGGGCTCTTTTATCATTGAAGAGCTCACGGATTTGGTAGAAGAGGCGGTTTTAGTAGAATTTGATAGAATAACAGAACGTGGCGGCGTTTTAGGTGCCATGGAAACCATGTACCAACGTTCCAAAATACAGGAGGAAAGTCTACATTACGAAACCTTGAAACATACTGGGGAATACCCAATTATTGGGGTCAATACGTTTTTGAGCTCTAAAGGATCGCCAACCGTACTTCCTGCGGAAGTGATACGGGCGACCGAGGAAGAAAAGAAGAATCAAATAGCCATTTTGGAAAACCTACATTCTAGGAATGAAACAGAAACCAAGACCCAGTTAAAAGAACTTCAAGAAGCGGCTGTAAACAATGAAAACCTATTCGAAAAACTTATGGAAGTAACCAAATACGCTTCGTTGGGACAAATTACCAATGCGCTGTTTCAAGTAGGGGGCCAGTATAGGCGTAACATGTAGAATTTAGAAGCGAAAATGTTTAGTCGTTTCCGTTTTTAAAGGACTTTCTCCACTTTTTAAAAGAAGACCTAAATAACTTAATTTCTTTTCGTAAAAGATTGAGGTATTCTTTTTCCTTTACCCCATCTCTTTCAAGACCGTTGCAATATGCTAAAATATTGCGCGTCATGATGTTGATAAAGGTAAGGCTTTCCATTTTCACGGAATATGAACTGCTTAAAGCGGCTTGTTCTACCTCTTTGGTGATTAAAATTGCGTCAGTACGAAGGGATTTGGAAATATCATCCCGAAAGCTTTGATAATTCCGTAAGGATAAAGCTTCTTTGTTTCGGGAAAAATAAGACGCCACAGCTTCGCTCAAATCTCTAAGTGCTAATGATTTTCGATATATTACAAGAGAATTTAAAGAACTCCTTTCCATTATTTTTCAGTGCAATTTTCAACATTAAAATTACATATGAAATGGATAATGTACCTTTGTTTTCAAAATAGAAAATAATTATTTGCTATTGAATGTTAAGTTTTATTGATAAATCACTTTGAATATGAAAATAGATGATTTGAACTGGAAAATTCTGGGCTATCTACAGCAAGATGCTAGAGAATCTTTTGCAAATATTGGGCGTAAAGTTGGGCTTACCCCACCAGCTATAGCAGAGCGCGTAAAAAAAATGGAAGATTTGGGATTGATAGAAGGATATGGTACTACCGTTTCTTATGCTTTGGCAGGACATCAGTTAAAAGCAATCATTATGCTTCGTGCCTTTATGGGCAAGCTCAAACCATTTCTTAACAAAGTAAAATCGTTTCAAGAAGTGGTCAACTGCTATCGGATTACAGGAAACGAGAATATCATTATGGAAGTGGTATTAAAGGACCAAGCCCATTTGGAAAAATTTATTGATGAGCTAATAGTGTACGGAGAATGTAGAACGCATATAGTATTGTCCAATATTGTTGCAAACGCACCGATAAAACAAAGTAAGAATTAGTGATAAATTTCGTTTATTTTTATAAAGGATAAACAGCCTTTTCGTTTTGGCCAGATTTTTGTTGATACAGCGTTATGAAAAAAAAATATGCTATACTTTTTTTTGCCACATTTTTGTTTCAAAGTGCGTTTACGCAAGAATTAGTACTTAAAAAAGGAAAGATTATAGATTCGCTGGTTGTCAACGATACCATTCCAGACACATTTTCTCTTTACTTGCCCACTAACTTTACGACCACCAAAAAGTGGCCATTACTTATGGTATTTGATTTGGATGGAAAAGAGCGGCAGTCAATGGCCATGTTCTTGCAGGCAGCCGAGGAGGAGGGGTATCTATTGGCGGCACCAAAACTGTCCGACACGGTTCCCTTATCCAACAATATGATAAGCGCGAGCAATGTTCTAAATAAAATATCGCGCATTTTACCTGTTAATAAATCGAGGGTGTACACTGCGGGTATTTCTTCTGGGGGGCGTTTTGCCAATCTGGTTCCAATTTTTATAAAAGACGTGGCAGGTACTATTTCTGCAGGTGCTTCTATTGCGAATTCAGACTTATTAAACCCTAAGCGTTCTTTTCATTTTATTGGAATCATCGGAAAAAATGATTTCAACTACACCCAAATGCTAAATGTTGAAAAGGTTTTCGATCGGTTTAAGTTTCCCAATCAGATATTGTTGTATGACGAAGAACAAAAATGGCCAGATGTAAAATATTTTCAAAAAGCCATGCAGCTATTTACACTGTCGGCAATGGGGAAAAAATTGACGCCCATGGATTCCAGTTATATTGAAAAGGCCTTTAAGGAAGATTTAGCCAAAGTCAATAGGTTGAAGAATTCGAACAAGCTACTCTTTGCAGAACAATACATGGGAGAGATGATGTCCATTTATGGTGTACACAAAAACCTGGATTCTTTGCGGCAAGTTCAAAAAAACCTGAGACGGGACCGTGTGTTCAAAGGAATGAGAAGGGCAGAAAACGCAACGTTCTTTAAAGAATCGCTTTTAAAAGAAGATTATCAATATTATATAGAAGAAGATGTGGTTACCCATAATTTTAATAATCTGGGTTGGTGGAATTATCAAATGACAGAGATCAATAAGTTTATTTCGGCCAGTAGTATTTATGAAAGGCAAATGGGAAATCGTCTGTTGGGCTATGTTAATGCGTTGGCAGAAGATAATATTGATATGGTTAAATCCGAACCGCTTATAGATGAGGATGCACTTGCATTTTTATATATGCTAAAGACCATTTTGGAGCCTGAGAACTTTGAACATTACATGAACATAATATCTTTAAGTGCAAAGAACGAAGATTACGGGACTGCCCTGTTTTATCTAGAAGAAGCCCTAAAGAAAGGTTTTGATGACAAAGAAAAATTGTATAATCTGCCAGATACTGGCTTGTTTAGAATAACACCAAAATTCAATGAGTTGGTGGCTAAGTATTTGAAGGATTCAAGGTATCGAATTAACGACCAATAAATCTTGGGATTTCCTCTAAATCCCAATCAATAACAAGACCTTTAGCGAGAGACGCTGCGATTTCTTTTCCATATAAATGTTCGCAAAGGTAGAGTGCTGCCTCAAAGCTTTTGGCGCCGCCAGCGGAAGTAATGTATTTTCCATCGTGCACAAAAAGGACGCTATCCTTTACTTTTAATTGCGGAAACATAGCTTTATACTTTTCGATATCACTGGGAAATGTGGTAGATGCCACATCGTTTAAAAGTCCAGCTTTTGCCAAAACAAAAGCTCCATCGCAATGCGAGGTGACAAATAAAGCTTCTTTGTCCACTTTTTGCACAAAATCCAGCATTATGGAATCCCTTAAGTCGGTATCTAAATGGTGTGCTGCGCTCGGTACGACTAAAATGTCAATTTTGGGAATTGAGTCCTTTGTGTAATCAAAATCGGGTAAAATCCGAACTCCTTCAAAAGAAGTTATAGGCTCCAATGTATTGGCAACAGAAAAGGTGTTCATGGATTTGATGTTCTCCCGGAACTGTGTATGCTGGAAAATATCATAGGGTGCTGTGAATTCTGTGTTGTAAACACCATCCATTATTAAAAATGCGACATTGTATCTTCCAGACTCCAGCTCAGGAAGTTTTCTTTTTAGTTCTTTTGAAGCATTTGCTTGTTGTTGTTTGTCAACACAGGAAACGGACAAAATCAAGAGCAATATGAATATCAGATGTTTTATCACGATGATTTTTTATTTAGAGTAATGGGCTAAGGTAATATTAAGAACGATTTCCGCTACTTTTACAAGAAAGATTTTCTGGAAATGAAATATATTTTAGCAATATTAGTGCTTTTGATGGTTGCCTGTAAACCCGATAAAAAGTATCATGCTTCTGAAAAGCTTCAGTCTGGGTCTGCAGCAATAAAGGATATTGTTGCATTTCAAAAGGAATTGGATGCTACATTTAAAAACCCCAATTCTTCACCATTGCCAGATAGGTTTAGAAAAGATTTTGAGGGACTTGATTTTTTTGCACCCGATACGACTTATGTGGTTAAAGCCAGATTTGAAAGAACTCCAGATGCAGTGCCTTTTTTGATGCCTAGCACAACCGACGAAAAAACAAGAGAAATTGTTTATGGTATCGCACACTTTCAGTTAAATGGGGTGGAACATCAACTAGAGATTTACCAAAGTCTCGATTTAATTTCCCAAAAGCAATACAGGGACTATTTATTCTTACCATTTTTAGATGAAACAAATGGTGCGGAAACTTATGGTGGGGGTCGTTATATTGACTTAACAATTCCTGAGGGAGATACGATCACAATAGATTTCAATAAGGCGTATAATCCGTATTGTGTTTATAATAAAAAGTACTCCTGCCCTCTAGTGCCAAGGCAAAATTATTTGAGAACTAGTGTGAGAGCAGGAGTGAAAGCTTTTGTAAAAGACTAGAAAAGCCTTAACACCAAATAGATGTAAGGCTTTCTAAATAGTATAGAATTTTTTCGTTGTGTTTAGAAAGAATAAACGGCCGCTAAAATAAATGAAGCAAGGCTATCACCAGGGTCTAAATCACTGTCAAAAAAGAAATCCTCAGATGCACTATCCAAACGGATTTCAGGTTTGATAATTAAATCGCCTATAGTGGCACTTCCAGTTAAGGTCACAGCAAAAACGCTAGAATCCTCAACTCCAGTACCAATTGCTCCAAAGGCACCTGATTCAGCAAAATATTCACCTCTTAAACCAATGGCAAAATTATCTGATGTAGTCAATTGCGGGTATAAAGCAACACCATAAAAACCTAGGTCATCAGTATCTTGGTATGTTGCGTTAATGCCTAGAAAGAATTTTTCAGTAAGGTCGAATCCTCCAGTAAAATCAACTTGGAACAATGCTTCGTTGTCTACTTCTACAAGCGCACCATCGGCATTTACGAATTCATCTCCACCTTGATTTCCATAAATAAAATTTAAAAATTGACCGCTATACCCCAATTGCGCACCGAAAGAAATTTCACCAAAAGGATTGAAATCGGTAAAATCTGTAGGATTTAGAACGGCTAACATTGCAGACCAATCGTTTCCTAGGTCAAAATCCGCCTTAATACCCGTATGTGAAAAAGGGCCATAGGAAAACATGTATGAAGTACTATAGTTAAAGTTTGCGGATGGAGAAATCACCTCATACCCTAAAAATGTATTGAAGTTACCAAATGTAAGTCTCGTGTTTTCTCCAACATTCCAAAAAACGTAGAGTTGATTTACTATTGCCGGAGAACCAAATGAATTAAATACAGCGTCTTCTCCTCGTGGTCCGAAAACCAAATCGGCTACAAAACCTACTTTTTCACTTTCATAAGAAGCAATAAGGTTTACCATACCAATGGCAAAACCTGGGTCGTTGGCAAAAGATGTGCCTGGAGCTGCTGGAAGGAAGAACCCAACAGTTTCACCATCTTCATCCAGCTGGGGTATTTCTTTGTTCAGTCCGTTAAAATTTGCCCTATAATAGGCATCGACCGTACCACTAAATTCAAACTTTGGTTTTACATCTTCCTCTTGTCCAAATGTGGTTAAAGATACTAGTGCCAATATGGCGAAAGCTAAATTTTTTACGAACTTTGTTGTTATAATCGTTTTCATAATCATAATCAGTTTTAGGTGTCCTCACAAAGAGGACCATTTAATATTGTTATTGAGTTTTTGTAATTGAAAAGGTTATTTAACGGAGCGTTCTGCCAAACGCTCCGTTTCCTTTTATTAGTGTTGATTCATTCTGAAATCAGCATAAGCATCCATTCCATGTTCGTGGATGTCCAAGCCTTCTACTTCTTCTTCTTCCGAAACCCGTAGACCTGAAACTTTCTTAATAGTGAATAAAATCACGAATGCCGAAACGGAACAGAACGTAGCCGCCGCGCCAACTCCTGCAAGTTGTACCAAGAATTGGTCAAAACTGGCCAAACTTCCAAAGATACCAACAGCAAGTGTACCCCAGATACCACATATTAAGTGAACTGCGACTGCACCAACGGGGTCATCTAGTTTCAATTTATCGATAAGTGCTACACCAAATACAATGACTACACCTGCTATCAAGCCTATAAGTACCGCTTCGTTGGGGGACATTTGGTCCGCACCTGCCGTAATTCCTACCAAACCGCCCAAGATACCGTTCAAGAACATGGTTAAATCATAGTTTTTGTAAGCTATGAGAGAAGTTAAAAATGCGGATACACCTCCAGCGGCAGCTGCCAAAGAGGTTGTGACCAATACCAATGAAGTTAATTCTGGATCGGCGGAAAGTACGGACCCTCCGTTAAAACCAAACCATCCCAACCATAGAATTAACACCCCTGCTGCTGCAAAAGGTAAACTGTGCCCTGGAATTGCCTTGGGTTTACCGTCTTCTCCAAATTTCCCTATTCTAGCGCCGAGCAAGAAAATAGCGATCAATGCGCCCCATCCACCTACAGAATGCACCAAGGTAGAACCTGCAAAGTCATAAAATCCTTCTGCGGTGCCATAAGAAAGTGAAGAAAGGAAACCACCGCCCCATTGCCATGAGCCTACGATAGGGTAAACGAGTCCTACGTATATGATGGTAAATAGCATAAATGCCCCAAGTTTTACCCGTTCCGCTACTGCTCCAGAAACAATTGTTGCTGCTGTTGCTGCAAACATTCCTTGGAACAAGAAGTCTGTCCACCAAGTATACCCTCCATCAGCATATTCAGGAGTCATTCCATTTTCTGGCGCTGCAATACCAAAGCCTGCAAACTTTAGAAAACCTAGATCCCCATCCTCAAATCCTGGGTACATTAAATTAAATCCTCCTACATAATAAAGTAGTAAGCCAACACATATTATAAATACGTTCTTAAATAATATGTTTACGGTATTCTTTTGTCTGGTAAGACCGATTTCTAAAAAAGAGAAACCTAAGTGCATAAAAAACACCAGTCCTGTACAGATCATCATCCATACGTTATTCGCTGTAAATAATCCTGCGTCCATAATCTTTAAATATTGTTAGTGTTAGTTGAGTTGTTTAGTTAATTCCGGCACTACCGCTTTCCTTGGTTCTTATTCGGTAGGCTTCAATGACATCCGATACGAAGACTTTTCCATCTCCCACATTTCCGGTTGCTGCTGCTTCTATCAACGTGTTCACTGTTCGCTCTAGAAAGTCATCGGTCACTACAATGACCAAATACCTTCGTTGTATATCGGAAGTACTGTAAGAGATACCTCGATAAACGTGTCCTTGTTTTTCATTTCCAACTCCAGTTACATCCCAGTAACTAAAGAAGTTGACCTCAATTCCATGAAGTGCTTTTTTCACCTCATCGAATTTGGATTTTCTAATAATTGCCTCGACTTTTTTCATAATTAAATAGTTAATTGATCTCCCAAATATATGTTAAATCGAAAAAGACTATGATAAATATCAGGTAGTTGTGTTGATTTTTATACTTATGAAAAAAATACCCCTAGAATTTTAGGGGTAACTTATTTTAAAGATACTTTTATTAAACATTTGATGATTTTTTCTTAACATAAGAACAAAATATTAGAGATTCTTAATTAGAAACATCCTTTTTTATAGAAAATGTTTAATAATCAACAAAAAATATTGAGAAAAGTTAATTTTATAACTAATTCCCTAATCTAGAGAGCCATAGCCCAATTGCAACGGCCAAAACACCTAGAATTATGCTTAATGCCAAGTAGAAAGAAAAGTGAAGAATATCACCGTTTTTTAATAAACTGTGCTTTTCCAGTGCAAATGCAGAAAATGTAGTGAAGCCTCCACAAAAACCTGTAGCAAGAAATAACGTACTGTTATAGGATACTAAACTGCTCCTTGATGCTATTCCTAGAATTAAACCAATGAGCAATGCACCAATAATATTGACTAAAAAGGTTCCCAAGAAGAAATTTGGAAAGATATTATTTAAAGGTTTGGTAATGACATAACGAAGTACGCTACCAAAACCACCACCTAAAAAAACAAGAAAAGCTTGCTTCATTTATTAAATGTACAAACTAAACCGCTTTCTTGTATTGACTTTTAGAAGCTTCTCGAGGTAAAATTTTTGCTACCGAAGCCTCGGATTTCTTTGAAGCTGTTTTGCTTAACTTACTGCTGGACCCGTTAACGCTGAGAAATAAGAGCAATCCGTTAACAATGAGTAGAACCAAAAGAATGCCTAAAAATGTTGTCATGTTATACAAAACTAACGTTAAACAAAAGTACGTCTTTTACTACATTGTACGTATTGCCTTATGAATAAAGTTGTAAAACGGTTAATTTTTGTGGCATAAGTAAACTTATTGTTAATTTTTAAGAAAATATTTAATGAAGAATAGGAATATTATGAATGTGATAAAGGAAATCATAACCCATTTTACTCCTTTGTAATTTTTGATATGCAAGGATTTATCCTTTCGATAAGATATTGCGATTATAGTTACAAAAGCTACAACAAAAAGAGCTGCAAAAATTAATTGTCCTGTGCTGAACATATTTTCTATTTTTACGCAAAGCTAAATCAAAACGAGAATAATGGAAAGTAAAATTAAGGCAGTAGAATTGTTTCACAACTCTTTTGGTCTTGGAGTGCTGCAGGAACCCAAAGCAGATTTGGGAGCAGCAAAAAATAAGTTGCGATTTAACCTCATGGATGAGGAAAACAAGGAGTATTTGGAAGCTGCCAACGATGGAGATTTAATTGAGGTTGCCGATGCACTGGGAGATATGCTCTATATTCTTTGTGGAACAATTTTGGAACACGGCATGCAGTATAAAATAGGAGAGGTCTTTGAGGAAATTCAGCGAAGCAATATGAGTAAATTAGGATTGGACGGCAAACCTATTTATCGTGAAGATGGAAAAGTGCTAAAAGGACCAAATTATTTTAAACCGAATATAGAAGGCGTTCTGGATAAATAAAAAAAGCACCTTTTTAAAGGTGCTTTTTTTGTGCTATACTTTAAAGCGCCATCCAAATTTATCTTCTGCACGATTGTATTGAATATCGGTAATTCGTTTTTTTAGAAGTGTGGCGTAACTTTCTGGTAATTCTGGTAATTCATAATCAGTTTCCTTATGCCCAAAAGCGGAAATTGGTGAAATTACAGCAGCTGTTCCGGCACCAAACATTTCTTTGAGCGTTCCGTCTTTTGCCGCATTTACAACTTCATTTACCGTAATCTTTCTTACCTCGGTTGCAATCCCTTCGTCTTTGGCAATATCCAGGATACTTTTACGGGTGATGCCATCCAAAATACGATCACTTGTCGGTCCTGTGATAAGGGTGTCGTTGATACGAATGAAAATATTCATGGCACCAGCTTCCTCTATAAATTCATGGTTGTTGTCGTCTGTCCAGATGACCTGATTATATCCCTTTTCAATGGCAAGTTGGGTTGGATAAAACTGACCGGCGTAGTTTCCTCCCGCTTTCGCAAAACCTACCCCACCGTTAGCTGAACGAGAATATTTTTCTTCGATTAAAACTTTTACTTGTCCAGAAAAATAGGAACCAGATGGCGCACAAGCTATTATAAATTTGTATTCATCAGCAGGTGAAGCATGAAATCCTGTGCCGGATGCTAACATAAAAGGGCGAATATATAGCGAGCTGCCCGGTGTTTGCGGAATCCAGTCTGAGTCTGTTTGCAGTAAAGTGGTTAGGCCATCTATGAAATAAGATTCGGGGAGTTCAGGTATCGCTAATCTTTTGGCAGATTTGTTCAAACGTTTATGGTTTTCCAAAGGTCTAAAGAGCCAAGTATCCCCAGCTTCATCCTTATAGGCCTTCATTCCCTCAAAAATAGATTGTCCATAATGAAATATTTTTGCCGAAGGTTCTAAAGTTATAGGTTGATAAGGGATAACCTTTGGAGTTTGCCATGAACCGTTGACAAAATCGCAGACCAACATATGATCTGTGTAAACACTTCCAAATGAAAGATTGTCAAAATCAACATCGTTGATTTTGGTAGTTTTAGATTTTTCTACCCTGATAGCTTTAGTCGTTGTTTCCATATCGAAAAAAATATTAACAGATAAAATTAGCTAATTATCCCTATTTTTTGGTGCTTTATCAATTTAAAATCAAGTTATTCGTTCACACTTTATTTATTTTTTTTGATTATGAAAGTATTTAACATTTTAACTGCCATATTCTTACTGTTTCAAACGGTTGCACACGCTCAGAATACAGGTTTTGAAACGTATGGCGCCTCGTTCGAGGCAAAGGCAACTTCAGACCTTGAAAATGAAGTTTTTGAGAAAATAGGTGTAAAAGATACTATTGCGACCCAAGTATCCGGAACTATCGTAGATGTATGTAAAGCTAAGGGATGTTGGATGAAAGTAGCTATGGGAAATGAAGAAGAAGTTTTTGTAAAGTTCAAGGACTATGGCTTTTTTGTTCCCACGGATTCGGAAAATGGAAAGGTAGTTATGGATGGAATTGCATTTGTTGAAGAAGTTTCGGTAGATGAACAACGGCATTATGCAGAGGATGCAGGAAAATCAAAAGAAGAAGTTGCTAAAATAACCAAGCCTAAAAAAACCTTAAGGTTCGAAGCTTCCGGAGTACAGATAAAAAAGTAGTTTGAAGCGTAAAATTATTACTACTGCTGACGGTTCTAAAACCATCCAAATTGAAGATTGGGACGAACAGTACCACTCAAAACATGGTGCTGTACAAGAGGCGTATCACGTTTTTATCAAGAATGGTCTTCGGCTATTTCAAGATACAAGTATCAAAATTTTGGAAATAGGATTTGGTACGGGACTTAATGCATTGGTAACCTTTTTGGAAAGTGAGAATTTAAATCTATCCATAGATTATGTAGGTGTGGAAGCATTCCCAGTGAAAACGGAAGAATTAGCAGCACTAAACTACATTGAGAATTTAAACGCGCATGAACACCAGGAGCTTTTTGAAAAGATGCACAGCTCATCTTGGGAAACAAAAACTGAAATTGCTCAAAATTTTAGATTACTGAAGCAATTGAAGGATTTTAAATCCATAAACGACATTAATTTGTTCGATCTTGTTTATTATGATGCTTTTGGCGCAAGGGTACAACCTGATTTATGGACGGAAGAATTGTTCTTGAAAATGTACCTCGCATTAAAAAGAAAAGGTGTTTTGGTTACATATTCTGCAAAAGGTAGTGTTCGTAGGGGTTTGGAAGCAGTTGGTTTTTCTGTTGAGCGATTACCGGGGCCTCCTGGTAAACGTGAAATGCTCAGAGCAAGAAAGAATTAGGTTTTCATAATAATTTGTTAAGCAGCGTATTCAAGTTGTCTTAAAAACAATTAAAGTTTAAACATTTATGTTAAACCTTAATTAATACCTCAAAAACAGCAAGTTAAACCATTAAATTTGTTTCAAAACGATTTTATGAAGGTGTTGATAACGGGTGCTACGGGTTTAGTTGGTAAAGCCATTACAGAGGTTTTGCATACTAAAGGTATCGCCGTTAATTACTTGACCACTAGCAAGGACAAAATAGTTTCAAAAGAAAACTATACTGGTTTCTATTGGAATCCTGCAGAAGGTGAAATCGATATAGCTTGTTTTGAAGAAGTTTCGGCAATAATTAATCTAGCGGGAGCAAGCATAGCCAATAAATGGACGACCGTTTATAAGAAAAAGGTGCTATCAAGTAGAATAGATAGTATTCAAACGTTGCATGATGGGCTGAAAAAAATAGACGCTTTCCAAATCAAATCCTTTGTTTCTGCTTCCGCAATTGGTATTTATCCCTCCTCTCTCTTTTCGTATTATGACGAGAAAGAAAATAAGGTAGATGATAGTTTTTTAGGTGAGGTCGTAGAAGAATGGGAGAAAAAAATAGACACTTTACAAGCCTTCGATTTTAATTTAGCCAAAATAAGGATTGGAATTGTGCTATCTACCGAGGGAGGGGCTTTACCAAAAATGGCCATGCCTGTTAAAAATTATGTTGGGGCAGCTTTTGGAAATGGTAAACAATGGCAATCTTGGATTCATATCGATGATTTGGCCAATATGTTTGTATTTGCTTTAGAGAATGCGTTAAGGGGAACCTTTAATGCGGTAGCGCCCAATCCAGTGACCAATAGTAAAATGACCAAAGAATTGGCGAAAGTTCTCAAAAGACCTTTGATATTGCCCAATATTCCTAAACCTATGATGGATTTGGTCTTAGGGGAGATGTCCTATCTACTTTTTGCAAGTCATAGGGTAAGTAGTAAACGTATCGAAAAGAAAGGATTCAATTTTGAATTTTCAAATATATGTTGCGCTATCGAGGACTTATATATAGCTGAAAAGACAGCAGCGTGCGAAACGAAGACTGCTAGTTTAAACAAAGAACTCGTCTAGCAAATTGCTTCAATATGATTAGAATACAATCCGCCGATAAGGCGGATTTTTTTATGATTTCTTGTGACATTTTGACATTTTTGGACAATTGGCAGTACTTTTGCCACTTCAGAAATTGAAAATAAAATTTAAGTATATGAGCAAGAAAAGTAAAGTTGAGGAAATGGACAGCGAGCTTAATGATTCCCAAACGCTGGAGACTCCTGAACTTAACGATGAAAATGCAGATGCTGAAAACGAAAATGAAGAAATAGAAGAAGTTTCCGAAGAAGAACGATTACGTGAAGATTTGGCAAAGGAAAAAGATAAATTTCTTCGACTTTTTGCAGAATTTGAAAACTTTAAGAGACGTACTTCAAAAGAACGCGTTGAGCTTTTTAAAACAGCAGGTCAAGAAGTAATCGTATCACTTTTACCTGTTATGGATGATTTTGATAGGGCACTCAAGGAGATTTCCAAGTCTGAGGACAAAGAGATGTTCAAAGGAGTTGAGCTCATCAGCAATAAGTTCAAGGAAACGCTCAAAGGAAAAGGGTTGGAGCAGGTTGAAGTTGGAGCAGGAGATGTTTTTGATGCAGAAGTACATGATGCAATTACTCAAATTCCAGCCCCTAATAAAAAAATGAAAGGAAAAATAATCGATGTGGTCGAAAAAGGATTTAAGCTAGGAGACCGTATTATACGACACCCCAAAGTGGTGGTCGGTAACTAAGAATATATGAAGGAGGACTTTTACGAAATATTAGGTGTTTCCAAGGGCGCATCGGCTGCTGAAATCAAAAAGGCTTATAGGAAAAAAGCTATCGAGTTTCATCCCGATAAAAATCCTGGTGATACAAAAGCCGAGGAAATGTTCAAAAAGGCTGCGGAAGCTTACGAGGTTTTGAGCGATCCGGATAAACGTGCCAAGTACGATCAATTTGGTCATGCTGCTTTTGAGGGTGGTGCAGGATTTGGCGGAGGTGGTATGAACATGGATGATATCTTCAGTCAATTTGGTGATATTTTTGGAAGCGCTTTTGGGGGCGGATTTAGCGGCTTTGGCGGATTTGGCGGAGGCGGACAGCGAAGGGTCAAAGGAAGCAATCTACGTATACGCGTAAAACTGACTCTGGAAGAAGTAGCGAATGGTGTAGAGAAGAAAGTAAAGGTCAGAAGAAAAATACAGGCCGCAGGAGTAACGTATAAAACATGTCCTACTTGTAACGGTAGTGGACAGGTTACCAAAATAACCAATACCATACTGGGCAGGATGCAAACTGCTGCCACATGTAGTACTTGTGGTGGTGCTGGCCAGGTTATCGATAAGAGGCCAAGTGGTGCCGATGCACAAGGATTAAAGATAGAAGAAGAAACTGTTTCCATTAAAATTCCGCCAGGAGTGGAAGAAGGAATGCAGTTGAAAGTAAGCGGAAAGGGTAACGGCGCTCCAGGCGATGGTATACCAGGTGATTTGTTGGTTGCTATTGAAACCATTGAGCACGATACATTAAAGAGAGAAGGAGACAATTTACACTACGATCTCTACATTAGTTTTTCCGAAGCTGTATTGGGAAGCTCTAAAGAAATAGATGCTGTAACTGGAAAAGTGCGGATAAAACTAGAATCTGGAATCCAATCGGGAAAAATATTACGATTGCGCGGAAAAGGTATTTCCAGCATAAACGGGTACGGTAGCGGTGATTTGTTGGTTCATGTTAACGTTTGGACTCCAAAAGAGTTGAGCAGGGAACAAAAAGAATTTTTCGAACGTATGCAAAATGATGAAAGTTTTATGCCAAAACCCGAAAAATCAGACAAGTCCTTTTTTGAAAAAGTTAAAGATATGTTCTCCTAACGAATATTAGGTTTCTGTTTAAATAAAAAACGTATATTTGAAACTGATGTTGGGAATCCAATATCAAATTTTCTTTTTCATAGCAATTTTTTTCCCATCCTTGAATTTTTTTAAGGGTGGGTTTTGTTTTTTAAACCACCTTGTCTTCTTGTCCAAATACATATCTTTGAAAAAATTGTTTACATGGATAACATCCTTGTTGCCAAAAATGTTTCCAAGTCCTATGGAAACTATACTGCATTGAGCAACATATCTTTAGAAATACCAAAAAACTGTATTTATGGCCTTTTAGGGCCCAATGGGGCAGGTAAAACTACGTTCATCAGAATTATAAATCAGATAACGTATCAAGATAAAGGAGAAGTTTTATTCAATGGTCAGCCGCTAGCTCCCGAACATATTTCCCATATAGGATATCTACCGGAAGAAAGGGGTTTGTACAAAAGCATGAAGGTAGGGGAGCAGGCATTATACCTTGCACAACTTAAGGGATTGTCCAAACAAGATGCAAAAAAAAGGTTGAAGTTTTGGTTTGAGCGATTAAACATAGGAGACTGGTGGAACAAAAAAATTCAAGAACTCTCTAAGGGAATGGCGCAAAAAATCCAATTTATCGTAACCGTACTCCATGAACCCAAACTATTGATTTTTGATGAGCCTTTTAGCGGTTTCGATCCTATCAATGCCAACATCATCAAAGATGAAATTTTACAGCTGAAAGATAAAGGTACTTCGATCATCTTTTCTACACATCGTATGGAGTCTGTAGAGGAATTATGTGAATATATCGCATTGATTCACAAGTCTGAAAAAATATTGGATGGTAAACTATCAGAAATAAAAAAGGAATATAAAAACAACATTTTCAAAATAGGGCTAGAAATAGAACAAAATGGAGATGCTCTGCTAAAACAATTGGAGGAAAAATTCAATATCCTGTCCTCCAGTTTTGATTTTCAAGAAAAGCAACTGGATTTTACGGTTCAATTACCATCAAATAATACAAGAGATGTGCTTTTGGAAATATCCAAACAAGCAAATGTCAATAGATTTGAGGAGACCATTCCCTCGGCAAACGATATATTCATTCAGACTGTAAACAATAAAGAGGATAATGGGTAAGCTGGGGTTGATCATAAAGCGGGAATATTTGGCAAAGGTGCGAAACAAGTCATTTATTATCATGACATTTCTCAGTCCTATTCTCATAGTGGGAATGATAGTTTTGATAGCCTACCTAACCGAAATTAACGATAGTGAAAAACGGATTATTTCGGTCCTTAATGAAAGTGAATTTCTTTCAAAAGAATTTGAACCTACGGAAAGCATGTCTTATGTTCTTTTTAGGGACCTTACATTACAAGAAGCTAAAGATTCAACGGTTTCATTGGGCTATTATGGTTTGCTCTATCTTCCTAAAGGTATGGATTTAGAAAATGTTGCCGAGTCCTCTTATTTATTTACAAAGGATAACCCCAATACGAGTGTAACCCAACGCATAGAAAGTATTTTTCAAAAGCAATTGCTTCAAAAAAGATTGGGAAAGCTTGGGGTTTCTTCGGAACAGTTCTCCGATATCGAAGCACAGTTCGAAATTAATTTAGCCGCGTTCAGCGGAGAAAAAAGCATAAAGGGCATCAATGAGATCAAGGCTTTTATTGGGGGTGGGTTTGGTTATGCCATTATGATGTTCATTATCATTTATGGTGGTTTTGTTATGCGTAGCGTCATCGAGGAAAAAACCAGCAGAATTATAGAGGTTATCATTTCTTCGGTAAAGCCGTTCCAACTCATGCTGGGAAAAATTATAGGAACTTCTCTAGCGGGAATAACCCAATTCACTATATGGATACTATCGGCATCACTTTTGTTGTTTCTTATTGCACTTTTCTTCGGAATTGATTTTGGTGTGATGGACGCAAATGCATCTATGCCACGTGGACCTATTGGTGGAGTAGCTCAATTTTCCAATTCGCTTGATAGCGATACCATGCTTTATGCCAACGAAATCCTAAATATTCCATGGATGCTTTTGATAAGTTCTTTTTTGATTTACTTTGTTTTGGGATATCTTATTTACAGTTCAATTTATGCTGCCATTGGAGCGGCCGTAGATAATGAAACAGATACCCAACAGTTTATTTTTCCAATTATATTACCGCTCATGTTAGGGATTTATGTAGGTTTCTTTTCTGTGTTCAGTAACCCTAATGGGCCTATTGCGGTAGGCTTTTCCTTATTTCCATTGACTTCCCCAATAGTAATGTTAATGAGGCTTCCTGGGGGTATTGGAGAAGGTGGAGTACCTTTATGGCAATTATTGTTGTCCATTGGTTTGCTGATTGTTACGTTTTTGGGCATAGTATCATTGGCGGCCAAAATCTATAGAGTTGGTATTTTAATGTATGGAAAAAGGCCAACATACAAGGAATTGTTTAAATGGTTGAGATATTAAGTTAAAATGCAGGAAGAAACCAGTGAGATAAAAGAAATTATTGAAGAAGATATCTGGGGTTCCATTAAAGAATTTTTGGACTTTGGATTTCACCTTGGAGAAGGTGACAAATCCATCAACCTGACTGTTGGCTTGTTGCTTCTTGTTACTGTAGCCTTTGTTTTTACCAAGTTTGTAATGAAATGGCTAAAACATTTGTTCACCAGGAAAATGGATTTGGAGGATAAACGGAAATTTGCCAGTGTTTTTAAGTTTATCAATTATGTGATTTATCTGGTGGTCGTGCTGGTTACATTGAGCGCTGCCGGAATCGACATCACACTTATCATTACCGCTTCTGCAGCTTTGTTCGTAGGATTGGGACTGGCATTGCAAGAACTGTTTCAAGATATTCTGGGAGGTATTTTTATTATTATTGATAAATCTTTACAAGTTGGTGATATTGTTGAGGTCGATGGAAAAGTTGGTAAAGTATTTGAGATAAAATTACGAACAACCAGGGCATTGACCCGTGATGATAAAGTCATTATTATTCCCAATCATAAATTTGTTAGCGATATTGTATACAATTACACGCAGAACCACAGAACTACACGTGAAAAGGTAAATATTGGGGTAGCTTACGGAAGCGATGTTGCCTTGGTCACTAAAATTTTAGAAGAAGTTGCTGCTGAGCAGAAGCAAGTACTAAAAAATCCAAAACCATTTGTTCTTTTTGATGATTTTGGTGATTCTGCGCTCCTTTTTTCGCTTCACTTTTTTACCAATGATAGTTTTGGTGACCCTAAAATTAAAAGTGAGATTCGCTATAATATAAATACCAAATTCAAAGAAAACGAAATCAGCATACCATTCCCTCAACGAGATGTTCATTTAAAACAATAAAACCCCTAGAACATATAAAAACACCAACATATCATACAGTAACAAGGTTAATCTTTATTTTCTTGGGCATATTATACAGTGAAATATCTTTAGGCCAGAGTTCGGATATCTTTAGATTGGAGTATCTGAACATTCCAGAAAACGATACGGGGATTAAAACACAGCGCTATAGATTTCTCTTTAACCTTCCTATTAAACTTAACGAAAAGAAAGACTATCTAATCACTGGTGTCGAATACAATAAACTGGATATTGGATACTCTCAGGATTTTCCTTTTGACAGTAGTGAATTAAATAGGTTTCATGTGGTAGACTTTAACTTGGGATACATCACAAAATGGAACGAAAATTGGAACCTAGTAGCAATACTTACACCAAGGTTGGCTTCCAATTTCATAAACGGAGCTATGACAGATGATTTTTTTATGAATGCAACGGCTACATTATGGAAGGAGAACTCCAAGGCGGACAAACCGTTTAGAATTGTTTTAGGGCTTTCCTATAATAGTACTGCCGGTCTTCCCATTCCGCTACCTATTGTTAGTTACTATAAAAGATTTCATCCAAATTGGTCATATACCTTGGGCATACCACGGACAAATTTCAAATACCACATCACTAAAAAGCATACGTTGGAAACCACACTATTATTGGATGGATATTTTATCAATCTTCAGAACGATATCCTTTTACCAGATAATCGAGTTGGGTCAAGAATAACCCTTTCCGCATTAGTGGGAGCGCTTGGTTATCAATATAATATGTCAAAACGGATGTCTCTTTATGCCTTGGTTGGGCGCTCCTTTGAACAAGGCGGGAATTTAAGAAACGATAATAGGGAAGACGTTTTTTTATTGAATGACGAATCAAATCTTTATATTAGAACTGGGTTCAAGATTGGAATTTTTTAAATAGCACATTATGTCAAAAATATTGGTAATAGAAGACGAATCAGCCATACGTAGAGTTTTGGTAAAGATTTTAGGGGAAGAAAGCGATACCTATAATGTACTTGAGGCAGAAGATGGCTTAAGAGGTATTGAAACCATAAAAAAAGAGGATTTTGATTTGGTGCTCTGTGATATAAAAATGCCAAAGATGGATGGCGTTGAAGTGCTCGAAGCTGCAAAAAAGATTAAGCCAGAGATACCGTTTATTATGATTTCGGGTCATGGTGACTTGGATACTGCCGTAAATACAATGCGTCTTGGAGCATTTGACTACATATCCAAACCCCCAGATTTAAACCGGTTGTTGACTACGGTGAGAAATGCGCTAGATCGTAAAGAACTGGTCGTGGAAAATAAGATTCTTAAAAAGAAGGTTTCCAAGAACTATGAAATGGTGGGTGAAAGCCAGGAAATAGGTGTCATAAAAGATATGATCGAGAAGGTCGCTCCGACAGATGCCCGTGTTTTGATTACTGGTTCCAATGGAACGGGAAAAGAACTTGTTGCACATTGGCTACATGAAAAGAGCCCTAGGTCCTCAGCACCTTTCATTGAGGTCAACTGCGCTGCTATTCCATCAGAATTGATAGAAAGTGAACTTTTTGGTCATGTTAAAGGTGCATTTACGTCTGCCGTAAAAGATAGGGCAGGTAAATTTGAAGCAGCCAATAAGGGTACTATTTTTTTGGATGAAATAGGGGATATGAGCCTATCCGCCCAAGCCAAGGTGCTAAGAGCGCTACAAGAAAATAAGATTTCTAGGGTTGGTACGGATAAAGACATAAAAGTAGATGTTCGTGTTTTGGCGGCCACCAACAAAAATCTAAAGAAAGAAATAGAAGAAGGTAAATTTAGGGAAGACCTGTATCATCGTTTGGCGGTCATTTTAATAAAAGTGCCGGCATTGAATGATAGAAGAGAAGATATTCCCATGTTAATCGACTTCTTCTCGGAAAAAATAGCTTCGGAACAGGGCACAGCCCAAAAAAGTTTTTCAAAAAAGGCCATAGCGCTTCTAAAAGGCTATGATTGGACAGGAAACGTACGAGAGTTACGTAATGTGGTGGAACGATTAATTATTCTTGGAGGAAAAGAAGTTTCTGAAGATGATGTAAAATTGTTTGCCAGCAAATAGCATATAATTTCTATTTAGAGCAATCCCCTAAACGTGAGAGTGCCTCGTCGGAGAGGGTCTTTACACGTTGATGGTATAGCTTTTTAGGCTCGGATAACTTAGTGTCCAAAAGAGTTAATCTTGCTTCTTCCCTTGTTTTTGAGATAAATGCGAAGGCCTCTTTACAATTCACTTCTTTTACTACTTTATCCAAAGAATTTTCAAAGCCTAACAAACAATTATGTATTTGTTGTTTTGAAGGTTTTTTTTGTGGTTCAATAACGCCGTTTTGAGCGAGTAATACATCTTTCGTATTTAAAACCAACAAGTTATTACCGTAAACACTGGAAAAATCTTGGTCATAGTTCTTGAGAACATTCATTCCAATTTCGGTACTTTCCAATGCACTGTGCAACGATTTTCTAGACTCCTCAAAAGAAGTAGCTTTTGTGGCAGTTTTCAGGTGGGCAAGAGTTTTATCAAGGCTTTCAATAGTACCTTCACAACCACAGTCTATAAAATTATATTTGGTTTTTTCGATTCCATTGAGTGCTTTATAGGCATAATATTTAGACCTGTTGAAATCGTTGGCTACAATAGCCCTTTGCGTCTGACTTTGTATATATTCCAAGTTGGAATTGGCATACTCACATGCATTTCTTATGCTAAAAGAGGATAGCAGAAATAGGCTGATAACACCAATAACAAAGATGATGAAAAGAATAACCTTTTTAGTTCTCATAACGCTAGATTTGGGACTTTGCGTCTTATTATTCCTACTAAATTAGTTCAAGAATCACATGAAAGCCAAAAAAATCGTTAAAAAACAATCAATCGCTATGAGTTGCATTAAGGATCGGTGAATAGTTGTTTTGAAGCGATGAATGGAGTATTGGTGAAAAAAAAAGTATATTCATAACCATGAAAAAAATTGATACAGGAGATTACTTGGTGAAAAAAGAGATAGTGCTTTCAAAACGTGCCACTTCAGAAGATTTTCATGCAAGTGATGAGAACCTCAAAGATGAACTCAAGAATATCAGAAAAGATTTAGGGAAATTCCAAAATACGCTTTACGCTCATGGAAAGTATAGTGTACTTATTTGTCTTCAGGGAATGGACACTTCTGGCAAGGATAGTCTGGTACGGGAAGTCTTTAAAGACTTTAATGTAAGGGGGGTGGTAGTGCATAGTTTCAAAGTACCTACCGAACTGGAATTAAAACACGACTATCTGTGGCGTCATTATATTGCATTGCCGGCGCGCGGTAAGTTCAGTATTTTTAATAGAACCCATTATGAAAATGTATTGGTAACAAAGGTACATCCAGAATACATCTTGGGCGAAAATATTCCCGGAATCGAATCGGTATCTGATATAGATGCATCATTTTGGGAAAATCGATATAGGCAGATCAATGATTTTGAAAAGCATATCGCCGAAAATGGTACTGTAATCTTCAAGTTTTATCTTCATCTTTCCAAGGAAGAGCAACGACAACGTCTATTGCGCAGACTAAGGCTAAAAGAAAAGAATTGGAAGTTTTCCCCTAGTGACCTTAAAGAGCGAAAGTTGTGGGATGATTATCAAACCTGTTATGAAGAAGCGATCAATAAAACATCAAAGCCCCATGCCCCTTGGTTTGTGATTCCTGCGGACAATAAAAAAGCAGCACGTGTAATCGTCGCTTCTATCCTCTTGCAAGAGTTAAAAAAGTATAAAGATGTTAAAGAACCTGAGTTAGAAGAGAAAATAAGAGTTAATTTAGAAAGCTTTAAGCAAGAATTGGAAAAAGAATCCTAATGAGAGTAATCGTACTAATGGCCATTCTTTTGGTCAGCACCCCTTTTTTTTCACAGACAGATGATGAAAAACAACTCAAGGCGATATATGACAAGGCCTTGACCAATGGAAAAGCTTATGATTGGCTGAACTACCTTTCCAACCAGATAGGTGGACGTCTATCAGGATCGGTGCAGGCCCAGCAAGCCGTTGATTATACCAAAAAACAATTGGATTCCATAGGACTCGATAGGGTATGGTTACAACCTGTAATGGTTCCAAAATGGGTTAGGGGAACTCCAGAGTTTGCATATGTAGAGACAAAACCTGGACTTACCACAAATGTGCCTATTTGTGCACTTGGCGGTTCAGTGGCTACACCAGATGGAGGTTTAAAGGCCAATATAGTTGAGGTACAAGGTATAGAGGATTTGGAAAAATTGGGGAAGGATAAAATAGCAGGTAAGATCGTTTTTTACAATCGTCCCATGGACCCAACCAAAATAAGTACGTTTTCAGCTTATTCAGGTTGTGTGGACCAACGTTATTCGGGAGCTGCCGAGGCTGGTAAGTATGGTGCTGCCGGGGTAATTGTACGTTCAGTAAACCTGCGTTTGGATGACTATCCACATACAGGCTCTATGAGTTATGGGGATACTCCTGTCTCCGATAGAATTCCAGCTGCGGCAATTAGTACAAAAGGTGCAGAATTGTTGAGTACCACCCTTACGTTGAACCCAGATATTAAGTTTTATTTCAAACAAAACTGTAAACAGTTTGATGATGTAAAATCCTATAATGTCATTGGAGAGATTAAAGGCTCTACGTATCCTGATGAAATTATGATAGTGGGCGGACATCTAGATTCTTGGGATTTAGGCGATGGTTCTCACGATGATGGTGCGGGAGTGGTTCAAAGTATGGATGTATTACGATTGATAAAGGCCAATGGGTACAAACCCAAAAGGACCTTGCGTGTTGTTTTGTTTATGAACGAGGAAAATGGTTTGCGAGGCGGTAATAAATATGCTGAGATTGCAAAAAGTAAAAAAGAGAACCATGTTTTTGCTTTGGAAAGTGACGCTGGTGGATTTACCCCTAGAGGTTTTTCTTTTGATTGTACCGATGAAAATTTTGATCAGGTACTCAGTTGGAAAAAGTTGTTTGAGCCGTATTTGATACATCTATTCATAAAAGGCGGTAGTGGGGCGGATATTGGACCTTTAAAAACTGATGATTTAGTACTTGCTGGATTACGACCGGATTCCCAACGTTATTTTGATCATCACCATGCGGAAAATGATACGTTCGAGCATGTAAATAAACGTGAATTGGAACTAGGTGCGGCCACCATGGCAAGTTTGGTGTATCTTTTTGATAAATATGGAACGATTACCTCTAAAAAGATAAAGGGCTGAAAAAGAGCTACAAAACAATAAAACTTAAACATTTCCTATTTTTCTTGATTCCAAATTGTTGTCTTTTTTGATACTAAAGACAATCAATAAAACCGCTACCTTTGCATTCTTTAAAATTTCAGGTTAATACTATAATAGAAAAGAGATGCAAGACGGAATTTACGCAAAATTTAATACTACAAAGGGTGAGATTTTAGTAAAATTGACCCATGATAAGACCCCTGGTACGGTAGGCAACTTTGTGGCCTTGGCAGAGGGCAATATGGAAAATGGCAGCAAGCCACAAGGGAAGCCCTACTATGATGGACTTAAGTTTCACCGTGTCATACAGGATTTCATGATTCAGGGAGGATGTCCTCAAGGAACGGGAACGGGTGACCCAGGATACAAGTTCGATGACGAGTTTCATCCAGGACTTACGCATGAGGGGCCAGGCGTACTTTCCATGGCCAATGCGGGCCCTGGAACCAATGGCAGTCAATTTTTTATAACGCATGTTGCTACACCTTGGTTGGATAACAAACATACAGTTTTTGGTTTTGTGGAACACGGACAAGAAGTTGTCGATGCCATTGCCCAAAACGATGTTTTGGAAACACTCGAAATTGTAAGAGTGGGATCAGAAGCAGAAAGTTGGAATGCAATTGAAGCATTTAGAACTTTTGAAGGAGCTAGGGAGCAGCGAATTGCAGAAGAAAAGGCGCAGGCAGAAGCAGAAATGGAAAAATTGGCAGCTGGTTTTGATACAACTGAATCGGGATTACGTTATAAAATGATTCAAAAGGGTAGTGGAACAAAAGCTGAAAAGGGTAAAACGGTGTCGGTACACTACGAAGGTAGCTTAACGAACGGACAGGTTTTTGACTCCTCGTACAGTAGAAATCAACCTATAGATTTTACGTTGGGCGTAGGCCAAGTAATTTCTGGTTGGGATGAAGGTATTGCGTTATTAAAAGTGGGTGATAAGGCTCGTTTTGTAATACCGTCACATTTAGCTTATGGTAGTGCTGGTGCCGGTGGTGTGATCCCTCCAGATGCAACTTTGATATTTGACGTTGAATTGATGGACGTTAAATAAAAACTGGTTAACTTAAAATGAACAAAAGCTCTCAAATCTTGGGAGCTTTTATTTTGATTTATTTACACTTACCAATAACAGACAAAGGTTAAGTGCAAGTAATAAAAGTAAAACTGTAAAAAACGTGCCCATCTGTATTCTATTTATTTTTCGTATATAATTCTTATCCTAACAACAACCGAACGGAAAAAAACCCTACTATATTGTCCATTCACTTTTTTAATACCCTTCATTGAGTACAAAGAATATCAAAATCTACTTTTTTGAACTAGTCAGACTCAATAAAAGCAGTACTATATTAACAACCAGTAAAACTGATAGAATTGCAAAAAAGGTTCCCATAGTGTTCATTTAATAGGTGGGAAAGTTTAGTTTGTTTAAACTTTAGATGGGAAAAAGCTAATAGGTTGCGTTTAGGTTAAACAAAATTATAGTAGATTTCTATAGAGCAGATTCATGGGCATTTTTAAGAAATGCGTTTTAAAGCTTTAAAGTTGATAGGTGAAGCAAGCCACGGAGTACTTACCTCCTTTTAAAATAAAAAACCCAAGCTTTTGCTTGGGTTTGTTCTATAAAAAAGTGTGCTGTTACCTTAATCTATAACTTGTACATTTACGGCGTTCAATCCTTTTTTACCTTGCTGTAGTTCGAATTCTACGGCGTCACCTTCTCTAATTTCGTCAATTAAGCCTGAAACGTGTACGAAGTGATCTGTGTTTGAACCTTCTTCAGTAATAAAGCCGTAGCCTTTTGAATCGTTGAAGAATTTTACTGTTCCTTTACTCATAATAAAAACTAAAAATTAATTTGAGCTGCAAAGGTACATTTAATTTATTGGAAACTAGGATTTTTTATTTTTTTTTGAAAAGTTTTCTAAGCTGTTGGATCTGGTGTTAAACGCAGGTAAGGTTTCACTTCCTCAACTCCCTTGGAAAAAATTTCTTTAGCCTCTTCGGTGGGTATGGATGTACTTACAACCACTTTTTCTCCATGTTCCCAATTTGCGGGTGTTGCAACTTTATGATGGGCCGTTAATTGTAATGAATCAATTACGCGCAATAATTCATAAAAATTACGTCCTGTTGAAGCGGGATAGGTTAAAATCAACTTGACTTTTTTGTCTGGACCTACAATGAAAACCGAACGTACTGTGAGCGTATCATCCGCATTTGGATGAATCATATCGTAGAGGTCGGAAACTTTTCTATCTTCATCCGCTATAATTGGAAAATTGACCACTGTATCCTGGGTTTCATTGATATCTTTTATCCATTCTGCATGCGATTCTGCGCCATCCACGCTTAAAGCCATCATTTTTACGTTTCGTTTTTCAAACTCACCCTTGAATTTGGCAGCTGTACCCAACTCTGTAGTGCAAACTGGTGTAAAATCAGCGGGATGGGAAAACAATATTCCCCAACCATCACCCAGATAATCATAAAAATTCAGCGTTCCCTGTGAAGTTTCTGCAGTAAAATCTGGAGCCGTATCGCCTAATCTAATTGTACCCATAAATATGTTGTTAAGATTGAATAATAAATTACCCTACAAAATTAGTAGATTGTTTTTCTTAATGTTTTAGTTCTCGTTAAAAGTGTATTAAAGTTTTATTCTTTGAATGGGTCAATCTAGGTAACCATAGTGATAAACATCAAAGTTTGTTATTTTTAGATTATGGAAGAAGACTCACTGGAAAAACTACGATATCCCATTGGTACATATGAAATCCCTGAAACGATTACCGAGAATCATCTAAAGGAGTGGATTGCTATATTGGAGCATTTGCCAAAACGATTGAGCGACATGGTCACTCCACTTACCACTCAACAATTGGAAACTCCGTATAGGCCAGGAGGTTGGACGGTTAGGCAGCTGATACATCATATTTCGGACAGCCACCACCACAGTTACGTGCGATTTAAATGGGCACTAACTGAAAATGCCCCTGTCATAAAACCTTATTTTGAGAAAGAGTGGTCCAAATTGTTCGATGCCAAGACTGCACCTATTCAAATGTCGCTGGACCATCTTAAAGCAGTTCATGCCAAATTGGTCTACCTCCTAAAAGGGCTTTCTAATGAGGAACTCCAGCGAAAATTTATACACCCGGTCGGGAATGCAGAAACAACCTTATTGGAAAATGTGGGTCGCTACGCATGGCACGGTAGCCATCATTTTGCCCATATTGAGAATTTGATTGATAGAGAAGGCTGGTAATTTAAATGGATTTGGTTAAAATCCACATGCCACTTTCAGAAGGTTTTACCCCCTCTAGGGTAAGCTCGCTTTCTCTTTTTATTTGAAACCCTCTTTTTAGATAAAAATTGATTGCATTTGCTTTTTTCATAGTGTCAAGCCAGACTATCTTTTTTTTGAGGTCTTTTGCGTATGCTTCAATTAATTGGATTGTTTTTTTTCCGTAGCCTTTACCAGAAAATTCTCGAAGCAAATAGATTTTCTCAATCAGCAATGCATCTTCTGCCGATAGCTCATCCAAATCACAATCTTTTACGAGCTTAACAATCCCAAGAATTATATCATCGGTTTTCACTAAAAAATGAACCATATTGGCATCTTCCAATTCAGTTTTTACGATGTCTGCGGTAAAGCTTTTTTCGATGTATGGGGTTGGGTTTTCACCTTCCCATAAATGAAGGTAATGTTCTTTGTACGATTTTGTCCCTACAGCAATATAATCGCTCATCGTTGTAGCGGTGACAGGTTCCAACCTAATCTTCATTTTTTAGTTTTTAGTACTCCCCATTTATGAAGGTGAACATTAAATCGTATCAATCCATTTTATGTTGCAACCAATACTTGGTTTTTGATTAGCACTAATGGCTTCACTATTTAAAAGCGAATTCATCGCTACTCTTAAATCTGAACCAGTGACCGGAATTCCATTGCCAGGCCTGGAGTCGTCCAATTGACCTCTATAGACCAGTTCTAAGGTTGCATCAAAAAGATAAAAATCTGGAGTGCATGCCGCATCGTATGCTTTGGCTACTTCTTGCGATTCATCATACAGGTACGGAAACGAATACTGCGCTTCTTTAGCTTTCTGCTTCATTAAATGTGGTGCATCTTGCGGATAGTTGACAATATCGTTACTAGAAATGGCTATAAAATTTATACCCTTGTCTTGGTAGGCTCTTCCCATTTTGGAAATTTCTGGGTTAACATGGATCACAAATGGACAATGGTTGCAAATAAACATGATCAATGTACCGTTTTCTCCCTTCAATTCCTCAAGGGAGCAGGATTTATCAGTTACGGTATTATGTAGCGTGAATGAAGGTGCTTTTGTGCCCAAAGGCAACATATTACTTGGTGTACGAGCCATTGCAGATAGATTTGATTACATCATTTGTCCAAAGAAAATAGCGTTCATAAGCAACTTATTGGTTCCATACCAAAACGCCCTAAAATTGGTGTTATCCGTAAATAGAACAACCCTTCCTTTTCCCATTCTTTTTACTTTAAAGGGTACACTGTTCTTGATAAGTTCTTCATTTTCTTCAGAAATATAACCGCTCAACAGTGGGTCGTTGGTATATTGAATTGGATTATCGTAGCTATTTTTTTCTGGTTCCAAATAAATATTGGTGTTTCGGAACAGTGCCAATTTATCATTTTTATAACCATAGTTAATAGGGTGGGAACGGTCAAGTTTAGCTTCGAAAATTGCACCTCCTGTAACTTGTGCACCGCTAAAATCACGTTTACGGTCAAAGGGAATATTTTTAGCGACCAAAGTATCTTCCTTCATCTGTAGTTTTAAGAACTCATTTTTCTTGAACCAGTTGACCGTGTTTCTATACCCAATGATAGTACCACCGCTCTTAACCCAACTTTTAATTTTTTCAGCTCCTTTTTTATCCAATATCTTACTTCTCCATCCGCTAGGAATGATTAAATCCGAATACTGCGTCAAATCGACCGTATCGAAGTAACGGGTATCGATTTTTGTGATTTTAATATCATAACGCGTATCGAAGAGATGCCAAATTTCGCCTGCGTCGTAGGGGCGTATGCCATCACCGACTAAAATTGCCACTTTTTGTTTTTTGACCGGATCAAAGTCATTACTGCCCAGATCAATTCCTTGGGTAAGGCCAGTAGAAACAGCTGTGATTTTAATACCACTTTCTTTAGCTATCCCGTTTAAAAACTCATAAAGTTTCTTGGCATTCATTTCCTGGTTCTGTACAGGTATCATGATAGTACCGTAATCATAACTCTTACCTTCTAAAGTAAATGGAGATTTAGCCGTTTTTGCTCTTAACCCTTTTTCTAAAATTTTGTTCAGCACTTTTGGGGAATAGTATTCGTTCCATTCAAACAGATAAGCATAACTACTTTGATTATCTACTCCGCCGTTGGGAGGTTTAAAATCTATCACTTCATCACCTGCATTGGAAAGTGAAGCAAGGTTTGCATAATCTACATTGAATGCCAAAGGAAAAGTCCAAGCGGATATGTCATAAAAAAGACTGTCTTGAAAAGTTGTTCTTTTCTCGAACATGGAGTTGATAAGTCTTGGATTTTTTTGATTCATGGGTACCACATAGCTATATCCCTTTTTATACATTTTTCCTTCAATTTTGGTATCAGAGGCAAGCTCATGAAATTTTATCTTGTGCCTGTTCAAAATTTCCGCTAAATGCCAAGTTTTGTAGGCATCTTTGCTATCACCAAAGACGATTGCTTTGGCTTTGCTCTTAGCCGTTTCATTACGCATGTCACCATAAAACTTTTGTTGATAATCCAATAGTTTAGTGCGCATGTTTTTAGCGGCTTCAATCGTTGACATTGCAGTTACAAATTGATTTCTGATAGTGAACGGAAACGTTAAAATACCGTTTTCACTTTCTTGAATATGCCCTCTTGAGCTGCCTTGTTCGAAAAGAATTCCTATGCCTCCGTTTACATCTGGAAAAGTAGAGCCCTTTCCATAATAATAGTCATCAAAATTTTCTTCTGAATAGTATAATGAACCAATTTTATCCAGCGCCTTGGCGTGATAGGTTCCAATTTCTCTTGTAAGCTCCTGATTTACTTTTGGAGTTAATGGATTTACTCTTGTCGGTTCTCCAGGTTGAAAGAAAAAAGTTGAGTTTGTCCCCATTTCGTGATGGTCGGTAAGAATGTTGGGCAACCATTTATGGAAAGTTTCAATACGTGCCCTACTTTCGGGTAATTGAACAGGCAGCCAATCACGGTTCATATCGAACCAATAATGATTCGTTCTTCCTCCTGGCCACACCTCATGATATTCTCTTTCGTTGTTATCGGGGTTCAGGTTCTTGTTTTTATTTACATTGGCCCAATACGCAAAACGCTGAAGTCCATCTGGATTAAAACAAGGATCTAATAGAATGACCATATTGTCCAACATGGCTTCAATCTCCGGACCTTGTGCAGCTGCCAAATAATACGCATAAGCCAAAGATGCGTTGGATCCACTTGCTTCATTCCCATGAATGGAAAATCCCTGATACACTATGATAGGCATTTCAGATGTATTCAGAACAGTATTTCCTTCGGACAGCCCAATATGTTGCTGGCGTATAGTTTCAATATTCTGATGATTTTCAGGTGTGGTAATCGTAAGTAAAAGTATAGGTCTGCCCTCAAATGTTTCTCCACGATTTTCTAGGGTTATCCTATCACTGGAAGCAGCAAGTTGCTTCATGTAGAACATAAGTTTATCATGCGTTACATGCCACTCTCCAACTTCATGTCCAATAATTTCTGATGGTTTTGGAATGTTTGGGTCATAAGTAACATCGTCAGGTAAATAATAATCCAATGTTACATTTTGGGCAGTAAGGGTAAAGCAGAAGAGTACAAAAAGTAAGAAGCTGGTTAATCGCATTAAATTCTCTTTAAGTTAGTTAGGTATTAAAAATAAAAAACGACCTGCGTAATACAGGTCGTTTTAAGGTTTTTTTAAAGTTTCTACTTAGATATCATCAAAATCAACGTCGGTAAAATTGCTCTTGGTCTCGCCTTCATTTGGGCTATTCTCTTCTTCTTTCTTAAAATCTTTTTGATGGCGTTCCGAAATAACTTCTTGTCCTTTTTCGTCTATGATGTAGTCCATCATTTCTTCCATGATATCCTTGAAAGCGGTAAAATCCTCTTTATATAAGTATATTTTATGTTTTTTATAATGAAAGGAACCATCGTCATGGGTGAATTTTTTACTTTCTGTGATAGTCAGATAATAGTCACCGGCTTTAGTACTTCTTACATCAAAAAAGTAAGTTCTTCTCCCGGCCCTTAAGACTTTGGAGTAAATTTCCTCTTGGTCCATTATATCTTTATCTCCCATATGGTCTAGTATAATTTAGTGCAATGATGAATAATTCTACCAAAAATGTAAAAAAAAAGCTAAAACAGCAACTTTTTTATTATTCTTTCTCGGAGAGTTGGTTAAGATAAAGTTCTTTATAGTATCCTTCTACACTGTTCAATTGCTCATGTGTTCCTTCCTGTAATATTTTACCATTTTCGAGTACAATAATCTTATCGGCATTTTTTGCTGTCGATACTCTATGGCTTACCAATAAGGTGGTTTTCTCTTCGGACAGCTGTTTTAGATTATTAAGTATTTCTTCTTCAGTTTCAGTATCCACTGCTGAAAGGCAATCATCAAAAAGGTATATTCTTGGGTCTTTTAACAACGCTCGAGCTATAGAGACACGTTGTTTTTGCCCACCACTTAGGGTAATGCCCCGTTCACCCAAAATAGTGTCATATTTTTTAGTGAAACCTTCTATATTTTCGTGCACTACAGCTTTTTTTGCAACTGTGACAATATCTTCAAAAGAAGCGTCTTCATCACCAAAACGGATGTTGTTTGCAATGGTATCGGAAAAAAGAAAGGCATCCTGTGGTACTGCCCCGGTAGCACTTCGCAGACTATTTAAGTTTAATTGACGTATTGGAGTACCATCAATCAATATTTGACCGGAAGACACATCGTACAGTCGGGCTACCAAATCCAAAATAGTAGATTTTCCTGAGCCTGTTTTTCCTAAAAAAGCAATGGTTTCACCTGCTTTTATATGAAAAGAAATGTTTTCCAAAGCGGTTATATCCGTATCCTCATACGTAAAAGTTACATTTTTAAACTCTATGTCTCCCTTGATCGGGGTAGTTTTTTGAATCTCATTTTTTATGGTCGGTTGTACCTTTAAAAATTGATTGATTCTTTTTTGTGATGCTTCCGCTCGTTGTATAATTGAAGTAAGCCACCCCACAATGGCCACTGGCCAGGTCAACATATTAACATACAGGATAAACTCGGCTATAATACCAATAGTTGCGATTTCACCATTTATATATTGTTTTCCACCAATGTAGATAACAAAAATATTGCTGACCCCAATAAGCAGAATCATCAATGGGAAAAACCAGGCATTTACCTTTGCTAAATCCATACTGGTATTTTTCCCTTCTAAAGCCAAATCACCGAGTTCGGCATTGATTTTTGGTTCAAGTCCGTACGCTTTTATGACTGCAACTCCAGAGAACGATTCTTGCGTAAACGTTGAAAGTGTGGACAGGTATTCTTGAACTTTTGTACTTCTTTTATGTATGATTTTACTGATTTGGTATATCAGAACCGATAAAAACGGCAGCGGCAGCAAGGTGTAAGCTGCCAGGGTTGGCGCTTTTATGAACATCAACGGAATTAAACAAACAAAAAGTGTAATGGTCTGTATCCCATACATAATGGCAGGTCCACCATACATACGCACTTGGTTGACATCCTCACTGATTCGGTTCATTAAATCCCCGATACGATTCTTTTTATAGAAATTGAGGTTTAGGAACTGGTAATGATCAAAGACCTCATTTTTTAAATCGTATTCAATATAGCGGGAGACATTTATAATGGTTTGTCGCATCAAAAAAGTAAAAAGACCAGAAAGCAGGGCGGCACCTACGATTATTAAAATATATTCGAACAATAGCCCTTTGGCTTCCGATACGGGAATCGTGTTTGATATAAAATCTTCGACCGCTTGAATGGACTTGTTCACATAAGAAGGCATGATAAGAGAAAAAACACGTGCCACTATGGTAATAAAAATGCCCAACAACAATTTTAACCAGTACTTTTTAAAGTATTTGTTCAGGTGTTTTAGTTCCTTCATAAAAGGGAAAAGCTCGATTTAGATTTTGAAGATAGTTTGATAGCACGGCAAATATATAGGTTTACCCACAAAGTAAATGTTATAAAACCAATAAGAAAACAACTTTGGTAGGTTGGATAGAAATATAAGATTACTTTTGCGCTGAGAAAGCCAAATAACGACTTTAAAAAGTTCTTTAAAAATGCTTACGAGAAGGCATATCAGAGTAAAAGTAATGCAATGTATTTATGCATTGATCCAATCTAAGGACGATTCTTTAGAGAAGCAGGAAAAATTCCTAAAAGTAAGTATTCAGAATATGTATGTGCTTTATTTGCTCATGCTAAGCCTATTGGCCGAGCTTCATAGGCTGGCGGAAAAACATGCAAATCATGCCTCTACAAAGTATCTCGCAACTGAAGAGGATGCATACCCGAATAGGAAAAAGTTCATAGAAAACGAACTTTTACTCCAAATCTCCAATAACAAGTTACTGAAAAGGGAACTTGACGGAAGAAAACTCAATAATTGGTACCTTAATGAAGAGTATGTTAAGATAATCTACAAGGAAGTTGTAGCTAGTGATATCTACAAAACGTACATGTCGAGCGAAAAAAGTTCTTATGACACGGACAAAACTATGATTATTGAACTTTTCAAAAATGTAATTGCGCCGAATGAAAAGATATATGAATATTTTGAGGACGATAAGCTTACATGGGTCGATGATATCCCTATAGTAAACACGTATTTGGTAAAGCGATTGCGAAAAGCCAATGCCACCGTAAATGAAACGTTCTTTTTGCCCGAGCTATTAAAGGATGTGCAAGATATGCAGTATGCAAATCAGCTATTGACCAAGACATTGTTGAACGATGCAAAATGGGAAAAAGAAATAGAAGGCAAAACGCCCAATTGGGATAATGACCGTATTGCCGAGATCGATTCCATAATCTTAAAAATGGCCATATGCGAATTGCTTAATTTTTCATCCATACCGGAAAAAGTTACGCTAAACGAGTATTTGGAAATTGCAAAAGAGTATTCAACACCAAAGAGCAGTATTTTCATTAATGGCGTACTGGACAAATTGGCAAAGGAATACAAGTCTACAGGGCAGCTACAAAAAATGGGAAGAGGACTGCAATAAACAATATTTGATTAATTTTGAAAAAAATAATTACTTAACATGAAACAAATAACATCTTTTTTAAGTTTGATTTTGGTAGTATCCCTCGTTTTTATTTCGTGCAAGGATAAGGCCACCAGTAAAATAGTTGCTGATAATGTAGAAAGTGCTACCAGTAGAGATGAAGCACAAAAGCAGCTTCCCATAATGAGTTTTGAAAAATCTGAACACGATTTTGGAACCATAGCACAAGGAACACCTCAAGAGACCATCTTTAAATTTACCAATACAGGAAATGCACCTTTAATTATTACAGATGCTAAAAGTAGCTGTGGTTGTACCATTCCCGAGTATCCAAAAAATACACCAATTGCACCGGGAGCTACAGGTGAACTGTTGGTTAAATTCAATGGGTCAGGTCAAAATCAAGTTACCAAAACAGTGACTGTTACCGCAAACACTGAAAAAGGTTCCGAACTTTTGAGAATCAAGGCTTTTGTTAATCCAAAGGATGCTGCGCAGACAGTAGGTCCTGTTAAATAGAGATACCACCTGAATGGAAAACATTGGACAGTTTTTACCACTGATATTGATTTTTATAGTGGCGTATTTTTTTATGATCCGCCCACAAATCAAACGTCAGAAGGATGAGAAGAAATTTGCTTCGGAGCTAAAGAAAGGAGATCGTATCATAACAAAAAGTGGACTTCATGGAAAAGTTGTTGAGTTGAACGACAAAGATTATTCCTGTGTCATTGAAACTATGGCGGGCCGCTTAAAGTTTGATCGTTCTGCGATTTCGTTAGAAATGAGCAAGAAATTGAACACTCCCGAAAAGAAGAAATAGCTTAGAGCTAAATTTTGATAATAAAAAGCACCTGAAACCAGGTGCTTTTTTAGTACTTGTAGGCGTCGTTTAATCCAACACCTTTCTGTATTATCGGAACAATTTTTTCCAACCTCCGTAATTTTGTTTTCTCTTGTTTTGCCTCTAGGATATAGTTGCAAAATTCCTTTTGCTTAGAAGGAGATAATTTTTCAAAGGAAGACTTCAAGGCATCACTTTGTGATAATTTGTCAATTAATAACGTAGGGATTTCTATCTCTTTTATTGTTCTCTCAATCTTAATTTCCTTTCCCTGTTTTTGATTTTCGATAGATTCAATCATGTATTGCATTACACTTTTTGAATCAATTTCATTTTCAGAATTAAAGTTCCAATGGCGCATTCCCTTTGTTTTTCCTTCTTGGGCATTGCGTAGAACATTTTTTGGGTCCTTTAGAAAAACTCCATTGAAAAACCATATCCCAAAATGATTTTTAAATCTACATATCCCAAAGACATTTTTACCATTTACTGTATAAATTGGAATGTTCCATTTATAATCTTCTTTACATTTTGTTTGTAGCGCCAATTTTCTAAGTAGCGCAATCCCATTTTTAAATTGATGTTCTTTGCTATAGTATGCATCAAGCTTATCGGTTTTTTCCATAACTACTTAATTTGAACGGCAGTTAGCTCACAAATCTTCACGATTACCTGTGTTGCTTTTTCCATGCTTTCCAAAGGTACATATTCGTATTTTCCATGAAAATTATGCCCTCCAGCAAATATATTTGGACATGGTAGTCCCATAAAACTAAGTTGTGAACCATCGGTCCCCCCGCGTATTGGTTTAATAATAGGCTCTATCCCCAAAGCTTCCATGGCATCTTTGGCAATTTCTACGATATGGAACACCGGTTCTACCTTTTCGCGCATGTTTTTATACTGATCTTCTATGTTAAGTGTAATGAAGTCTCCGTATTTTTTTGTCAGCTTTAGGGCGATATCGTTCAATAATTCTTTTCTGGCCTCAAAGTGTTCTTTGTCATGATCTCTTATGATGAGCTCCATCGCTACTTTTTCAATCTCGCCCTTAATTTTATGAACATGAAAAAAACCTTCACGCTCCGTAGTGTGTTCGGGAACTTCATGAGGTGGGAGAAGACTTAAGAATTCATTGGCAATCCCAATAGCATTGACCATTTTGTTTTTCGCATAACCCGGGTGTACACTTTTGCCTTCAATCTTAATTTTTGCACTTGCGGCATTAAAGTTTTCAAATTCAAGTTCGCCAACTTGACTTCCATCAATGGTATATGCCCAGGCTGCGCCAAATTTTTCCACATCAAATTTATGTGCTCCTCTACCTATTTCCTCATCGGGCGTAAAAGCTATCCTAATTTTACCATGCTTTATTTCGGGATTTTTAACCAAGTGTTCCATAGCAGTGATAATTTCTGCTATGCCCGCCTTATCATCTGCGCCCAGTAATGTTGTTCCATCGGTAGTGATTAAGGTCTGACCTTGGTATAGCAGTAAATCTTCAAAATAATCTGGTGACAGCACAATATTCTTATCCTGATTAAGGACAATATCTTTTCCATCATAATCCTTTATCAGTTGAGGCTGAACATTTTTACCCGTAAAATCTGGGGTGGTATCAAAATGCGAGATAAAACCAATAGTAGGTACTTTTTTTTCAATATTGCTTGGAAGCGTAGCCATGATATACGCATTCTCATCTATGGAGACTTCCTGCATTCCAATTTGATGGAGTTCTACCACTAACTTTTTTGCCAAATCCCACTGTTTTTTGGTACTCGGTGTGGTTTTAGAGTTAGGGTCGCTTTGCGTGTCAATGGACACATATTCTAGAAATCGGGGTAGTAATTTTTCCATAATGTGCGTTTCATCAAAAATAACGTTTATTCAATCGTGATTTTATGAAAAAACGAAGGCTAAAAAGTATCTTTCAAAGCTTTGAAAAATTGACGGAGTTAAAACAATTTTTTTAGTAAAGAAACTGAACAAAATCATATAATACGATGCAACTAATTTGCATTTTTATACATATGCTGAAAACGGATTAACGAAAAACCGTTAATTCGATGAATTCTGTATGTAGAGTTTATATTTTTGTGGAAAATATGTAAGATGTACAAAATTCTCATCCGTCCAATCCTGTTTTTATTTGATGCTGAAGCCGTACATCATTTTTCTTTTGGAGCCATAAAGTTCTTCTCAGGGTTGGGTTTGGGGAGGTTGTTCAGAAAAGCTTATGTGATTAATGATCCTAAACTGGAGCGCGAGGTTTTTGGATTAACATTCAAAAATCCGGTTGGTCTCGCAGCTGGGTTTGATAAGGATGCCAAACTTTACAACGAACTGTCCGACTTGGGTTTTGGTTTTATAGAGATTGGCACTTTAACACCCAAACCACAAGATGGAAATCCAAAAAAACGCCTTTTTCGATTGATAAATGACGAGGCCATCATTAATCGTATGGGGTTCAACAACAAAGGAGTTTTTGAAGCAGTTGAGCAGTTAAAAAAGAAACATCGAGTGTTAATAGGTGGTAATATTGGTAAGAACAAAGCTACTTCCAATGAAAGCGCGATTAAGGATTACCTTATTTGTTTTGATGCACTTTTTGAGCATGTAGATTATTTTGTGGTGAATGTTAGCTCACCAAATACACCTGGTCTAAGGGAACTGCAAGATAGAAAACCGCTTACGGAATTACTTAATAAACTAAAGCGACAAAACGGTAAACTCGCAGGAAAATATAACGTAAAGGAAAAACCGATACTTTTAAAAATCGCACCTGATTTAACGGATGATCAATTATTGGATATTGTAGGGATAATGGCGCATACCGCTATTGATGGAATAATAGCGACCAACACAACAATTTCTAGAAAAGGTTTGACATCGGATTTGATCGTTGCGGAGGAAAAAGGTGGGCTAAGCGGAAAACCTTTGGCCAAAAGAAGCACAGAAGTCATTCGATTCTTATCTGAAAAAAGCAATAAAGCATTCCCCATAATTGGAGTGGGGGGAATCCACTCTCCCGAAGATGCTCTGGAAAAACTGGATGCAGGAGCAGATTTGATCCAATTGTATACAGGGTTTGTTTATGAAGGCCCTGCAATCGTAAAAAAAATTAATCAAGCCCTTTTAGAGCGAACCGAATCTTAGTACCCAATGAGAAGATATTTTTTTAGTACTTTTTTTCTCCTGCTTACTGCTACAATAATATTGGCGCAAGACGGTAAAATCCCCAAAACCAATTTTACCAAAATGTATCTTCCGGTTTGGTTAGCGGCAAAAGAACACTGTCTTGAAGTCGCAAAAGCCATGCCCGAAGAACTTTATGGTTATAAACCAACTCCACAAAGCAAGTCTTTTGCGGAGCAGATGGTACACATTGGCTACACCATCGAATTGTTGACCAAACGATATGTACAAGGTATGGAAGTAAAGCCAAGTACCCCAGATGCCACCGTAATGAGCAAGAAAGAAATTGTAGACTTGTTGGAAAAAGGATTTTCATATACCACGGAAGTCATTTATAGCATTGAACAATCTAAATTAGATGAAACCTGTGTTATGTACCATAGTGGCAATACGGTTAGTAGGGCTTTTGCATTGTTTTATGTGCAAGACCATCTGACCAATCATAGGGCCAAAGCCAATCTTTATTTGCGTATGAACAAAATCAAACCGCCCGAATACACGTGGTAGGTTAGGGGCATACGTGATTTTGAATAACAGCTTTCTTCTTTTGCACTAGCATTATTTTGTAATTTTCTAGACTAAACCTAGTATAGTACGTTTGAATTTAGATACACTCATACTTTTCACAATGGCATCATTTGCTTTGGCCATTTCACCCGGACCTGATAACATATTTGTATTGACCCAAAGCGTATCAAATGGTGTAAAATCTGGGTTGGCTACGGTTGCTGGATTGGTAAGTGGATGTTTAGTGCATACCACATTGTTGGCATTCGGTGTTTCCGAAATAATTAAAAGAAGTGATGCACTATTTTTTGGTATAAAGTTATTTGGAGCTCTATATCTGTTGTATTTGGCAGTGAGGGTTTATAAAAGTGATTCTTCTATTTTGTTGGATAAAAAGAAAACATCAAAAACAAACCTGTCCAAATTGTTCAAGAAAGGTTTTGCGATGAATGTCCTAAATCCAAAGGTCGCGATTTTCTTTTTGGCATTTTTCCCAGGTTTTCTGTTTAGCGAAAGCATGAATACGGTAATTCAATTCTATATACTCGGATTACTATTCATGGTTTCGGTATGTATTGTTTTTGGTACTATCGCCGTTTTAGGAGGCACTATAGCAACCTATCTTTCAAAAAGCCCCAAAGCAGGGATTTACTTAAAATGGTTGCAGATTGTTGTTTTTGTGGGAATTGCCATTTATCTCTTTGTATAGTTTGGATGTTCCCATGTACTGGCCTATTTGTTGCTGTTCGACTTATCGGCTTTGAACTTTTACTTTGATTATACTTGTAGATTGTTGTTTGCAATCCATTTTCAATTGCTTAATTGTGATTCAATTTCCATTCGCTGGTGCAATATTCTAATGATTTCTACCATTTTCTTTTTTTGGTTGACTCTATAGAATACCAAATGTGATTTTATCCGGGAACACAAATATCCTTTTCTCACGTTGCTATAATCTTTTCCGTATTCAGGATTTTTGGCGATGTACTCAATTTCATCCAAAATTAAATTAAGATATCTATCGGCCTGTTTGAGCGACCAATTCTCGACAGTGTAAAGCCAAATTTTTTCAAGATCTTCATTTGCCGCTTGGCTTATTTTATAAATCATTATTTGGAAAGATGTTTATTATGGAGGTACTCGAGAAACTGTGTTTTGTTAAAGTCTTCTACAAAACCTGATTGTTCTCCTTTTTTCAGCTCTTTGATAAGCTCAACTCTTTTAGATTCTTCATGCTCAAACATTCTTAAAGCAGCCCTCACGACTTCGCTAGCTGATGAGTACTTTCCAGTCTTGATTTGCTGACTAATGAAATCATTAAAATAATCGCCCAATAAAATAGATGTGTTCTTTGCCATACCGTATTGTTTATATCAAAAATACCAACTTTTGGTATAGGTCCAAAATGAATTTTAAAACGTTCCATTGAAACCATTTGTAGCTAACGTAGAAATAATGGTAATTTTACATTCAGTATATGTCAAAAATCAAACTTATAGAATGTCCAAGAGATGCCATGCAAGGCATAAAAACCTTTATTCCAACCAGTGAAAAAGTAAGGTATATTCAATCTTTGTTGGGCTGTGGTTTTGATACGTTGGATTTTGGAAGCTTTGTTTCACCAAAAGCAATACCCCAGATGATAGATACTTCGGAAGTTTTGGGACAATTGGACCTTTCCAAAACAAAAAGTAAGCTTTTGGCCATTGTTGCCAATGTAAGGGGAGCGAGTGATGCATGCCAACACCCTCAAATTGATTACTTAGGCTACCCTTTCTCGATTTCGGAAAATTTTCAGATGCGTAACACGCATAAAACCATAGCACAGTCCGTAGAAACTTTAAAAGGTATTCTGGATTTGGCGCATGCTAACGATAAGGAAGTGGTGACTTATATCTCAATGGGTTTTGGAAATCCATATGGTGACCCGTGGAATGTTGAGATTGTAGGGGAGTGGACAGAGAAGTTGGCAGACATGGGGGTGAAGATTCTATCACTTTCCGATACTATAGGAAGCTCTACCCCAGAGGTCATACAATATCTGTTTTCGAACCTAATTCCAAAATATCCGCATATCGAATTCGGCGCACATTTGCACACAACACCTACTAAATGGTATGAAAAGGTAGATGCGGCATACAAGGCGGGCTGTAGGCGTTTTGATGGTGCAATTCAAGGTTTTGGTGGGTGTCCCATGGCAAAAGATGAACTGACAGGGAATATGCCTACTGAAAAGATGCTTTCCTATTTCACTACCGAAAAAGCAAATTCTGGCGTAAACTGGATGGTTTTTGAGGCAGCCTATAATAAAGCTACAACATTGTTTTCTGCCTTTCACTAAACGATTTCCTTCTTTTTGTTTTTTAATTGAATTCGCAGTAAAAATTTATTTAAATCAAGTCTAAATAAATTTGTCACATTGATTTTCTAAAGATATATTTGCCTTCGAAATTATTTTTAAATAATCTAAATAAACTATACAATGCTTCTAAAAAGATTTTTCTTTTTTTCGTTTGCCGGTCTATTTCTTCTTTCTTGTTCTGAAGATGATGATTCAGATGACACGAGTCCAGATGAAATAACTATTGAAAACCCCGCGACCTACACATTCACAAGAAACGGGGAATCTACGGTCAGTTTTGGAGGTCAAACTACCAGAATTCAAATGGGTGAAGAGCTCAACGATAAGCTTTTGGATGAAACTGCTACCGAAGCTGTGTTGGATGCCATGTTTGCTCATGAAGAAGGGGAAAATAATTTTTCAAATCCGGATTTAAATGCATCTGATAAGAGCATTCGCAGTAAAACGGCGGCTTCAAACGATTTCTTTTCGGCCAATACAGCAGACCAGGGATTAATTAGGGCCGATTTTGAAGATTGGATAAAAAAACAAGTCGATGATGTTTTTACTAGATGGAATGATGCCGCTGCTGAAGGTGAAGCAGGTCAAATCGCAGATGGTTCCTCAACTAGATATGTGAGTGCTCAAGGGTTGGAGTACAATCAATTGGTCAACAAAGGCTTAATAGGTGCGTTGATGGTAGATCAAGCACTTAACAATTATTTGGGAAAAGGAGTTCTTGATGCTGGAGAGAACATTGCCGAGAATGATGCAGGTACCGTTGAAGAAGGAAAAAACTATACGACCATGGAACACAAATGGGATGAAGCGTATGGTTATGCTTATGGATTGAATGCAGATCCAGCCAATCCAAATGATGATTTGGGAGCGGATGATTTCTTGAATAAATATATAGGTAGGGTAGAAGGTGACTCAGATTTTACCGGAATCGCAGATGATATTTATCAAGCATTTAAGCTAGGTAGAGCAGCTATTGTTGCGAAAGACTATACAACGCGTGATGAGCAGGCCGAAATTATCAAAGGATTGATTTCAGAAGTTATTGGGATAAGAGCGGTTTACTATTTACAACAGGCAAAAAATCTACTTGATCAAGAAAATCCTGATTTTGGTGGTGCTTTTCATGATTTATCCGAAGGCTATGGATTTATCTATAGTCTACAGTTTACAAGAAAGCCCAATACCGATGCACCCTATTTTACCAAAGCAGAGGTAGATGCATTTCTTGTTGATTTAATGGATGATGGAGTCAATGGTTTATGGAATGTATCCACTACGACCCTGGACGAAATTTCTGAAGCTATCGCATCAGAATTTGACTTCACTTTGGAACAAGCAGCGGAGTAAGTCTTGTTGTTAAGCGTTAATCTAACTTTTTAAGCAAAAGGAATGGATTTTACTAAGGTAAAATCCATTCCTTTTATTACTTTTGAACCTTTTACTTAGAATAAATAAAAACAAAAAATGAAAAAATATTGGTATTTTCTTTTTGCAGTTCCATTTCTTATTTGGGCGTGTTCTTCAGATTCCAATGACGGCGACGGTACTGGGGAGGATGAGGTTCCCGTTACATTCGATAGAAGCGCTATGTTGGTAAATTGGGCCGATAACATAATAGTCCCTGCGTACCAATCTTTTTCTGCCAAACTCACCACTTTGGAAGAATCGTACGAAAATTTTGCTTCGGATAGGAGTGTCGATAACTTAACTGCTTTTCGGGCTGCATGGTTAGACGCTTACACTGCATGGCAACAAGTCTCTTTGTTCGAAACAGGTCCCGCAGAAACTGTGGGGTATCGCCTGAACATGAATACGTATCCTACGGATATCGACTTGATAGAATCACATATTGCCGATGGTAATTATGACCTTTCTCTGCCATCAAATAGAGATGCAAAAGGATTCCCTGCTTTAGATTACCTATTAAATGGATTGGAAACTGACGATGTTGCGTTGGTCAACAGATTGGCTAGTGGCACAGAAGCTGACGATACTTTAGCTTATGTCGATGCTGTGATTTCAGATATGAAATCTTTAACGGACGATGTTGTTGGACAATGGACAGGTGATTATCGCGATACTTTCGTAGAAAATGATGGTTCTTCATCAACCGCATCTGTAGATCGCTTTGTGAACGATTATATCTTCTACTACGAAAAGTTCCTTCGAGCTGGGAAAATGGGAATTCCCTTGGGCGTCTTCACAGGGGAAACCGCTCCTAACACAATTGAAGCCTTCTATAAAGCAGACATAAGCAATACACTTTTTTTAGAAGGTTTAACCGCAGTACAGGATTTCTTTAATGGAAAGCATTTCAATTCATCAACAACTGGTGAAAGTTTGGCATCGTATCTTGCGGATTTAAATTCCGTAAAAGACGGTGATGATTTGTCAGAACTTATCAATAGCCAATTGAATACGGCCCGTACTGCAGTCTCAGGTTTGGATACTTTTAGAAGTGAAATTGAAAACAACGATACCCCTACCACTATGAATATGGCTTATGATGAGGTCCAACGAGCTGTCCCGCTCTTTAAGGTAGATATGGTATCGGCAATGAGTATCAGTATTGATTTTGTTGATGCTGATGGAGATTAGATGTCCTTATCCTTTTCCAAATATTTAAAAACAACTATAGAGGCCGCCCCTTTGGCGGTCTTTCGTATTCTTTTTGGTATCATGATGCTGATCAGCATCATTCGTTTTTGGGCAAACGGCTGGATTGAAAAACTGTATTTGGAACCAAAATTTCACTTTTCCTATTATGGTTTCGAGTGGGTGAAACCTTTGGGCAATGCAACTTATTTAATCTTCGTTATTTGTGCCCTTGCATCAATCGGTGTAGCACTGGGGTATAAGTACCGACTGTCCATTTTGGTTTTTTTCCTTTCGTTTACGTATATCGAGTTAATGGATAAGACCACATACCTCAATCATTATTATTTTATTAGTGCGCTATCTTTTCTAATGATTTTTTTACCGGCAAACGTATACTATGCGCTCGATGCTAAAAAAAATCCTGAAAGCGCTTTTCAGTATATTCCCAAATGGACGGTTGATGCTTTAAAATTGATGTTGGGCATCGTTTACTTTTACGCGGGATTGGCAAAGCTGAATTCTGATTGGTTGGTAAAAGCAATGCCTTTAAAGATTTGGCTGCCTTCCAAATTCGATGTTCCATTGATAGGGGAACTTATGGGAAAAGAGTGGGTGCATTATGCGTTTTGTTGGGGAGGTGCTGCGTATGACCTTGCAATTCCATTTCTTCTATTATATGCTAAAACGCGGTACGTTGCCTTTTTCTTGGTGGTTGTATTTCATATATTGACACGGGTACTGTTTCCAATTGGAATGTTCCCATATATTATGATTGTTTCAGCCCTTATTTTTTTTGATGCGAGGTTTCATAATAACATATTGAAATACCTTTCACGATTGGTAAAAATCACTAAAAACAACTTCGATAACAACAAAACTTTAGCGTTTACTACCAGTCTTTCAAACCAGTTGCGATATATAGTAGTACTCTTGTTTTTTGCAATACAGCTTGCCTTTCCTTGGAGGTATCTTTTATATCCCGGAGAATTATTTTGGACAGAGGAGGGATATCGTTTTTCATGGAGGGTAATGTTGATGGAAAAATCGGGCTATGCCCAGTTTAAAATTGTTGATAAGGAAAACGGGAAATGGTTTTATGTTGACAATACCGATTTCATAACCTCTTTTCAAGAAAAACAAATGGCTTTTCAGCCAGATTTTATTGTGGAATATGCCCACTATTTAAAAAATCATTTTAAGGCACAAGGCCATAAGAATATTGGAGTTTACGTAGAGAGTTACGTAGCTCTTAACGGTAGATTGAGCCAACCGTTCATAGACCCCAAAACAGATTTGACCAAAGAACATGATTCATTTAAACATAAAACATGGATACTTCCATTTAGGGATGAGATCAAAGGTATTTAAGAGTACAGTTTTTTTGCTGCTATTTTCCATTTTGGTGCAAGCCCAAACGAGTTTTTCCGGTGTAGTAACAGGTATTGACAATCAGCCCATTTCTGGAGCGGAAGTCTACCTTAAGGAATTGGAATTACTAACAACCACATCGACAACGGGAAATTTTTATTTTGATAACATTTTACAAGGAAGCTACAATTTGGTTGTTTTTGCCTATGGCTACAAGGTTTATGAGCAGAATATAAATACATCAAGTCAAGATTTGGCTATTTCTCTTGAACCGATAGGGGAGAAACTGTCCGAAGTGGTTTTAACCAAAGAACGGGAAAAAGTATTTGCGCTGCGAAACCTTAGAAAAGTTGAAGGAACCGCTATATATGCAGGTAAGAAGACAGAGGTAGTGGCAATTGATTTGATCACAGGTAATTTAGCATCAAACAATGCACGTCAGATTTACGGTCAAGTCGTAGGACTAAATATATATGATAACGGTGATGCCGGACTGCAGTTAAATATTGGGGGAAGGGGTTTAGATCCAAATCGTACCGCAAATTTTAATGTACGCCAGAATGGTTACGATATCAGTGCCGATGTCTTAGGGTATCCAGAAAGCTATTATACACCACCAGTAGAAGCTTTGAATGAAATACAGGTTGTACGTGGAGCAGCATCTTTACAGTATGGAACACAATTTGGAGGCTTGATCAACTTTAAGTTTAGGCGACCCAATCCAAATAAAAAAATAGAACTGATATCTCGACAGACCATCGGATCAAATGGTTTGTTCACTAGTTTTAATAGCTTGAGCGGTACTTCGGGCAAGTTTAGTTATTATAACTATTTTAATTACAAGCAAGGCGATGGCTTTCGACCAAATTCAAATTTTAATGCTAGAAACTATCACGGTCATTTTGGGTATCAAATATCTGAAAAGACAAAACTTACTTTCGAGGCTACTATACTGGACTATTTGGCGCAACAACCGGGAGGATTGACGGATGTGCAGTTCAATGAAGACCCTACCTTTAGCAACCGAGAACGCAATTGGTTCGATATTGATTGGAAGTTGGGTTCTTTACGTTTGGATCATAGCTTCTCGCCAGCAACAGATTTTAGCCTCAATCTATTTGCATTGGATGCGTCGCGGAAAGCCTTAGGATTTAGGGAAAACAGAGTGGATATAATTGACGAGGGGGGCGTTCGAGAATTATTAGTCGATGATTTTCAGAATTGGGGTGCAGAAGCCCGCTTGCTATCACGTTATAAAATTGGTCAAAAAGATGCGATTTTTTTAATAGGGTCTAAGTATTATCAGGCGTTTAATAAACAACGCCAGGGAGCTGGCCCTGCGACAACGGCTCCAGATTTCGATTTTGTGGATGAGGAATTCCCTGCATTTCCAAGAAAATCCAGCTATAATTTCCCCAACTTAAACTTGGCCATTTTTGGAGAGAATATCATTAATTTGAGTGACCGTTTTTCAATCACACCTGGCTTTCGTTTTGAGTATATAAAAACATCTGCTACTGGTAATTTTACCGCGATATTTACCGATTTGGCCGGTAATGTTTTAGAAACCCGTATAACCGAGGAAGATCGTGACTTAGAGCGTTCTTTTGTGTTGTTGGGACTAGGTGCCTCCTATAAACTTAATAAGAGTGTTGAATTTTATGGAAACATATCTCAAAACTATCGTTCTGTGACTTTTAATGATTTAAGGGTAATAAATCCATCACAAATCATCAGTGAAGATTTAGAGGATGAAGAGGGCTTTACAGCAGATATTGGTGCAAGAGGTAGGTTTAAGGAATTTTTTTCCTATGATATTAGTAGTTTTTTATTGTATTATGATAATCGAATTTCTAGGACAATTCCATTTGTTGATGATCAAAATAGAGTTAAGAACCTAACGGATAATGCTGGTACGGCTGTCATTTATGGCTTGGAACTTCTTGGCGATTGGAATGTAAAAGAAACATTGTTGGATGTTTCGCAAGATATAAAGCTTAACCTATTTGGAAATCTTGCCTTGACTTCTTCTGAATATATAGAACAAGCAGAGGGAATCAACAATGTAGAAGGGAAAAAGGTTGAACATATACCAGAAATAAACTTTCGTTCTGGAGTGCGATTTGGCTATAAAGATTTTCTTGGTTCTTTACAGTACACCTATTTATCAAGACAATTTAATGATCCGCAAAATTCGCCGCCTCTTACCGAATCAACTGCACCTAGTGCTGGTATTATTGGTGAATTACCAGCTTATGGCATTATGGATTTATCTTTTTCATACGCTTATAAACAGTTCAGGTTAGAAGCAGGTATCAACAACCTTTTTAACGAATCTTACTTTACAAGAAGAGCGACAGGATACCCTGGACCCGGAATTATTCCAGCAGAACCAAGGACATTTTATACAACGCTTCAGATTAAATTGTAAAGCAAAAGAAAGCGGCTGAATCCAATAGCCGCTTTCCAAACCTACTAACTCCTGAGAACACTTAGGAATTAGTTTTCTATAAACTGATAATTAATGTCTTTGTGCTTCAGTAGCCTAATCTGCGCTAGCTCAATATGCAACAAATTTTTAATTTCTTCCAATTCTTGTTTGTTTACAAGTATGGTAAAATACTTATTTCCTACTGAAATTGGTATTTTTCGTTGATTTAGGGATTGAATATGATTTTTTTCCCAGTACGTTACATTCAACCGGAAAATGTATTTTCTAAAATTTTCAAGTTCCCATTCATAGAATTCAAAACATAGATTGCTGAAGACCAACTGGAAAAGTTTGTTATGATTGCAAAAAGTAAACAATCCATTTTTAGTTTGGCTTAAAACTTCTATAGATTGGCACATAATATTGCGTATTTGGATGTAAATATATCAATTATTTATAATGGGTCTAAATAAAAACCTGATGTATTTTTCAAATATCCTATTTGGATTAAAATATGGTATCTTTGCACGCAATTAATTCGTAATTGCAATGGAAGCCCACCTAAATAAGATTATCGGCGAAGGTCTAACGTACGACGATGTACTGCTTGTACCTGGATATTCTGAAGTACTGCCAAGAGAAGTCAACATTCAAACAAAGTTTACCAGAAACATTACCATTAACGTACCCATTGTCTCCGCTGCAATGGATACTGTGACCGAGTCGCAAATGGCAATTGCCATGGCCCAAGAGGGTGGAATAGGCGTCTTGCATAAAAATATGACCATTGAACAGCAGGCGATTAAGGTAAGGAAGGTAAAGAGAGCCGAAAGTGGAATGATCATTGATCCTGTTACACTTCCGTTAGATTCTGTTGTTCGAGATGCAAAGGCCAATATGAAAGAGCATAGTATTGGCGGAATCCCTATAGTTGATGAAGATAAAAAGTTGATAGGCATCGTTACCAACAGGGATTTACGATTTGAAAAGAACGACGATAGGCCCATTGCCGAAGTAATGACTTCAGAAAATTTGGTGACTGTAGGGGAGGGCACATCACTTTCCGATGCTGAAGTAATTTTGCAAGAAAACAAAATTGAGAAACTTCCGGTAGTCAATGATCAGTATGTACTCGTAGGACTCATAACGTTTAGGGATATTACCAAATTGACCCAAAAACCTATGGCAAACAAAGACCAATATGGTCGTTTGCGTGTAGCTGCGGCGATTGGGGTGACTCCAGATGCAGTTAATAGGGCAGGGGCATTGGTGAACTCGGGAGTTGATGCTATAGTTATTGATACCGCACACGGCCATACCAAAGGTGTGGTTAATATTCTGAAAGAAGTAAAAAAATCTTTCCCTGAGTTGGAAGTAATCGTAGGAAATATTGCTACTGGCGAAGCCGCCAAATATTTGGTCGAAGCTGGAGCGGATGCGGTCAAAGTTGGTATTGGCCCTGGCTCTATTTGTACGACCAGGGTGGTTGCCGGTGTGGGATTTCCACAATTTTCTGCAGTATTGGAAGTTGCAGCTGCGATAAAAGGTTCCGGTGTTCCTGTAATTGCCGATGGCGGTATACGCTATACAGGGGATATTCCAAAAGCTATTGCCGCAGGTGCGGATACGGTCATGTTGGGCTCATTACTGGCAGGTACAAAAGAATCTCCCGGGGAAACAATCATCTACGAAGGGCGTAAGTTCAAGTCGTATCGTGGTATGGGTTCTGTGGAGGCTATGAAAGAAGGTAGTAAAGACCGTTATTTCCAAGATGTGGAAGATGACATCAAAAAATTGGTTCCTGAAGGTATCGTTGGACGTGTACCCTATAAAGGAGATCTCTACGAAAGCATGCACCAATTTATTGGCGGGTTACGTGCCGGAATGGGCTATTGTGGTGCCAAGGATATCGAAACGCTTAAAGATTCAGGACGTTTTGTGAAAATTACGTTTAGCGGTATCAACGAGAGCCATCCGCATGATGTAACCATAACTAAAGAGAGTCCTAATTATAGTAGATAGTCGACGGATATTTGGCTATTGGTCAATGTTGATTTTTGGTTGACGTAATCAATTCACTTTGTTTGCTTATCTTTTGGGAATTAAAGATGAGTTTAGCCAACCCAGTTTATGTATTGACCGTTTTATGCCTCATGGTGATCTTATCATTTTATGCAGGTAAGACCAAATGGGGCAAACCTTTTGGTGCAGCGTTATTGGTTATTGTTTTTACTGCAATCCTTGCTAATCTAAAGCTTATTCCCTCAGCCTCGAATTCCATTCCATTGTACAAGGCCATATTTAGCTATTTGGCTCCTATTTCAATATTTTATTTGCTTTTGGGAGCTAATTTAACGGCTATAAAGAAAGCAGGAACACCAATGATAGTTCTGTTTTTGATTGGTTCATTGGCCACGGTGCTTGGAATTATTTGTTCATGGTATTTAATTTCGCCTCAAGCTATTTTGGGAGATGATGGAAAAGTATTGGCGGGAATGCTCACCGGAACGTATACTGGCGGTAGCATAAATTTTAATGCAGTTGCTTTGGCGTATAATTTTCAAGAAAAAGGGAGTTTATATGCAGGTACTATTGCTGTTGATAATGTGGTCACTGCTATTTGGGTGGTAGTGACAATAGCCATACCTGTAGTACTTCGACGTTTTTTTAAGGACAAAAAAATAGGAAGTCCTAATTCCACCAAGGATGAAACTGTTTCGGATGCGTTGGATTTGTATGCTTTGGGGATCCTTTTGGTTTTAGGTTTAACGGCATTCCTAGTATCCGAACTTATTGCCGATTTATTTCCTAAGATACCCTCTATTATTACCATTTCCACAATAGGAATCGTACTGGCCCAGTTTCCATTTATTACCAAGCTTAAGGGGAGTCGAACCCTAGGGTTATATTTAGTTTACTTATTTCTAGCGGTTATTGGTGCTTACTGTGAAATTGGAGCCGTTGTAGCACTTAAGGAAATAGGGTTTACCTTATTTGGATTTACCTTATTGGCTGTGGTAATTCATGGATTGCTAATTATCCTTTTAGGGTCTTTGGTATTCAAGGACTGGGATATGATTGCAATAGCGAGTCAGGCTAATGTGGGTGGAAGTACATCTGCTATTGCCTTAGCTGAATCTTTTAATCGTAAAGAACTTATTTTACCTGCAATATTGGTAGGCACATTGGGAAATGCTCTAGGAACTTATTTAGGCTTTATGGTCGTGACACTATTATAGAATCGTCAGACTTTTATTTTCCAGCGTATGTCTGCCAATCCTGGTCTTTATAGATATTGTCACCGAAGTAACGAGCAATTTGCATAAAAGGCTTTACCTTTTGATAACCCGGTACAGGGGAAAGCATTTTTAGATTTTCGTCCAAAAACACAACCGTAGGATAACTCATTTTACCTTGTAAAAGTGCAGCGGCGAACTCATGATAGCCTCTTCTTCCAGAAGCTACATATTTAAAGGATTTACCCTCGTATTCAATAGGGTCTTTACCTTCCGCATCTAATTTAACCATATAAAAATTGTCCTGCATATAGGCGGCAACTTCCGGATTTTGGAATGTATCCTTATCCATTTTCTTGCACCAGCCACACCAGTCCGTGTAAACATCTACGAAAATTTTCTTTGTATTCCCTTCGTTTTTGGTGAGTGCTACTGCCTCATCCCAAGATACCCATTGTACATCTTGTGCTTGGGATTGGAATCCTGTTAAAAGAAAAAAAAGTAAGCCAATTTGTGTGAAGTAGGTAAAAATCGAGCGCATTGTTCTTTATTTTTTTTGAGGTTTAGTCCATGGACCAGTACAAAACTAACGAAAATTGTGCCAAAATAGTATTGTACTGCGTAATGCCAACAATCAGGTTAAGTTGATATAGCGTTGGTTATCCGGGAATTAGGTTAAGAATAACACTAATGATTTCAACTTTTTGGACCAATTTGATTTAATCCTCTTCATTTTTGGTAATGATCAGTTCTATTGATGCTGATGAATTTTTGTAGGTATCAGATAGGATTCGGATTTTATAATTCTCAAAGGGAATAGTAAAATTAGCTTTGTTTTTAATTTCGGAACTATAAAAACGGATACTTTTTTCGATATCCTTTACTGCCATTTTTAAAGTATATGCTACATTGGAAAAATAATTACGATTCTCATCTTCAGGAGGTGCATCATACCCCCATTCTTCAACAATATCTGTTAGTTTAATGGTTATACGTTCATCTGGATTTCCAATGATCAAACTTTCAGCACTGGATACGGTAAGGACTTGTCCAAATTGCATTTTTCGTTTTTTCGTTTTTTCTTGCGCGATTAAATTTCCGTAAATAGTAGATATTGCAATCAATAATAATATTATCGTGTTTTTTTTCATAATTCATCTTTTGCAAATAGTGCTTTCTTTCTTTTTTCCATCTCTTCTGCAATGACAAACCCACTTTCGTCTTGTTGCTTCAGTTTCTTGATAATATTTTGATAGCTCTCCTCATCGCGGTCTTGACTTAGTTTGAATACCGTGTCCATTTCCTTTATTTCAATCTCAAAACCTACAATTAATTTAAGCGCTTTTTGTTTGAACTTGCTAGGCAAATTATCAAAAACAGTTGTTGACTTTTCATTTTGTTTTTCGAAATGAATTGATGTGATTCTAAGTATTTCTTCCAATTCTAGTTCATCAACAAACTTTATTGTTCCTTTCACGTGCACACTCATGTAATTTCAAGTGGAGGGTGTATTTGGGTTGCTGTACCATGTGCCACTTATATAGGTATGCTTTCCAGTAAAAACTACAAGTACATTTGCATTATGCAAGAATGATTTGTGGTGGTCGGTATTCTTCATAATGTGGCCGCGAAGAACCTCTCTTCCTTCTTTAACTTCAATAAAAACTGGGATCTGGGTGGCAATAGGTTTGTTCTCTAAATCACATCCTGTTATAAAAGCAAAAGGATTGTTCGCGACAAACTCTCTAATGATCAGTTCATTGTTTTCTTTATGGTACGGAAGATTATACATGAGTTTAGTTTATTGTCTTGTTCCCACTCTTTACGGCTTAATTCAAAAAGTATTTTTTTAACTTCTTGTTTTCTGAACAGTTTTGAATAAGCGCAATAGCGGATAAAATGCTACCACTTTTCAGATTACAATATACTTAAATAACAACAACGGTTCGAGTCTAAACCCAAACCGCTATTGTTTTTATGTTTTATGTAATCAGAATTAAATTTTACTTTCCTTCAAGTCTGTCGTTTTGTACTTTGTTGGCTTGAGCTAGTATTATTCCAGTTTTGCCATTAATCCCCAGCCGTTGGCTTTATCTATAATGACACAGTGTATTTTGTTTTCTCCTTTTTTAAGCGGCAGGTATAATTTGTTGGTATTAATGGCCATATGCCCCATATATTGTATTCCCTTCGTTCTAAAAGCATTATTGCCTTTAAAAATAAGTTCACCATTCAGGTAGAGCATTATTTTGTCACTATAATCAAATGAAAAAATTCTAGTTTCGTTACTATCCGCTTTTATCGTAGTGGATGCTATGGTGTAGTCTTCTTTGTTTCTCTCAAAGGCTCCAGAAGAAGTTTTCTTAAGATATTTAGAAATAGGTAAGAGGCCAGATTTTTCCGTTGTGACAATCTGGTACTTTTCTTTTAAGAAATCATTGAATTGGAGATTCCCTTCGTATGGTATGGCTTTGGTAATTTCCCATTGCCTTATTATTGCAGGGTCAATAGTATCGGTCTTATCGGTTTGGACATCATCTAACACATCACTGGATGTAAATCTGAAATTTGAAAACCTATTCTTGAATAAGGAGAAAAGACCAATTTCCCCATAGCTATGGTCTGTTCTAAGGTCATCGATAGTCATGACCTTTTCATCATTAACAAAAACCTCGGTCTTTTTATTGGCAACTTCTACACGTAGCGTATTCCAACCTGTATTTTTAAACGAAACCTTTGCTTGGTATTCTCTATACAGTTGCCAATTCGACTCATTATTAAAGATGGGCGTATACTGAACAGCATCTACTTGGTTGGATTTATGCAATCTCATATATACTTCTTCCATGGTGTCGTCTTGCTTTCTAAAGGTAATGCCTGCAAAACTTCTGATGGAGTTGGCGTACACATCTACCTCGATAGTCCCGTTTGCGAAAGTTTGATTTTTAACGGTGGCTCTTCCACCATTTAAAATTAGCGTTTCCCTGTTGTCAAATCTTTCGAACGAAGCTTCTTTTGGAATATCCCAATTAGAAGTGATCATATCGATTTTTGTAGTAGAATTTTGACCGATGGCCAGTTGAAAACTTAATACTATGATGAATGGGCAAAGAAGTTTTTGCATGACTTTTTATTTACAAATTTCCGTTTGTTTATCTTCTTTTGGCTTATCAGTTGATTGCTAATTTCTATCATTTTGGTAATTATCCTTATAGGTGGAAGGGCTAACTCCCGCCATTTTTCTAAAAAATCGGGTCAAATTGTTAGGTTCGCTAAATTTTAAGGAATGTGCTATTTCGGCAATTGTTTTATCCGAATAGCGAAGTTCTGTTTTTACCTCTTGCAATAGTCTATTATTTATTACTTCTTTTGATGTATGCCCGGTATGTTCTTTTACCATAGCATTCATTTGATGACGTGTTATATGCAATAGATTACAATAGTCCGCAACAGAATGTAATGTGCGAATGTTCAGTTCAAGCAGTTCTTTAAATTTATAAATTATTGAATTTGATTGGGTTTCGGGCGAAATGTTATAACATTTTGAATACAAACGATTTAACTTTGACAACGAGAAGTATAAAAGCGAACGTAATATATGAGGGCTATCATTTTGATAATTCTTTATCTCAGCGATGATTTCATTTAAAACGAATCGTATAACATCGTAATCTTCACTGATCAACTGTAAATATTGAGGGTATTGGTAATTGTAAAAGTACTGTAACCGATAAGCGAACAATTTATCATCAAAAAAGTCCGCTAAAAAATCATTCTGAAAAACAAGATGAAAACCTTTGACTCCAGAAAGCGAAATTTTACAACTTTTCTTTTGGAAAGGGCAGATGAAAAAAAGACTATTTTCTGCAACCTCCAACACATGTCCGTTCAATTCAATCGTTCCACTGGCTTTTTCAAAAACCATGATTTCAAAAAAATTGGTTGTGTGAGGTGCAGGGTCGAAAAAAACGTTTGGGTTTCCTTCAAACTTGTGCAGATCCATCAGTAATTCGAATCCGTACTTTCTTTTTTCAAAAATAAATGTTCGCAAATTGTAATTTTATTTTATTGTGATTTTTCAATGTTCTACAATGTGCGGGCAGCGGAACATAGACTTGAATGGTATCGTATATACAGCGTGGCGGGCTTTTGCAGAACATTTTGGTATAATTCTTTCATAAATTTTTTAATATTAATACTTAGAGTATCCCAGCAGTTTAAAGAGTTCAGGTGATTGCTTTAAATAGTGATCTTTATTAGTTTCTTGGAACCAGGCTTTTGATATTTTTTCATTGTTGTAAAGACGTCCATCTTTCCAATCTGAAATTCCTTGAATAGAAAGCCTTTGCCAGTCTTCGTTTATGAAACTAACTGCCTTAATATTCTTGTTATAGATAAAGGTGAAAAAATTGACAAACCATTGATCCCACACTTTAGTGTTTTCTTTATCAATACCTTTGATTGGGTTGGACTCTGCAATCATTATTGGTTTCTTGTGTGCTTTGGCAAAATTCAAAACGGTATCACAATAAGAACCGAAGTTAGCACTGCCATACGCATGACCAAAAACGGAGATGCCTATCCAGTCCACGTAGTTGTCACCGGGATACCATGCGGACAACTTATAATCTTTGAACGGTTTGGAAGCATATGAATGCCAGACAAAGGCAATATTGTTAACTTCTTTTTTCCGCAACAGATCAACGATATGCCGGTATGCCTTTACATACTCCTTGGGCTCTAGTTCGTTATGTGGCCCGTCAAATTCATAGCCTATCCTCAAATATATAGGTCGGTTGGTAGATTTTGCCCAAGCCCCGTATTTTTTGATGACCTTATCATAATCACCTTTGCCGGCAAAGCCGGCAATATTCCATTTACCTACCATCCACATGGCACTGTGCACCACAGTATTGGGAAACTTATCAACTAACATTTGGTGATTTTGTGTGCCGCCGGTATCATTTTTATGAGATTCTGTAATACCTTTAAACTCTGGTATTCCCCAATAAGCTGACCAGCCACCCGGAATTTTTTGACCAGGAAAACTCTCCAGATATTCTGAAATACTTTCAACCGTTTGACCCATGATAAGCAGGGTTTTTTTATGAGGAGGAACAAATTTTGTCTGTTCGTAATCGTAAACAAAATTAGGATCAACTTCTACATTGATTTGCGATACCATCTTTTCAATGGATAATTCGGTTGATACCGAATCTTTAACTATTTTTTCCTGTGACCAAGCGAATGGTGGTAAAGAAAACAATAGACCAATCGTTAAAAGAATAATCCTATATTGACTTGTTGATTTACAGATCTTCATACTCAAATTGATTTCTTTTTTCATTTTTATATAAGTTGACGCGGCTTTGAAATTGGCGCTGATGGTCTCGGTTAAGATTTCGTTGTGGAATCATCCGCAGGATTATTCTGTTGTAGAAATCAGCCTTATTTTATAAATTGAACTTTGTTTTAACTCTTTGCCACAGTAAATTATAAGTATTGTTAGCTATTGCTTTTATTCAATAAAGATATAGTCTGTATAATCAGTAGTTTCTTGAAGTGATTTAGTGTATTTTGGTAGACTGTCCAATAATATAATTTGTCCAGGCCTCCAGAGCTTTAATGCTACTTCGGGGATATTTGATTCTCCAGAATGTTCATACGGAAAGTAAAAATCCCTTGTAGCTTCATTGTCAAAAATTAACAGATGAGCGAACTTGTCTTTATTGTCGCCTCTTTGTCCCTTAATTATATAAGATTTAACTCCTGGAACGTATTTGTTGAAAGTTGGGGTCAATTGTTCATGTCCAAATTTTTCCAACTCTTCAGGTGTAGTGGTTTCCAAAAGAGTCAATGGTCTAAAAGCCATTACCCTTCCCGATTCAAAATCAAATTCAGTTTTTTCATTTTTTGACGAAAACGAAATTAAAATCATTGTTGTTAAGACAATAACGCATGAGTAAATTATTTTTTTCATGTCTAAAGGTTTTTAAATTCAAGTTGTAGCCGCCCGCACATTCGAGTCCATGTGGAGCGCAGCGGAACATGGACTCGAACGTTTTGGTGTATGGGCAGTAATAGCGAAATTACATGCAATACTATTCGAGAAGTAATTTACGTAATAAAAAAGAATAGCGATTTGAATGAGTACTCAAATCGCTATTACTTATACACGTTGCTGACAATAGTTATTTGACTTTAACTTGACTCCAAATCCCAGTTTTAGCAGTTTCTTGAGCATATTCTAAAAATGTTTTTGCTTTTCTGCCTAATACGCGTTCAATGTCATTAACTACTTGCTGATTTTTTGGATTGGTCAAAACATGACTAAATAAGTACTCAATTAACCACACAACATCATTAGGTATTTGCATTTGTTTCATACCATCTATATACTGTTCTAACGTGATGTCGTAAAAGTTTAAACTTCTGTCGCTAGTCTTTGAAATAATGTTAATGATATCTTTAAAGGTGATTAATTCTGGACCTGTTACCTCAATGATTTCGCCGTTATAAGAATCATCAAGTAAGACAGTGGCCGCAACTTCGGCAATATCATTAGCATCTACAAATGGAATTAAGACATCAGACATTGGTAATGCCACTTCTCCAGATAGAATAGGCTCTAAAAAGAAACTTTCACTCCAATTTTGGTTAAACCAAGAAGCTCTGACAATGGTATAATCCATCCCAGAATTTATAACAATTTTTTCACAAGCTTCAGCTTCTGCTTCCCCTTTTCCAGAGAGTAAAACCATTTTTTTAACCCCTAATTCTTTGGCTAGATAAGTTAAACTCTCTATGGCTTCTTTAGCTCCTGGAACAGCCAAGTCAGGATAATAGGTAACATACATTTTTTCAATGCCGTTTAAGGCATTTACCCAAGTCTCTTTATCATCCCAATCAAAGCTTGGTGATGCTTGTCTTGAGCCAATTCTAGGTTCAAATCCTTTGTTTTGTAATTGCTCTACTACACGGCGACCAGTTTTTCCGGTTCCACCGATAACTAAAATGTTTGTTTTCATAATAATTGTTTTAAAATGTTTTTTGAATAAATATTGATATTAATAAGAGGGTAAATGAAATCATACTTGAAATGGTTCTAATGCTTTGATAATGATTCCAAGCACTTTCATAATAGACTCTAAAATTCTTTAGTTCTACTAAACTAAGTTTGGTAATATTCAATGCCTCTAATTCATTGTTTAAAGGGACGTTTCCTAAAGCTGTAACCCCAAAAGTGCCAATTAGATAAATGATTGCTGATGCCAAGACCAACCAAAACACAAGTTTGTTATTAAACTGCAAGCAGGTATTTATAATCAATGTAATCAAGCTTCCAAAGAACACTATAAAGAATGCTGGGTTTAAGATTTCTCTATTGATGCTCTGCATGCTTTCCAAGTAAGTAAAATCACCTACTCTTTTTGTTCCCAATATGACCGAAACAGACCAAGCGAAGAAAAAACCTGTGGATAGTGCATTCAATAGGACCGTTGTAAAAAGAACATAAGTTTTCATGCCTTTATTTTTTTGGTCAAGTGATTGCCGAAATACAATACAATGAAGTAAAACTCCACTACAATAGTGTAAAACATAGGGTCTCCGAAAAATTCTGAATAGCTACCACCATTTGGAATTATAAATACAGGAATAGTTATCAATATATCCAATGTAGTAGCCACAATTATAAATATAAGAGCTAATGAAGATGGTTTCATGTAGCTGTTTTTATAGAACAGATAAGTCGCGAAACAAGCGCTAGGAATAATGGCCAATACTAGTACAATATTGGATTGTTGCTCAGGATTTTCTAAAATGGGAATATAATAGGATAAGAGGTAAAAACTAACGCCTAAAATCCAAACTAACATGGCGCATATAATGCTGAGTAACTTTTTGCTAATCATAATTTTTAATTTTGAATTATGACGCAAATCTATTGTAGCTGTAAACCAGCAACTTATTCAAAAAGAATTATGATTTATTCGAAAAGAATTTTATACTTGGCTAGGTCTATAGCCAAATTTTTTTTCAAAAGCGTTTGAGAAAGAACCTAAACTATCATAACCTACGGCCCAAGCAGCTTCTTGAATAGTTTTTTGTTCGTTCTTTATTAAATTGTAGGCTTTCTTTAGTCGTTCGTTTTGTAAGTATTTGAAAACAGGAACACCAAACTGTGCTTTGAATTCTATTTTAAGTTTATTGGTGTTGGTTCCAATGCTATGAGCCAATTCTGTTAAGGATGGTGGATTTTCTAAATCGGACAGCAAAATTTCTTGGGCTAGATTAATTTTTTCTAGTTGCGAAGTATTAAGTTTTGTGTTCTGTTGTTTCGCAAGTTGCCCAAAATAGTGCGAAAGTAAAGCGGTCATATGGCTTTTATAAAACAGCATTTTAATTTCACTTTGGAAAGTATTATTGAAGAATTGTTCAACTAATAGAAACATTTCTGGACTCATATTAAACACCGGACCTTCAACATAATTATCTTTTGGATGTACTAACTGATGTAAGAACTTTTCTAAAAATTGGCCTTCCCCATTAGGTAATTTGTCCAAGTTTCTAATCGTTGTTGCTATAACTAAACATTGTAAAGGTTTTTGGGCAGAGACATGGTGCTCAAATTCAACTTTTTCATTGGCATAAAATGATAGAACCATGCCCTTGGTATGATGGAACTCTTTGGTTTTTCCATCATATTTAACTTTTAGGCTAAC